>DATBRG010000001.1:0-94630 GCA_036560445.1 Methylophilaceae bacterium
TTTTGTCAGCCATTGCAGCTTCTTGGTCAGCAGCAGCTGATGCAATCATTGGCATAACCAATGATGCGCCAACCACTAAACCGAGAGCCAGTTTGATTTTGCTCATCTCCATTTTAAATCTCCAATTTATTTGCTGTGTTATTACCGTCTGGATTTAGGTCATCCAGGTCTGTTGCTTACGATTTGTATCAATTGTTAAGCTTTAGTAAACAACAGTTCGAAGACTGTAACGAAATGTAAATGGCGGTGAATCCTCCAGATGCAACAATATAGATGGTCCAAATACACCAGGTTAAAAAATATACAGGGTCCTAGTGGTCCAGATTAATAATATTAAATGGTCCAATTTTCTTTATGCTGAATCTGGTTTGACACGAAAACAGTTTCTACCTAATATCTTCATCAGATCAGTGGTAGTGTTCCTTCTGGGATTACCCAGTCGCTCGGACCTTAAAAAAAACAATCCATTATGATGCCCGTACAAATTTCGGACCGAAAGTGTACGGAGTTTTGGTTTTCTGTCCATTCCAAGTGATTACTTAAGGCCAGAAAAATGTTTAAAGCCACTATCGCCCGACCCTCTTATATATACAGCCTCAATATTTCTGCCAAGAATTAATCCTGCCCAATCACACCTCGATTGGATAGCTGATGCTACGGTCATGGAATCTTAAATTACAACTGAACCGGACTTCTGGTACGGCTCTGTATCTGCAAATTGCCCAAAAGATTATCGACGAGATTCAACAAGGACGACTACCGCCCACTACTGTGATGCCAGGAACCAGGGATCTGGCCGATAGCCTGAGTGTAAACCGTAAGACTGTTGTCCTGACCTATGATGAGTTGATTGCGCAGGGATGGCTGGTCACAGAACATCGAAGAGGCACTTTTGTATCTTCCACCCTTCCCAGTTCTTCAAGTATTACCAATGACCATAGCCCAGACCTGGTAGAAATCACTCCCCAGAACTTGTCTCATGCTGAACAACTCCAGGCAAATCAGGTAAATCACGAAAGCGACATTATAGATTTTACTGAGGGGATGCCGGACTCCAGGCTTATACCTTTTGAAGTGCTGTCCAGAGCTTTCCGGCGTGCGCTGGTAATTGGTGTACGGAATAACCAGTTGAGATACGAGAACTCGAAGGGAAAGATCGATCTTCGTAACTCTATTGCAACCATGCTGAACATGGCGCGAGGCCTGCATATAGATGCCGACAATATTTGCCTCGTACGTGGCAGCCAAATGGGGATATTCGTTGCAGCCAGGGTGCTGACCAAACCCAATGACTATGTTGCCTTTGAAAACCTGAGCTATACATCGGCTCGGGATGCATTCAAATCCTGCGGTGCACGGATTCTGAATGTGGAAATTGACCGCTATGGAATCAAAGTGGATGAGCTTGAAAGGCTATGCAAGTTGCATCCGATTCGTGCTGTGTTTGTCACACCCCAGCACCAGTATCCGACATCCGCGATTATGTCAGCCAGTCGCAGAAAAGAGCTTCTAAGGCTGGCTAATATCTACGATTTTAAGATTCTGGAAGATGACCATGATCATGAGTTTCATTTCACAGACAACCCTGCATTCCCACTTGCAAGTGACGATAGGTCAGACCGCGTTATCTACATCGGCTCATTGTCAAAAATCCTGGCTCCCGGATTAAGAATCGGCTATTTGGTGGCATCACCAGCTTTTGCCGACAAGTGCGCTGCTGATGTCATGCTCATAGATCGTTAGGGTAATGGTTCGGTCGAGCTTGCAGTATCTGACTTAATGGATTCGGGTGAACTTCGCAGGCATATCCTGCGGGCATCCAAAGTCTATACGGAACGCAGAGATATCCTGAAAGACCTAATTAACAAAGAGTTAGGCGCATGGGTCGATTTTGACCTCCCCGAAGGCGGCTTGGCGTTCTGGTTAAGATTGAAGAGCTCCATAAAGATGAAAGTCTTCAATAAACATGCGCTATTTGAAAAAGTACACTTCTCTCCTGGCTCCTTGTTCTCAGAAGACGCTCAAGAGATCAACGCCATCAGACTGGGTTTTGCCAGCTTAAATATAAAAGAATTGATTGAAGGAATACAACGCATCAAAAGGGCATTGATCAAATCCTCATAGGCTCTGATTTAGATCAATCAAGAAGCGATTTCAAGCATTAAATTCAACACAGATACATCATGAAGATGTAGATTAAATCCTGAACGACACTGAGTTCAAAACTCAATTAGAAAGGGATAGGCATGCAACTACAGTTTCTCGGTGCTACCGGAACAGTCACTGGCTCAAAATATCTGCTACAAACCAAGTCTAGAAATATTCTAGTTGATTGTGGCCTATTTCAGGGATTCAAACAGCTAAGGTTACGTAACTGGCAGCCATTACCGTTCAGCGCCAAAAAGCTGGATGCAGTCATCCTGACACATGCACATATCGACCATAGCGGATACTTACCATTACTTGCGAAGAACGGCTTCAATGGGCCGGTATATTGCACTTCTGCTACACGTGATCTATGCGAAATATTATTACTCGATAGTGCAAAACTGCAGGAAGAAGAGGCCGAATATGCAAACCGCCATACCTTTTCTAAACACAAGCCAGCCTTACCACTCTATACCCGTGATGACGCCGCTTACAGCCTGCAACTTCTGAAACCCACCGAGTATGGTAAAGAAATCCGTCTGGATGATGACCTGAGTTTCCACTTGTTACCATCGGGTCATATTCTTGGCTCAGCTTTTATCTGCATTAATAACGCCGGGACTTCTGTCGTGTTCTCCGGCGACCTTGGTCGCCAACATGATCTGGTGATGAAGGCCCCAGCCATTATCGAAAATGCCGATTACCTGCTGATCGAATCAACTTATGGGAATAGGTCACATGACCTTGCCGACCCATTAGAACTATTGGGTAACATTATTAATCGGACTATCCAGCGTGGTGGCAAGGTGGTCATCCCCACCTTTGCCGTAGGCCGCGCTCAATCCCTGCTGCATTGTATTCACCTGCTCAAGAAGAATGGCGTCATCCCGCAAAGTTTACCGGTATATCTGAATAGCCCTATGGCTGAGGAAGCAACCGCTATTTTTGATAATCACCCGGGGGAATATCGACTGACTGCTGAACAATCTGCAGCCATGTGCCGTACAGCGCATATCGTCACTAGTGTAGAGGAATCAAAGCAGCTCAACCGACGAAAAGGGCCGATGATTATCCTTGCTGGTAGTGGCATGGCAACCGGAGGGCGCATTGTGCATCACCTTAAGGAAGTTGCCCCGGATGCGCGCAACACCATCCTTTTTTCAGGCTTTCAGGCCGGAGGGACGCGCGGTGCCGCCATGCTGGATGGAGCCCGTGAGATCAAAATCCACGGCGAATACATTCCAGTTAGAGCCGAAATCGCTTTAATCAATAATCTATCCGCGCATGCTGATGCCAGCGAAATCATCACATGGCTTCAGCATTTCCAGAAAGCACCGCGACAGACCTTTATTACTCATGGCGAACCCATCGCGGCTGATGCATTACGCATGCGCATTACTGAGCAACTTGGCTGGCAAAGCTATATTCCAGATTATCTGGAAACAGTAACCCTGAGCTGACCCAGTAAATAAAGTCAGCAAACCCAGTCATTATTCGTCCGAGCTGGTTCCCAGGTTCGGTGTAGCCGCAATCTTGTGGATTGAGAGGTCAGCGCCGAGATATTCGTCCTCAGCATCCATACGAATACCAAGTAAAGTTTTAAGCAGCCCATAGACAATCAAACCTCCGGCAAATGCAATCGAGAGGCCCAGCAGAGTGCCCATCAACTGCGACATGAAGCTAACGCCGCCCATGCCGCCCAGCGCCTTGGCCCCGAAGATACCCGCGGCAATACCACCCCATGCGCCACAAAGCCCATGCAAAGGCCATACACCAAGCACGTCATCAATTTTCCAACGGTTTTGCGTAAGGGTAAAAGCCCAGACGAACAAGGCACCGGCGACTAAACCTGTGACTAGCGCGCCTAATGGGTGCATCACATCCGAACCCGCACAAATCGCCACCAGCCCGGCCAGCGGGCCATTGTGTACAAAGCCGGGGTCATTCTTACCCATCACCAAGGCTGCCAGAGTACCGCCGACCAGTGCCATCAGTGAGTTAAGTGCAACCAAACCAGTAACAGCCGCGATAGTCTGTGCGGACATCACGTTAAACCCGAACCAGCCAACAGTTAGTATCCATGCGCCCAAAGCGAGGAATGGAATATTTGAAGGCGGAAATGCATGCAAACGGCCATCCTTGCTGTAGCGCCCTGCACGAGCGCCCAATAAGAGCACGGCTGCCAGCGCTATCCAGCCGCCCATTGCATGTACCACAACAGAACCGGCAAAATCGTGGAACTTCGCGCCAAAACTGGCATTTAGCCAATCCTGAATCCCGTAATGATTATTCCAGGCGATGCCTTCAAAAAATGGATAAACGAACCCGACAAGTAGAAAAGTAGCAGCTAACTGCGGATTAAACTTGGCACGTTCAGCAATGCCGCCAGAGACGATAGCAGGAATAGCTGCCGCAAATGTCAGCAGGAAAAAGAATTTAACCAGCTCATAGCCATTTTTAGCAGACAGCACATCGGCGCCTTGTAAAAACCCTACGCCATAGGCAATGCTGTAACCAATAAAAAAATAGGCAATAGTGGAAACAGAAAAGTCCACCATGATCTTGACCAGTGCATTCACCTGATTTTTACGCCTTACAGTCCCAACCTCTAAAAACGCAAAACCAGCATGCATAGCTAGCACCATAATGGCGCCTAATAATATGAATAAGACATCACTGGCTGATTGAAGTGACTCCATTTTTGCTCGCTCCCCCGAAATTTAAATCCGCGAAAATGCAGCAAGAAGCGCACCAGAAATCAATATATTGTTTCATATAAGATTTTTTCGGATGGGTGTTTCAATAATGCACATTTATTGTGCTTACTTTAGTGCATTGCACTTTTATAGTGCATATTGTTATTTGGGGATTACAAATATCGGTGTTAATTCCTGCTGAAGTTTGTCTCGATCAAGCGCTTTTTCCCAATGGGAGACAACTACAGTAGCCACGCCATTGCCAATAAAATTGGTCAGAGCGCGTGCCTCCGACATAAAACGGTCTATGCCAAGAATCAGCGCGAGACCAGCGACGGGAATGGAAGGCACTACTGCTAATGTAGCTGCCAGTGCAATAAAGCCCGCCCCAGTCACACCTGAAGCGCCTTTGGAAGTGAGCATGGCGACCACCAGAAGCGATAGCTGTTGCGTAAGGCTTAATTCGATATTCAGGGCTTGCGCGACAAAAATAGCCGCCATCGTCATATAGATATTCGTACCGTCAAGATTGAATGAATAGCCTGACGGCACTACCAGCCCAACTACAGATTTGGCACACCCCAAGCGTTCAAGCTTGTTCATCAGGGGTACCAACGCTGATTCTGAGGAGGATGTACCAAGTACGATCAATAACTCATCCTTGATATAGATGAGAAACCGGAAAATACTGAACCCCATCCAACTTGCGATAAGACCTAGTACGATAAATATGAACAGGAAGCAGCTGAGATAGAAACTGCCCATAAGAGCAAGCAAGGGCTTGAGCGCAGCGACCCCATATTTGCCAATAGTAAAAGCCATGGCGCCACCAGCCCCAATCGGCGCCAGCTTCATGATGACATTCATCATGGCAAAGAATATATGCGAGCATTGCTCGATAAAATCATGCACGGCGTTACCGCGTTGCCCCATTTGCATCAAGGCATAGCCAAAAAGAATGGCTATTAAAAGAACCTGTAGCAGGCTACCTTCAGCGGTAAAGGCATCTGTAAATGTTTTGGGGATGATATGCAGAATAAAGTCGACTGTGCTTTGTTCAGAGGCCTGCTTTGCATACGTTTGCACCGCTTTGGCATCCAGCGTTGCTGGATCGACGTTAAACCCTTGCCCCGGTTTTAACAGATTCACTACTAGTAAGCCTATGGCTAGCGCTAGCGATGACACCAGCTCAAAATAAATCAGTGCCTTACCGCCTACCGTGCCGACTTTCTTGATGCTGCCGGCACCTGTGATACCAAGCACCACCGTACAGAAAATAACGGGGCCAATCAGCATTTTTATCAGGGCAATAAACCCATCCCCCAGGGGCTTAAGCTTAACTGCGGCCTCAGGCATCAGATATCCGAATACTCCACCAGCCAATATTGCCAGGATGACCCAGAAATACAGCTCTCCCGATAGTTTTTTCATGATCGAGTACCTTTTCTGGTTATTCTGTCGATACATTGAAATTAACATAATTCTGATATTTTAATTCCATAGTTTCAGGCATTTGTCTTTACACGGTACACAAAATTAATGCACCATCAAATAAGTTTTCCGGAGGAAGTGCAATGTTTGAATCGGCCGAACTTGGGCATCAAATTACCAAAGATGTATACAAGCAGGAACTGCCAGCATTGCGAGAAGCCTTACTGGACGCCCAGTACGATCTGGCCCAGGCCAAGAAATTTCCAGTCATCATACTGATTGCTGGCGTAGATGGCGCTGGTAAAGGTGAAACCGCGAATCTACTGAACGAGTGGATGGACCCTCGCCACATCAGAACCCACGCTTTTGCCGCGCCCACCCCTGAAGAACTGGCCAAGCCACCCATGTGGCGTTTCTGGCAGGCGCTACCGCCCAAAGGTGAAATCGGCATTTTTTTCGGCTCTTGGTATACCGACCCTATCGTGCGCAGGTGTTACGGCCAGATCAAGAAAAATACGCTCGACATTGCACTGGAAGAAATCGTACGTTTTGAAAGAATGCTCACCGACGAGGGTGCGCTAGTCATCAAGCTCTGGTTCCATTTGTCCAAGGAAAAACAGAAAGTACGCATTAAAAGCCTGATGAAAAACCCCAAGACTCGTTGGAGAGTCACTGAGCAGGATCTGCGGCACCTCAAGCTCTATGAAAAATTCCGTAACATCTCTGGCCATGTGCTCAGCGAGACGAGCACAGCGAATGCTCCATGGATAGTGATTGAAGGCTTCGATGCGAATTACCGCAACCTGACCAGTGGCAAATACATTCTGGAAGCCATCAGAAAAAGTCTTTCCACAACTGAGAAAAAACCTCGTAAAGCTGCTGCCCCGCCTTTACTCAAGCCGCTGGATAATCTACAGATACTCTCTACCCTGGATTTGAATAAAACTCTGGAGAAAGACAGCTACGAGAAGCTGCTGGAAAAATATCAGCGCAAGCTCAATTTATTAACCCGTCACGCCAGCTTCAGGAATATCTCCACCATTGTTGCATTTGAAGGCGCAGATGCAGCCGGCAAGGGCGGCAGCATAAGGCGCATCACAGAGGCGGTGGATGCACGAATCTATACCATCATCCCGATTGCTGCACCAACCGAAGAAGAGCGAGCACAGCCCTATCTGTGGCGTTTCTGGCGCCACATTCCATCCAAAGGCCGGCTAACGATATTCGATAGGACATGGTATGGCCGCGTACTTGTGGAGCGTGTGGAAGGTTTCTGTACCGAACAGGACTGGATGCGGGCCTACGCTGAGATCAATGATTTTGAAGAACAGCTTTCGCAAAACAACGTACTGCTGCTCAAATTCTGGCTGCAAATCAGCCCGGAAGAACAATTACGCCGCTTTGAAGAACGCCAGCAGATATCTTTCAAGCGCTACAAAATTACTGATGAAGATTGGCGCAACCGCAAAAAATGGAATGATTACCAGACTGCTGCTTGCGACATGATAGACCGCACTAGCACGGATGAATGCCCGTGGGTCTTAGTTGAAGCCAATGACAAGGATTACGCGCGCATTAAGATACTGCATGAAATCTGTGAACGGCTGGAACAAAAACTGGATAAAAAATCTTAGAGAGAATTACCAGTAGCTTCAGTAAGAATATAGTTGGCAGCATCTGGGTCGCCAATCCAAAAATAGTAGAATTCACGTACCACCGCCAGGAACAAGCGCCTTGTCTCTTTCATGCCGAATAGAGGCACCGTTGAATCCACCGCAATGCGGTAAATCTTGTGGTTCTTCTCCGGGGCGTCACGCAAGCGCACCAGAAGCAATTTCACTAGTTTAACGCGAGTATCGACAAACGCCTGCTGAGCACCCTCTTGACGCAGAGCCAGCGTATAGGCCTTGATCGGCCAGGTTTCGGAAACAGAGAATTGTTCCTTGTCCAGCATCTGCCACAAGGTTTTAAGATTGGCTTCTAACGGTTGCCAGTGTATAGGCTCAAGCTCAAAAGCCTCTTCAGCGTTCAACTGGGCAATCGCCTTGATATCTTTAGTCCAAAAAGGGAAATACTCACGCGCAACTGCCAGGCTAAAAGGCCATTCGGCCTTATCCATGGTATCCAGCAGATTCTCTACCGCATCACGGTAATGAAAGCCATCGCTGGGCTTGCCAGCGATATCTGGCGCCAGCTTGGCCAAGAACTTTTCCCGCTTTTTTAAACTTTCGCTGCTTGCCCCCTTAACCTGCAGGAGCTTCAGGTAGGCACTGAGCGCTTCTTGTTCGCGATTTTCATTCATATTTTGGAATAATGAGAGCCCAAATTGCTAATCTCCTCGGGAGCACTATAACCGATAAATCCGCTCCAAGTACAACCCCTAAATTACCACCTCCACGAAATCTCGACATCATAAGTTGTCGCTAAATCCCATCATGATTTAAGATGTGGCATCACCATATCAACCAGCCACCCAACGGAGCAATTAAGCATGAATCCTGAACAAGCTCTAGCCTATATGCACGGCCTTCTGCGCTCCATGCTGGATAAAAAGGCATCTGACCTGTTTATATCGGCTGACTTCCCACCTGCAATGAAAATCGACGGCAAAATGACGCCCGTCACCCAGCAGAAACTCACAGGCGAGCATACCAAGGCTTTTGCCCACGCCCTCATGAGCGAAAAGCAGCGCGCCCAGTTCGCAGAAGAAAAAGAATGTAATTTTGCGATCTGGCCCAGGGAAATCGGTCGCTTCCGCGTCAATGTCTTCGTCCAGCAGGAAAACGTAGGTATGGTTCTACGTACCATCACTACCAAAATTCCAAATTTCGACGAGATGGGCCTACCGAAACAGCTGAAAGAAGTCATGATGGCCAAACGTGGCCTGATCATCCTGGTTGGCGGTACTGGCTCTGGTAAATCCACTACTCTGGCAGCATTGATCGATTACCGTAACGAACACAGCTATGGCCACATTATTACCATTGAAGACCCGGTTGAATATGTGCATCCAAGCAAAAACTGCCTGATCACCCATCGTGAAGTCGGGCGCGATACATTGGACTGGTTCCCGGCACTGAAAAATACCTTACGCCAAGCACCAGATGTGATTCTGATTGGTGAAATCCGTGACCGTGAAACCATGGAATTTGCGCTGGCCTTTGCTGAGACCGGCCACTTGTGCATGGCCACACTGCATGCCAACAGTGCCAACCAGGCACTGGATCGTATCGTCAACTTCTTCCCAGAAGAGCGCCATGCACAGTTACATATGGACTTGTCGCTGAATCTGAGGGCGTTCGTTTCACAACGGCTGGTCCCGAAAAAAGGAGGGGGTCGCTGCGCTGCCATTGAAATACTGCTCAACTCGCCGTTGGTTGCTGATCTTATCCTCAAGGGCGAAACCAACATGATCAAGGAAGCCATGGCCAAGTCCATTGAGCTTGGCATGCAGACCTTTGACCAAGCGTTATTCGACCTCTGCGAGGAAGGCCGTATTACGGAAGAGGACGCGCTACGCAATGCAGACTCACTCAATGAGCTGCGCCTGAAATTCAAGCTGCATGGCAAGAGCTCCAAGACCAATGACGCTTCTTCACGCATTGACCATTTGAGCCTGCACGAGGACGAGCCAGAGGAAGAAGATGAAGAGGCCGCTGTAGCCGGTGGCAAGACTTGACCTTGGAAATGTTCCTGCTTGTCACGCTTATCCTAGCTGGCTGGTTCTGGTTCGATAGTGTCACAGTTCGCGAAGTAGCTATCACAACAGGCCGCGACCTGGCTGACCGTTGCGGCCTGCAATTACTGGATGAAACCGTTGCCTGCGGCAAACTGCGCTTGGGGCGCAATAGTCGTGGTCATTTGCAGTTATTACGCACTTACGATTTTGAAGTGAGCGCCAGTGGTGCAGAGCGCCTGCAATGCACGCTTGTACTGTTAGGCAAACAACTGCAATCCTGGCATATACCTCCTTATTTGCAGCCCTTGCACTAGCAACCTTCTAGTCCATGTACCGCGGTCGTTTCGCACCCTCACCCACTGGCCCCTTGCATTTCGGCTCACTGATTGCCGCTGTCGCCAGCTATCTGGAGGCGAAAAAACACGACGGCGAGTGGCTATTGCGCATGGAAGACCTGGACAAACCACGAGAGATGCCTGGTGCGGCCAATGCCATTATCCAGGCACTCAGTTGTTTTGGCTTTGAATGGGAGGGCCCGATTATTTATCAAAGCCAGAGAAGTACGGTCTATGCTGAAGCCCTTGGTAAATTGCAAAGTCAGGGCTTGATCTACCCTTGTGCTTGTTCACGTAAAGAAATCGCAGACTCGGCATCGCACGGCATAGATGGTATGGTTTATCCTGGCACCTGTCGCCATGGTTTGCCAGCCGGCAAAATAGCACGTGCCTGGCGTATACGCGTGGATGGCGAGAATATCGAGTTTGACGATGCAATCCAGGGCAAGCTAAGCCAGAATCTAGCCAGGGATATCGGTGATTTTGTACTCAAGCGCGCTGATGGCTTACATGCCTATCAGCTAGCGGTAGTTGTGGATGATGCCGTACAAAATATCACGCATGTGGTGCGCGGCGCCGATTTGCTCGATTCAACGCCACGGCAAATCTATCTACAGCAGGCATTAAGATTACCGCCTCTCAATTACGCCCATGTGCCAGTTGCCAGCAATACGGCTGGCGAAAAATTGAGTAAGCAGACATTGGCAAAACCCCTTGATACGGAGAGGCCTGTCCACCAGCTATGGCTGGCCTTGCAGTTTTTAGGTCAGCAACCGCCAGAGGCCCTGCAAAAAGCTACTTTAGGAACTCTCTGGAGTTGGGCACACGCAAACTGGCTATTGGCAAGCATTCCGCACCAGCGAGTACAAAACGCAATGTTACAATGCTAATTTGTATCAACGCATACCGATCATGCTAGCCAGCGACCAACTACACCGTTTCATCTTTGAGAACACACCAATTCGCGGCAACACAGTACACCTGCACCACACCTTCAATACTGCACTACAACATCAGCACTGCCCACCCATATTGCGTAAAGCCCTCGGCGAGCTGATGGCCGCAAGCGCACTGCTCGCCGCCACACTCAAGATGGAAGGTGCCCTGGTACTGCAAATTCAGGGTAAAGGCGCGCTGAAATTGCTGGTGGTTGAATGCACCGCAGCACTTACTATGCGTGCCACAGCAAAATGGTCAGATGACCTGGGTGACAAAAGCTTTGCCGAACTTATAGGTAACGGCCAATTTGTAATCACGCTTGACCCTAAAGATGGGAATCAGGCTTACCAGGGCATCGTGCCGATTGAAGGTGAGACCATCAGTGAAATACTGCAGAACTACATGCTGCGTTCAGAACAGATAGAAACCCGCATCTGGCTCGCTTGCGATGAGCACACTGCGGCCGGCATGCTGTTGCAAAAGCTGCCAGACCAACCAGAACAAGATGCGGATGCCTGGAACAGGGCAGGTTTCTTGGCGGAAACCGTGAAGCAAGAAGAGCTATTGGGACTTTCAGCGGAATATCTATTACGCCGCTTGTTCCATGAAGAAGATGTGCGCCTGTTCGAGACTCAAATGGTCAGGTTTCATTGCAGTTGCTCACGCGATAGCGTCAGCGCCATGCTGCGCTTGCTGGGCCAGCCTGAGGTGGACAGCATACTCGCAGAGCGCGGCAATATTGAGGTGAATTGCGATTTCTGTAACAAGCACTACGAGTTTGACAAAGTGGATGCTGAGCAACTATTTGCAGCGGACATCGTCATCCCTGCCAGTAAATCCAGGCACTAGCCAGCTGTCTGGCGCACGCGCTCGAACAAGCATATCGCCGCGGCCGCGGCTGCATTCAACGATTCCACATTCCCGGGCATAGGCACTCGCACCTGCTTACTTGCGGCCTTAATCAACTTATCACTCAAGCCCGCGTAGGGCGCAATAACTGCAAGGCATTGCGCCGTATGAATACCCATTATTCGGCATATTACGCTATGCTAATACAGCTACAGGCCGTGTAGCATGAAGCCCATCAGGGCATAGGTAATATAATGGACTACCGCCGCACATGGCATCAGGGAGGCACTTATTTTTTCACCGTCAATCTGCTGCAGCGGAAAAATAATGATTTGCTGGTGCGGCATATTGAATCACTCCGCCAGGTTGTAATGGCAGTAAGAATAAATCATCCATTTGCAATCCACGGCTGGATTGTATTGCCAGAGCACTTGCATTGCGTCATTGAATTGCCACCCGACGATGCAGATTTTGCTACGCGGTGGCGGTTGATAAAGATGGGATTTTCCAAATCCTTATCCCTGACCGAACGCAGGTCGAGTGTTCGAATAAAACGTGGCGAGCGTGGCATCTGGCAACGTCGCTATTGGGAGCACCTGATTCGGGACGAATCGGATTACCGGGCGCACATGGATTATTTGCATTTTAATCCGGTTAAGCATGGCTTGGTGGGCAAGGTAAAAGATTGGCCTTATTCAACCTTTCATCGTTTGGTAAAACAAGGCGTTTATCCGATAGAATGGGCAGGCAATGGGGAGAACACATTAAATGTTGACGATTAACATACGGCGCAATGCCTTGCAGTTATTGCGCCCTACGCGGGCTGGTGCCGGCTCGGTAGCCGGGTCTTATGTTTCAAATGGGCTGGACCTTATTTCAAATAGCAACTTATTTGGGAAGTACAGCCCAGTTGTAAATCGTTATATTAAATATACCCAACCCGTAGCTTCGAGTGTTACTCAAGAAGCCATTAATAATGTCGTAAAAAAATAGAATCTCAGAGTAATTAATGAGTAAAAAAGAATTGCTCAAACTTTTTCTGGTGATGTGGGTAATCAATTTTTTTGTACTTCTGGTTATTGTGTTCTTAGCAGAACTTTATTATCCAATTGAATCGTGGATATCTACAGATCAATGGCGCTGGGATACATTTGAACGTAGTATGAGATTTTATAAGGCTTGCATTCCCGCGAGCTTTTTTATTGCTTTAATAATTGCTTTTAACGAATGGCTAGAGATCAAAGATAAAGCTAAAAAAGCTGACAAAGAAGATAAAAATAAAGAGTAAACAACACCGAATCAATAGCCCGCGTAGGGCGGAAGAGTGAAACGTATTCCGCCGCATGAAATACGCTGTTTGATTAGCCCGCGTAGGGCGCAATAACTAAAAGGCATTGCGCCGTATGACGCATTCAACCTCATTCTGCGTATTACGCTACGCTAATACGCCCTACAGCTCTATATGGGTAAATGACGGAGAACTCTGCCAGATCAAAAACAATCCGGACACTAACCCGCTGTCTGGCGCACACGTTCGAACAAGCATATCGCTGCCGCCGCGGCTGCATTCAGCGATTCAACATCCCCAGGCATAGGCACCCGCACCTGCTTACTTGCAGCCTTGATCAACTTATCACTCAAGCCCGCACCTTCATTACCCACCACGAACGCCACAGAGCCTGACAAATCAAGGCCATACAAAGACTCACCATGCAAAGTGGTAGCCAGCGTCTGCCCGTGAAACTCGGACATGACTTCCGATAGATTTGCCCGCTCAACTAGCGGCAACCTGAAATGTGCGCCCTGCCCGCCCCTGAGCGCCTTGGGTGACCATGCATCAGCACAGCCTTCCGACAGGTAAACTGCCTCAACCCCTGCTGCGGCAGCTGTACGTAGCATGCTACCAAGGTTGCCCGGGTCCTGGATATCTTCCAGCAGCAAAGCAAAATTAAGTTTTTCCGGCAGCTCTAGCTGCGGTGTTTTTACCAGTGCCAGAATCCCTGTCGGACTGGCAACCGGTGCCAGCTCGGCAAACATCAGCGTAGTGAACATGACGGTACGTACGTCGGATAAATCCTGAATCATTCCCGTCACTTCATTGGTGCTCTGCCCTTCTGCAATAATCAGCAGTTCAGGCATACCAAAAGCATCGATATAAGCGTTGACCAGATGCGGCCCATCCAGCAAAGTCTGTTTTTGTGTGCGCCGCTCGCGCGACGAATCAGCAAGCTTTTTAAGCTGTTTGAAGAGACTGTTGTCGCGTGACGTTATGTGCTTGAATGTCATTACAAGAAAAGTGATTGGGCAAGACCTGATTTTAATGTAAGTCACAGAAAGACCGCGCATGAAAACCGAATTTATTTTGCAGGCGGCAAAAGCCATCAATCAAGCCATCCTATCCCATGAATCCGAGCTTGAATCGCTGGATCGCGAGATCGGCGACGGCGACCATTTCATCAACATGAAGCGTGGCTCCGCTACTATCGCCGATATGCAGGAAGAACTTGCACTGTTGCCGGCAGATGTCGTATTGCAAAAAATAGGCATGAAGCTGTTATCAACCATAGGTGGTGCCTCAGGCCCGTTGATTGCCAGCTTTTTTATTAGCATGTCCAAAACCGTTAAAGACAATGGCGGCGAGAGCCTGGCAGACATTGCAACCGCCTTTTCCGCTGGCGTTGATGCCATCAGGAGCAGAGGCAAAGCCGATGTTGGCGAAAAAACCATGCTTGATGTACTGATACCGGTTGCACAAACATTTACCAAATTGACAGCACAAAATGCAGACCGTATACAGGTCTTCGAGTCCCTGAAACAGACTGCCGAGCAGGGCATGCTTGCAACACGCGGTATCATTGCCACCAAAGGGCGGGCGGCATTCCTTGGTGAACGCGCCATAGGCCATATCGACCCCGGAGCCAAGAGCTGCCAGGTGATGATTGATGCTGTTTGCGACCTGGCAAAAGCTCAGTAGGCCCTGATAAAAGGAGGAGATAAAGTGAAAAAATTCATCAACAATGTCGACAACCTGCTGGTTGAAAGCCTCTCCGGCTTTGCCGCTGCGCACAAAGACCTGGTCAGCCTGCATCTCGAGCCGAACTACCTGACACGTGCCAATAAAGCCGAGAACAAGGTCGCTATTATCTCCGGCGGCGGCTCTGGTCACGAGCCTTTGCATAGCGGCTTTATCGGCTATGGCATGCTGGATGCGGCCTGCCCTGGCCATGTATTCACCTCACCCTCACCAGACCAGATGCTGGCTGCGGCTGAAGCGGTGCATGCGGATAAAGGCGTGCTATTTATCGTGAAAAATTACGCCGGTGATGTGATGAATTTCGAAATGGCTGCCGAGATGCTGCCATTTGAAAGTGCAACCGTACTGACCAGCGATGATGTCGCCGTGGTCAACTCCACCTACACTACCGGCCGCCGCGGTGTTGCCGGGACGGTGATTGTTGAAAAAGTCGTCGGCAGCCTGGCTGAAACTGGTGCTGACCTGGCTGCCTGTAAAGCACTAGGTGACAAGGTCAACAGCCGTACCGGCTCCATGGGCGTAGCATTGACCAGCTGCACTGTGCCTGCTGCTGGCCGTCCGACCTTTGATATTGATGACAGCGAGCTAGAGATGGGGGTAGGCATTCATGGCGAACCGGGTCGGCGCCGCGAACCGATGCGTTCGGCAGATGCAATTGTCGCTGATCTAGTTGCCGCCATTCTGGAAGACCTCAAACCCGGTAGAGGCAGCGAGGTATTGCTAATGATCAACGGCTTTGGCGGCACGCCACTCATGGAGCTTTATTTGCTCTACAACACTGCCGCCACGATACTGCAACAGCATGGTTTGACCATCAGCCGCTCGCTGGTTGGTAACTATGTCACCTCACTGGAAATGGCCGGCGCATCTGTCACAGTTTGCCTGCTGGATGAAGAAATAAAACAGCACTGGGATAGCCCAGTGCACACGCCAGCATTACGCTGGGGGAAATAAACCATCCATTTACAGGCTACGAATTACAAACTAGCACTCATCTGCTCAAAGGAATTGATTTCGTAGTCGGCAAGATTGCTACATTTGTTGATAATGCTCTGTGCAGATACATTGATGGCCGCAGAGCCGTTATCGGCCAGTGTCATTAACACTTCGTTGCAGTAATCCCTGTCCCGCACGATTTGAGAGGGCTTGAATGAGAAGCCCTCCTTGCGAGCGTTCCTGACAAAGGCTGACAGTTCCACCAACAGTTGGTAATCGATTTTAGTATCTTTGGTTAACATGTCACCGACTCTTCAGCTAATAATTCGTTTATTTCTTCTGCGACTTCGATAGCCGCATGCTGGTATATAGAACCATCTGACTTTTGTTTTTCTGTGTATTCTGAGGCTTCCTGATAGAGCGCCCCGGCAATGACCAGATTGGTAATCTTGTCCTGTGGTTGCCACAAGGCCAGATCGAATGGCCAGAATACCGGTGCCTGGCTATCCGGACCATCAGCATTACGATATGACAAAGCCGCTGTGGGCAAGGCATTAAAGCCATACATACGCCCATTGTGAAAAGCATTGCCCGCAACATCAGCCAACCGACTACGACGAAAATCTGCTATCAACTCGTAACCTTTCATATTGCCCCCTAGTAACTATTGACGCGGTATGTGAAATTAATATGAGACGAAAAATTGATGTGATGCAAGAATTGTAGGCGCCGATTATTGCCGGATTATTTCAATGCAGACTGTTAAAGAATAATCTGCGGGAGTTTTTAATAACGCATCTACGCCAGAAGGCTATGGGCGCTTATAATTCCGCATGACAAAAAAATTATCTTTGGAACGCATGCTCCACTCGCAGGGGTTTGGCTCACGCAAAGCCTGTCGTGTCATGGTGCGACATGATGAAATCACGGTAAATGGCAAGGAATGCGAAGACCCTTTCGCCGAGTTTGACACCGCCAATCTGGAATTTACCTGGCGTGAAGAGCCTTGGCAGTATCGTGAGCAGGCTTACCTCATGCTGCACAAGCCAGCCAATTACGAGTGCTCACACAAGCCACAGCATCACCCCAGTATATTCAGCCTGTTGCCGCCACAGCTACTGGAGCGCGGCGTGCAATGCATAGGTCGCTTGGATGAAGATACTACCGGCCTTATATTGCTTTCTGATGACGGTCAGTTTATCCATCGCATGAGTTCGCCAAAATGGAAAGTGCCCAAGGTTTATGAAGTCACAACCAAACATGCAGTCGATGAAAAACAGATTGCCGAGTTATTGCAAGGCGTACAACTGGTGGATGAACCGGCACCGATTACGGCATTGGCCTGCACAAGAATCAGCGCTAATATCATTCACATGACGCTGGCTGAAGGTAAGTATCATCAGGTGAAACGCATGATTGCCGCCATCAGTAACCGCGTGGAAGGCTTGAAGCGCATCCGTATCGGCGAACTGGAACTACCAGTCGACTTGGCCGCGGGTGAATGGCGCTGGCTGGACGAAGCCATGCTGAAACTGCTGAGCCCATCTACGCAGGGTTCCAGCTAGTTCAGTCAGCAACAGGAGTCAGGCTGATGTCCCAAACCACACAGACTGAAGTTATCATCATCGGCGCCGGGCCCACAGGCCTCTCGCTAGCCTGTCAGTTAGTGCGCTATGGCATTAATTTCATCATCATCGACAAAAGTGCGGGCGTTACCAGTTATTCCAAGGCGCTTGGTGTACACGCCCGCACCCTGGAGATTTACGACCAGCTAGGCATTGCCAGTCAGGCTGTGGAACAAGGAACCATCGCCGGCAAAGTACGGCTACTGGCCGGCAGCAAGGTACGCGGCGAGATGGATTTATCTACCCTCGGGCAGGGCCTGAGCCAGTACCCTTATATGCTGGTTCTGGAGCAAAGCAGGAATGAACGCCTCCTCTACGACTACTTGCAAGTACATGGCGAAGATGTGCTTTGGCAAACTGAGCTTGGGAGTTTCTCGCAGAGTGCAGACCATGTAACGGTAAACGTGGAAAATGCCGCTGGGCAGAGTACTTCTATCGAAGCTAAATACCTGGTCGGCTGTGATGGCCCTAAAAGCCCCGTCAGGCATAGCTTGGGCCTGGAATTTACAGGTAGTACTTTTGAGCGCCTGTTTTATGTCGCCGATGTGCAAATAGATTGGCAGTTCAGCCACGATGCACTACACGTCTGCCTGGCGAAGAACTCCGGCATGGCTTTCTTCCCTATGCCTGGTGCAAACCGCTACCGGATCGTCGGCGCGTTTCCGGAAGGCGTTGCCAAGGATGAGGGTGAAACACATTTTAATGAAATCGAACAAGAGATCAGGGCGCAATCCGGAATTGAATTGCAGATATCAAGAGTCAATTGGTTCTCGACCTACAAAGTACATACGCGCCATGTAGAAAAGTTCTCGAAACAGCGTTGCTTTTTGGCCGGCGACTCGGCGCACATCCACACCCCAGCTGGTGGGCAAGGTATGAATACCGGTATCCAAGACGCATACAACCTGGCATGGAAACTGGCTTTTGTCCTGCGGGGAAGAGCTAACCCTTCCATCCTGGATTCATACAATGCTGAGCGCCTGCCAAATGCAGAACACCTGCTGCGAACCACTGACCGCATGTTTAACCTGGTCTCGGGTTCTGGTTGGCTGCTAAGTTTTATGCGGACAAGAGTGATACCGCCATTGGCGAAATACATAGTCAACTTGCGAGTAGTCAGGAACCGGTTTTTCCCCTTGATTTCGCAAATCGGAATCAGCTATCGCCATTCAATATTAAGCCGTCATGATGCCGATAAAAACTTTACAGTCAAAGCTGGCGATCGCATGCCCTATTTCATGGTCGATGGCATAAACGTTTACGATTATTTACACGCAACAAAATTTCACCTGCTTCATTTCTCGAATACGCCGGTTGATGACTCGATTAAAGACGGGATGCTCAAAGAATACAGTGATATGCTGGATTATCGTGCGTTACCTTTACACTCCATGGTGACCAGAGCATTTGGTACCAAGCAGGCGTTTATGGTGCTATTGAGGCCTGATAATTACATCGGATTCATTTCAGCCGAGGTTTTAGCTGAACAGGTAGAAAGTTATCTGAACGAAGTCATTGGCGTTCACGGGCCTCACCCGGCACAACAAGCAAAAGGAGAATGATCATGTTCGTTGTCCCAGTCTATGCAGCAATACTCGGCCTGTTATTCATCAAACTCAGCGTTAATGTTGTCCGCGCACGTCGGCAGGCAAAAGTGGCGATAGGTGACGGCAGCAACCCACAGCTACAACGCGCCATCGCCGTGCATTGCAACTTCGCCCAGTACGTACCGATTACATTATTGCTGCTGACTTTCTGTGAGATGCAGCAAGCTCCCAGTCTATTCATCCACGTGCTGGCAATGGCGCTGCTCATTAGCCGTCTACTGCATGCTTATGGCGTCAGCCAGATAAAAGAAGACTTCAGGTTCCGTTCAGTGGCGATGGTGACAACCTTTGCTGTCATTGGTGTTTCCGCACTTTACCTGCTGGCCAGCCCGGTTTATTTCATGCTGCATTAAATCCTTCTGGCTTTTATTTCCTCACTACGTATAATGCAGCTTCCCTACGCCATACCAATCAGCGTAGCGGTCTTTTACTTACCCTGATCTTTCTGATCCCTTATTCGTCTGCCTCGATTGGTGTTGCACACATGGTGCAGCAGGCCGTCGCAGGAGTTTTACATTGTCTACAGAAATTAAATTTGCCGACCTCGGTCTGGCAGAACCTATCATGCGTGCTATCGAAGACGCTGGTTATACCACCCCTACCCCTATCCAGGCCAAGGCCATCCCGCAAGTGCTGGCCGGTGGCGATCTGCTCGCTGGCGCGCAAACCGGGACTGGCAAAACCGCTGGTTTCACGCTACCTATCCTGCACCTGCTAAGTGCAAAACCGGCCACTGGCAGTACCGTTGGCCGCCCACGCTGCCTGATGCTGACGCCTACACGCGAACTGGCCGCCCAGATTGAAGAATCAGTCAAAACCTACGGTAAATACCTACCGCTAAAATCCATGGTGATATTTGGCGGCGTCAATGCCAACCCGCAGATCTCGCGCCTGAAAAAACCACTGGATATCCTGGTGGCCACACCCGGCCGCTTGCTCGACCACGCAAACCAAAAGAATGTCGATTTATCCGGTGTTGAAATCCTGGTACTGGATGAAGCTGACCGTATGCTGGATATGGGCTTTATCCGCGACATCAAGAAGATACTCGCGCTCTTGCCCAAGCAGCGCCAGAACCTGCTGTTCTCGGCGACGTTCTCTGACGAAATCAAGGAACTGGCAGATGGCTTGCTGAATAATCCCGGCTTTGTCGAAGTGGCACGCCGCAATACCGCATCCGAGCTGGTCGAGCAAACTGTGCACCTGGTAGGCCAGAGCCACAAGCGTGAACTCATGAGCCACCTCATCAAGCACCATGACTGGAAGCAAGTACTGATATTCACGCGCACCAAGCATGGTGCCAACCGTCTGGCTGAAAAGCTGGTCAAGGATGGCATCCCGGCCGCGGCGATTCATGGCAACAAGAGCCAATCTGCACGTACCAAGGCACTGGCACAGTTCAAGGATGGCAGTATGCCAGTCCTGGTTGCGACCGATATCGCCGCCCGTGGACTGGATATAGACCAGTTACCGCAAGTCGTCAATTTTGAGTTGCCCAATGTACCGGAAGACTACGTGCACCGTATCGGCCGCACCGGCCGTGCTGGTAGTTCAGGCGCAGCAGTATCGCTAGTTGACCATGAAGAATTAAAATTCCTGAAAGATATCGAGCGCCTGATTAAGCGTGAAATCCCTCGTGTAGCCGCAGAAGGCTTTGTGCCTTCTGACAAGCCGGAAGCCGAAGCCCCGCGACCACCAAGACAACAACAACGTCGTGGCCAAGGCCGTGATAATAGCCAACGTGGCGACAAGCCGCAAAACCAGCAAAGGCAAGGACAGGCGCGAGCAGAAGGCCGCTCAGCCAATCACAATGGCCGCGCCCCTCAAGTGAACGGTGGCCGCACAAATTCCAATCCACAAAATGGCAGGAAAAATAACCAGCAGCCTAATCCACGCCATGCTCAACAAACAGGCAACCAAGCCAATAGCCCTAATGCGCCAGCATCTGGCAAACCCATGTCAGAAGCTGCACGCCACCAGGCAATGCCGCAAGCGGCACTGTTTTCACCCAAGCCAGTTTATCGCGGTGGTAACCGCGGGCGCTAAGCATGAAGATATGGGTTGACGCGGATGCCTGCCCGGTGGTCATCAAGGAGATACTCTTTCGTGCCGCCGAGCGGACAGGGATATTGACCACGCTGGTGGCCAATAAACTGCTCAAGGTACCGCCATCACCCTACATACGGGCCATGCAGGTGCCTGCCGGGTTTGATGTGGCAGATAACAAGATTGTGTTGGAGCTAGAGGCTGGCGACCTTGTTATCACGGCCGATATCCCTTTGGCAGCGCAAGTTATTGCCAAAAGCGGCCATGCACTCAACCCACGCGGAGAGTTTTATTCCGAAGCCAATATCCAGGAGCGCCTGGCCATGCGCAACTTTATGGAAGAGCTGCGAGGCAGCGGCGTGGATATTTCGGGGCCATCCTCATTCAGTCAGGGCGACCGCCAGGCATTTGCAGCGGAACTGGATAAGTTCTTTGCGCGTCATATCAGACGAGCCCACAGATAAGAATACCCTGATGAAAACCCGAATCCTGCTTGCCTCGCTTTGCCTTCTGACTGCATGTACCGGCGTTCCCGATGGCATCAAGGTGGTAGATAAGGTAGATGCCAGCCAGTACCTCGGCACTTGGTTCGAAATCGCGAGGCTGGATCACGCATTCGAACGCGGCCTGGTCAATGTCACAGCTACTTACGGCAAGCGCGATGATGGCGGCATCAAAGTCATTAACCGCGGTTTCGACCCGGCCAAAAAAGAGTGGCGGCAGGCAGAGGGTAAGGCCTACTTTATCGATCCACCGAATGCTGACAAGACCAATACCGGCCGTCTCAAGGTGTCATTTTTTGGCCCATTCTACGGGGCGTATAACATCATTGAACTGGACAAACCCTACTACAACTACGTGATGGTCTGCGGCCCGGACAAATCCTATTTCTGGATACTTTCACGCACGCCACAACTACCCTACCCCATCAAGCAGCACCTGATTGCACGGGCCAAAGAGCTCGGCTTTAACACCAGTAAACTAATCTACACAAAACAATAAGCCAAACTCCAGCCTCTTTACTCGTATGTCATCACGAAAGATGGCAACAATAGTATGATGCTATACAAACAAATGATGGCAGTTACAGCTAGCTAGAATGTTGTATGAATCTGCCTGTTTTTCGTAAAAAAATAATCACGAACGGATTAGGCTATGGCAACTTTCCTCGGTACACCAGGCGCAGATACATTAACTGGCGGCACAGACAACGATCTTTTTATCGTCAACGACCCCGGTGATGTTGTTATCGAACAGCCAGGGGAAGGTACTGACACCATTGAGGCAAGCGTTGATGTCTTAAGCCTAAGCGCCAACGTCGAAGACCTCACCCTGACTGGCACTGCGACACATGGCACCGGTAATATCCTGAACAATCTCATTACTGGCAACAGCATTAGCAGTACCCTCAATGGTGCAGCTGGCGATGACACCATCATCGGCGGTGCTGGTAACGATAGTCTTGATGGTGGTACGGGTAACGATTCATTAAGTGGCGGGGATGGTAATGACATCTACGTCGTGGATAGCACTAGCGACAAAATTACAGAATCCGCCACTGGCGGCACAGAAGATACAGTCCAGGCCTCATTCAGTTTCGTCCTTGGCGCCAATCTGGAAAACCTGACGCTAACAGGCACTGAAGATATCAATGGTACTGGCAACTCCTTAGCAAATTCACTTACAGGTAACAGCGGCGCAAATATTCTGGATGGTGGCGCGGGCAACGATAGCTATGCGGGTGGCGCGGGCAACGACACCTACATACTGGATAACCTGGATGAAGGCTTTAATGTCACGGAGGCCATGAATGAGGGCACCGACACGATTCAGTTGAAAGTGAGCGGTGCTGGTGACTTTACCTTAGGCGCCAATATCGAAAATGTCACTATCATTGGCACGGGTGCTATCAACCTGGCCGGTAACGTACTGAGTAATGTACTGACCGGCAATGCGGCAGCCAATGTGATTACTGGTGGCGATACTACGGGTGGTGCTGTAGGGAACGACACCTTGCTAGGCCTTGCCGGCAACGATACTTTAATTGGTTTAGATGGCAACGATAGCCTGAATGGGGGTGCTGGCGCTGATTCCATGACCGGCGGAGCCGGTAACGATATCTATGTCGTAGATAATATCGGCGACCAGGTCGTTGAAGCTAACGATACAGTGGGAGGGATTGATACCGTTCAAGCCAGCATTAATTTCAGCATCGCCAGCCTTGCTAATGTAGAAAATATAACTCTTACTGGCACTACCGCCCTCAATGCAACCGGTAATACAGCCGACAACAACCTTACAGGCAATAGCGGCAACAACCTGCTTGATGGTGGTGCTGGCAACGATACTATCCTCGGCAATGCCGGTAACGATACGCTGATTGGCGGCGCAGGCGATGATAGCCTGAATGGCGGCTCAGGTAACGATATCTATGTCATCAATAGCGCTACTGACTATACCTCCGGCGACATTATTTTTGACTCTGGCGCTACTAGCGAAAGTGATGAAATCCGTTTTGCCGCAACGACTGGCACCCTGATACTCAATTCAGCAACATTTGGCATTGAAAAAATCGTCATTGGTACTGGCACCGGAGCAACTGCCGTCACTACAGGCGCTCAGGCCATCAACGTAGATGCCAGCGCAATTACCAACAATCTCACAATCACCGGCAATGCAGGCGCTAACAGCCTGACTGGCGGCAGTGGCAACGATAACTTGAATGGTGGTGCTGGTAACGACACTCTGAGTGGTGGCGCTGGTAACGACACACTGGATGGCGGCGTAGGGGTAGATAGCTATGCTGGCGGCACGGGCAACGATACTTACCAGGCCGATAGCATTACTGAGGCCACCAATATCAGCGAAGGTATAAGTGCAGGTACCGATAGCGTGCTGCTTAATGTCGCCACGGGAGGCATTTACACGGTTGCGGCCAATGTTGAGAACGTTGCCCTCACCGGCGTTGGCAACGTAACGCTTATTGGCAATAGCTCTGATAACTCCTTCATTGGCAATGCTGCCAACAACAGCATGGATGGTGGTGCTGGTAACGATTTCCTAATCAGTTTGGCCGGTAACGACACCTTGATTGGTGGTACCGGGAATGACAGCCTGGATGGCGGCACCGGAGCAGACTCCATGACAGGTGGTGATGGCGACGATGTCTACGCCGTCGATAACATCAGTGACAAAATCTTTGAAGACAGCACAGCAGGAAGCGGCACTGATACTGTCGACTCCACCATCAATTATGTCCTCGGCGCCAACCTGGAAAACCTCACATTACTTGAGGTAGCCACGGCAATAAACGGCACTGGCAACAGCCTGGATAATATGATCATCGGCAACAGCCGCAACAACAACCTGAGCGGCAGTGATGGTAACGACACCCTGCTGGGCGGCGCTGGCAACGATACCCTTGTTGGCGGCCTGGGAGGTGACAGCCTTAACGGCGGCACAGGGAATGACCTGTATATCGTCAATTCTTCCACTGAGTACAGCGGCGATAGCCTGCTAGATACAGACGGTACCAATGACGAATTACGTTTCACGACCACTACAGCTGATACCCTCACCCTTAGCGCAAATACGGTAGGTATTGATCTTGTGACTATCGGCACAGGTACGGGCGTAAACGCCGTCAGCACTGGTACCGCTAATATTAATGTAGATGCCAGCGCACTGACTTCTGGAATTGTGCTGGTTGGTAACGCAGGGAACAACGTTCTCTCCGGCAGTAGCGCCAGCGACATTATCGAGGGCGGCATAGGAAATGACAGCCTAGTAGGCGGTGCTGGAAATGACAGCCTGGTAGGTGGTGCCGGCAATGACACCTTGGCTGGCGGTGCAGGGAATGACACTTACGTTATCGACATCAACGATACTATCGACGAAGGCAGCAATACTGATACAGGCGATACCATACAGGCCAATTTCAACCTAGACCTCAACAATTACGCTGGGATAGAAAACGGCTTTCTCTCTGGCACCGCATCTGTCAATGTCATTGGCAATGCGTCCAATAACACTCTAATCGGCAATGCTGGTAACAATCACCTTTCGGGCGGCGCTGGGAATGATTTGATATATGGGGCGGGAGGTTCAGACACCCTATCCGGCGGATTAGGCAACGACATTTACCTGGTAGATAGACCTAGCGTCAAAGTTGTTGAAGATTTAGCACAAGGAACAGATAAGGTTCTCACTACCCTATTCAGCTACAACATGGGTGATAACCTTGAAAACCTCTCCTACATATCATTCCAGAATATCAACCAGGAAGGCAATGCTAATTTCCTTGGCAACGGTAATGCACTGAATAACACTATCGTGGCTGGCAGCGGCAATGACACCCTGAATGGCGGCGCTGGCAATGATAATCTCGATGGCGGTAGCTCCACCTTCAATATACCAAGCACCAGAAACCATAGCGGTAATGACAGCCTGAATGGCGGCGAAGGCGACGACACCCTGCAAGGCCAGGAAGGCAATGACACGCTGGTAGGCGGTATGGGCAGCGATGCACTGGTTGGCGGCGCTGATAACGACCTCTATCTCATCAATAGCTTTGCCGAATATACAACGGGTGACGTGATCTCCGATTCTTCCGGTACGGATGAGCTGCGATTTACCGGTACCACTGCTGGCACACTCACACTCAATCTTTTCACATTGGGTATAGAAAAGATCACCATCGGCACCGGAGTAGGTGCCAACGCGGTGATCACTGGCACAGCTGCCATCAACATTGACGCAAGCGCAATCTTGAACAGCGTCAGTATCGTGGGTAACGCTGGTAATAATTCACTAACTGGCGGAGCAAGTAGCGACACCCTGATCGGCAATGCCGGTGATGACACCTTGGCGGGCGGCGGCGGTAATGACTCGCTGGTAGGTGGTTCAGGTAACGATACTTACGTTATTGATACGGGCGATATCGTCATTGAAGCCGCCAATGGCGGCACAGACACTTTGCAAACTAACAGTATCACCGGCCTAGACCTCGGCAATTACAACAATGTTGAGAACCTCATCTATACCGGTAGCGCAGACTTTACCGGAATTGGTAGCGCGCTTAATAACATCATCACTGGCGGCAGTGGCAATGACAGCCTGAGTGGCGGTTTAGGTAATGACACCCTCATAGGTGGTGCGGGCGATGACAGTCTTGATGGTGGTCTGGGCAATGACGTCTTAAATGGCGGGAGTGGTAATGATACGTTGGATGGTGGTACTGGCAACGACGTTTATCTTATTGCCGCAGCAACAGATCATGTAGTTGCCGAAATTAGTGACAGTAGTGGTACTGCGGACGAAATCCGATTTACTTCAACCAGCGGCGACACCTTAGTGTTATCTCCAAATGACACCGGTATCGAAAAAATCACTATCAGCACGGAAACAGGCCTCACCACGGGGACCAGCAATGAGGGTATTGATGCATCTGGCATAACAGACACCAATAAGCTCATTATTACCGGCAACAACGGCAATAACTCACTGATTGGCGGCGCAGGCAACGATAGTATCGTCGGTAATGGCGGCAACGATACACTAGATGGCGGCGCGGGTAACGACACCCTGGCAGGTGGCGTAGGTAATGACACGTATATGATTCTTCAAGGGTCTAGTGATTTGGTCGTTGAGTCTGCTAACGCAGGCACAGATAGCATAGTCACGGATATCACCAACTTTTTCCTAACAACGACACCTTTTGCCAATATCGAAAACCTTACCTACACCGGCGGCAGTGCTTTTAATGCTACCGGCAATGCACTCAACAATGCTATTACCGGCGGCAGTGGCAATGACAGCCTGACCGGTTTGGCCGGGAATGACACATTGGATGGCGGTGCTGGCGATGACAGCATGGATGGCGGTACGGGTAACGACACTTACATTGTGGATAGTAGCAGCGACTCAGTGAATGAAGCCCTGAATGCCGGGATTGATACAGTGATAGCTAGCAGCAACAGCTACACGCTTGCAGCAAACATTGAAAATCTCACTCACATCGGCAGCAGCGACTTCACTGGCACTGGAAATGAGTTGAACAATGTCATCACCGGCAGCAGTGGTAACGATAGCCTTACCGGTGGTTCCGGCAACGATACGCTTGATGGCAATGGTGGTAACGACACTCTAGATGGTGGTGATGGTAATGACGTTTACCTGATTGCCAGTGCAGCCGACCATACACAAGCCATTAGCGACAGTGGCGGTACTACAGACGAAATCCGCTTTACTTCGACAGGCAATGACACTCTTACCCTGCACGCAGGTGATGTCGGTATCGAAAAAATCACCATAGCCACAGCCGCAGGCCTCACCACCGGCACCAACGACGCCAGCATTGATGCATCGGGAATACTTGGCACCGCCAAACTCATCATTACCGGTAACAACGGTAACAACAGCATCGTTGGTGGCAATGGTGGTGACAGCATTGTGGCTAACGCTGGTAACGACACCCTGGATGGCGGCGCTGGCAATGACACAATGCTGGGTGGTGTGGGTAATGATACTTACGTGGTTGATAGTGCCGCCGATGTGGTCACCGAAGCTGCCAATGCCGGTACTGACACTGTAGAAACCACGCTTGGCATCTACACGCTGAGTGCCAATGTAGAGAACCTCACCCACCTTGGCGGTGGGGACTTCACCGGCACCGGTAATGCACTGAATAACGTACTCACCGGCGGCAGCGGCAATGACACCCTGATAGGTGGTGCTGGCAACGACACCTATATCGTTAACGATGCCGCAGATATAATCACTGAAACCGCCACTGGCGGAACATCTGACACGGTACAGACCAGTAGCCTGGACAGTATTGATCTGAGCAGCGATTACGCCAATGTAGAGAACCTCACCTACACTGGCAGTGGCGACTTCACCGGCACTGGGAATGAGCTGAACAATGTCATCACCGGCGGTAGCGGTAACGACACCTTAATTGGCAATGCAGGCAATGACACCTTGATTGGTGGTGCGGGTGACGACAGCCTGGATGGTGGCGCTGGCAATGATATCTACATCATTGGCGCTGCTGCAGACCACAGCGCTTCAGAGGTGATTAACGACACCACCACGGGCGGCGTACAAAGCGACGAAGTCCGTTTCACTTCAACCGGCACTGACACCCTCACCCTGCGTGCGGGAGATGTTGGTCTCGAGAAAATCACTATAGCTACAGCTGCAGGCCTCACCACCGGCACCAACGACGCCAATATTGATGCATCGGGAATACTTGGCACCGCCAAACTCATCATTACCGGTAACAATGGCAATAACAGCATCGTCGGTGGCAATGGTGGCGACAGCATTGTGGCTAACGCTGGTAACGACACCCTTGATGGCGGTGCGGGCAACGACACCATGCTAGGTGGTGCTGGTAATGATACCTATGTGGTTGATAGCGCAACTGATGTAGTCACCGAAGCCACCAATGCCGGTACTGACACTGTAGAAACCACGCTTGGCATCTACACGCTGAGTGCCAATGTAGAGAACCTCACCTATACCGGTAGTGGGGACTTTACCGGCACTGGTAATGCACTGAATAACATCCTCACCGGCGGCGACGGCAACGACACGCTGGCTGGTGGTGCTGGCAACGACACCTATATCGTTAACAATGCCGCAGACGTAATCACTGAAACCGCCACTGGTGGAACATCTGATACGGTACAGACAGACAGCCTCAGCAGCCTCGACCTCTCCAATTACGCTAATGTCGAGAACCTCACCTATACCGGCAGTAGTGATTTCATCGGCACCGGTAGCGCGGGTAACAACGTACTCACCGGGGGCAGTGGCAACGACACCTTGCTTGGCAATGCCGGTAACGACACCCTGATAGGTGGTGCAGGTGATGACCGTCTGAATGGCGGCGCGGGGAATGACTCTATGACGGGCGGCATAGGTAACGATACCTATACTGTTGATAGCGCCAGCGACATAGTCACTGAAGCTATTAACGAGGGGACTGATACCATCCAGACCAACCTCGCCAGCCTCAATCTTAATACTTACGCCAATATCGAGAACCTGACCTATACCGGTTCTGCTAACTTCCTCGGTACTGGTAACAGCCTGGATAACAGTATCACCGGTAACACAGGTAATGACACCCTATTGGGTAATGCAGGTAACGACACGCTCAATGGCGGCGCTGGCAACGACACCATGGACGGCGGTGCGGGCAACGACATCTACTTGATTGCTGCAGCAACAGAACATGCGCAATATGAAATACAGGACTTTTCAGGCACTGCAGACGAGATACGCTTTACCTCCACAGGCACCGATACTCTTGTGCTCTTTGCGGGCGATACCGGTATCGAGAAAATTACCATCGGCACTGCTACTGGCGATACTAGTGGGACTAATAATGCCAATATTGATGCCTCTGCACTGACGAACAGTTTGGCTATCACTGGTAATGGCGGCGACAACAGCCTCACGGGTGGATCCGGCAGCGATACGATAGATGGCGGCGCAGGGAACGATACGATGATTGGTGGCGCGGGCAGCGACACCTACATTGTTGACAGTGTGGGCGACTCAATTACCGAAGGCACCAATTCAGGTACCGACCTGATTAAGACCAGCCTGACCAGCCTCGATCTCTCACAAGCTAATTACACCAATGTCGAAAACCTGCTTTATACCGGAACATCAGACTTTACTGGTTCCGGTAATAGTCTCAATAACAGCATCACCGGCGGCACAGGTAACGACAGCCTGAGTGGCGGCGCCGGCAACGATACGCTGGATGGTGGCCTCGGTGACGATACCTTGGTGGGCGGTGCTGATAACGATACCTACATCGTGGATAGCGTTGGTGATGTTGTCACCGAGGGGGCGAGTGCTGGTACTGACATCATCAAGACTTCTCTCATCAGCCTCGATCTCGGCAACTACAACAATATCGAAAACCTGACTTATACCGGCAGTGCCGATTTCACTGGTATTGGCAGTAGTCTCGATAACGCTATTACCGGTGGTATAGGCAATGACAGCCTTGCTGGCAATGCCGGTAACGATACGCTGGATGGAGGCGCTGGCAATGACACCCTCGTAGGTGGTGCAGGCAACGATGTTTACGTCGTCGATAGTGCTAGCGATGTGGTGACCGAACTTAGCAACGATGGGACTGATGCCATCCAGACCAGCCTTGGCAGCTTTGATCTCAATTCTTATGCCAATGTCGAGAACCTTATTCACACGGGTTCAAGCAACTTCATAGGCACTGGTACCGCGCTAGATAACGCTATTACTGGTGGTTCAGGCAACGACACCCTGAATGGTGGCGCGGGTAACGATACGCTGGACGGCGGTTCAGGGAATGATGTTTTGTTTGGCGGTGCAGACAACGATACTTATGTTGTTGATAGCGTTAATGATGTTGTCACCGAGCTTAGCAACGAAGGCACCGATACCATACAGACCGCCCTTGCCAGCCTTGATTTACACGCTTATAGCAATATTGAAAACCTCGTTCACACTGGTTCAGTCAACTTCACTGGAACTGGGAATGGTCAGGATAACTCGATCACCGGCGGCACAGGCAGCGACACGCTGAATGGCGGCGGCGGAAATGACACGCTGGTAGGGGGTGCAGGTAACGACACTTATATTATTGACAGCTTGAGCGATGTAATTACCGAGGCCAGCAACGAAGGCACTGATACTATCCAGACTAGTCTCACTGTCATTAATCTGAATGCTTATACCGAGATAGAGAACATTTTCCATACTGGCTCAAGTGACTTTATTGGAACCGGTACCGCAGCAAATAACTCCCTGACTGGCGGCTCGGGTAACGATAGTCTCTCGGGGCTCGGTGGCAATGACACGCTGGATGGCGGAGCCGGCAATGACACCCTCGTAGGCGGATCAGGCAATGATACTTACATCGTCGATAGCACAAGTGATGTGGTTGATGAGGCTGGTAATACAGATACTGCTGACACCATACGCACCGGCCTAACCAGCCTGGACCTGAACTCCTACAGCAACATTGAAAACCTGGTTCACACCGGCGCAACAAATTTCACAGGGACTGGTACTTCATCGGACAATTCAATCACAGGCGGTTCAGGCAACGATACGCTGAATGGTGATACAGGTAACGATACGCTGGATGGCGGTACAGGTAATGATGTTCTGATTGGCGGTACAGGTAATGATGTCTATATAGTTGATAACGTCAGCGATGTGGTTACCGAAGCCAGCAACGAAGGCACTGATACCATCCTGACCAGCCTGACCAGTTTGGACCTGAATGCTTTCAGCAATATCGAGAATCTGACCCACACCAGCTCAACCAACTTTATTGGCACTGGTAACTCTGCGGATAACTCCATCGCCGGGAACTCGGGGAACGATACATTGAATGGCGGCGCAGGCAACGATAACCTTTCGGGCGGCGGCGGCAATGATGTCCTTAACGGTGGCTCAGGTAATGATTCTCTGAATGGTAGCTCAGGCAACGATGTCCTGACTGGTAGCGCAGGCAGCGATACCTTGGCTGGTGGCTCGGGTAACGATCTGCTGACGGGTGGTGCCGATAATGATGTCTTTGTATTCGATACCGCGTTGGGCTCTACCAATATAGACACCATTAGCGATTTCAATAGCAGTAGTGAACATGACATTCTCTCACTGAGCCATTCGATTTTCTCCAATTTGGCCATTGGCGACCTGACAACAACTGGGAATGCCTTTGATACTGGTTCTGGAGCCGGAGCAGTTGCAACAACAACCGACCCAACCATTATCTACGATACCACCAGCGGAGCCTTATATTACGATGCTGATGGCACAGGCAGTGCCGCCGCTGTACAGTTTGCAACCCTGACCGGAGCCCCAGCTCTGACTGCGATTGATATCCATATTGTCTAGTACTTAACTATCATGAACCTCGAAACCTGGGAGCTATTAAGCTATATCGTCACTGTGTTCGGCCTGCCCCTGGCTATTGTGGCTTTCATTTTTGAGCAACGCAAAGAACGTGAAAATGAGGAGGAAGAGGTCTACCAGCTATTGTCTGATGCTTATACGGATTTCCTCAAGCTGGCCATGGAAAACCCTGACCTCAAGCTGCGAAGCCAGGCTGAAACTGCCAATCTCACCGAGGATCAACAGGAGCGCATGCATGTACTGTTTGAAATCCTCATTTCGCTGTTTGAGCGTGCTTACCTGCTGGCTTATGAAGACAAGATGACTGGCAAGCAACTGCGGCGCTGGCGCTCTTGGGATGACTATATGCGGGAATGGTGCGAGCGTGAGGATTTCCGTAAATTATTACCCAAACTGCTACAGGGCGAAGACCCGGACTTCTGCGCTTATATCGAGAATATCCTCAAAGAGACCCGCCATGCCTAAACCACGGCTAGAATTGAACAGGCTGTTCTGGTTGGGGTTTATCTTGTTGATTGTTGGTAGCGGGCCTCTGCTGGCTATCATATTCGCTGCACAAGTCGGCTTGCTGGATGACCCGAATCCGAACCCGGTCGGGTTCGGCATGCTGGCAGGCCTAACCTTCTGGCCTGCCATTATCATGATGCTGGTAGGCTTCGCCCGAGCCGTGCGTAACCGCGACCAACAAGCTAAAAACTAGCTAGGCTTCAACCAGAACCAATCTACCTCTCATTGAATGACGGTCAACTTAAAACCTGCATCCCTTAAACGCTCAACCAAACCACCTTTGCCCGCCAGGTGCGATGCGCCGATTGCAATAAAAACCGGGCTTTCATTTGCCTGCTGGGCAATACGTTCAGCCATGCGCACATTACGCTCATCAATGAGTTTAACGCGCATCCTTGCCCATAAATCCTTGGTGAGCATGCCACCTGTGATCTTGTCATCCAGGCCGGCGATCTTGGCACTGTCCTCAGTCAGGTAAGCATTGAGTAGAGATTCAAAATCTTTTTCTTTCTCTTCCTGGCTACGCTTCAGCACTGCGCGCAACATGGTCAGCTGATCCTCCTGACTGAAACTATCCAGCATACCAAAGTGCTCGGCCGTATCTTCAATGCCCAATATCTGCTTGGATTGCTCCTGCGCCTTGGCAAAAAGTTGTACATCCTGTGTAAAAGGCGACTGCGGCTTGGGCAGATCAAACACCATGGCCAACAGCCATGGTTTCATATGCATCGCAACATCGGTATGCATGGCATGAAAATCGGCGAGTTTCATCAACTGCTGCATCTCGGTTTCAGTCAGCAGATCACTGATTACATGGTCCTTCATGAAATAAACAGTGGGGTCTGATGGCGGCAGCGTCTCCATCATAAAGGCATCACTATCAGAAAGCGCTTTTAACAAGGCAGGCGAAAAGTCGTTAACGCGCGGATCATCCGAATGCATGGTGCCGAATAGATAGCTCACCTTGCCGCCAGGCGCCTCAGCCTTCCATAACAAGCCCTTTTCGGCGGCTTGCCCACTCATCACAAAACATAGCAGAACTACAGAAAAAAGGCCTCGCATGAGGCCATTGAAACTAAGTGCGCGCATAAGCATTCCTATCTGTTTGGACGAATTGCCCTTTTCGACACTGGCTCATGCTTTCGAGTTCTCGCGGCAGGAACAATCGGTTTCGCCGTAATAGGTTGAAATGCTGGAACCAGATGTTTTTTGCCATTCCCAATCAAATCGGCACGGCCCATATTCTTCAAAGCCTCGCGCAGTAAAGGCCAGTTATTGGGGTCATGGTAGCGGATGAACGCCTTATGCAATCGACGCACACCGCCAGCCTTGGGGATGGCTACCTCTTCGCTGTCTGCGGTCACCTTGCGCAATGGATTCTTACCCGAGTGATACATAGCAGTCGCCATGGCCATCGGTGTCGGCGTAAATGTCTGTACCTGATCCAGACGGAATCTATTAGCCTTCAGCCACAACGCCAGATTGAGCATGTCCTCATCTGTGGTACCAGGATGTGCGGCAATGAAGTAGGGAATCAGGTATTGCTCCTTGCCCGCTTCCTTGCTGAAACGCTCGAACATTTCCTTGAACCTGTCGTAAGCACCCATGCCCGGCTTCATCATCTTGGAGAGTACGTTCTCTTCGGAATGTTCAGGTGCAATTTTCAGGTAGCCGCCGACGTGATGCTGCACCAGTTCTTTCACATATTCCGGTGATGTCACAGCCAAGTCGTAACGCAGACCAGAGCCAATCAGAATCTTCTTTACACCCTTGATGGCACGGGCTTTACGGTATAGCTGAATCAATGCCGAATGATCGGTATTGAGGTTTTCGCAAATGCCCGGATACACGCATGACAGCTTGCGGCAAGACTGTTCTATCTTCTCGCTCTTGCAGGCCATACGGTACATATTGGCTGTCGGCCCGCCGAGATCGGAGATCACGCCGGTGAAGCCTTCCACCTTGTCGCGTATCTCTTCCACTTCACGCAGGATGGATTCCTCGGAGCGGCTCTGGATGATGCGGCCTTCGTGCTCGGTAATCGAACAGAAAGTGCAGCCGCCGAAGCATCCGCGCATGATGTTGACCGAGAAACGGATCATCTCCCATGCTGGAATCTTGGCATCGTTATAGACTGGATGTGGCTTGCGCGCATAGGGCAAGTCGTAGATGTAATCCATCTCTTTGGTGGTGAGTGGAATCGGCGGTGGATTCAGCCAGACTTCGCGGTCCCCATGACGCTGCACAAGCGCGCGAGCATTGCCTGGGTTGGCTTCCAGGTGCAGCACGCGTGAAGCGTGGGCATAGAGGACTGGATCAGCCGCGACTTCTTCATAAGCCGGCAGGCGTACCACTTGCAAAGCGCGATCAGCTTTGGGTTTACGGATAATTTGGATAACATTGACGGATGCATCTGCTTCAGCAGCCTTGGCTGAGGTACTGGCACATGATTCACCAGTTTTCTCCATAGCTGGTTCCATGGCATACGGGTCTATCGGCGCATCAATTTTCCCGGGACGATCCAGATTGGTGGAAGCCACTTCAGACCAACCTTCGGGCAGGCTTTTGCGCAAATATGCGGTGCCGCGAATATCAGTAATCTCGGCTACTTTTTCACCCTTGGCAATGCGATGGCTCAACTCGACCAAGGCACGCTCGGCATTGCCATAGAGCAGGATATCGGCCTTGGAATCTACCAGCACGGAGCGGCGCACTTTATCCGACCAGTAATCATAATGAGCAATGCGCCGCAATGAGGCTTCAATGCTCCCAATCACCAGCGGCACATCGGGGAAGGCCTCACGACAACGCTGGCTATAGACCAGTACAGCGCGGTCTGGCCGCTTACCAGCTTCGGCATTGGGTGTGTAGGCGTCATCGGAGCGAATCTTGCGGTCAGCCGTGTAGCGATTGACCAGCGAATCCATATTGCCCGCAGTCACGCCAAAATACAGGTTAGGTTTACCCAAGGCTTTAAAAGCATCGGCCGATTGCCAATCAGGCTGGGCAATAATCCCAACGCGAAAGCCTTGTGCTTCCAGCAAACGCCCTACCAGCGCCATGCCAAAGCTGGGATGGTCGATGTAAGCATCGCCTGTCACCAGGATGATGTCGCAGCTATCCCAGCCCAGCGCGTCCATCTCAGCACGACTCATGGGCAGAATGGGCGCAGCACCAAAACGCTTTGCCCAATAAGGACGGTAGCTGTTGATTGGTTTAGCCAGATTGTGGGTGTATTGCTCCATAGGCCGCGCATTCTACTCTGTAATAGACTGATTACGAAGCAGTTTTACAATCCATTTACAGCTTGGTTAAGTAAAATCCGCCACATGTGACTAAACCATAGCAAAATAAGCATCTCGGCAATGATTTAGACTGATACTCGTCATGATCCCCTGGCTAACGGCTAACGCACCCTTCCCTTCAATAGAATCAGCTTTGCAAGAGCCAAACGGCCTGTTGGCTGCAGGTGGGGATTTATCCGCAAAACGCCTGTTACAAGCTTATAAGCTTGGAGTTTTCCCTTGGTTTAGCGAAGGCCAACCTATCCTTTGGTGGAGCCCGGATCCGCGGATGGTGCTGTTTCCGGGTGAACTATATATATCAAGCTCTCTCAAGAAACGCCTGAGAAAAAATGAATATGAAATCCGCTTTGACAGTGCTTTCAGAGCAGTGATGCTGGCTTGTGCCACTACCCCGCGGCCAGGCCAGGATGGTACCTGGATAACTCAGGAAATCCTCGATGCTTATTGCCAGCTATATCAGCTTGGCTATGCGCACAGTGTTGAAACCTGGATTGATGGACAACTTGCAGGAGGTATCTATGGAGTGGCTATAGGCCGCATGTTTTATGGGGAATCCATGTTTCATCATGTAACCGATGCCTCAAAAATCGCCTTCGTGCATCTCGTGCAGTATTTACAGCAACACGACTTCGGTATGCTGGATTGCCAAATGAAAACCTCGCATCTGGCCTCTCTCGGGGCGCGTGAAATACCCCGTATGGAATTCTCGCTAAAATTGGCAGAATTGGTAAACTATCCACAAGTATCCAGCGATTGGTAATTTGGCCATGACACTACCTAGCGAACCACCGCTACAGAAGCTCCAGTTCTACGCCACCACCCCTTACAAGTGTGGCTATCTGGAAGGCAAATTGGCACAGTCCCTAATCGCTGCGCCGCACCACCTGATTGACGCCAACACCTATAGTGGCTTGATACAGTTGGGCTTTCGCCGTAGCGGTAAATTTGCCTATCGTCCGCATTGCGAACATTGCAATGCCTGCGTGCCAGTACGCTTGCCAGTCAATGAATTCCAGCCAACACGAAGTCAGCGCCGCGCATTCAAGCAGCACCAATCGCTACAAGCAACTATCCTACCCCTCAGTTTCAGCGAAGAACATTTTAAGCTCTACGCTACCTATCAAAGTGCTCGCCACAATAACGCCAGTGAAATACAGGATACTGCCGAGCAATATCGAAACTTTCTTGTGCAGAGTAATGTTGAGAGCGTGATGGTGGAATTCAGGCTGGATAACACCCTAAAAATCGTTAGCGTAGTCGATATCGTCCGCGATGGCATTTCTGCGGTATATACTTTTTATGAAGCCGCCGACAGTAAAGCCAGTTACGGCACTTTCAATATACTCTGGCTGGTAGAGTGGTGCCACAGCCTTAAGCTACCTTACCTCTACCTGGGTTATTGGATAGCGGAAAGTCGCAAGATGGCCTACAAGAAAAACTTCAATCCGCAGCAAGGATTGATTGATGGCGAATGGCAGGTGATTCATCATCTGCATCAAAAATAATTGAATAGGTTTTGAACTTTCTGCATAAGTTTCATTCTTATTCATTGTCATCTCCCTGCAATCGACGTTTTAGTCAGGAATGAGCCCCTTACTAAAACGTCGCTCTTGCTTCAGTACTTCCCCTCTATGAAATACCTTCTACAAGCAGCACCATTGCTGCGTGTTACAATTTGTTTTTTTGCATGTCGGCAGTCATCTCTTGAATAAACTGGTTATTTTTGGCGTAGGCTTGATTGGCGGTTCGCTCGCTTTGGCCTTGCAACGTGCGAACCATGTTCAGCATATTGTTGGTGTTGGCCGCACTAGTGACAGCCTGCAAACTGCGCTGGACATGAACGTAATCAATACTATCGAAACAGACTCGGCAAAAGCCGTGGAGAATGCGGATATGGTAGTAGTGGCCGTGCCTGTCGCCCAGACTGCAAGCATCTTTTCCGCTATCGCACCCCATCTGAGCCATAAAACTGTCGTCACCGATGTTGGTAGTACCAAAGGCGACATTATTGCTTATGCCGAAAAGCTGCTTGGCGACAAAGTTTCCCGGTTTGTGCCTGGGCATCCGATTGCCGGAGCAGAGAAAAGTGGCGTAACCGCGGCAAACGCCAAGCTTTTTGAAGGTAAGAATGTTGTGTTAACCCCGACAGCTAAAACCGATAGCCAAGCTTTAGAGCAAGTACGTGCGATGTGGTCTGCTGCTGGTGCCAACCTCAAGCAGATGAGCGCCGACAATCACGACAGCATCTTCGCTGCGGTTAGCCATTTACCACATCTGCTGGCATTTGCTTTAGTCAATGATCTGGCGTCACGCGATAACTCAGGGCAATTATTCGAGTTTGCCGCCAGTGGTTTCCGCGATTTCACCCGCATTGCTGGCAGCTCGCCAGAAATGTGGCGTGATATCAGCCTTGCCAACCGCGATGCACTACTGGAAGAACTGACTACCTACCAAAATGAATTAGCCAACCTGCATAGCCTCTTAAAGAATAGCGATAGCGCAGCTTTACAAGCACTGTTTGAGCGGGCGAGCTATGCTCGCAATCAATGGGCGAATTCTCAAGAGAAACTCAAGAAACCTTAACAGTGGATAAGTTAGATTTAAAGGCGGCTCATAAAGCTGCAGGCACTATCACCCTACCAGGCTCTAAAAGTATTTCTAACCGCACTTTGCTGCTTGCGGCGCTTGCGCATGGCACAACAGAAATCCGCGACCTGCTGATTTCTGACGACACTGAACGTATGCTGGATGCGCTTAAAACACTGGGCGTAAAGCTGGAACAGACAGCGCCAAATTGCTGGCTGGTAACCGGCATGGGCGGTAGTTTCGATATTAAGCAGGCAGACATATTCCTGGGCAATGCTGGCACTGCATTTCGCCCATTGACCGCAGCATTGGCCTTATCCAAAGGCAGTTATAAGCTCTCTGGCGTTCCGCGTATGCATGAGCGGCCGATTGGCGACCTTGTCGATGCATTACGCCAAGCTGGCGCTCATATTAAATATCTTGGCAACGCTGGTTTTCCACCACTACAGATATCGCCTGCCGATATACAGACGAGCTCGCCTATCAAGATACGCGGCGATGTGTCCAGCCAATTCCTGACGGCATTGCTGATGGCTCTGCCTTTGACCGGCAAACAGGCAGTAATCGAAGTCGTCGGCGAACTGATCTCGAAACCGTACATCGAGATCACGCTGAATCTCATGGCTAAATTCGGGGTGCAGGTACAGCGCGAACGCTGGAAACGTTTCACCATCCCCGCGAACAGCACTTACCAAAGCCCTGGCAGATATTACGTTGAAGGCGACGCTTCATCCGCGTCCTATTTCTTGGCTGCTGGAGCAATCGGTGGCGGCCCTGTACGAGTAATGGGTATCACCAAAGACAGTATCCAGGGAGATGTCAAATTTACCGAGGCCCTCACCAATATGGGAGCTCAAATTTCTTGGGGTGATAACTGGGTCGAGGCTAGCGCCCCATCAACAGGCAAATTGAGTGGCATCGACCGCGATTGCAACCATATCCCGGATGCTGCCATGACCCTGGCAACCGCCTCTCTGTTCGCGGATGGCCCGACACGCTTAAGGAATATCGCCAGCTGGCGGGTTAAAGAAACCGACCGGTTGAGTGCAATGGCAACGGAATTGAGAAAAGTCGGCGCAACGGTTGAAGAAGGTAGTGATTACCTGCTAATCACGCCGCCGGAAAAACTCACCGCGCATGCCAATATCGACACTTATGATGACCACCGCATTGCAATGTGCTTTTCTCTGGTGAGCCTAGGGGGAGTGCCTGTCACCATTAACGAGCCGGGATGCGTAGCAAAAACGTTCCCCGATTATTTCGAGCGCTTTGCCGAGATAATTAAACCCTAATAGGCATAGCCCCAGATAAAATCCACTGATTCGCTCTGCTCAATTTTTTGCCAGATTTTTTCATAAGTCAGTGCATTTAACACAGGCTGTACAAGAGCAATAATACTAGCGCTTGCCAAGCTATTGGTAAGCACATAACCTAAGGTAAAAACGACTGCCAGATGTATAGTTGCGAAAGTAACCGTTTTAACCATGACAACTCCTCTATTGAGATTTGTTGTCATCATCATTAATCAGTCAAATCAATTATACAAATTGATTGTTATAAACATATCAATAGTTATATTTAATCGATGCCCTCTACTCAGAACCTGACTACAAACATACCAGTTATCGCCATTGATGGCCCTTCAGCTTCTGGCAAGGGAACTGTAGCGCAGCTCGTAGCCAGTAAAGTGGGCTATCACTATTTGGATTCTGGTGCGCTTTATCGCATTGTGGCGCTGGCGGCAAAGAGGGCGAATATCCCGTGGCAAAATGAAACAGCATTAGCTGAACTGGCGAGCAAGCTAAAGATACGTTTCGAGCAAGGTGAAATTTATCTCGATGGGGAAATGATTACCGAGGATGTACGTACCGAAGAAATGAGTCGAGGTGCTTCTGAGGTCGCAGTACATCCGGCGGTAAGGCTTGCCTTGCTTGATCTGCAGCACAGTTTCCGCCAGTTGCCAGGGCTGGTAGCAGACGGGCGCGATATGGCTAGCGTGGTTTTCCCTGATGCCCAGATCAAAATATTTCTTACCGCCAGCGCCGAAGTTCGAGCAGAGCGTCGCTATAAGCAGTTGATGTCAAAAGGAATCCATGCTAATCTGCTCGACATATTGCAGGATTTGCAAAAGCGTGATGCCCGAGACCAGCAAAGACTGGTTGCGCCTTTACAGCAAAGTGCGGACGCCGAACTGCTGGAAACAAGCCAGCTTAGCATAGAGCAGGCGGTTCAGGCAGTGCTGGCATATCAGCATAAAAACTCGGGAAAATAGTTAAAGAAATAAGTATTTAGTACTAAAAATAGGCGCCGTGGACTTCACCGGTTCATGGCTTTTTTAATTTTCCCCGCTGCACGGCGGGAATATTTAGGTAATTTTTTAATGATTAACGTTTCCACCTCCACTCCTTCAATGGACAGTTTTGCAGCTCTATTTGAAGAAAGCCTGGCCCGCCAGGAAATGCGCTCCGGTGAAGTCATCACCGCTGAAGTCGTTTCTATCGATAACGATAACGTCGTCGTCAATGCTGGTCTTAAATCAGAAAGTGTTATCCCAACCAGCGAATTCCGCAACGACCGTGGCGAGCTTGAAGTCAATGTTGGCGACTTTGTAAAAGTCTGCATCGAGGCTCTGGAAGATGGTTACGGCAACACCAAGCTCTCTCGTGAAAAGGCCAAGCGCCTGGCTGCATGGCTGGATCTGGAAGATGCCATGAACGAAGCCCGCATCATCAAGGGCATGGTTAATGGCCGCGTCAAGGGTGGTTTGACTGTCATGGTTAACGGCATCCGCGCCTTCCTGCCGGGCTCACTGGTTGACCTGCGCCCAGTCAAGGACACTACCCCATTCGAAAACAAGGAATGGGATTTCAAGGTTATCAAGCTCGACCGCAAGCGTAACAACGTCGTAGTGTCACGCCGCGCTGTGCTGGAAGAGAACATGGGCGCTGACCGCGAAGCACTGATCGGCTCACTGAAAGAAGGTGCAGTGGTCAAGGGCATCGTCAAGAACATCACCGACTACGGTGCATTCGTTGATCTGGGCGGTATCGATGGTCTGCTGCACATCACCGATCTGGCATGGCGCCGCGTCAAGCATCCATCAGAAGTGCTGACTGTTGGTGAAGAGGTTGAAGCCAAGATCCTCAAGTTCGATCAAGAGAAGAACCGCGTATCACTCGGTATCAAGCAACTGGGCGATGACCCATGGGTTGCATTGACCCGCCGTTATCCAGTTAGCACCCGCCTATTCGGCAAGGTGACCAACCTGACCGACTACGGCGCGTTCGTTGAAATTGAGCCAGGCATTGAAGGCCTGGTACACGTTTCCGAAATGGATTGGACCAACAAGAACGTACATCCTGCCAAGATCGCCCAACTGGGTGACGAAGTAGAAGTCATGATCCTGGAAATCGACGAAGAGCGTCGCCGCCTGTCCCTGGGTATGAAGCAATGCCAGGCTAATCCTTGGGATGACTTTGCAGCCACCCACAAGAAGGGTGACAAGGTCAGCGGCCAAATCAAGTCTATTACCGACTTTGGCGTATTCATCGGCTTGCCAGGTGGTATCGACGGCCTGGTTCACTTGTCCGACTTATCCTGGAACCAAACTGGTGAAGAAGCTATCCGCAACTTCAAGAAGGGTGACGAGCTCTCCGCATTGGTGCTCAGCATTGATGTCGAAAAAGAGCGTATCTCCCTCGGTGTTAAGCAAATGGATAATGACCCATTCGGCGCATACACTACTGTCAACGACAAGGGTGCAATCGTTAAGGGTACCGTGAAGACTATCGAAGAAAAGGGCGCAGTGATTACCCTGGACGGCGAAGTAGAAGGCTACCTCCGTGCTTCTGAAATCTCCAAAGAGAAGGTGACTGATGTTGCCAGCGTACTCAAGGAAGGTCAGGAGATTGAAGCCCGTATCGTCAATGTTGACCGCAAGAACCGCACGATCAATCTTTCTATCAAGGCTAAAGATCAGGCTGACGAGTCAGATGCCATGCAAAAGCTCAGTAATGACAATGCAGGTGCTGCCGGTACGACTAATCTGGGCGCGCTGTTAAAAGCGAAGCTTGATAGCAAGAACAACGAATAAAACCAGCCCAAGGTTAGGTGAGCCATGACAAAATCAGAATTGATTGCCAATCTGGCAGCGCGTTTCCCGCAGCTGGTAGTGAAGGATGCTGAACTCTCCGTGAAAGCTATCCTTGACTCCATGTCGGATAATCTTGCTACTGGTGAGCGCATAGAAATCAGGGGCTTTGGTAGTTTCAGTCTTAACTATCGTCCTCCACGTCTCGGTCGCAACCCTAAAACCGGCACTAAAGTACAGGTACCTGAAAAATATGTACCGCACTTCAAAGCCGGGAAAGAGTTGCGTGAACGTGTAGATTTGGCTGAATAAATTAGTAATGACTAAAAAGGCGGCTCCTTGGACATCAGGGGCCGCCATTTTTTTAGCTTCAATTTTTCGCTAATTAGCGTTTTTGCTATCAGCTTAGGTAAAATCAGACTATGCGATATATCTACACATTCCTTTGGTTTTGCATATTTGTACTGTTGTTCGGTTTTGCCTTGAAAAACTCAGACCCAGTCGAACTGCATTACTATCTTGGCTTTGCCTGGCGGGCACCGCTATCACTGATGCTGCTGACCACACTATTTATAGGCATTATCACAGGTATCATAGGTTGCTTGACCCCACTTATCCGGCAACGGCGACAATTACTGGCTCTGCAACGAGAGCTGAAAGCCCTGAACCCGGAAAACCAGTTGTAATTGCGCAACTTGAACTCTCTGAAAAAATTTACTCATGATGGAATTTGAATACTGGTGGCTGCTTGCCCTACCCTTGTTTTTTACCTTGGGTTGGATAGCCGCCCGCGTAGATATCAACCAGCTGCTATCTGAATCCACGACTCTGCCGGCCGCCTATTTCAAAGGCCTGAACTTCCTCATCTCCGATCAGCACGATAAAGCCATCGAAGCATTCACCGAAGCGGTTCAAGCAAACTCAGAGTCTCTAGAATTACATTTCGCCCTCGGCAGCCTATTTCGCCGACGTGGTGAAGTTGATCGCGCCATCAATTTGCACTTAAGCCTCATGGAACGTAAAGAATTGGAACAACCCCAGAAACTGGCTGTGATGGCCGAGCTGGCCCAAGACTACCTCAAGGCTGGCTTGCTTGATCGTGCAGAAGAGTTGTTCAAATCGCTCGATGATAGTCGCTACCAGCAACCCGCTTTGCGCGCCCTGCTGGAAATTTACGTGCGCGAGCGTGAGTGGGAACGTGCTATCGAAGCGGCACGCGAACTCGAGCGACTTTCTGGCATACCTTTCCGCAAGGAAATCGCCCAGTACTACTGCGAAATGGCCATGAAGTCTATCCTGAAAAATGACGGCCATACCGCCAGGTATGAGCTGGGAATGGCTCTGGACGCAAACAAAAACTGTGCAAGGGCAAATGCCATGTTGGGCGATATGGAGGCTGATGCGGGGGCTCACACTGTCGCCATTTCGGTATGGAAACGTATCGAGTTCCAGCAGCCAGAATATCTGGGCCTGATCGCAACAAAAATGCTCGCCAGTTATCGCGCCATAGGCAAGGCTGAAGAAGGCCTGGCATTACTTAAACACTATCTGCAAACCTATAGATCAGCTTCTCTGCTAAGTGTTGTCTACGAAGTCACTTTGGCTGAAGAGGGTCCCGAAAGTGCTGCCAAACTTGCGAGGGATGAGCTTGCAAAGAAACCTAGCCTGCAAACGCTAGACCAGCTCCTGCAAGCACGTGCCCTGCTGGATAAATCAGAATCACAAGATACCCAGCTCATGCAGCAGTCAGTTCGTGCTGCCATTGGCAACCGCAATGCTTATTGCTGCGACCAGTGCGGCTTCCGTGCAAAGCATTATCATTGGCAATGTCCAGCCTGTAACTCCTGGGAGTCGTTTCCTCCAGAAACCAAAGAATCTGCCGCATGATCAAGCCAGACCCTAAAATTATCGTTGCTCTGGACTATGCCGATGCCGCAAGCGCCCTGCAATTAGTAGAACGGTTGGATCCGGCGTTATGTCGGTTAAAAGTGGGCAAAGAACTTTTCACGGCATCAGGCCCGCAGCTGGTTGAGACCCTTATCGCCAAAGGATTCAGCATATTCCTTGACCTTAAATTCCATGACATCCCCAACACTGTAGCCAAGGCTTGCGAAGCTGCCAGCCGTCTGGGAGTATGGATGCTTAATGTCCACGCTTCCGGCGGTCTCGCCATGATGCAGGCAGCACGTGAGGGAGTGGCCAAAAGCGGGCACAAGCCGATGCTCATCGCCGTCACCGTCTTAACCAGTATGGATCAAGCCACGCTTACACAGGTTGGAGTTCACGCCGAACTGCAGACTCAGGTATTAAACCTGGCCAAATTAACCCAGCAAGCAGGACTGGATGGCATAGTCTGCTCCGCGCAGGAAGCCTCTGCACTTAGAACAGCCCTGGGGAAAGATTTCTGCCTGGTTACGCCGGGCATCCGCCCTGCCAATGCAAAGCAGGACGATCAATCACGCATCGTGACGCCCGCGGAAGCCTTGCGTCTGGGTTCCAGCTATCTGGTAATCGGCCGCCCGATTACACAGGCGGCAAACCCATTAAGTGCGCTTGAGAAGATTAATGAAGAAATTACTGGTTTATAAGGCCAGTAAGATTGCTGTAAGAGTAATTCCGTAAGCTATTTGTGCAATTGTTATAGTTATCAATAAAAACATCTAATCTGACTATTTACAGGAGAAACATAATGAAAAAAATCATATTTATCCTCATCGCATTATTTGTATTTGCCATTCCAGCATGGGCTGCGGTTGATATCAACACCGCTTCACAATCTGAGTTGGAAGGCCTTAAAGGCGTAGGACCTAAAAAAGCACAGGCTATTATTGAATATCGTAAGAAAAATGGTCCGTTTAAGTCGGCTAACGACCTCGACAAAGTACCTGGATTTGGCGCTAAAACTGTAGATGGCCTCAAGAAAGATATTACTGTAGGCAACGTCAAGGCCGCAGCCGCTGGCAAGCCAGATAAAGTTGTGAAAGACACAAAAGCCTCACCAGCCGAGAAGCCAATGCCTCCAGCCGAAATGCCAGCAAAAGAAAAAACCAAGAAGTAAAACTGCACACCGCCCAATAAAAAGCCTCTTGCGGGGCTTTTTTATTGCTCTCAATACAGCCTAATGGTCTTCGTCGTGTTTGTAATGCCCATACGCATGGCCTTTGCCATGTTTTTGCTTATGTTTACCGCCATTACGATCATCATCATATTCTTCTTCATAACCTACTCTTCTGCTGCTAGTCGTTGGCTTGCCAGGTTCGGCTATTACCTTGCCTACTACGGCACCACCCGCACCGCCTACGCCAGCACCGACGATGCCGCCAGTGCTGCCGCCTACTTTTTGCCCGACTACAGCACCAGTTGCGCCACCGGCCGCACCACCGATCACCGCACCGGTACGTGCATCACCTTTAGTGGTTGCAGCGGCACCCACACCACCGCCAACGGCACCGCCGACTACCTGCCCAGTCTTGCCGCCGACTATACCGCCAACCGCCGCACCTGCGGCTGCCCCCAAGCCACCACCAACGGCTGTTTTACCGTTGCTATCGTCAGCCAGTACATTCAAGCTAATGCCTAACAACAGCATTAAAAGAACCTGTGAGATTTTCATGAAAAACTCCTTATAAAAACTATGCTTCCCCGAAACACTATTTTACGCGCATACCAGGCTGAGCGCCGTTATCCGGCGAAAGGATAAATGGCCCACCACTTTCATCGCTGGCTGCCAGCACCATGCCTTCTGACAAGCCAAACTTCATCTTGCGTGGTGCAAGGTTTGCCACCATCACAGTCAAGCGACCAACCAGCGTGGCCGGGTCATAGGCCGATTTGATACCGGCAAACACCTGGCGTGGTTTTTCTTCGCCAATATCAAGCGTGAGTTTGAGCAGTTTTTCTGCACCCTCTACATGCTCGGCATTGACGATCTTGGCGATTCGCAGATCGACCTTAGTAAAATCATCGATGGAGATATAGCTCGGCTCTTCGACTACGGGGGCGGTAACGGCTGGAGTTGTGGCTTGCATATTTTCCTTGTTGGCTTCGGTCATGGCTTCAATCTGTTTGGGATCGATACGGGTCATTAAGTGAGCATAGGGATTGATGGTGTGCCCTTTCGGCAGTAACTTGCTTGCGTCGGACCAGGTTAAAGGTGGAACATTCAGAAACACCTCGATTTCGAGGGCCAATCTTGGCAGAACAGGTTTTAGGTAAATTGTGATTAACCTGAATGCCTCAATTAGTATGCTACATATGACTTGAAGTTGTTGATTCTGACTAGGATCTTTTGCGACAAGCCATGGTTTCTCACGGTCAGTGAATTCGTTAACTAAGTCAGCCAATGCCATAATCTGACGAAGAGCAGAGCCATAATTCCTTGTTTCGTAGTCATTTCGAATGCCATCGCCTTTTGTGACTATGAGCCCAAGTAAACCGCCATATCCATCGACTCCGCGCATGATGGTTCCATCAAATCGGTTAACGAGGAACCCCGCTGCTCGGCTAGCAATATTGATGTACTTGCCGACCAAGTCAGAGTTTACGCGAGCGGTAAAATCTTCCAGATTCAGGTCGATGTCTTCCATACTGCCATTAAGCTTTGCAGCGTAGTAGTAGCGCAAATACTCAGGGTTCTTGATGTGTTCGAGATAGCTACGCGCGGTGATGAAAGTGCCGCGCGACTTGGACATCTTCTCGCCATTCACGGTCAGGAAGCCGTGAGCAAATATGCTGGTCGGTTTACGGTAGCCTGAGTATTCCAAGGTTGCTGGCCAGAATAACGCATGGAAATAGAGGATGTCCTTGCCGATAAAGTGGTAGAGCTCGGTCGTTGAATCCTGTTTCCAGTATTCGTCGAAATCCAGCCCCTGCTTCTCGCACAGGTTCTTGAAGCTGGCCATGTAGCCGATGGGTGCATCAAGCCACACATAGAAGTATTTTCCCGGCGCATCAGGAATCTCGAAGCCAAAATACGGCGCATCGCGTGAAATATCCCAATCCGACAGGCCTGCCCCGAACCATTCGCCCATCTTGTTGGCGGCTTCTGGCTGCAAGGTGCCGGAACGCGTCCAGGCCTTAAGGAAATCGCCGCATTCGGAGAGCTTGAAGAAGTAATGCTCGGTTTCCTTGCGCACAGGCGCTGCGCCGGAGACTGCGGAATACGGGTTGATCAGCTCAATCGGGCTGTAAGTCGTGCCACACACTTCACACGAATCACCATATTGATCTTTGGCATGGCACTTGGGGCATTCACCTTTGATAAAGCGATCTGGCAGGAACATACTTTTGACTGGGTCAAAAAACTGTTCGATGGTCTTGGTGGCAATCTTGTTATTGGCCTTGAGTGCCTTGTAAATGGTGCTTGCCAACTCTTTATTCTCAGGCGAATTAGTGGAGTGATAGTTATCGAACTCCACCAGGAAATCAGCAAAATCTGCGCTGTGCTCAGCGTGTACCTTCTCGATCAACGCCTCTGGCGTAATACCCTCTTTCTCAGCACGCAACATGATAGGCGTACCATGCGTATCATCGGCACAGACGTAATGCACGGTATGGCCCTGCATCTTCTGGAAGCGCACCCAGATATCAGTCTGGATATACTCAACCAGATGGCCCAGATGAATGCTGCCGTTGGCATAAGGTAGCGCAGAGGTGACAAGGATTTTACGGCTCATAAATTGCTCAAAGGCTTATTGTGCGTAGGAAAGCACGCATTTTAGCAAATGACGCGGGTGAACACATGCGCTAAAATCATGTTCTTATCAAAATCAATGCATTAATTCAGGAAAACAGCATGTCCATCTCGGAATCACAGGTTCAATCCGCGCTTAAAGAAGTCTTAGACCCATACACTGGCAAAGACTTCATCACTAGCAAAGCCGCGAAGAATATCCGCATTGATGGCAGCAATGTTGCGCTTGATATTGTGCTGGGATATCCGGCCAAGTCGGTCATGGCCGAGATTCAGGCTTTAGTTCAGGACAAACTGAAAACATTGCCGGACATTGGCAATGTTTCTATTAACATAGGCAGTAGAATCGTGCCGCACAGCGTGCAACGCGGCGTCGGGCTAATCCCCGGTGTAAAGAACATCATTGCTGTGGCTTCGGGCAAGGGCGGCGTGGGTAAATCCACCACTGCCGTCAACTTGGCTCTGGCATTGGCTGCTGAAGGTGCCTCAGTCGGCATACTGGACGCCGACATCTATGGCCCCAGCCAACCACAGATGCTAGGCATCACAGGCCGCCCGGAAAGTACTGATGGCAAAAGCATGGAGCCAATGGAGCGGCATGGCATACAGGCCATGTCTATCGGCTTCCTGGTGGACATTGATACGCCGATGGCGTGGCGTGGCCCTATGGTCACTGGTGCACTGGAACAGTTGCTGAAAGAAACCCGCTGGCAGGATATTGATTATCTCGTGGTTGATCTGCCACCTGGTACTGGCGACATCCAACTTACGCTCTCGCAAAAAGTGCCTGTGACCGGCGCCGTGATTGTCACCACACCTCAAGACATTGCCCTGCTGGATGCTCGCAAAGGATTGAAGATGTTCGAAAAAGTCGGCATCCCGATTCTGGGTATCGTCGAGAACATGAGTACGCACATCTGCTCCCAATGTGGCCATGAGGAACATATTTTTGGTGCCGGTGGTGGCGCAACGATGTGCAAAGATTACAACGTAGACCTGCTTGGCTCTTTGCCGCTGGATATCAAGATACGCGAACAAGCCGACGGTGGGACGCCGACCGTAGTTGCTGAGCCAGATGGCAAGATTGCAGCAATCTATAAACAGATCGCCCGTACTACCGCCATCAAGATTGCTCAACTAAGTATGGATCACAGCAGCAAATTCCCGAATATCGTGATTCAAAACACCTAATTCTGCTAGTTATAAACAAAACGCCCCAAGTGAGATTACTTGGGGCGTTTTGTTTTTGATGAGCTGAAACTAGCTTGTTACTTCAGGTTGACGCCAAAACAGTAAACATCCACGCCACTTTTAGGGGTAATCACAGTCGCTGGGATGGCTACTCCGCTCCGCCAGTTATCCACCGCCTCTTGTTTGCCACTGCCGGTCACCAGAAACATCACCTCACGGGTTTTGCTCAACCGTGCCGCGCTTATGGAAACGCGCTCCGGTGGGGGCTTGGGCGCATCAAATACGGGAAAAGCATCGACGCTATCATCCCAGCTATGGCCGGGAAACAAGCTAGCAGTATGGCCATCTTCACCAAGACCTAGCAGCACAAGATCAAAATCATCCAGACCTGCCAGGGTTTTAGCGTAGGACTTTGCGCCCTCCACTGGACCCAATTCAGTTGGGATATCGTGGATATGACTGGCCGGGATGCTGACGTGGTCAAGCCACACCTGTGCGGCCATCAGGCTATTACGCTCAGGATGATCCACTGGCAGGCAACGGTCATCATTGTAGTAAATATGCCACTTGCTCCAATCCGTGTTAGCTTTGCTGAGTAGCGCGTAAACACTCTTGGGTGTGCCGCCACCAGCGAGTACTATGGTGAATTTTCCCCGCTTGCTTATTGCCTTTGCGGCCGATTCCAGGATTCTTGCCAGGGCCGCCTGATTGATTTCATCTTGATTACTGAACGAATACCAGCGGGTGATTTGCTTATTTGCTGCCATAAACTGCTCTTTATTTTGAATAGATGTTACGTTATGCATGAATTTTAGTGCCTTTAACTGTATAATTTTGCCAGTTTAATTTTTGCTTAAAAAGCAATTAAACCCCTCTTATCTCAACAAGAGATGATGACACATCATCCTCATCAAGGAAAACTCCAAATGAAATTAGCAATGCTTGGTTTAGGCAAAATGGGCGGCAACATGACTCGCCGCTTACTCAAGAGTGGTATCGAAGTCGTCGGTTTTGACTTCAGCCAGGACACCGTCAACCTTATTGCCAAAGAAGCCGGCATGATCCCCGCTGCATCTGCATCCGAAGCCGTTTCCAAGCTTGGCGATGGCCAGAAGATTGTCTGGCTCATGCTGCCGAGCGGCGACCCCACCGAGAACCAGATCAAAGATCTGATCCCCCAATTGAAGAAGGGCGACATCATCGTCGACGGCGGCAACTCGAACTACAAGGATAGTCAGCGTCGCGGCGCATGGCTAGCCGAACACGGCATCGGCTACATGGACTGTGGCACCTCCGGTGGTATCTGGGGTCTGCAAAACGGCTACTGCCTGATGGTAGGTGCCAATGACGATGTGGCCAAGACCATGGAGCCTATTCTAATCGCACTGGCGCCATCCAAGGATAACGGTTGGGCACACGTAGGCCCTGTAGGCTCTGGCCACTTCACCAAGATGATCCATAACGGTATCGAATACGGCATGATGCAGGCGATGGCCGAAGGCCTGGATCTGCTCAAGGGCAAGGAAGAGTTCAACCTCGACCTGGCACAGATCACCGAGCTGTGGCGCCATGGCTCCGTCGTCCGCAGCTGGCTGCTGGACCTGACTGCTGACGCACTGAAGGGTGATCAGGAACTGTCTGGCATCGCCCCATACGTCGCTGACTCTGGCGAAGGCCGCTGGACGGTCATGGAATCCGTAGAACAAGGCGTTGCTGCACCAGTGCTGACGCTGGCTCTGCAAGCACGTTTCAGAAGCCAGGACGCAACCGGCTTCAGCTACAAGCTGCTGTCCATGATGCGTAATGGTTTTGGCGGCCACGCTGTCAAAACCAAGTAATCTAGTTTTTCTTTAGCAATGGGATAAAGGTGCATTTGCCAAAAGCAATGCACCTTTATCGCTTGATACGATTATTAAAAAGCCTTGAAAAGCTGTAAAATCGCGTATTTATTTCACTAATAAATCAACGGAAATTCTGAACACATGAAACAAATCGACCCATGTACCCTGGTTTTGTTTGGCGCCAGCGGTAATCTCTCCCGCGTCAAGCTTATGCCTGGCCTGTTCCGCCTGGATAGCCTCGGCCGCCTGCCAGAAGATCTGGCAATCGTCTCAGTTGGCCGCGGCGAGGTTTCGCGCGAAGCCTGGCATGCAGATATCAAGGGCATGCTAGATGCCAAGTTCAAGAAGGGGTACGACCAGAAAGTATTTGAACGCTTTATCGCGCGCAACCACTACCATGCTAACCCACCGACGGACCCGAATGCATTTGAACGCCTGAAGAAGACGTTGTCGGATGAGAAAACTTTCCCACAGAATTTTGCCTACTTCCTGTCTGTACGCCCTACCGATTTCGCACCAGTAGTTGACCAGTTGGCATCGGTAAACCTGCTGAACGAAGATAAATATTGGCGGCGCGTGGTGATTGAGAAGCCTTTTGGCACCGACCTACCATCTGCGAAAGCATTGCAGGCATCGATCACCAAGTACCTCAAGGAAAGCCAGATCTATCGTATCGACCATTACCTTGGTAAATCTGCATTGCAGAACATCATGCTGCAACGCTTCGCCAATACCATTCTTGAGCCAATCTGGAACAAGGATTACATTGACCACGTACAGATCACCAATACCGAGTTTCTCGGCGTGGGTGACCGCACCCAGTTCTACGATGCGACTGGCGCCCTGCGTGACATGATCCAAAGCCATATTTTGCAAACCATGGCGCTTACCGCGATGGAGCTGCCCAAAGCATTGACCCCTGATGCTATCCGCGCCGAGAAGATCAAGGTACTGGAAGCTATCCGTCCGATTCCGGTCAATGAACTAAAGAAGCATGCTTTCCGTGCGCAATATTCCGCTGGCACAATCAACGGTGAAAAAGTGCCAGGCTATCTGGAAGAGCTGGGCGACAACACCAGCGTGGTTGAAACCTATGCCGCCCTGAAGTTGTTTATCGATAACCCACGCTGGCAAGGCGTACCATTCTATATCCGTACCGCCAAACGCCTGCATGAAGCAGATACTCGCATCTGTATCCGCTTCAAGAAAGCACCATTGCAAATTGGCGCTGGGCAGCACCAGAATTGGCTTATCATTGGCATACAGCCGCGTGAGTGCATCAAAATGGAAATTGAATCCAAGATTCCTGGCCTCGATATCAACACCCGTACCATACAGCTGGATGCTGCTAACCGCCTTGATGGCGATGAGAGCGTTGATGCCTATGAAGCACTGTTACTTAACCTGATGCAGGGTGACAATTCACAATACCTGCACATCAGCGAAGTTGAAGCGCAGTGGCGTCTGGTTGACCCGGTAATTGAAGCCTGGAACAAGGATAAAGCACCTGTTACTCAATATGTTGCTGGCAGCCGCGACCCAGAAGAATCGAAGGTCATTTTCGAATCTGAAGATCAGTTCTGGCGCTATTCCATTGAACTGGGTGGCGACGTCCAATAATCAAGCCATGAATATAGCCGCACTACCGCGCCTATATTCAATTCAATAAGGGAAAGTGATGAGCATAAAGTCCGACAAGTGGATACGACGTATGGCAGAACAACATGGCATGATAGAGCCGTTCGAGCCAGGCCAGGTCAAACAGTCAGCTGATGGGCAACGCATGGTTTCCTACGGCACTTCCAGCTATGGCTACGATATCCGTTGTTCCAAGGAATTCAAGCTCTTCACCAACCTTAACAGTACTATCGTAGACCCCAAAAACTTCGACCCTAACTCCTTTGTTGAAGTAAACGCCGACTACTGCATCATCCCACCAAACTCTTTCGCACTGGCACGCACGGTTGAATACTTCCGCATCCCACGCAACGTACTGACTATCTGCCTGGGTAAATCCACCTATGCACGCTGCGGCATTATTGTTAACGTGACCCCGTTTGAACCTGAGTGGGAAGGCTACGTCACCCTCGAGTTCAGCAACACCACACCACTACCAGCCAAAATATACGCCAATGAAGGCTGTGCGCAGGTATTGTTCTTTGAAGCAGATGACGACGATGTCTGCGAAACCTCCTATAAAGACCGTGGCGGTAAGTATCAGGGACAAGTTGGCGTCACGCTGCCAAAAATTTAGTCCGAAATTAGTGCCTAAACCCTTGTCGCGGCACAATATTGTGCTATATTTCGCCCCTTTCCATTTTGCATAGCAGCCGCTCACATTGAGTAGCGCTGGGAGACCACTATGAAATTCCGTTTCCCCGTCGTCATTATTGACGAAGACTTCCGTTCCGAAAATTCTTCCGGCTTAGGCATTCGTGTACTGGCTAAAGCAATTGAAGAGGAAGGCTTTGAAGTGCTAGGGGTCACCAGCTATGGCGACCTGACGTCATTTGCCCAGCAGCAAAGTCGTGCCTCGGCCTTCATTCTCTCTATTGATGATGAAGAGTTCGTTGAAGGCTCCCAGGATGCATTGGACAACCTGCGCAAGTTCGTTGATGAGATCCGCTACCGCAACGAGGAAATCCCGATTTTCCTGCATGGCGAAACTCGCACCTCACGGCATATCCCGAACGAGATTTTACGTGAGCTCAATGGCTTTATTCACATGTTTGAAGATACGCCAGAATTCGTCGCGCGTTATATCATTCGCGAAGCCAAAACCTATCTCGATAGCCTGCCACCGCCGTTTTTTAAAGCACTTACCCACTATGCGGCGGATGGCTCTTACTCGTGGCATTGCCCTGGCCACTCCGGCGGCGTTGCCTTCCTGAAATCGCCTGTGGGCCAGATGTTCCACCAGTTCTTTGGTGAGAATATGCTACGTGCGGACGTATGTAATGCGGTAGATGAGCTTGGCCAGTTACTTGACCATACTGGCCCGGTAGCCGCATCCGAGCGCAATGCGGCCCGTATTTTCAACGCTGACCATCTGTATTTTGTAACTAACGGCACCTCGACCTCCAACAAGATCGTCTGGAACTCTACGGTAGCGCCAGGCGATATCGTCGTTGTTGACCGCAACTGCCATAAGTCTGTGTTGCATTCCATCATCATGACTGGCGCCGTGCCGGTATTCCTGATGCCAACACGCAACCACTTCGGCATCATTGGGCCAATTCCCAAAGAAGAATTCGAATGGGAAAACATCAAGAAAAAGATTGCGCGTAACCCTTTCGCAACAGACAAGAATGCCAAGCCACGCGTTTTAACCATCACGCAATCGACTTATGACGGAGTGTTGTATAACGTTGAAGAAATTAAGGAGATGCTGGATGGTAAGATAGACACCCTGCATTTCGATGAGGCCTGGTTACCGCACGCTACTTTCCACGATTTCTATGGTGACTACCACGCGATTGGCGCTGACCGTCCACGCTGTAAAGAATCCATGATCTTCTCTACGCAATCCACCCACAAGCTGCTGGCTGGCCTGAGCCAAGCTTCGCAGATATTGGTACAGGATGCGGAGAATAACCAGCTCGACCGCGATGTATTCAACGAGGCATACCTGATGCACACCTCAACTAGCCCGCAGTATTCCATCATTGCCTCGTGCGATGTTGCAGCCGCTATGATGGAAGCACCAGGCGGTACTGCGCTGGTAGAGGAATCGCTGATGGAAGCACTGGATTTCCGCCGTGCCATGCGTAAGGTGGACGAGGAATGGGGCGCCGATTGGTGGTTCAAGGTTTGGGGCCCAGATGACCTGACAGAAGAAGGCATAGAAGAACGTGAAGCATGGATGCTGAAAGCTGGTGAGCGTTGGCACGGCTTTGGCGACCTGGCACCTGGCTTCAATATGCTAGACCCGATCAAAGCCACTATCATTACACCGGGACTGGATGTTGATGGCGACTTCTCGGAGGATTTCGGTATTCCTGCTGCGATTGTCACCAAGTACCTGGCCGAGCACGGCGTCATTGTCGAAAAGACTGGCCTCTACTCATTCTTCATCATGTTCACTATTGGCATCACCAAAGGCCGCTGGAACACGATGGTCGCCGCTTTACAGCAATTCAAGGATGACTACGACAAAAACCAGCCGCTATGGAAAGTACTACCGGAGTTTGTGCAGAAACAACCGCGTTATGAATTGATCGGTTTGCGCGACCTATGCAAGCAGATTCATGAAGTTTACAAAGCCAACGATGTAGCGCGTTTGACTACGGAAATGTACCTGTCAGATATGGTTCCGGCCATGAAGCCAACTGATGCATTTGCCAAGATGGCCCATCGCAAGATTGACCGTGTGCAGATTGATGATCTGGAAGGCCGTGTTACCGCCGTACTGTTAACACCTTATCCACCTGGTATCCCACTACTGATCCCGGGTGAACAATTCAACAAGATCATTGTTACCTACCTGAAATTCGCACGTGATTTCAATGAGCGCTTCCCCGGCTTTGAAACTGATATCCACGGGCTGGTGAAGGGTGTTATTAATGGAAAATCGGCCTATTTTGTTGATTGTGTCGAGCACCAATAATAATCGGCTCTAGATCCGTTCATAAGTGATATAGCTAAAACCTAGGCCTTGCGCACTCACATGTGATTCGCGCAAGGTCTCCTTCCACTGGCTCATGTTAAAAGCTGGCAGGAAAGCATCTCCCTCAAACTCAGCGTCGATTTCTGTCAGATACAGTTTATTGGCTAGATTGAATCCATCAAGATAAAGCTCGGCCCCACCAATCAGAAAAACTTCTTTATCATTGCCACACAGCGATATTGCCTGCTGCAATGAATTCGCCATCAGCGCACCCGCCACTTGGTAACTCGGATTGCGCGTCACGATCACAGTCGTACGGTCTGGTAACAAGCGGTTCAGAGACTCGTAGGTTTTTCGACCCATGATAATATGATGACCGGTTGTCAGTGCGCGAAAGCGTTTCAAGTCTTCAGGTAAATGCCAGGGTAACGCATTGTTGCTACCTATAACATGATTTCGCGCCACGGCAACGATAATAGAAAGTGATGTCATGAGCAGAATTATACTTGTGCTGAAGGGCTAGAAGTTTGCGGATTGCGTATCCTAAATCGTTTTTAAAGCTATTGCTGTTTGGCTTCGCTTTAGCCATGCTGCCGCTGTTGTTTGCTTTTGGCAATGCTGCGTTGTACCTGGATAGATTGGCCGAACAGAGTCGTAGCACTGTGGCCCAGGCAGTCCAAGCCACTCGTAATAGCCGCGTACTGGTTGAAGAACTCACATTAATGGAGCGCAGCGTAAGACAATATTTTGTATTACACGACGACCTGCTGCTGAATAACTATATCCATTCCCATGAGAAGTTTGAACGATCTATCCGCCAGCTAACTATGCTGCCCCTGAGTCAGGGACAAAAACAAGCGCTTGATAAACTGACTAATGACGAGACCGGGCTTTACCGTAACATTATGGCAAAAACCCCGGAATCTGCTGCGCCGGAAACCTTAATCGCAGAATTCGTAGACCTTTCGGAACAGGCGCAAAATATCCTTGCCGAGAATAACCGCCTGATTGATCGTGAGTCAGCCGTACTTGCAGAGACAGCCGAACGTACCCAGCAAATGATGTTATGGCAAACCCTGACCCTTGTACCAGTGGCCCTTCTAGTCGCACTTGCTATTACCTTTCTGGTCGCTCAGCCTATCCGCCACATGGATGCTGCCATTAGAAAGCTAGGCGAGGCAAAATATGCTGAGCCTATTAGTATCGATGGCCCTGGTGACCTAAAAACCCTAGGCGAGAGACTGGACTGGCTGCGTAGCCAGTTACTGGAATTGGAGCAACAAAAGCAACGCTTTCTTCGCCATGTTTCGCATGAACTCAAAACCCCACTCACAGCAATTCGTGAGGGTAGTGAATTACTGAGTGATGAAGTTGGCGGCTCTTTAACCCCACAGCAAAAAGAAATTGCAGTAATCATGCGCGAAAGCAGCCTGCGCCTGCAAAAGATGATTGAAAACCTGCTCAATTACACTGCTTTACAGTACCAAAGACCTGCTTTAGCCATTGTTACAGTTAAACCTGCAGAACTTGCCGAGCAAGTCTTGCTAAATTATGCGTTGACTATCAGCAGCAAGAAAATCAGCCTGCAAAAAGAGTTTGCTCAGTTCACCATTCAGGGCGATGAAGAGAAACTACGTACCGTGATTGACAATCTGATTTCTAACGCAATTAAATATACTCCGATATCCGGCAACATACTTATTCGTATCCAGCTGCAGAATGGCATGGCTTTGATAGAAGTACATGACGGTGGCCCAGGCGTCATTCCGGCAGACCGTGCAAAACTATTTGATCCATTTTACCGCGGCAGTGGCACCTATGAGAGCCTTGTCAGCGGTAGCGGCCTCGGCTTATCGATTGCCAAAGAATATGTAGACACCCATGGCGGTGAAATCAGCCTGGTACCGTCAGAACAAGGCGCACATTTTCTGGTGCGTATCCCAATGGAGCCTATCAAATCATGATTAAACGCAATCACCTGATACTACTAATATCACTTCTGCTGCTAAATGCCTGCGCAGAATTCACCAAGACCCAGTCTCCTGCAAAAGTGGTCAATGCCGAAACCGTAAATATGCACTCAAGCAATGAGGCTCTACTGGATTTTGCCGAACACTTCGCCGATCTATCTGCTGAATCTCAGAAAAAAGAATTGTCTCTGGCCAGCCAGAACAAGCAGGATATCAATAGCAAAATCAAGGTTGCGATGATCTATGCTTTACCTGGCAGCAAACTGCGGGATACAGCGAAGGCACAGTTTTTGCTCGATGAGCTCGCTAGGGATAAATCCCTGGATAAGGAATCGAGGAGCTTGGTTAGCCTGCTGGCCGAGTATACCAATGACAGTAACAGGCTAGCACTCAAGCTACGCGACGAACAGAAACGTGGGGACACCTTGCAACAGAAGCTGGATGATCTGAAGAATATTGAGAAAACCATGGTGGATCGTGACCAGGGAGTTCGCAAATGAGCGACAAGATATTGAAAATACTTGCCGTTGATGATGACGCGGATATCCTGAGGTTACTGGGTATGCGTCTCAATGCGGCCGGATACGAGGTTATATCCGCTGAGAGCGGCGAACAAGCCTTGGCAAAAATGGCGGTTAACCGCCCCGCTCTTGTCATTAGCGACTTACGTATGCCGGAAATGGATGGGCTGCAACTGTTCGACTCCATTCACAAATCCGATCCATCACTGCCATTCATATTGCTTACAGCCCATGGCTCAATTCCGGAAGCGGTAGAGGCGACGCAGCGCGGCGTATTCGGCTTCCTAACCAAGCCTTTCGATAGTAAATCCCTGCTGCAACAAGTCGAGGCAGCTTTGCGCATGGGAGCTGGCCAGCATGCTACAACAAACGCCAAGGACGATGAGGAGTGGCGTGAAACTATCATCACCCGCAGTCCTCAAATGGAGAATTTGCTGGGCCAGGCAAAATTGATGGCCGTCTCCGATGCCAGTGTATTTATCCAGGGGGAAAGCGGCACCGGAAAGGAATTACTGGCACGCGCCATCCATAAGGCCAGCCCACGTCACAACAAACCGTTCATAGCGATTAATTGCGGCGCCATACCTGAAGCCCTGCTTGAATCGGAATTATTCGGCCATAGCAAAGGTGCGTTCACCGGGGCTTTGCGCGATCACAAGGGCTTGTTCCAGAGTGCCGACGGCGGCACCTTATTCCTAGATGAAATTGGCGATATGCCTATGCCTCTTCAAGTTAAGCTATTACGGGCATTGCAAGAGCATGCCATCAGGCCTGTAGGATCAAATATCACCATGCCGATTGATGTGCGTGTGATTTCTGCAACCCACCGTAATCTGGCTGAAGAAATGAAAACTGGGCGCTTCCGCGAAGACCTTTACTACCGGATTAATGTTGTCGGCTTGGAGATTCCCGCACTTGCAGCCAGACGAGAGGACATCCCACTACTTGCCAGCACTTTTCTGCATAGCTTGAGTGAAAAATATGGCAGGAAGCTGAATGGCTTTTCGCCAGAAGCCATGGAGCTACTCATATCAGCACCATGGCCTGGTAATGTACGCCAGTTGCAGAATATCGTTGAGCAAACAGTAGTGCTATCTACCACACCACTGGTACCGGCAACACTAGTACAAAAAGCTTTGCAGGACGATATCGGCGGTATCGTGCCACTGGAAACTGCACGTAAAAACTTTGAGCGCGACTATCTGGTTAAATTGCTCAAGGCAACCAATGGCAGTGTTACCCAAGCGGCACGATTAGCACAACGCAACCGTACCGAGTTCTATAAGCTGCTGCAACGACATCAACTGACACCTGCGTTGTTTAAAGACGACAGCCCAGCAAGCTAACGTCGGGTAATCCCGACATTATAAATATAATAAATACATAGGATTACGCCCCATCCCCATAATATCGTCTCTATATGGAGACAGTATTTTCCAGATAGAAGCTTCACATAGCAAACTAACCATTTGTTTTTATTACAATATAATCAACTGGCATGATGCCTGCTATATCTTCACTGTAATCGTTAACGTGGAGAAGAACATTGAATAATACAAATCGTACAAATAAAAGTGTGAGTGCTTTAACTGTTGTTGCAGCACTCTACTTTACTGGCGTGAGCCTGCAAGCATCTGCAGTCACCACTGATGATTATGTCGACCAAAGCCCTTTGGCTGCAGAATTCAAGAAACTAGATAGTAACCATGATGGCAAACTAACCCGCGAAGAAGCCTCACGTGATCAGGATTTGCTGGGCAACTTTGCTCGTGCCGATACTAATTCCGATGGTGTACTGGCAGTTGACGAATACAGCTCTTACAAGAGTTCGGCCCAGCAAAAACGGGTAGAAGGATTCCTCGATGACAGCACCGTGACCGCAAAGGTTAAATCCGAGCTGGTAAAAGATGCTGGCATCAAAGGCCTGAAAATCAGTGTGGAAACCTACAAAGGTGAAGTAATTCTTAGCGGTTTTGTCGAAAATGAAAAACAACTAAAGCGCGCTATTGAAATTGCCTCTGGTATCCGCGGCGTGCAATCCGTCAAGAATGGCTTAGTCATCAAAGGCTAAGCCCAAACAGATCAAGGGAAATTAAAAACTTACCATGAATAAACTCAATAAATTAATGTTTCTGACAGCAATTACTGCAGGTTCAGCAGCATTTAACCCAGCACAGGCTGCCGATGTTGGTGTTTCAGTCAGCATCGGTCAGCCGGGGTTCTATGGCCAGATTGATATCGGCAATTACCCGCAGCCAGAACTGGTATATCCCGAACCTGTCATCATCCATCGTCCAGTTGGGGTGGTATATGAGCCTATTTATCTGCGTGTACCACCAGGACATCAAAAAAGGTGGGGCTATTACTGCGGCAGATATAACGCTTGCGGCCGCCCTGTCTATTTTGTTCAGGATCGATGGTACAACGATGTCTATGCTCCAAGATATCGTGAGCATCATGGCGAAGGTGATAAAGGTCGCTACGATGACCATGACGAACATCATGGCAGAGGTGATGACGGAGATCATCACCACGGTCACGACCACGATTAGGTTTAAGCCTTGAGACCCATGAGCCACTGATAAAAAGGAACATAAAATGAACAACATTTTACGTAAGACTCATCCCATGGTACTGGTAGCTGCCGTTGCCCTGACGATTTTTAGCCTGCTAGGAAGCGCAGCGATTACCGGGCTTATTCCAAGCGCCTATTCTCAAAAGCAGGATGCCGTGCAAAGCCTGAGTGACAGCCCGACCGATGCTAAGTCAAATGATGACATGAGCAGAAATTCAGGCCAGTTCAAGTCGAAACCTGCGAAAACCAACAGCATGCCGGCAAATGGTAAAGCTAACAGTGAGCCTGCAGGTGTTGCCGCTTGTGCTAATTGCGGCACTATCGTATCAATCCATGCAGTAGAAAGCGAAGGTGATGCCACAGGTCTTGGTGCAGTTGCTGGCGGCGTTGCTGGCGGTGTAGTCGGTAATCAGATAGGTAAAGGTAAAGGCAATGTGTTAATGACTGTACTAGGCATAGGTGGCGGTGCTTATGCGGGCCATACCATTGAGAAAAAGATGAAGTCCCACACAGCCTATCTAATCAAAGTACATATGAATGATGGTAGCTATCGCACTGTCACCCAATACAGCGAACCGCAGCACGCGGTTGGTGACCAGGTCAAACTCAATAGTGGCCAGCTAGTCAGCGCCTGATTCTACAAACACTTTTCTCATCCCGGTCCCCTGATAGCGGGTCATGCTCTCCCCGACATGACTCGCTTTTTTTTGCCCATGAGATTCAAACCAGTGGCAATCCCGAACGCAGTAAATCCGTCATTTGTTGTTTATTTAATGGCTTGCTGAACAGGTAGCCCTGACCGATATCGCATTTCAGATCAGCCAGGAATTTTGCTTGTGCTTCAGTCTCTATGCCTTCTGCGACCACCTCGAGTTTTAGACTATGGGCCATCTGAATAGTCGCCATGGTAATAGCCATATCATCGGCTCCATCGGGGATATCCTTAATAAAGCTGCGATCAATCTTAAGGCGCTCCACTGGGAAGCGTTTGAGATAGCTCATTGAGGAATACCCAGTACCAAAATCATCAATTGCCAGATGTAAATCCATCGCTCTGAGGCTTGCAAGTCGAGCGATGGTACTCTCTGCATCATCCATCAACACACTTTCCGTGATTTCCAGCTCGAGCAAATCCGGATTAGCATAGGTTTCATAAAGAATATCAGTAATGGAATCCATCAACCCTTCCTCACGGAACTGGCGCCCTGATAAATTAATGCTCACCCGAATCGGTTTGAACCGCTGCTCCTGCCATGATCTTGCCTGCTGACAGGCTGTACGCATCACCCATTCGCCGATAGTGACAATCAGGCCAGATTCCTCGGCTACTGGAATAAACTCACTAGGTAACAGCAATCCCCTTTGAGGGTGATTCCAGCGTATCAGCGCCTCTGCACCCATCAGGCGGCGACTTGGTAATTCAACCTGTGGCTGGTAATAAAGCTCGAACTGTTTCTGCTCAATGGCGTTACGTAGCTCGTTCTCCAATACCAGACGCGTAGAGCTTTTATAATGCATTTCTGCAGCGAATAATTGGAATTTGTTCTTGCCTCGGCTTTTGGCACGGTACATCGCGGTATCCGCACTGCGTAGTAATTGTGCGGCATCACTGCCATGCTGGGGATAAATACTTGCACCTATACTCACCCCTATGTAGAGGTTACGGTCTTGCAATACGATAGGCTCAGTCAATACCCGGATAAACTCCTCTGCAATCGTGGTCAATTGCCTAACATCATCAGCATCATTCAATATCATGGCAAATTCATCACCACCCACACGGTAAATCACGTCCTCATGCCATACCGTTGACATCAGGCGTTCTGCAACCCCGCGTAGCAAAGCATCACCAACATCATGTCCCAAGGTGTCATTAATGACCTTAAAATCGTCCAGATCCAGGACTAAAAGAGCCAGTGCGCCATTTTGCAGTTGCGAGTCATTCAGTAGCTGCTGTATTTTCTGATTAAAAGAATAACGATTAGGCAACTTGGTTACCGTATCATAGTTTGAGAGGTAACCAAGTTGCTCTTCAGCATTAATAACTGCTCGCTGGAGGCGGCTGAGAAGGAAGGCTGCGGCAAACAAGGTCGCCAGCATCACCAAGCTGGTCGTGGCGATATAGCGTAACAACTGGCTGTATAACCTATTGAGATTAGCACGTACATACAAAGTCCCAATCGTACTGCCAGAAAATATCAGGGGTTGCCAGATTTCTGTGTAATGCAATCCGGTTCTGACTATTGGGCTATGGATATCAGCGAGATATAAAGATTGTGGGGTAGTTCCGGTACGCACATATTCGGCAATGCGCTGCTGCTTGGAGCCATAAAGTGCAACTGCATCCACATCCGGGGAAGCAGACAAGGTGGACAAAGTTTCTATCGCGGTATCGCGGTTATCGTATTCTAGGGCCATCACACTGTTGTCAGCGACAATACGCATTTGAACTTCAATGCTTGCAGTCAAATCCCTACGCAAGGATGCATACTCAAGTGCTATCAATGACAGGCCTGCGGCAAGCAAAGCCATACCAACGGCAAAGATATGCACTATTCGAAAGCCTGATAGCCCTGATTTGTTCAAATTTGCCACACTCATAATGCTAAATATAACCCTGCATCGAATTGGACATATGTTAACTACAAAAAAACTTTTCTTTATTTTGGACTGGCATCAGATGCCAAGAGTAGGGAGCAAATCTTTTGACTGCCATATTAATGTGACTTCTATGGTTCTTATGTAATTTAAAGTCTAACATGAGCGGGGAAAATTCAACGCTACAAAAACCGTAAGCCACGAGAATTCCGCAACCTCAAACCGCCACGGGGGCCTTGATTGCAGGGTATGGGTCATAGTCTTCAAGGGTAAAGTCTTCAAATTTAAAACCAAAGATATCGCCTACCTCAGGATTGATTCGCATATGGGGTAGTTGACGTGGTTGCCTACTGAGCTGTTCTTGTACTTGCTCAAGATGATTGAGGTAGATATGCGCATCACCTAACGTATGAATAAAGTCACCTAGCTTGAGGTCACAGACTTGCGCCACCATCATGGTCAATAGTGCATACGATGCGATATTAAAAGGTACACCCAGGAAAATATCTGCACTTCTCTGATACAACTGGCAAGAGAGTTTTCCATCCGCCACATAGAATTGGAAAAACGCATGGCAAGGCGGTAGCTTCATCTGGTCAACATCAGCGACATTCCAGGCTGAGACAATCAACCGGCGCGAATCAGGGTTGTTTTTGATGGCACTGATTACCTGTGTGATCTGGTCGATATGGCTGCCATCCGGCTTCGGCCAGTTACGCCATTGGTAGCCATAGACCGGGCCAAGGTTACCCTTCTCATCGGCCCATTCATCCCAGATACTGACACCGTTTTCCTTCAGGTAAGCGATATTGGTACTGCCCTGCAGGAACCATAAAAGCTCGTGGATGATGGACTTGAGATGTACTTTCTTGGTAGTCAGCAGGGGAAAACCCTCGGCCAGATTAAAGCGCATCTGGTAGCCGAAGACTGATAGTGTGCCTGTACCAGTGCGGTCTTCCTTCTTGTGGCCGTGTTGCAGTACGTGGCGCATCAAGTCGTGGTAGACCTTCATGGCATGACTCCCTAGTTCGTATGTTGAATAATAAATTGCTTGATGGTGGTCACATCGGCCTCCATCACTTCAAATCTTTGCGGCAAATCTTCCAAGCCCAGCAAATCAACAGGTCGCTGCGGTGGCTGGCCAAGTGCTTCGACAATCGCATCCTCAAACTTGGCTGGTAGCGCTGTCTCTAGTACCACCATTGGCACATCTGGCTCACGATACTCCAATGCGACCTTGAAGCCGTCTGCGGTATGGGTATCTATGGTGATCCCATACCGTTCATGTACCTGGCGTATAGTCTTCATTCGGCTAATATGGTTACTGGCACCGGAGACGAAACCATAGTCAGCGACCTTGGCGAAGTAGCCGCCTTCGTTTAAATCAAAAGCACCACCACTATCAACTTTAGCCCATAGTTCACGCATCTTGCCAGCATCGCGGCCAACAACGTCAAAAACAAAGCGTTCAAAATTCGAAGCCTTGCTGATATCCATCGATGGGCTGGAGGTATGGTAGGTATTAGCTGAGCCGCGTGGGCGGTAGATACCAGTCTTGAAGAACTCATCCAGCACATCATTTTCGTTGGTGGCAACAACCAGCTTCCTGCTTGGCAAGCCCATCATGCGTGCGATATGCCCGGCACAGACATTACCAAAATTCCCTGACGGTACAGAAAAACTAACCTGCTGCTGATTGGTGCTGGTAACAGCGAAATAACCCTTGAAATAGTACACAACTTGCGCCGCAACCCGCGCCCAGTTGATGGAGTTAACTGCACCTATTTTGTATTTGGCCTTGAACGCATGATCATTAGAAACCGCTTTCACCATATCTTGCGCGTCATCAAATACACCTTTGACGGCGATATTAAAGATATTCCCGTCTTGTAGCGAGAACATCTGTGCAGTTTGGAAACGGCTCATTTTTTGATACGGCGAGAGCATGAAGACTTTGATGCCCTTCTTGCCACGCATAGCATACTCTGCTGCCGAACCTGTATCCCCCGAAGTAGCGCCTAGAATGTTCGTTTCCTGGCCAACCTTTGCCAACACATACTCGAACAGGTTGCCGAGCAACTGCATAGCCATATCCTTAAACGCCAGCGTTGGGCCATTAGACAAAGACAGCAGATGCAGACCCGGTTCCAACGTCAGCGTTGGCGTAATATCAGCCGCATCCTGACTAGGGCGTACGTGCTTGTATATCTCGGGTAGGTAGGTTTTATCGATCAGTGCTTTAAGGTCGGCGGCTGGAATATCGTCGACCAGTCGTGACAGAATCGCGTAAGCCAGCTCACGATAGTTCATATCACGCATGGCTGCTAGGTCTGTATCGCTAAAGTGCGGATAACTCTCTGGCAGGTAAAGACCGCCATCAGGAGCCAGGCCGCCAAGTAAGATTTCACTGAAAGCAAGTGCAGGCGACTGCCCACGGGTACTAACGTATTTCATTATTTACTGAGTTCTTCCATACGGATGCGCGTGACCTTGCCATCAATCGCCGCTAGCGCTTCCATTGCGGCAATGGCTGCATCCATGTTCTTTTCTATGGTGATATGGGTAAGAATGACGATGTCTGCTTCTGTCTCGTTCTCGGCCGGTTCTTTCTGCATCATCGCATCAATAGAGATATCACGGTCACCCAGTATCCTGGTCACTTCTGCCAGCACGCCAGGCTTATCCATGGCACGCAGCCGCAAGTAATAGGCACTACTGATTTCTGTAATAGGCAATATCGGCAAATTAACAATCTGGTCAGGCTGGAAACCAAGATACGGGACTCGCTGCTCTATGCTTGCCGAAGCAACACGTGCCACATCAACAAGATCGGCTATCACTGCGCTGGCCGTCGGCTCAGCACCGGCACCTGCACCGTAATAGAGGGTGGGGCCAACAGCATCGCCTTTTACCACTACCGCATTCATGGCGCCGTTAACATTCGCCACCAGGCGCTTCTCCGGAATCAGGGTTGGGTGCACACGTAATTCAACACCTTGCGCACTATGCTTGGTGATGCCCAAGAGCTTAACGCGATAACCAAGCTCCTCGGCATAACGAATATCCTTGCTGCTAAGCTTGGTGATACCTTCGGTATAAACCTTGTCAAACTGCATCGGGATACCAAAACCGATGGCCGACAAAATCATGAGTTTGTGCGCAGCATCAATCCCCTCAACATCAAAGGTCGGGTCTGCCTCAGCATAACCCAGGCGCTGGGCCTCGCCCAAAACATCGGCAAAAGCCAAACCTTTTTCGCGCATCTCGGTGAGGATGAAGTTAGTAGTGCCGTTGATAATGCCGGCAATCCATTCGATACGGTTAGCCGCCAGCCCTTCACGCAGTGCTTTAATAATAGGGATGCCGCCAGCCACCGCGGCTTCAAAAGCCACAATCACACCCTTCTTTTGCGCTGCGGAAAATATCTCATTGCCATGCAGCGCAAGCAGCGCCTTGTTGGCAGTCACCACATGCTTGCCATTTTCAATGGCTTTTAGCACCAACTCTTTGGCAATGGTATAGCCACCGATCAGTTCAACAACGACATCCACATTCGGGTCGTTAACCACTGAGAAAGCGTCGTCAGTTATGTCTACACTGCCCTGGGTAACCTTACGAGCCAAATCAAGATTGCGATCAGCAACCTTGATGATTTTGATATCCCGACCTGCACGACGACTAATTTCAGCCTGATTACGCGCCAGCACGTTAAAAGTACCGCCACCTACCGTACCTATGCCTAACAGCCCTACATTGATTGCTTTCATATATTCAGTCTAATTCGCGCTAGATTTTGGAACCGTAGCGCTTGCGATACTGTTCAAGGAATCGTGCTATGCGTTTGATTGCCTCCGTAAGGTCATCCACATTCGGCAGGAATACCACACGGAAATGGTCAGGCGTTTTCCAGTTAAAACCGCTGCCTTGCACCAGCAGGACTTTCTCTTCCAGCAGCAAATCCAGGATGAACTGCTGGTCATCCTCAATAGGATAGACTTTTGGATCAAGGCGCGGGAAAAGATACATAGCCGCAGCAGGCTTGGTACAAGTGACCCCAGGAATTTCGGTAAGCAGTTTGTAGGCTAGATCACGCTGTTTACAGAGGCGGCCTGAGGGCGCTACCAAATCATTGATACTCTGATAGCCACCAAGCGCAGTCTGGATTGCAAGCTGGCCTGGGACATTAGCGCAAAGGCGCATTGAGGCCAGCATATTCAGGCCCTCGATGTAGTCCTGGGCATGACGCTTCTCACCAGAAACCACCAGCCAACCAGCACGATAGCCACAGGTACGGTAGTTCTTAGAGAGCCCATTAAAGGTGACGAACAATACATCATCGGCAAGTGATGCTACCGAGGTATGCGTGTTACCGTCGTATAACACCTTGTCGTATATCTCATCGGCAAACACCACCAGCTTGTGATGGCGCGCAATCTCGATGATGCCCTCTAACGTTTCCTTGGGATACAAGGCACCGGTTGGGTTATTTGGGTTGATGATAACAATGCCGCGGGTGTTGGCAGTGATCTTGGCCTCGATATCCTTGAGATCAGGCAGCCAGCCAGACTGTTCATCACAAAGATAATGCCTGGCACTGCCACCAGCCAGGGTTACAGCTGCTGTCCATAATGGGTAATCCGGCATAGGCACCAGAATCTGGTCACCATTATTCAGCAAGGCCTGCATAGCCATGACGATAAGCTCTGAGACACCGTTACCAATAATGATGTCATCAATAGTCACCCCGGCAATCTTCTTTTGCTGGGTGTAGTGCATGATAGCCTTGCGCGCGGCAAACAGGCCCTTGGAATCAGTGTACCCAGAGGCCTGATCCATATTACGGATCACATCCTGCAAGATTTCCTCGGGTGCCTCAAAGCCGAATGGCGCCGGGTTACCGATATTCAGCTTGATGATACGGTGGCCTTCTTCCTCCATCTCGCGCGCACGCGCCAACACCGGGCCGCGAATGTCGTAGCACACGTTGTTGAGTTTGGTCGATTTAAGGATAGCTTCCACGCTGAATCACCCGTCAGAAAAGTGTGCTATCTTACCCTGTAGCGGCATTCGCAGGCAATTCAAGCCTACCGAAAGGCCAGCTTTAATTCATGATCGATTTCAAAATTCAGTATGAAACTACATCTCACACATGCAGCAGGCAATCAACTCATCACCGGCTACGGCTCAGGCTGGGTACAAGTGAATGAACTGCGTTATGTACATAGTCTGATCGTGCTGCCAGAGCGGCTGATTACGGACTGGCCTGCGACAGATTTTGGCAGCCTGGAAGCGGTACACTTTGAAACATTGCTGGAATTAAAACCGGAAGTCGTGTTGCTTGGCACCGGAGATAAACATCGGTTTATTCATCCACGATTGAGTCGCTCTCTGACTGAGGCCGGTATAGGTGTGGAGTGCATGGATACGGCTGCTGCCTGCCGTACCTACAATATCCTGATGGCTGAAGGGCGCCATGTCGCCGCAGCGCTAATTATCTAGCTTATAGCCCCCGACGCGAGAATGTGAGCGTGGCATTCGTACCGCCAAAACCAAAGCTGTTAGATAGCGCAGTCTGGATATTGGCATTGTCGATACGCTTGCGCACAATATTCAGGCCTTCGGCCGCCGGATCAAGGGTTTCGATATTAGCCGAAGCAGCGATAAAATTGTTTTCCATCATGAGCAGCGTATAGATCGCCTCGTTGACGCCTGCTGCGCCCAGCGCATGACCTGATAGTGACTTAGTAGAGGCGATGGCGGTTTTACTTTCACCGAATACTTCACGAATAGCTTCGAGTTCCTTCACGTCACCGACCGGGGTACTGGTGCCGTGAGTGTTGATGTAATCGATGGGACCTTCTACGCCTTCAAGCGCCAGCCTCATGCAGCGCATGGCGCCTTCCCCACTCGGTGCCACCATGTCATAGCCATCGGAGGTGGCTCCGTAGCCAACCACTTCGGCATATATCTTCGCACCGCGCTTCTTGGCGTGCTCATATTCTTCCAGTATGACGATACCACCACCACCGGAGATGACAAAACCGTCGCGGTTCGCATCGTAAGTACGCGAGGCCTTATCCGGGGTTTCGTTGTACTTGCTAGAGAGTGCGCCCATGGCATCGAACATGAACGACAGCGTCCAATGTTCCTCTTCGCCACCGCCGGCGAACACGATATCCTGCTTGCCCAACTGGATCTGCTCGACGCCCGCGCCGATACAATGCGCACTGGTTGCACAGGCAGAGCTGATGGCGTAGTTGATACCCTTGATCTCAGCCCCGGTAGCAAGACAAGCGGAGATGCCGCTGGCCATGGACTTGGTGACCATATAAGGACCGACCCGGCGCACACCCTTCTCACGCAATGTGTCGATCCCTTCCAGGATACTTTCGTGTGAAGCCCCGCCCTGCCCGACGATCAGGCCGGTACGCACATTGGAGACTAGCTCTTTTGGCAGTTGCGCATCTGCGATGGCTTCCTGCATGGCCAGCCATGCATAGGCATGGCCACTAGCCATAAAGCGTAGCAGCTTGCGGTCAATCAGCTCCTGGACATTCAGGTTCTTGATCGAACCGGCAACGTGCGAACGCAGGCCTTTTTCAGCATATTCAGGCTGATAAGTGATGCCTGAGCGACCAGCGTGCAGGCTATCCAAAACTTCAGACTTATTATTACCCAGGCTGGAGATTATCCCCATACCAGTAACGACGACACGACGCATTGCGTGTTCTCCCAAACTTGATTAGCTAAATTATTATTTTAGAAATTATCCGTGCGGGTAAACAAACCCACACGCAGATCGTTGGCAACGTAGATCTCACGGCCATCCAGCTCCATGCGAGCATCGGCAATACCCATGACTAATTTGCGCATGATGACCCGTTTCAGATCGATATAGTAGGTCACTTTTTTGCCCGTAGGTAGCACCTGACCAGTAAATTTCACCTCGCCAGCACCCAGCGCACGACCACGACCCGGGCCACCCATCCAGCCCAGAAAAAAACCAACCAACTGCCACATGGCATCTAAACCAAGGCAGCCAGGCATCACCGGATCGCCCTCGAAATGACAGCCAAAGAACCACAGATCTGGCTTGATATCCAACTCGGCAATAATCTGACCGTGACCATATTTGCCGCCATCCTCTGTAATTGAAACAATACGATCGAACATCAACATAGGTGGCAACGGCAGTTGCGCATTACCTGCACCAAACATTTCACCACGACCGCAGGTCAACAGTTCATCATAAGTAAAGCTATTCTGTTTTTGCATTAGTTGTACTTTTTTATCTAAGCCAGATTGAATTAGCCTCTATTTTCGCCGGAAACCACATTTAACGAAAGCCCCACAAAATCAAAGCATATCTCAGAGGCAAAATAAGTCGTAATTAATGCATGGTTAACAGGGGGTATACAGATCTGTTTACACTTACCTATATTCTCGTTACTATCCGACTTCGCTTTGTAAATGATTTATTAATTTTTAATTACTCTTTTTAGTTACTTTTTTATGGGGCATGTCAATGAGTGACCGCCAACTGGCCGACTGGCGCGAACACGCGCTAAAACTGGAATCAGAAATCAACAAGGTAGTTGTAGGCCAGCAATCGCCTATCCGCCTGATTACTACTGCTATTTTCGCCCGTGGCCACGTGCTGCTTGAAGGTGATGTGGGCGTGGGTAAGACTACCTTGCTACGCGCCTTTACCCGCGGCATTGGCGGAGGTTATCAGCGTATTGAAGGCACGATTGACCTCATGCCGAATGACCTGGTCTACCACACCTATCTTGGTGAAGACGGCAAGCCGCACGTCAGCCCAGGGCCATTGCTGATGTCGGGTGAAAACCTGTCAGTCTTCTTCTTTAATGAAATCAACCGTGCGCGACCACAGGTTCACTCCCTGTTGCTACGCGTCATGGCAGAACGCACACTGACCGCATTCAACCGCGAACATCATTTCCCGCATATGCTGGTATTCGCTGACCGTAACCAGGTCGAAAAAGAAGAAACCTTTGAAATCCCATCCGCAGCACGTGACCGTTTCATGATGGAAATCCCGATTGTGGTGCCTAGTGATGCCGACATTATGGAATCACTGGTATTCGATACCAAATTCCACAATGTGGATGCGTTGGTCGATACCGTGCCACACGATATCCTTAAATACGACGACCTTAATGCTTTCTCCGCAGTTATCCAGTCACATGTTGAAGCCAGCCCTACACTGCGTCGCTATGCGCTGGACTTGTGGCGTGCCACCAAGTCCCCTACCGATTTCGGTGTCAAGGTCAGCGGTGTCGATATGAATCGCCTGGTACTTGCCGGGGCAAGCCCACGCGGCATGAGTATGATGCTGCGTGCCGCACGTGTGAACGCCTGGCTGCATAACCGAAACGCAGTGTTGCCAGAAGATGTGCATGCAGTATTACATTCAACTCTGGCTCACCGCCTGGTATTCAGCCCTGTGTATGAAATGCGCCGTACAGAGATCGCACGTGAGATGTTGTCAGGTATTGTTAATGCTGTCGCTGCGCCTTAACTAGCTGCACATGACTTACAACTTTGACATCAAGCAATTCAGCTACCACATAGGCTGGCGCTCGCGTGGGCGCAATCCCGGCCAGCATGCAAGTACGCAGCGTGGCATGGGCATGGAGTTCCGTGGGCATACCACGTTGCTATCATATCCGGACCCACGCCGTATTGATTTGCGCCAAACCATCCGTGACCCGCTGGAGCAGGTTTATGTCAGGCTGTTCAACCAAAAAAGCGCAACGCCGGTGTATGTGATTTGCGATCTTTCCGGCTCGATGAACTTTGGCCATGGCCGCCGTAAGATACAGCTGGCCGCTGAAATTGCTGAATCTGTCGCGCAGTCTGCGACGCGTGCTGCTGACCCTTTTGGCTTTATTGGGTTTGATGACGAAGTACGCGAGGATTGGATATGCCGGGCATCAGTCAAGCCACATCGCGCGTTTGAGCTGACCGAGAGACTAAAAGCCTATCATCCGGAAGCTATATCAAGCCGTGGATTAGTGGATATATATCGCTATCTGCCGCGTGAGCGTTCACTGATCTTCCTGATATCCGACTTCCACATGCCATTTCAGCAAATGGAAGATTCGCTGGCCATGTTATTACGCCACCAAATTGTTCCCATGGTGTTATGGGATTCGTCTGAATATCGTAATCTTCCCGAGTTTGGTATTGCCAGCGTGGCTGATGCTGAAACAGGTGCCAAACGTACTTTATTCATCCGCAAGGAACTGCGCGAACGTATCGTCAAATCATTCGAAGACCGCCGTGCAGCCATTGACGCCCTGTTCATGCGCTTTGACATGCCACCTTTCTTTGTTGAGAACACCTTTGATGCAGACGCACTCAGCGAATACTTTTATCAGTTTGTGGCCGCTTAATTGAAGAAACTACTTGTTATGAAAACCAGATTCAATCCCGCTGATGTCATCGCCTCTCTGCTCATGCTTGCCGGGTTAATGTTGACCGGCATTGCCTTGGCCGAGGATGAAGGACTTTTCCCGAATATAAAAGATGGCATCGTTGATATGCATATCGTTGACCCGGACCACACCGTAGGCTATACCGTGGGGGATATCATTGAACGCAACATCACACTTGATGTAAAGATGCCGTACAAGTTGGTGGAAACGTCCCTCCCTATTATCGGGTTTGAAAGGCGCTATAAAAACCAGCTAGTTGGTATTGATCTCACCAACATCACCCATAAAAGGGAAGAGCACAGGGATTCCTCCACTTATACTTTGCATCTGGAATATCAGGTATTTACCAATAACTTAGTTGCCAAGCATGGTGCAACACCGCCTGAATACCTGAAACTGGTCGATGCCAACGGTAAGATTTTCCAGTTCCGGATTCCAACTTTTGACTTCGTCATCTCTCCTATCTCGGTTTTTGGTGCCGTCAAAATAGAAAATGACATGAGCCCGTTCCGTGGTCCGCTGCTGTTGAACCCGGAACCGGAAAAAGAACGCGTCAAAATATTGCTAGCATTACTGGCCATTTCCTTGCTCGGGTTACTTTATATTCTTGGTGTTCGTGCCTGGCTACCCATGATGGGCGGACCTTTCGCCCGCGCCTATCGCGATCTCAAGAAACTACCTAATACCGATGACGGCCTCAAACGAGCCGTTGCGCGTGTTCATGAATCGCTGAACAAAACAGCTGGCAATAGCGTTTTCAGCGATACCATGGATATATTCCTGGTGAAAAAGCCTGGATTCAAGCCTGTCACTGCGGATCTGGAACGTTTCTTCAAGTTATCGCAGCATGTCTTTTTTGAATCTTCTGCTATTGTACAGGCTACCGACTCATTAGCATGGCTCAAGCACTTCTGCCGACGCTGCCGTGATTGTGAGCGTGGCTTACGCCCGGAAAAAATCATCCCAGAAAAGCAGGTGTAACCCATGAGCTTTTCTTACCCTTGGGCATTATGGCTATTACCCCTAGCCATACTACCGATCATCCTGGAACGCGCTCACAGCCGCAATTACTCTTGGCTGGACATGCTGCCCAAAGATCCATTATCGGATTTGATTGGCCTTATCCTAAAAATACTCGGTATTCTCGCACTCTTGTTTATTGTCTTAGGGCTGGCCTCGCCCCATACCCATAAGCAGCAAATCCAGCGCATAGGAGTCGGCGCGCAAATCGCTCTGGTACTCGACCGTAGCGCTAGTATGGATGACCCTTTTGTCGGTGGTGATGAAACGCATATCGGCGAAATCAAATCCGCGGCTGCCAGCAGGCTAATTACCCAATTCGTGAAATCACGTCAGAACGACATGTTCGGTATGATCTCATTCAGTAACTCGGCCATGTATGTTTTGCCCTTAAGTGAGAATCGTGAAGCAATTATGGCCGCGGTTAAAGCTACAGCGGGTAACTCCCTGTTCCAGACCAATATCGGTAGCGGGCTTACCAGCGGCGCTGGCCTGTTTGATAATTTGCCCGACTCCGGCTCGCGCGCTGTGATATTGCTATCGGATGGTGGTGGCCGTATTGATGCACATACTGAGCAAAAGATACGCGACTGGTATGAGCGCTTGCATATCAGCCTTTACTGGATTGTGTTGCGTCAGCCAGGTGGCATTAGTATTTTTGATAAAAACTACAAAACACCGGATGACAGAGCACCGCCTCCGGAAATAGAACTCCGGGATTACTTCAATACCCTGAAATCGCCGTATCACGCTTATGAGGCACAAGACCCAAGATCACTGGGGTTAGCGATTGAAGACATCAATCAGCGTGAGAAAAAACCAATTAAATACTACGAGCAAATCCCGGGTAAAGACTACACGAATGCTTGCTTTCTTATTGCTGCCATTATGATTGGCTTGTTGTTGTGCGTAAAAAATCTGGAGGTCAAAACATGGCACTGAGCGTGAAGAAACTTACTTGGGGCTTAATCATCATCGCGATTGCGTCGGCAGCGGGCGCTGCCTACGAGTTAAATCGTATCCGGCAAATTGATAATTTCAATACAGCTGTCATCGCAGCTAAAAGCCCAACTACCGACCAGCAAAGTTATGAAGCCAAGTTCTCCACTGCATACTGGTTGGCCAGGAATGAGCGTTACAAAGAATCGACACTGCTATTCACCCAGTTGCTGAACTCGGGCACTAACAAACAACGTGCCGTGGTTCAGCATAACATTGGCAATATATTCTTTTTACGCGGCCTGATTATCAATGGCACCAACGACAAAGTGCGTGATGAAGCGGAATACCTGTTCCAGCAAGCCAAAGTGGCTTATGTGCATTCATTGAAGCTGGATAACCATAATTGGGGCACTCGGCATAATCTGGATAGGTTACTAACCCTGCTGCCTGGCACGCCAACCCCTGGTGTTGGTGATTCCGATACCCCGGGCCTGATGATGGGCAATATCCCTGTTGGCCTTCCATAATCAGGGGCAAGCTAGCTAATATGAACCATGCCTTGAAGAAATTTCTTAATTACTTGCGTCACCGTAAGGACGTTGCCTTGCTGGCAGCGGCTTTCCTGTTGCTGGTGATCGCGCTGTTCAAGCCTACCATTCCAATCAAGCGCAATATTTACAGCTATATTTTTGTGGTGGATATCTCGCAAAGTATGAATGTACTCGACAAAACCCTGAATGGTCAGCCAATCTCTCGCATGGCATATACGCAGGACCTGCTGCATCGGCTGATAACGTCGTTACCATGCGGCACCAATGTCAGTATTGGCCTATTCGCTGGTGTAAGCGTCGCGGCGCTATATACGCCGATAGAGGTATGCAGCAATTACGCACCGATACAGGACACAATAGACCACTTGGACTGGCGCTATGCATGGTCTGGCAATAGCCGCATACGTACCAGCATGACGACCCTCGCGCGGCTGCTGCGCTCATTCCCCGAGCCTGCACAGGTGGTTTACTTTACCGATGGTGAAGAAGCGCCACGGCTGCATGCCTTCAATACCGAAAATCTTGAGAATTTCCAGGGCGGCAATGGCTGGTTACTGGTGGGGATTGGTAGCGATAAAGGCACCCCCATTCCAAAGCTAGACGACAAGAATCAACTGATTGGTTACTGGTCTGGTGAAAGTTTTGCCATGCAGCCAGGTATTGCACAAATTTCCGAGGCTAATATCGGCGTGCGTGATGACAATGTTGCCTCAGCTGAGGGCGACCGCTATATGTCCAAGCTCGACGAGGAATACCTTAAAAAGTTGAGCAAGGAGATCAATGGGGCTTATGTCCGTGGTGACAGCCTGCAGGATGTTCAATGGGCAATGAAGGATCAGAAGCCTGCCAGACGCGATACATCCGCATTTGATTTGAACTGGATATTAGCCTCTATCGCAGGCTTACTCTTTATTACGGCTTACCTTCCCAAACATCCAGTCTTGGCATTTATTGCAGCCTGGAGCAAGTTACTAAGCCGCCGCAAGAAACCTCAGGTGGTTGTCAGCACAGAAGTCTGACGATCCCAACGCAGCCAGACTCTCAGTTGCCTGAAGGCTTCCGCATCGACATTATCTGGCAATAATACAATACTGCGTTGCCAGTATCTTCTTTCAACTTTGTAATTCAATATGGTCAGGTAACTCGCGACAAAACTGCTCGGCAATACCGTTATCTGCTGCTCGCTGCCATCTTTGGTGATTACAGTTAATTCACCTTTTGCATTCACAACCAAGCCAATGCAAGACCGGGGCAGGCGCTTTAAGCCCTTATCCAGTATGTGATAGCTAGCCACCAACGTTATCAACAGGCACAAAACTATTTTAAGTAGCGCGCCTATCGGCATAAAGATGAGAGTGATGCAGGCTCCTATTCCGGCACTGGAAAAGATGCCCACGAGCAATACAGAGGGCTTGAAATCCAGCCGCATCGGCTTCACGTTATAATGCGACACAGGCTAACCTGAGCAAAAAGCAACTATGAATACACAGTGGCAAGAATTCCTGATCAGCCAGGGCGCAAATATTGCAGATGGTCATGCAGTGGATTTTGGCGAACCGTTGGCAGAATTACAAGCAGCAGCTAATGGCGGAGTATTAGTTGATCTCTCACAACTTGGTCTACTGGAGGTTGGTGGAGACGACGCTGTAACATTCCTGCAAGGCCAGGTTACCAATGACATCAAACAACTTGACGGCAGCAACAGCCAGTACGCTGGCTACTGCAACCCCAAGGGCCGCCTATTGGCTTTGTTCCTGGCCTTCGCCCATTATGACCATTTGCATTTACAACTTGATGCGACGCTCTTAGAGCCCATAATGAAACGCCTCAAGATGTATGTTCTGCGCTCCAAAGTGACGGTCAGTGATGTCTCGGACAGCATCATGCGCATGGGAGTGGCGGGAAGAAGTTCTGAAGCTGCTCTGCGCAAAATCTTTGACCAAGTACCACAACACGCCCATGAACTCGTCAGCCTGAAAAATGGCGTAGTACTGCGTTTACCAGGTGCTATTCCACGTTTCCAAGTATTCAGCTCCATTGAGCATGCGCCCGCCATCTGGGAACAATTAAAACAGGATCATCAACTAGCTGGCCAAGCGTGTTGGGAATGGCTGGAGATACAGGCAGGCATCCCCGACATCGTCCCAGCAACGCAGGAAGCTTTTGTCCCACAGATGGTGAATCTGGATACGCTCAATGGCATCAGTTTCAAGAAAGGCTGTTATACCGGCCAGGAGATTGTCGCTCGTACGCATTACCTGGGCAAGGTCAAGCGTCGTACCCAGCTTGCGCATATCGCTTCAACTGACCAGCCAAACGCTGGGGATGACATACAAGGGGTGGATGGTAACGAAGCTGGCAAGATCGTACGTAGCGCAGCTGCGCCACAAGGCGGCTTTGATGTGCTGGCAGAAGTACGGCTGGAAAGCCTGGAAGCAGGCAAAGTCTATTGGCGACAGAACGAGTTAGCCATTAAGCAACTGCCCTACACTCTGGCCGATTAGGCTAGCCGTTTAAGGTTGATTGGTCGGTAATTTCTGGGCTGTTGCCGGAGGTTTGGCAGGCACATTGGTAGCAGGAACGTCCGACTGCAAAACCTGGTAAAACACTTCGTCCTGTTTCACCATGCCTAGCTCACTGCGAGCGCGCTCTTCAATTGCGGCAAAGCCTTGTTTAAGATCGCGCACTTCGGCATCCAGCGTATCATTACGCGCCTTCAGCTTATCATTGGCTTCCTTCTGGGCGCTGATCTGGCGATTCAAGTCCCACACCCTCAACCAGCTCCCTTTGCCAAGCCACAGCGGATACTGCAGCAAGGCAATAAGGATGACGAAGATCAGCGTTAAAGCTCTCACTTACCGGCTAATGTTGTAGAACGCATCTTTACCGGCATAGCTGGTGGCATCACCAAGTTCTTCTTCAATGCGCAACAACTGGTTGTACTTGGCGATACGCTCTGAACGCGACAGCGAACCGGTCTTGATCTGCAGTGCATTGGTGGCCACTGAGATGTCGGCAATGGTTGTATCTTCAGTTTCGCCAGAACGATGCGAGATCACCGAGGTATAACCCGCACGCTTGGCAGTTTCTATAGTCTGGAAGGTCTCGGTCAAGGTACCGATCTGGTTGACCTTGATCAGTACCGAATTGGCAACGCCGCGCTTGATGCCTTCGCGCAGTATCTTGGCATTGGTTACGAACAAGTCGTCGCCTACCAGTTGTACATTCTTGCCCATACGATCGGTCAGCAGTTTCCAGCCATCCCAGTCGTGCTCGCTCATGCCGTCTTCGATACTGATGATAGGGTATTTGTCTACCCAAGCTGCCAAGTAGTCAGTGAACTGGGCTGAAGATAGTTGCACGCCTTCCGATTCCAGGTGGTATTTGCCATCTTTGTAGAACTCGGAGCTGGCGCAATCCAGGCCCAGCAGAATATCCCGGCCTGGCTCGTAGCCCGCAGCAGAGATCGCTTCCAAGATGTACTGAATGGCGGATTCGTTGGATGGCAGGTCAGGCGCAAAGCCGCCTTCATCACCCACTGTGGTTGCCAGGCCTTTTTTGTGCAGTATCTTTTTCAGCGCATGGAACACTTCAGCACCTGCACGCAGTGCCTCGCGGAAGGTTGGCAAGCCAGCCGGCAGAATCATGAACTCCTGCATATCCACGCTATTCTCGGCATGAGCGCCGCCATTAATGATGTTCATCATTGGCGTTGGCAATTGCATGAACCCGGAACCACCCAGATAACGGTATAGCGGCAGGCCAGCTTCTTCAGCAGAGGCACGAGCACAAGCCATGGAAACCGCCAGGATGGCATTGGCGCCAAGGCGCTCCTTATTCTCGGTGCCATCCAACTCGATCAGGGTATTGTCGATGAAACTTTGCTCTTCAGCATCCAAACCAATAATGGCTTCGCAGATTTCGGTATTGACGTTTTCTACCGCCTGCAACACGCCCTTGCCCAGATAGCGGCTCTTGTCGCCATCGCGCAACTCCACAGCCTCCTTGGTGCCAGTAGAAGCGCCAGAGGGTACAGCGGCACGACCGATGATGCCGGATTCCAGCAATACATCGGCTTCAACAGTGGGGTTGCCGCGGGAATCAATGATTTCACGGGCGATAATATCTACGATTGCACTCATTTCTACTCCTACCCTTCAATGTCTAATAATTAGATACTTAAAAGCCTTACAGAGTACTCTCGATAAAGCCAGATTTCTTCACCAACTTATCCATCTCAACCAATACTTCCAATAACGCCTTCATTTTATCCAGCGGCCAGGCATTAGGGCCGTCAGACAAGGCTTTTGCCGGGTCAGGATGGCTTTCCATGAAAATCCCGGCTATTCCGCTAGCCACCGCTGCTCGCGCCAATACCGGCACGAATTCGCGCTGGCCGCCGCTCTTGTCGCCCTGCCCGCCTGGTTGCTGCACCGAGTGGGTGGCATCAAACACCACAGGGCAATTAGTCTCGCGCATGATGGCAAGGCTGCGCATATCTGAAACCAAGGTGTTATAGCCAAACGATACACCGCGCTCGCAAACCATGATGGTGTCCGCGCCGCCATTGGCTTCCTTGGCCTTCTGTACCACGTTTTTCATATCACCTGGCGCCAGGAACTGGCCCTTCTTGATATTCACAGGTTTGCCTGATTTAGCACAGGCGGTAATGAAATCGGTTTGGCGGCACAAGAATGCAGGAGTTTGCAGGACATCTACCACCGAAGCCACTTCGGGGACCTGCTCCTCGGTATGCACATCGGTCAGGATAGGTACGCCGACCTGGCGCCGCACTTCATCCAGTATCTTCAGGCCTTCCGTAATGCCAAAACCACGAAAGGTCTTGTTCGAGCTACGGTTGGCTTTATCGTAAGAAGATTTATAGATAAATGGGATGCCAAGCGTTGCACAGATTTCTTTCAGTTGACCGGCGGTATCAATCGCCATCTGCTGCGACTCAATAACGCACGGCCCGGCAATCAGGAACAGTGGTTTATCCAAACCTACATCAAAGCCACACAGTTTCATTATTTCTTTCCTTTAGTCTTCAGTGCTGCTTCCACGTATGCCTTGAACAATGGGTGGCCACTACGTGGATTAGAAGTGAATTCAGGGTGAAACTGGCAGGCAACGAACCATGGATGCACACTTTGTGGCAGCTCTATCATCTCGCATAACTGTTCGGTCGGTGTACGTGCAGAGATCACCAAACCTGCTTTTTTCAGCTGCTCCACATAGTGATTGTTAACCTCATAGCGATGACGGTGGCGCTCATTGACTTCAGTACCGTAGATTTGGGCTGCTAGCGTACCCGGCTCAATCGGGCATTTCTGTGCACCCAGGCGCATGGTGCCACCAAGGTCGGAATCTTCCGAACGTGTTTCAAGCTTACCGTCTGCAGTTTTCCATTCGGTAATCAGGCCAACCAACGGATGAGGGCTATCGGGATTGAATTCGGTACTGTTAGCATCTTGCAGTTTTGCCACATTACGCGCGAATTCAATCACTGCCAGTTGCATACCCAGACAGATGCCCAGATATGGCTTCTTGCTCTCGCGGGCATAACGGATGGCAGCAATCTTGCCCTCAGTACCGCGCTTGCCAAAACCACCTGGTACCAGAATCGCATCCATTTTTTCTAGCGCGCCTGTACCACTCTTTTCAATGTCTTCAGAATCAATAAAGTGAATCTTGACCTTGGACTGGGTATGAATGCCCGCGTGTATCAAGGCCTCAGTCAATGATTTGTAGGACTCGGTCAGGTCTACATATTTGCCAACGAAAGCTACGTTGACTTCAAATTTAGGGTTCGCCAGTGCATCAACAATCTTTTTCCAGGCCGACAAGTCAGCCGCCTTGGCCAGAATACCTAGCTTATGGCAGACAATCTCATCAATCATCTGGTCATGCAGCAGGCCAGGGATTTTATAGATCGAGCTGGCATCCACTGCCGAGATGACGGCTTCCGGCGCCACGTTGGTAAAGAGGGCAATCTTCGCGCGCTCATCATCGGGAATCGGCCTGTCTGCACGGCACAACAGAATGTCAGGCTGGATACCGATCTCACGCAACTCTTTTACCGAGTGCTGGGTCGGTTTTGTTTTCAGTTCACCCGCTGTGGGAATCCATGGCAGCAAGGTCAGGTGAATATAGCAGGCGTTGTTGCGGCCTTCGCGGATACCCATCTGGCGAATGGCTTCCAGAAACGGCAACGACTCAATGTCACCCACAGTACCGCCTACCTCCACAATCGCCACCTCGGCGCCTTCGGCACCGCGTTTGATATGGTTCTGGATTTCATCGGTAATATGTGGAATTACTTGTACGGTTTTGCCCAAGTACTCACCGCGACGTTCTTTCTTGATTACGGTTTCGTAGATCTGGCCGGTAGTGAAGTTATTACGCTTACCCATACGCGAGCTGATAAAGCGCTCGTAATGGCCAAGGTCAAGGTCGGTCTCGGCACCATCATCGGTGACGAATACCTCGCCATGCTGGAATGGACTCATGGTGCCGGGGTCAACGTTGATATAGGGGTCTAGCTTGAGCATGGTCACCTTGATACCGCGTGACTCGAGAATTGCACCTAGGGAGGCGGCGGCGATGCCTTTACCTAATGAAGATACAACTCCGCCGGTGACGAATACATATTTGGGCATGGGGAACGCTTATGGTTTGGCTGAATGAAATATCAGCGACGGGAATCCATTTTACTGGAAAGCACCCCTCGCCACAATTCGGAGCAGACGGTTTTAGTGATTAATTTTAGTGAATCAGGCTCGGGGCTTGGCCCACTTACCATAACCCTTGAATTGCTCAAATACTTTAGCCATTTCCTGAGCAGTTAACAGGTGAGGTTCACTAATCTGCAAGGCGCGCCAATACTGCTCGCACAAGGTTTCCACTTCGATGGCAATACTTAGCGCCTTATCCAGGTCTTCACCAACCACTATCATGCCGTGGTTGGCGAGCAGACAGGCTTTGCTTCCTTGCAGTGCTTTCAACGCATTATCTGAGAGCGCCTGTGAGCCGAACAAGGCGTAGGGCGCGCAACGGATGGTGTCGCTACCGGTAAGCGCGATCATGTAATGAAACGGGGGAACATCGCGCCGCAAACAGGCCAGTGTAGTAGCGAACATGGAATGGGTATGGATGACGGCACCAACTTCCGGCCTGGCCTTGAGGATGTCCAGATGAAAACGCCATTCGCTGGAAGGTTGGCGTTCACCCTTATGGCCGCCTTTGAAATCCATAGCCACCATGTCGTGTGGGGTCATGGCTTCGACTTCCATACCAGATGGTGTGATCAGGAAGCTTTCTCCATCGCGCACGCTGGCATTGCCAGATGTGCCACGATTAAGGCCTAGCTCGGATAGCTTTCGTGTCGTTGCAAGCAGATGTTCCCGTACTGTATGCATCATTCGCTCTCCCGCTCTCAGCTTTGAAACAGGCTAGCCAGTTTATCCGGTTGGCAAACACCGCGTTCAGTAATAATACCCGTGACCAGCCGTGCCGGTGTCACGTCAAAGGCTGGATTAGCGGCAGGCGAACCTTCTGGCAATACATTTACTTGCGCTGCTTCACCATTTTTCAGCCTGCCCTGCACCCATGCCACTTCGTCCGCACTGCGTTGTTCTATGGGTATCTGCTGCAAGCCATTGCTGATATTCCAGTCGATAGTGGGTGAAGGCACCGCAGCATAGAACGGAATGCCGTTATCGAACGCGGCCAGCGCTTTGAGATAAGTACCTATCTTGTTGCATACATCTCCGGTGGCCGTAACGCGATCCGCACCAACGATGACCATATCCACCTGCCCGTGCTGCATGAGGTGGCCACCGGCATTGTCGCTAATTACAGTGTGCGGCACACCGTGCTGACCAAGTTCCCAAGCCGTGAGACTGGCACCCTGGTTGCGTGGACGGGTCTCATCTACCCACACATGCACGGCGATACCAGCATCATGCGCAGCATAGATAGGTGCCAAGGCAGTACCCCAGTCGACGGCTGCCAGCCAGCCAGCGTTGCAGTGGGTCAGGATGTTAAAGGGCTGCGACGGCGTATGACTTTGTTGGGCAAGCAAGTCCTGTATTAGTTTGAGGCCATGCTGGGCGATATCTTGATTCAGTTTCACATCTTCGTCACAAATGATGGCGGCTTCTTTCCAGGCATTAATGTTTCGCCATTTTGGCTCTATGGCAATTAGATGCGTCTGCATGCGTTGCAAGGCCCATTGCAGGTTCACTGCAGTAGGACGGGTTGCAAGCAGATCCTTACACGCCGCTATCAGACTGGCATCACTATCGTCATACAGCATGGCTAATGCCACACCATAGGCTGCTGCTGCACCTATCAACGGCGCGCCACGCACCTGCATGGTCTTAATTGCCAACTCCATAGCCTCTACACTGTGGATCTGGACTGACTCAAACCTATGCGGCAGTAGAGTCTGGTCGATAATATGCACAAACTTCAGGCGCGGGTCGGGCCAGATGGTTCGGTGTTGTTGTCCGTTTATTTTCATTTTTTACAGGTGATGATGTTCCATGCAACTTATGGTAAGGAATTGCAAATATCCCTATCCACAAAAACTGTGGATAATTTTGTGAATATCTGTGACTTAAAAATGTAACTCAGCATTCCATAAAGGTTTTTTCAAATCGCTTAAATTTTAATCTGTTATTTTTATTATAAAAATCAATAACTTATTATATGTCCTTGGATTACTATGGTTTTTTTACCAAAGTTAATGTGCTACTTGAGCTGGTGTGTATAAGTCAGCTATTCTTGGGAGCACGGATAGCACATTGTTTGTTGTAATTTCAGTCACTTCCGAACAATCCACGCCCCTTAAATCAGCTAGAATCCGGGCAATTTTAGGTAGCTGGTCGGGGCTATTTCTACCCTCATGGCCTAGCCATTCTGGCGGAATATCCGGCGCATCAGTCTCCAGAACAATGGCTTCCAGCGGCAATGTAGCAGCCAATTCACGGATCTTCAACGCGCGTGGGTATGTCATGGCGCCGCCAAAGCCGAGCTTGAAGCCGAGCTTGGCAAATTCATCCGCCTGCTGGCGGCTACCATTGAAGGCGTGCGCGATACCACCCCTGACTTTGATACGCCGCAAGAATTTAAGAATATCGTCCACTGAGCGGCGTACATGCAAAATCACCGGCAAATCAAACTGACGGGCCAGCTTCAATTGTTCGCTAAAATAGTATTCCTGCAATTCACGCTTGTAACCGTCCACAAAGAAATCCAGGCCAATTTCTCCTATTGCGACTGGTGGTTTCTGTGTTTTTAGCCGACTTTGTACTAAATCCTGTAGAAATTGCAAATCTTCAGGTTGGGCGTTATCAACATACATTGGGTGTATGCCCAATGCATATGCACAATGCGCATAGCTGTCAGCAAGACCACAAACCGTGTTAAAGTTGGCGCGCTCAACTGCTGGCACCACGATCATTGCTACACCACTCGCCAGCGCAGACTGCGCTATAGCATGGCGGTCCGCATCAAACTCGGTGGCATCTAGATGACAGTGGCTATCAATAAGCATTGATCTAGCCTTTGCCTACGTGGGCCCGCAGGCGAATATCACCGCCAATCTGCCGCATATCGAATACTTCAAGTTTAGTACGCTGCGCCATGTCGGTAAGTGAAGGAATTGCAAACATACCCTTGGCTTCGCTCCCCATCAACACGGGGGCGTAATACAGCACAAGCTCATCAATCAGTTGCTGCTCCAGCAAAGCGCCATTAAGCCCCTGGCCCGCCTCTACCATCAGTTCGTTAATTTCGCGCTGTGCAAGCGCTTCCAGAAGGCTCTTAAGGCATACTCGCCCCCCGGTATCCGGCAGCTTAAGCAGTTCAGCTCCCGCCCGCTGCAAAGTAACCAATTTACCTTCAGGATCGCTGGCATAGGCCACCAGCGTGTTTCCACCCTTCAATATATTGGCTTGTGGCGATATGCGCAGACGGCTATCAACTATGATGCGTAATGGCTGCCGACCAATATCCAGGTCGCGCACGGTCATTTGGGGGTCATCAGCCAGCACTGTGCAAACCCCGGTCATAATGGCACAAGACCGGGCACGCCAGTGTTGAGCATCGCGCCTTGAGGCTTCACTGGTAATCCATTTGCTCTCGCCATTCTCCAGCGCCGTACGGCCATCCAGGCTAGCTGCGATTTTACTGCGGACATAAGGCATGCCATGTGTCATGCGTGAGATGAAGCCAGGGTTTAGTTCGCGTGCTTGTAATTCCATCAGGCCAAATGCTGTCGCAATACCATGCTCAGCCAGCCGTGCAAGGCCGCTACCAGAGACTTTGGGGTTGGGGTCTTGCATAGCTGCAACGACACGTTTTACGCCCGCTTTAATCAAAGCATCTGCACATGGCGGTGTACGCCCATGATGGCTGCATGGCTCCAGTGTTACATAGACATCGGCACCATTAGCTTTTCCACCTGCCTGTTGCAGTGCATGTACTTCAGCGTGCGCCTGCCCTGCTTTCAGATGTGCGCCTTCACCAACAATAATGCCATCTTTGACAATGACGCAGCCAACTCTGGGGTTAGGTGTTGTGGTATAGAGGCCCCGCTCTGCCAGGCGCAGTGCCTGGCTCATGAAATGGTGATCTGCGATGGTAAACATCAGTGCTGGGCGATACGACTGTGGGTCAGGTGATCTGTTTCATCAAAGAAAAGGCGCAGGCCGTGTTGCACATGCATGCACTGGCCAAGGTCGTACTCAATCTGACGCGGGTCTTCCCATGTTGGCCTGCCAAGTAGAACCATCGCTTGCTGGCGCGTCACGCCGGGAAGCAGGATATTCTGCTGCAAATCGTAAGCCATATCGCCACGCTTGCAATTGTTATCAGGGTTGATGTTGGCAGTGATCCACTGTATCTGGTCAAATTTCTGGCTACCGAAGACAATCCGGTCTTTCATGAGCCACCAGCCAAAAAAGACGATAGTAATCATGGCTGCAATCACAAAAGAGACCAAACAAGCTATTTTGATTGCTTTCATGGATTGTCGCCGATAAGGAGTTAGGACTCTTCGTCGCTGCTACGACGTTTAGGCTTACTTAAAGCTGGTTTGTCCAGGTCGCGAATGACATCATGAAAATCATCCACATCCTTAAAGCTGCGGTATACCGAGGCAAAACGAATATAAGCCACCTTATCCATGAGCCGCAGCTCTTGCATAACGATCTCACCCAGGTCACGCGCGATGATTTCACGTTCGCCCTGGCCGAGTATCTTCTGCACGATATGATCAATTGCTCGATCGACATATTCAGTAGGCACAGGCCGCTTATGCAGCGCACGCGTGAAGGACAGGCGTAATTTGTCGCGGTTGAATTCCTCCCGTGTGCCATTCTGCTTTACCACCTGAGGCATATGCAGCTCTGCTGTCTCATAGGTAGTAAAACGCTTATCACAATCTGCGCAACGCCTGCGGCGGCGGATACTATCCCCCTCATCATTAACCCTGGAGTCAATGACTTGGGTATCATCGGCACCGCAGAACGGACATTTCACAGTTTGGGCACCATGCGTTTATTGACCATATACCGGGAAGCGGCTAGTTAATGCATGCACCTTTTCCTTGGTTGCCGCAGTAACAGCCGCGTTGTTTGGATTATCCAAAATATCGGCGATCAGGTTCGCAACCAGCTTGGCTTCTTCTTCCTTGAAACCGCGCGTGGTAATTGCGGGCGAACCTATGCGGATGCCAGAAGTAACGAATGGGCTCTCCGGGTCATTAGGGATGGCATTCTTGTTCACCGTAATATGTGCTTCGCCTAGCAATACATCAGCCACCTTACCGGTCAGGCCCTTGGGACGAAGATCTACCAGGAAAACGTGCGATTCGGTGCGACCAGAAATGATGCGTACTCCGCGCGCTGCAAGGGTTTCTGCCATTGTGCTGGCATTCTTAAGTACTTGCTGCTGGTAGGTCTTGAATTCAGGCTGCGATGCTTCAAGGAAGGCCACGGCCTTACCGGCAATCACATGCATGAGTGGGCCACCTTGCAGCGATGGGAACACATTGGAATTGATGCTCTTCTCGAACTCAGCCTTGGCTAGGATGATACCGCCACGTGGGCCACGCAGAGTCTTGTGCGTAGTTGAGGTCACAAAATCGGCATGCGGTACCGGGTTAGGGTAAACGCCTGCGGCAATCAGGCCGGAGTAATGCGCCATATCCACCATGAAATAGGCGCCAACCTTCTTGGCGATTTCCGCCATACGCGCCCAGTCAAAGCGCAGTGCATAAGCTGAAGCGCCACCAATCAAAAGCTTGGGTTTAGCTTCGGTGGCGATACGCTCCATCTCGTCGTAATCGATTTCCTCGTTTTCATTGAGGCCATAAGCCACGATATTGAACAGCTTGCCGGACAAGTTGGCTGGCGAACCGTGGGTCAAGTGACCGCCGTGGCCCAGGTTCATACCCATGACGGTATCGCCAGGCTTCAGGATAGAGAAATATACAGCCTGGTTGGCCTGTGAGCCGGAATGCGGCTGCACATTAGCATACTCAGCACCAAACAACTGCTTAACGCGGTCAATCGCAATCTGCTCAACCTGGTCGACAAATTCACAGCCGCCATAGAACCGTTTACCAGGATAACCCTCCGCATACTTGTTGGTAAGCTGAGAGCCCTGAGCCTGCATCACAGCAGGACTGGTATAGTTCTCGGAAGCGATCAATTCGATATGCTGATCCTGGCGCTGACGCTCGGATTCAACAGCCTGCCATAGAGAAGGATCGACAACGCTGAGGGTTTTTGCTGCGCTAAACATGTTCAAGTTTTCCCAAGATTTTAGAAGTTAGGCTGATGATGCTAAATTGAATAGTCCATAATTTTATCATGTTCAGCAAAGTACAGTTTGCCCTCTACTCATTCGATATAATTGCAGCATGTTAATTAACGCTCTAATCAAAGGAATCACAAGATGAAATGGACTGATATCCAACTAATCGCCGAAATGCTATGCGACAAACACCCTGACGTGAACCCGACTACGATTCGTTTCGTTGATCTGCATAATTACGTGGTCGAATTGGAAGGTTTCGATGACGACCACAGCCGCGGTGGCGAAAAGGTACTGGAGGCGATACAGCAGGCTTGGATTGACGAAGCTTAAACACGAATGCTGAAGCCTTATCGTGCACCTATATGGCTTGTTGGGCGGCACCTGCAAACGATTTACCCTGCAGCCTGGATGCCATTACCAAAAGTGCAGTATCGCCGTGAACAATGGGATACCCCTGATGGCGACTTTATTGATCTGGATTGGCTGGATGGTTCTAACGACAAACCTCTGGTTGTCATGTTTCACGGCCTGGAGGGTAATTCGCGCTCACATTACTGCTTACGGCTCATGGGCGCATTGCAGCAGCATGGCTGGCGCGGCGTAGTAGTACATTTTCGTGGCTGTAGCGGCATACCGAATCGATTGCCCCGTGGCTATCACTGTGGTGATTCACCCGAAATAGACTGGATACTGCGTCGCATACGCGATACCAATAAAGGAGAGATCCATGCGGTGGGAGTTTCACTTGGAGGCAACGCACTATTGAAGTGGCTGGGCGAGCAGCAGGATGGGGCTTCCCATATCATTGGAAAAGCGGCAGCAATCTCCGCGCCTTTGGCCTTACCAACTACCGGCCATGTACTCGGTAGAGGCTTCAATAAAATCTACGCCAAGCTATTCCTGAAAACCTTGCGGCCCAAGGCTCTCGATATGATCACACGGCATAAACTAAAGTTTGATATCGAGGCAATCAGGAATGTATCTAATCTCTGGCATTATGATGGCCTCTTTACCGCACCTTTGCATGGCTTCAAGGATGCAGACGACTACTGGGAACAAGCCAATAGCAGGCCATTTTTAATGTCTATCAAACTGCCCACTCTGCTCATTAATGCACGCAATGATCCATTCTTACCTGAGCAAGACTTACCGACCGCCAATGAGGTCTCACCTTTTGTGGTGAGGGAGTTTCCAAAGCACGGAGGGCATGTGGGTTTTGCCAATGGCGGCATGAACAGCAGACAAGACTGGCTCCCCGGGCGTATCCTGTGTTTTTTACAGACTGGCAATTAATATGTTTTTGAGAAAACTTTATGCAACCACCTAAAGAAATCTTCAAGGCTTATGATATCCGTGGCATCGTTGGAAAGACACTGACGCCACCCATTGTTGAAGCTATCGGCCATGCTATTGGCAGTGAAGCCAGCGCAAGGCGGCAAACGCAGATATGTATCGGCTATGATGGTCGTCTATCCGGACCGGAATTGGCTGCAGCACTATCCCGCGGTATCCGCAAAAGTGGTATTCATGTGATCAATCTGGGCATGGTGGCTACGCCTATGGTCTATTTTGCGGCTTGCCATCTTGGTACCAATTGCGGAGTAATGGTCACTGGAAGCCACAACCCGCCTGATTACAATGGCCTCAAGATGGTACTTGCTGGCGAAACCTTATCTGGTGAGACCATACAAAGTCTGCGCCAGCGTATTGAAGACAACCAGCTGTTTGAAGGTCATGGCTCGGAAAGCAGTTACGATATCACCCCTGATTACATCCAGCGTATCGCTAGCGATATAACACTCGCCAGGCCCATGAAGATCGCGGTCGATTGTGGCAATGGTGTTGCTGGGGCCTATGCCAAGAAGCTATACCAGACATTAGGATGCGAAGTTGAAGAACTGTTCTGCGAAGTGGATGGGCGCTTCCCTAATCACCACCCTGATCCATCAGTACCAGAAAACCTCAGCGACCTGATTAATGCATTAAAAACCGGCAACGCTGAAATAGGCCTCGCCTTTGATGGCGATGGCGATCGTCTCGGCGTAGTCACCAAGGATGGCAATATCATCTACCCAGACCGTCAACTATTGCTGTTCGCAGAAGATGTTCTAAAGAGCCAGCCAGGTGCGACCATTATTTACGACGTGAAATCCACACGTAATCTAGCACCTTGGATCAAGGCCCGTGGTGGCAAGCCGCTACTGTGGAAAACCGGCCACTCACTGGTCAAAGCCAAGATCAAGGAAACCGATGCCGCATTGGCCGGTGAAATGAGTGGTCATGTGTTTTTCAATGACTCCTATGGAGGCAATGCATCGCAAAAGGGCCGTCGCTGGTATGGCTTTGATGATGGCCTCTACTCCGGCGCGCGCTTGCTGGAAATTCTGAGCCGCTCTCCTTCCCCTTCCGCTATCTTGAACAGCCTGCCAGACAGCATTAGCACCCCTGAGCAGCATATCAATATGCGTGAAGGCGAACCGCATGCACTCATCGCACATCTGCAAGCAACAGCGAAATTTGAAGGGGCGACTGAGGTAATCACCACTGATGGCCTCCGCGTTGAATACCCGGATGGATTTGGCCTCATGCGACCATCCAATACCACGCCCGTGGTAGTACTGCGTTTTGAGGCTGATAGCGAGGCGGCGCTTAAACGTATTCAGGAGGCTTTTCGGCAATTGATTCTGGCAGCTGCACCAGAGGCGAAATTGCCTTTCTAATGTAGTAAATACCATGTCAAAAAATACCTTTATTCTGGCATTAGTCTGGCTTACGCTTGCTGGGAGCATTTTCTATCTCATGGATGGCCTGCTTAATCCCAATAAAGCTAGTGTGCTCGGCGAAAACAGAGTGGTGGAGCTGCAACGCGGCTTAGATGGCCATTATCGGGCCCAGGCATACATCAACGGTATGCAGGTCGATGTCCTAGTCGACACAGGGGCTACGGGTGTCGCCATCTCGCAAAGATTAGCAGATAAACTAGGTTTGCATAGCCACGACGCTATACGCACCACTACAGCCAATGGCGATAGCATCGCTTATGAAACCAGGCTATCAAGCGTGAAATTAGGCGGCGTAGAAGCTAAAGATGTAGCGGCGACAATTGCCCCTGGGCTCTCGGGAGATGTGCTTTTGGGCATGTCGTTCTTAAGCCGTATGGATGTACGGCTTTACAAAGGCACGATGACCATCAAGCAAGTTGAAGAATAAGCAGAAAACTGTTTTATGAAATCCCCGCGAGTTTGCCAGGTAGTTCATTCAGCAGGCTAATTTGTTGCGGCAAACAAACGCGTTTCAGATCATAGCGTTCGATAATAGTCGTACGCGCCTGCTCACGCAGAAACTGGTATTTATCAGGATGATTAACGACATCTATAGTCATCTTGGCCAGCGCATCATGATCAAAGAAATCAACCAATAATCCGTCATATTCATGCTGTACGACTTCTTTCACTGGGGGCGTATCAGAGGCAATGACAATACAGCCTGCGGCCATCGCTTCGAGCATGGACCAAGATAAAACAAATGGATAAGTAAGGTAGACATGCGCTGAGGATATCTGTAACAAACTAAGGTAACGATCATAGGGCACTTTCCCAACGAAATGTACACGTCGCATATCAAGCTTGTCGCCCACCTCCGCCATCATCTTTTTGCGCCAGCTGCCGCCCTCTTTTGGCAATGGCCCATAACTGACGTTATCTTCCCCAACCAGCACGACATGGACGTCTGGGCACTGCTCCAATATCTTTGGTAAAGCCCGCATAAAAATGTGGAACCCGCGATAAGGCTCGAGATTACGGTTTACAAAAGTGATGACCTTGTCATCCGCCGTTAGCCGTGGCCCCTGTTGTACTTTAAAACTAGCCTCCGGATTCGGCTTAACATTATCCGTATCAATACCTTCATGAATAATGCTGATTTTTGGATGGTAAGCACTAGGAAGCTGATTGGCCTGCCAAAGAGTGGGGGTTATACCCCAATCGCAACTTTCCAGAGACAATAAATGGTGTGAGTTGCGAATCTTGATGCGGCAGATGTCATCCAAGTTATATTCATAGTATTCGCTATCAAATCCAACATCTGCGCCCTCAGCGCGGTAGAAATACTCAAAGTACCCAACGATAGTTGCCTTCGGGAAAACCTCTTTTAGGAACAGAGCTTCTCCCCAGCCCGCATGCACACAAATAATATCGGGCTCGAATCCTTTATTTTTAAGCTCTAGGGCAACTTTGGCAGTTTGCTGCCCGCGCCTGATCGCACCCTCATAGGTATGTAGATACCTATGCGTCTCTTTTGATGCCCCGTTAGGTGTGGCATAGCTAATTACCCATAGATTGGGCTGATCGGCTATCTCATGCCGATTCTTCTCATCCACGAGCGCGAACACCTTATGCTCAGGCATGACCGCCATCGCAGAAGCAAGGTGCTTGAATTGGCCAGGATAGTTCTGATGAATAAATAGAAATTTCATGTTTTTATTATCGCAGAAATAAAAAAAGCCTACAGCCGAAGCTGTAGGCTTTATTACTTGCATTGATTAATTATGTTGTTGTGTCATCCGCTGATGGGATGCTATGACCATCAACATTACCGTTCTTCAATATACTAAAGGTGTTAGTAGCGTCATCAAAGACTAGATCTGCCAAAAGAACACCCTTCAACAGCACGCTACCTCCATCATTAAAGCTGATGAATACACCTGGAATTGATGGATCTGGGAAGCCAGAAGCCTCGAAGTCAGCAGTAGTAAAGCCATCACCACCATCATGTCCAGTGATTTGTAACGTATCACTAGTTGTCGTGGTTACCGCACCAACCTTGGTAGTCGTCGTTGAGAAGTCGGTAATGACATCAATACCCGTACCATCATCGCCGATGATGAAGTGGTCATCGCCTTTACCGCCAGTCAACAAGTCACTACCGGTGCCGCCCCACAAGGTATCGTTACCGTCGCCACCTATGAGGGTATCGTTACCTGAGTCCCCTTCCAGCGAGTCATTGCCAGTACCGCCATTTAGCGTGTCACGGCCTTCGCCACCTATCAGGGTATCATTTCCAGTACCACCCAATACCGAGTCTGCATTGCCTCCGGCATTCACTGAGTCATCACCGATACCAGCATCAATGGTGTCTCGACCTGCACCTGATGTAATAGTGTCATTACCCGCACCAGTGCTAACGGAGTTGTTACCATCACCAGCATTCACCAAGTCATCATCACTCTGACCTGTCTTAAATATCGAGACGCCAGATACGATGGTGTCATTACCAGACCCGGTCGTAATAGTGTCGTTACCGATACCTGTAGTAACGATATTCTTACCATCGCCAGCATCAACAAAATCGTTATCAGACTGCCCTAAACCAAGGCCTGACACACCAGTATTGATGATATCGTTACCGCCGAGAGAGGTAACGTGATCGTCACCTATACCAGTAGTAATATTGTTATTACCAGCTCCGGCGTCCACAGTGTCATTGTCAGTCTGGCCAGTACCAAGTGCAGTACCACCAGAGACAATCACATCATTACCGCCGCCTGCCGTGATGGAATCATTACCAAGACCTGTGACGATAGTATTATTACCACCCCCTGCATCAACGGTATCGTTATCGCTCTGGCCAGTAGCCAGCGCAGTAACACCCGAGGTAATCACATCGTTACCTGCACCTGCAGTAATAGAGTCATTACCGATGCCCGTAGTAACAACGTTATTACCTTCTCCAGCAGCTACGTTGTCGTTATCAGTTTGACCGGTACCAAGTACAGTAACACCAGAGACAATCGAATCATTGCCGGCACCTCCGATGATCGTATCATCACCTATACCGCCAGTTAGTAGGTTGTTACCGGCTCCGCCATCGATATAATCATTACCTGCACCACCAGTCGCGACATCGTTCCCGAGACCAAGGTTGATATAGTCGTTACCTGCAGTGCCAGTAGCGATGTCGATTCCAGATGTTCCAAGGAACGCCTGAGTATACTGATTTCCAAGCTGTGAGCCGCCTGAGTCACGGATATCAAGAGTTGTACCCGTACCTGCAACGATAGTCACACCTTCATCGTCAACATGGCCAATTGATCC
>DATBRG010000002.1:0-27812 GCA_036560445.1 Methylophilaceae bacterium
AAGGTGAATATCGACACTGACCTGCGCATGGCTTTTACTGGGGCGGTGCGCAAATTCATCATGCAGCCGGATAACCGCCGTGAACTAGATCCACGTAAATTTTTGCTGGTAGCGACCAAGGCTATGAAAGAAATTTGCAAAGCACGCTATGAGGCATTTGGCTCTGCTGGGCACGCATCCAGTATCAAAGCAATTTCCTGCGACCGGATGGCAGAGCGCTATAAAAATGGCGAACTAGTTGCCATCGTCAATTGATCGATAGCGCTTAAATCTGACCATGAGACGCAAGATGGTAGTGGCAAACCGCAAGATGCATGGCAGCATTCCTGCCAATCAGTTGTTCCTGCGTGAGTTGCTGGCGCAAACGCGGGATTTCAAAAATGCGGATTATGTCGTTTGCGTACCGCATCCTTATCTGTATCAGGTACAAGCCATGCTCTCGGGCAGTCATATCGCCTGGGGCGACCAGCACATGAGCAGATTTACGCTTGGCGCTCATACGGGGTCGGTATCTGCCAGCATGCTGCTGGAGTTTGGTTGCCAGTACACCATTATTGGCCATTCTGAGCGACGTGCCTGGGGTTACGAGACAGATATTACTTCAGCACAACGTTACGAGACTGCTATCAGGGCTGGTCTCAAGCCGATTTATTGTGTCGGTGATACGCGTGATGAATATATGGCGGGAGAGACTCATAAAGTTACCTACAAACAGTTGAGTGCAATCGTAGAGCATGTCGGTGTAGAAGGGCTCGCCAAGGGTGTGCTGGCTTACGAGCCGGTATGGGCGATAGGTACTGGGCAAGCTGCCACGCCTGAGCATGTGCAATCCATACTGGGGTACCTGCGCAGCCAGATTGCGGCTCTGGATGCCAAGTTAGGAGCAGAGATTCGCATTCTTTATGGCGGTAGTGTCAACGCAAAAAATGTCCTGCAGCTATTTTGTATGCCTGATGTCGATGGTGCGTTAGTGGGCGCGGCCTCATTAAATAAAGAGCAGTTTATTGCGATCTGTAAAGCAGCCAATGAAGCGACGGATGATAGATGCGCGCTTTTGGTAGCTGATGATTGATCGGCGGTAATCGTTAGTCTTAGGCCGTAAGGGATGTATAATTACGGCTAAGAAGTTTTCGGGGAAGTTGATAAATCCGCTATTGCCCAGAGGCAATATCCTGTTCGTAAATTCAAAATACTGGTGTTAAGCATTGCATCAAGCAGTAAGTGAAATCTGGCTGATTTGGCCGCCCCGATTCCTAATCGTTGATCAGATGACAACAACCATAGACAAACCAAGTAATGAATGAGTGAGCCGACAATGACTGAAATCAATAAGCTAATCGAAGGTTACAAACGTTTCCGCGACAATTATTTTGTTGGCGACAAACGTGAACAATTATTTGCAGAACTGAGCCAGGGGCAAAATCCCAACACATTGGTGATTGCCTGCTCGGATTCCCGTGTCGATCCCGCCATCATCATGGATAGTAAGCCGGGCGACCTGTTCGTGATTCGTAATGTGGCCAATCTGGTTCCGCCTTATGAGATTGGTGGCGGCTATCACGGGGTGAGTGCCGCGTTGGAATTCGCTGTACGCTACTTGAAAGTGGAGCATGTTATCGTGCTCGGCCACCAACATTGTGGCGGTATCAAAAGCCTGGTCAGCGGCATGCCGGAAGGCGAGCGTAGTGAGTTCATCCAGTCATGGGTAAACATCGCGCAAAATGCTCGCCAAAGTGTACTCAAAGAGCTCCCGCACGCCTCAGAAAATGAGCAACTATGTGCCTGTGAAAAGGCGAGCATTCTGGTTTCACTGGAAAATCTACGCACATTCCCCTGGGTCAGGCAGGCCGTCAGCGAAGGTAAGCTAAATCTGCATGGCTGGTATTTTGATATCGACAAGGGTGCTTTATCTGCGCATGACCAGAATACCTCGAGTTTCGTATCGTTGGTCTAAGTACCGGCTTTCGGAAGTATTTTATTTTTTTCTATAAGTTTAAGGATTTACCATGGCTTTAATGAACGTGCCCACTGGCAAAGATATACCCAATGATTTTAATGTCGTCATCGAGATTCCATGGCAGGGCGACCCGGTCAAATATGAAGTAGATAAGGAAAGCGGCGCCATCTTCGTTGATCGTTTTATGGGTACTGCCATGCAGTATCCTTGCAACTACGGCTATATCCCGCACACACTGTCAGAAGACGGTGACCCGGTTGATGTGTTGGTGATTACCCCAGTGCCCTTGATTCCCGGTGTGGTTGTACGCTGCCGTCCATTGGGTATGCTCAAGATGACTGATGAAGCCGGCCCGGACGCTAAGGTGTTGGCGGTGCCCGTGAATAAGGTGTGTGGCTTGTATACACACCTCAATAGTTACAGTGATATTTCCGCTTGGCGCCTGAATATCATTTCCCATTTCTTCGAGCACTATAAAGATCTCGATGAAGGCAAGTGGGTCAAGATTGATGGCTGGTTTGGCCTGGAAGAAGCGCGTGAAGAGATACTGTCTGGCGTCAGGCGTTACGAAGAGATAGAGCACAAGCCGGCATTCTAATCAGTACATATATCCTGATACATTAGCAGCCACGCAGTTTATAGCGTGGCTGTTTTATTTTATGGTGCTGATTTTAGTTCGCAAGTCATCTAGTTTTGCTTCAACACCTATATAAGACCTCCCCGTCGAGCGCCAGCAATCAAGAGTCTGGCATATATTTATGCTGCTTCCGCAAGCGGAATTTTTACGGTAAGCTTCAACGCGGCGTGTGTAATTTAGATACTTTTCTGAAGTAATAAATACTCCTCTTGCCATGTATCTGCAGTAAGTTTTTTGCTTTGGTCTATAGCTTTCGGTGATTGGGTTCACGGGCTGGCCCATTATTTCGGCCTTATAAGTATTGTGGGGAGAAATTTGATGTCGCAAAGTCTTATGTTTGCATTGGCGTGTGCAGTCATCGCGCTGATATACGGGGGCGTCACCATCAAGTGGGTGCTGGCGCAACCAACTGGTAACGACCGCATGCGTGAAATCGCTGCGGCCATTCAGGAAGGCGCTTCTGCCTATCTTAATCGTCAATACACCACCATCGGCATCGTCGGTGTCATTCTGTTCATCGCAATCTGGGTAGGTTTGGGACATCTGTCCGCTATCGGGTTTGCCATCGGTGCCATGCTTTCTGCTGCAGCTGGGTACATAGGCATGAATATATCGGTACGCTCCAACCTGCGCACCGCTCAAGCTGCTCATGGCGGTATTAATGCGGCCTTGCAGGTGGCTTTCCGCGGCGGTGCCATTACTGGCATGCTGGTGGTTGGCTTAGGCCTGCTTGGCGTTGCTGGTTATTACGCATATCTGGTCTGCACCACGCCAGAGGGCGCTGCTGTGAATACAGCACCACTGGTTGGGCTGGCTTTTGGTAGCTCATTGATCTCTATTTTCGCGCGTCTTGGTGGCGGCATCTTTACCAAGGGTGCTGACGTCGGCGCCGATCTGGTCGGCAAGGTGGAAGCTGGCATCCCCGAGGACGACCCACGTAACCCGGCAGTCATTGCAGATAATGTTGGTGACAATGTGGGCGATTGTGCGGGTATGGCGGCTGACTTGTTTGAGACTTATGCTGTGACCATCATCGCCACCATGCTGCTAGGCGCCTTGTTGATGCCGGGCTCGGCCAATGCGTTGGCTTATCCGCTGGTATTGGGTGGGGTTTCCATTATCGCCTCCATCATCAGTACTTACTTTGTTTCAGCCCGGGAAGGCGGCAAGGTCATGAACGCGCTGTATCGTGGCCTGGCCGTTGCCGGCGGCCTCTCTGCCATTGCATTCTATTTTGTGACTAACCACATGATGGCAAATGTTGTCATTGATGGCGCTGCTATCTCGGCCATGAATATTTTCCTGTCATCGCTTATTGGCCTGGTCGTAACCGCCGCTATGGTGGTCATTACCGAGTACTACACAGCAACAGAATATGGCCCTGTACGCCATATCGCACAAGCCTGTACTACTGGCCATGCTACTAACATGATTGCTGGCCTGGGCATATCGATGAAGGCTACCGCCGCACCTGTGCTGGTCATCTGCCTAGGGATATTGGGCGCACATCATCTGGCAGGTTTGTATGGGATTGCTGTCGCCGCGACTGCTATGCTTTCCATGGCCGGTATTATCGTTGCACTGGACGCTTATGGCCCGATTACCGATAACGCTGGCGGTATCGCTGAAATGGCACACCTGCCACCGGAAATTCGTAACATCACCGACCCGCTTGACGCAGTAGGCAATACCACCAAGGCGGTAACCAAGGGTTATGCCATTGGCTCTGCCGGTTTGGCCGCGCTGGTGCTTTTTGCTGACTTTACCCATGAGCTAAGTGCGCATAGCGGTGGTACGACCACGTTTGATTTATCTAATCACATGGTCATTATTGGGCTCTTCATTGGCGGCATGATTCCTTACCTGTTCGGTGCCATGGCGATGGAAGCGGTTGGCCGTGCAGCGGCTTCAGTGGTGGTAGAAGTTCGCCGCCAGTTCAAGGAAATCCCCGGCATCATGGAAGGCACTGCCAAGCCTGACTATTCACAGGCAGTGGATTTGCTGACCAAGGCTGCAATCAAGGAGATGATTGTTCCCTCCCTGTTGCCTGTATTAGCGCCAATCCTGGTCGGTTACTTCCTCGGTGCTCAGGCGCTGGGTGGCATGCTGATCGGTACCATCGTTACTGGCCTGTTCGTGGCTATTTCCATGACCACCGGTGGTGGTGCCTGGGATAACGCCAAGAAATACATCGAAGATGGTAACCACGGTGGCAAGGGCTCAGAAGCGCACAAGGCTGCGGTGACTGGCGATACGGTAGGCGACCCTTACAAGGATACTGCCGGTCCGGCAGTTAACCCGCTGATCAAGATCATCAACATTGTAGCTCTGCTGATTATCCCGATTCTGTAATCAGTTGATGTTTTGCAAAGCCTGCTGTGGGAAACCCGGCAGGCTTTTTCTTTAATGGACACCCGATTACTCACCTACTTGCAGCAGTAGGCCGCGTCGCCGTGCTGCGCGGAAGAAAGCAAGGAAGGTAGCAATGCCCACCCCCAGCCATATGATATTAAGCAAACAAGCCGTTATTAAATGTGCGCTGTTAAAGCTGTGCTGCAATAGCAATTCGCGCATACCTTCGAATATATGGCTGGCAGGCAATGTCCAGGCCACAGGCTGTAACCAGTTTGGCAGGGTGGCAACAGGGTAAAACACGGCGCTGATTGGCTGCAGCGCAAAGATGGCAGCCCAGGCAATGCTTTCTGCCCCGAGCCCAAAGCGTAGTAGCAGGCCAGCAATTACCAGCCCTATGCCCCACGACATGACGACCAGGTTAAGGAAGAAGGCAATCAGCGGCAGCCCCATATCAAAGATGTTGTAGTGAAAGAGCGGGATGGCCACCAGTACAGCGCCGCCAACTCCAATCAGTGTGCGCAGCAAGCTTAGTAGCACCAGTCCTGTAATCATTTCGCTGGGGCGTAACGGGCTGACGAACAAGTGACCCAGGTTACGTGAATAGATTTCCTCCAGGAAAACTAGCGCTACCCCCAGTTGGCCGCGAAACAGAACATCCCACAGAAGCACCGACGACAGCAGTATGCCTGTCGCTTGGGCGATGTAGCTGCTGTTGGTAGCGAGAAATAATGTGATGAAGCCCCACAGGATCATCTGTACCGTAGGCCAATAGACCATTTCCAGGAGGCGCGGCCAGGATGCGCCCATGAGGTAGAGGTGGCGCAACAGCAAAGCTCCTACGCGACGCGGTGAGAAGTTGATATCTGTAGTCGCCATCAGGTATTCCCCTCGTGATTGCGTGCAATATCAATGAATACCTCTTCCATGCTGTTACGACCGTAGCGCGCAATCAAGTCATCGGGCGAGCCGCTGTCTACTATCTTTCCACGTCGCATCATGACGACATCCGTACACATGCGCTCAACCTCACTCATGTTATGTGAGGCTAGTAGAATGCTGGCGCCAGTGCGTTGCTGGTAGCGCTCAAGATGCGTGCGGATAGAGTCTGCGGTATCTGGATCAAGCGAGGCGGTGGGTTCATCAAGTAGCAATAGTTCAGGCTCGTTGAGTAGCGATTTCGCCAGCGAGACACGCGTTTTTTGCCCGGCCGAAAGGCGGCCATAGCGCCTATCTAACAGCTCGCTCAAATCGAGCTCTATCGCTAGCTGCTGGATGCGATCTTTGAGCTTTGGCAGGCGATACAGATGGCCATATACCGTAAGATTCTGTCTTACGGTCAGGCGCTGTGGCAAGTCAACATAAGGCGAGGAAAAGTTCATGCGATGCAGCAATCGATAGCGTTGCTGCAGCATGTCCTCGCCAAAAATTGAGATGTGCCCAGTGCTAGGTAATAGCAAGCCCAGCAGCATTGCTAGTGTGGTGGTTTTGCCAGCACCATTGCCGCCCAGCAATGCAGTAGTCACGCCGCGCCTCACGCGGAAGCTAATGCTATCCACGGCAGCGACCTGATCGAATGTTTTGCTTAACTGATCGACCTCTATCACGAATTCACTATTGATTTCCATACTCAAAACATTCCCCACAACATCTTGGCGCCAACGATATACAGCAACAAGGCGAACAAACGCTTAAGAGTGGGCACTGGTAAGCGTTGAGCCAATGCTGCGCCAAATGGTGCAGTGGCCATGCTGGTAATAGCGATACCAGCAAATGCCGGCAGGTAAACGAAACCCAGGCTCAATGGAGGTAGCTGCCCTACGCCAACACCTGTGTAGATGTAGCCTACTGTGCCAGCGACGGCGATCGGCAGGCCGATAGCAGCTGAGGTACCTATCGCGTGACGGGTATCGGTATTGCAATGGATCAGGAAAGGCACTGATAGCGTGCCGCCGCCGATACCTACAAGACTGGAAACCACGCCTATGATTGCTCCCATCAGACTTACGAGCAAAGGTCGTGGCAGGTTGCGATGTGGGGCGGGTTTGATATTCAGCAATAACTGGGTTGCGACCCCAAACACAAACACAGCAAATACGCCTTTAAGCCACAGGCTATTGAGATGTGCAGCGAGTATCGCGCCGAGCAGGGTGCCGATGATAATCCCCGGCGTTATCTGCTGGACTACTTGCCAATTCACATTTCCCAAACGATGATGCGCACGTGCAGATGAGATGGAAGTCAGCACGATGGTCGCGAGGGACGTACCCAAAGCCAGGTGCATGATATTCGCTTCCGCAAATCCCAGCGCGGAGAAGGCGAGTGTCAGTATGGATACGATAATGAGACCGCCACCAACGCCAAATAGGCCAGATAGTATGCCAGCTGCGGCACCCGCAGCCAGGTAAAGCAGGAATTCTGGATTCATTTACGGCTTCTTAAAGATAAAAATATAGCGCGTTATCAGCGATGTTTCGATAGCCTGCTTAGTGCCTCGCCCAGCGCCGTCCCGCTTAATTCATCTGCCAGCAGCCCCAGGCTGGATGCGGCTTGCGGGCTGATGCTGCGTATTGTTTTGGCAGGCTTGGGTGGATGAGATTTGACTTGCACTTCTACGCGAATTGAAGTAACTTCAAGCCCTTGCTTTTGTAACTTGTTCAATAAGCTAGGCAACAATAATTTAATTTTAGCTGCCACCGCGCCATTGCTGGCGTAAACCGTCAGTCGCTTGTGTTTGAGGGTGCCTGCTTGGGTATATTGTCTGAGAGGTTCGGGCACTGTGGCATCCCAGATTTTTTGCGAGACAGTCAAACTGTCCGCATGGCCTGATAAGGCCACTAACTCGGCATTGTCCTTAAATAGCGCGCTGAAACGCCGCATGCCGGGAACCTCGCAAAAAGGGGAATTGCATGAATATCATTTTCGTCTCTAATAATATGGCGAAAGCAAAAACTTTGAGTCTGCGCCAGGGGGTGCTGCTTTTGGTTTTGCTGATTGTGCTGCCAGTCATGCTGACTCTGGCACTCATTCTGCCACAGGGTGACGACCAGCACCACGGCGTTCAGAACCTCTTGCCATCCCCTTTGCATTTCTCGCTGCACAACACACAGGAACATCTTGATGCCTTGGCACTCCAATTAGGCGAAATACAGGCGCGCGTGATGCGTCTGGATGCCTTGAGTGATCGTTTGGCAAAGCTTGCCGGAGTAAAAGAGAAGGACCTAGAGCAGGGGATGGAAAAGGACCAGGCGCCAGGGCGAGGCGGTCCGGAAGTTGCGGCTTACAGTCTGAATGAAGAACAGCTTAAACAGAAAATCGCTGAACTTGCGACTGAGTTAGAGCGTCGTAGTGACAGGTTGAGTGTGTTGGAGGCGGTGTTATTGCAACAGAGCCTGCAAAAGGATACCTTGCCTAGCAGTGCACCGGTGCAAGTAGGCTATAACTCATCAAGCTATGGCTGGAGAGTAGACCCCTTTACTGGGAAGATGGCGTTTCATGAAGGCTTGGATTTCATGGCTGAAATAGGTACGCCGATTTATGCCGCTGCTGGAGGCATTGTGACCAGTGCGGAGCAGACTCCTGATTATGGTAAAATCATCAAGATTGATCACGGTTCTGGCCTGGAAACGCGTTATGCCCATACCTCGCAGATGTTGGTGAAAGCGGGTGACCGGGTAGAGAAAGGCCAGTTGATAGGTAGAGTGGGCAGCACCGGCCGTTCAACCGGCGCACACTTGCATTTTGAGGTGCGCCTGAACGGGGCAGCACTGGATCCACGTAAGTATTTGCAGTCACGAGCTGGTTAGTTTTAGCAGGACATATTTTTAAGCGCAACAGAGAATTTTGATTTCAAATTAGCTTATTTCCAGATTAATCTCATTTAATTTATCCATGTCAACCTAGAGGTTTCCGCCATTGCGGAAAGTCGGTGTCACTTCATGTTATCCAAGGTGTTCAAGAAATTATTCGGCAGTCGCAATGAGCGATTGGTAAAGCAATACTCACAGATTGTTCGCGTTATCAATGGTCTTGAAAGTAGCATGCAAGCGCTCAGTGATGATCAGCTGCGTGCCAAGACAGAAGAATTCAAAAAGCGTTACCAGGATGGCGAAACGCTTGACCAATTATTGCCTGAGGCTTTTGCCGTGGTTCGTGAAGGCGGTCGCCGTGTATTGGAGATGCGTCACTTTGATGTACAGCTTATCGGCGGCATGGTGCTGCACGCAGGCAAGATTGCTGAAATGCGTACAGGTGAAGGTAAAACCCTGGTCGCAACGCTGCCCGCATATCTCAATTCGCTCACTGGCAAGGGTGTGCATGTAGTGACGGTCAATGATTACCTGGCCAAGCGTGATGCTGAATGGATGTCGCGCCTATACAATTTCCTCGGCCTGACAGTAGGTATCAACCTGTCGCAAATGCAGCATGATGATAAGCAAAAAGCCTATGCCGCCGACATTACCTACGGAACTAATAACGAATTTGGTTTCGATTATCTGCGCGATAACATGGTCTACACTGCTGACCAGCGCGTGCAACGCGGCTTGAGCTATGCCCTGATAGACGAAGTTGACTCCATCCTGATTGACGAAGCACGTACACCGTTGATTATTTCAGGCCAAGCCGACGATAGTATTGAGCTGTATGTGCGCATGGATGGCATCGCTGCCCAGCTTACTCGCCAGAAGGAAGAAGAAGGCGAAGGCGACTATTGGGTAGATGAGAAGTCACATCAGGTACTGCTATCCGAACAAGGTCACGAACACGCAGAAGCGTTGCTGGCGGAAGCCGGCCTGCTATCAGAAGGTACAAGTCTGTATGACGCTGCCAGCATTACGCTGGTGCATCATATGTATGCTGCGCTACGCGCGCAATCGCTGTTCCACCGCGATCAGCAGTATGTGGTGAAAGATAACGAAGTTATTATCGTTGATGAATTTACCGGCCGTATGATGTCTGGGCGTCGTTGGTCTGATGGCTTGCACCAAGCCGTTGAAGCCAAGGAAGGGGTGCCAATCCAGAAAGAAAACCAGACACTGGCATCTATCACCTTCCAGAACTTCTTCCGTATGTACAGCAAACTGTCCGGCATGACCGGTACGGCAGATACCGAAGCCTACGAGTTCAACCAGATTTACGGTCTGGAGACGGTAGTTGTACCTACGCATCGCGATATGGTGCGTAAGGATCAGATGGATCAGGTCTATCGTACCGCAGGTGAAAAGTACCAGGCAGTCATCCTTGATATTCAGGATTGCCAGAGTCGCGGTCAGCCAGTGCTGGTCGGTACTACCTCGATCGAGAATTCTGAGCTGATTGCTAACCTGCTTAATAAGGCAAAGCTCGAGCATCAGGTACTGAATGCCAAGCAGCATGAACGTGAAGCACAAATCATTGTGCAGGCGGGTCGTCCGGGAGTGATTACCATTGCCACCAATATGGCAGGTCGTGGTACCGATATCGTGCTTGGCGGTAACCCAGAGCCGCAAATCGCAGAAGTACGAAATAACCCCAGTTTGTCAGATGCAGAAAAAGAAGCCCAAGTCGCAGTGATTAAAGCCGAATGGCAAAAGCAGCACGATGTGGTAGTGGCTGCTGGCGGTCTGCATATTATCGGCACTGAGCGCCATGAATCGCGCCGTGTAGATAATCAGTTGCGCGGTCGTTCCGGTCGTCAGGGCGACCCTGGTTCGAGCCGTTTCTATCTGTCACTGGATGACCAGTTGCTGCGTATTTTTGCCTCAGACCGTGTTGCTGCGATTATGGAGCGTCTCAAGATGCCCGAGGGCGAAGCTATTGAGCATCCCTGGGTAACACGAGCAATTGAGAATGCCCAGCGCAAGGTGGAAGGTCGCAATTTTGATATACGTAAGCAATTGCTGGAATACGATGATGTCGCCAACGACCAGCGTAAGGTGATTTACCAGCAGCGTAATGAATTGCTTGAGGCCACAGATGTAGGCGAAACAATTCTTGCGATGCGCATTGATGTTATTAACGATACTTTTGCGCTCCACATTCCGCCTGGTAGTGTTGAAGAGCAATGGGATGTGCCCGGCTTGGAAAAAGCTTTGGCCGCAGACATCGGCATTGAAATGCCATTGCAGAAAATGCTGGAAGAGAATCCGGACCTGCATGAAGAGACCTTGCGTGAACGCATACTTGATACGGCTAATGCTGCATATCAAGCCAAGGAGGATTATGCAACGAGCGAGGTTATCCGCCAGTTCGAGCGTGCAATCATGCTGCAAAGTCTGGATAACCATTGGCGTGAGCACCTTGCAGCACTCGATCATTTGCGCCAGGGCATCCATTTGCGCTCATATGCGCAGAAAAATCCCAAGCAGGAATACAAACGCGAGGCATTCGAGTTGTTTGCTGCCCTGCTGGATATGGTGAAACGTGAAGTCACCAATATCACTATGCTGGTAAAGGTTAAGAGTGAGGCTGATGTTGAGTCGGTGGAAAAACCAGCTGAACCGGAAAATGTGCGATATCAACATGCTGACTACGATGAAGCGCTTGGTACTGCTCCTGCAGAATCAGAGGCGGCAGCAATGCCATTTGAACGTGAAGGTATCAAGGTGGGTCGTAATGATCCCTGCCCATGTGGTTCCGGCAAGAAATATAAACAGTGTCATGGCAAGTTAAGCTAACAGCCAGCTTCTCCAGCTGATTCCCCTGCGGCTGCGTGATGGACTTCTGTCTGTCATGCAGCCGCAATGCTTTCGTCTTTCTATTCCCAATCCCTCCAGATTTTTCTGCGTTTATGCCTTGGCATACGTTTTGCTCAATCCATCATGAACAGATAACAAAAGCCTGACTGGCAAGCTATAAAGCCCCGTCATAGCCGAGTTATATGGTGTGGCAAATAGTAGTGGTAATCATGCTCCATTGATATGCACCAATTTGAGGCTCACGCCATTTGTTTGTGCAATAACAATTAAGCATATGCCGCAAGTTAAGTAAAAAACCTTAAATTATTTATTTAGAGCATCTATGCAAAATCAACTAGAAGTTGCCGCAAGCCCTGATCTACAACGCCAGAAACGCGCAATTCATCTGGCTTTGTGCACAGTGTTAACTGAGGAAGAAGCCGATAGTGCAGCGGATGTCTGGGCACAGAATTTCGGTGCATCCGCCTCGGTATTCAGCGGGCTGAATCTGTTTGCCCGTGAAGTGTGCGAAACCTATGGCAAGAGCGGTCGCCAGCGCGAATTAGTGCAGGCAATGAGCCGTGCGTTATTGAGTAAAGAAGCCAAAAGCACTGCACCAGCCGCGCCGGTAGCCTTGGTTGAGGTCAATAACGTAGAGATGGAAGAACTTGTTGCGGAGCCCTCGTCGGAACAAGAAGTCACTACACCGGAGTTTGCCACTTTCCAGCCCTTGCTACTGACACTGCTGGATGAGCTGGCGCAGCATGATGCCGAGCAGGCAGGTTTTTGCCGGGAATTCTTGCTGGGGGTGATAGATAACCTGCCCTGGTCACCAGCGCAACAAGAACAGGTCATCAAGCTGATTAATAGTGGCATTACTGTACAAACACGACCTTACAGAGCGGGTCAGTTAAAGACATTGATGCATCACTTGACGATGTGGATGAAGGAAACCCTGGGCAATGAAATTGCAGCCCGTATCGTCAAGAATGCGATTGGTGAAGCAGCAAAAACCCAAGCTGGTACTACCTATTCACCACGCGAATTTTTTGCGAAGTAGTGCTGGCATGTCAATTGCTAGACTCAATATGAAAGATGCAGTCAGAAGTTGTTGTAAAGGCAAGTCAGAGATGTTTGGATGGCTAGCTCCAATAATAGCCGTAGCTAATACCAAATAAATGATCAATCAATTTCAAGAGTAATTTCAAGTCTGCGGGGATAGTATGAATTGGTGTAAAAATAGTAATCGTAAATGGGGATTGCAACTGGCCGCATCAGCCCTGGTGATTTCCGCACTATTTTCTCTGAACGTCGCTGCGGAGACCACTCAGCAAGCCCAGCCATCTGTTGTGCAGCCCACTTCTACAGCGCAATCGGTGGTAACACCGGTTGCCCCTGCTGCAGATGCAGCAACACCAGCTGCTCCTGCTGGCGCAGAGATGCCAGTCGCCGCAGATGGCACTGCACCGCCTGCTGAAGCTCCGGTAGCAGCGACACCTGAGCCCGCACCTCCAGCTGCGCCAGTTGAGGCCGCACCTCCGCCACCGCCAACCGCACCTTTCGCAGTCGGCTTCGATAAGATCAGTGCTGGCGATACCGCGTGGATGCTGTCATCCACAGCCTTGGTGTTGCTGATGACGATTCCAGGTCTGGCCTTGTTTTACGCTGGTATGGTGCGTAAGAAAAATGTGCTGTCCACTGCATTGCAAAGTTTCACCATCTGCTGCCTGGTAACCGTGATCTGGGTGATCATAGGCTATAGCCTTGCCTTTACGCCGGGCGCCACTCAATACATAGGCGGGCTTGATCGTCTTATGCTAAGTGGTATGTTCTACGATAAAGCCAGTAGCATGCTGACTGTGAGCCATATCGCACCGACCATTCCTGAGTCGGTATACGTCATGTTCCAGCTCACATTTGCAATTATTACCCCGGCACTTATCACGGGGGCTTTCGCTGAGCGCATGAAGTTTTCTGCCATGGTGGTTTTTATGACTCTGTGGTCAATACTTGTTTATGCGCCTGTTGCCCATGCAGTGTGGGAGCCGAGTGGCTGGCTTGCTGCGCAAGGTGTGCTGGATTTTGCCGGCGGCACGGTAGTGCACATCAATGCTGGTGTGGCGGGCCTGGTTTGCGCTTATATGCTCGGTACCAGGCGCGGTTATGGCAGAGAGCCATTCCCACCTTATAACCTCGTTTACACCATGATAGGTGCCTCATTGCTGTGGGTGGGCTGGTTCGGTTTCAACGCCGGCTCAGCGGTTGCTTCCGATGGCCGCGCTGGTATGGCTATGCTGGTCACGCAGATTGCCACTGCCACAGCAGCCTTAACCTGGATGGCTGTCGAGTGGATCAGGAAGTCTCATGCCACCATGCTGGGAGCCTGTTCTGGCGCTGTAGCGGGTTTGGTTGCCATTACCCCTGCATCTGGTTTTGTTAACGTTAATGGGGCCCTGGCGATTGGCCTCGCCGCTGGTTTCTTCTGCTACTGGGGTGCGACTGGCTTGAAACGCATGCTAGGGGCTGATGACTCACTGGACGTATTCGGCATACACGGTGTGGGCGGGATGGTAGGCGCTATTTTGACAGGGGTGTTCGCAGACAAGGCGCTCAGTGGGGTGGATGCGAACCTTCCCATGCAAGTCATAGGCGCATTCTCCACCCTGGTCTACAGCGCGATTGCCACATGGATCATTCTAATACTGGTAGATGCAACTATCGGCCTGCGCGTCTCGGCTGAAGATGAACAAGACGGGTTGGATCTCTCTCAACATGCTGAAAGGGTTGCCTGATGAGTGAATCAGAAAAACTATCCATTGCAGCGCATCTATACGTTACATTCAGGCGCAAGCTCAACCGCGTCATCGATGTTGAATGGCTGCTACACAATGACGATTATGCCAAAGAGGTCATCAGAATTGCGCGTCAGCAAGGCATGGAAGAGTTGGCGCACTACGCGGACCGGATGGAAGAGCTGATTTTTGGCAAGGCTGCGCCGCCACTAGCTCAACCTGTTCCAATCATGCCGGAAATCATGAGGGAACTGCCACCGCCAGAGGATGAGCTGGAAGAAGACGACGCTGCCAACGCCAGCCGCTATATTGGCACACTAAGATAGTGGCTGGATAAACTTACGCTTAGAGGATGGCGCTGTTAAAATACAGCTCTGATAATTATTCTGAGCCGTATTTTATGAGTAGCGCAATGAGCAGTAACCCCGAAGTCGTCCAATCTCCTTGCATCGGTGTATGCGCCATGAATGAGAGCAATGGTCTTTGCCACGGCTGTTACCGCACCATAGAAGAGATTCGCGAATGGTGGGATATGCAGCCGGAAAAGCGCAGCCAGGTCATGTCGCAGCTTGAGCAGCGACAAATGGAATCTGCTAGTTTTGATTAAGGGTTGATGGGGTGTTCAAATAAAGAAAGCCGGGTTAGCCCGGCTTTTTGCTATTTAGTTGGCTTGGTAGAAAAATAATCGAAGCTGACCCCTTTAATTTAGGGTTAGAGGGATTTTTGTTCATGAACAATAGCATCAACGATTTGTTGAACTGCGCCAGGGCTACGTACGTCAATGAAGAGATAGTCTTGCATAAGTGGTGGCATCTCAGAAATATCGAGATCAAGATTTATTACAATAAATTTTTTCTTTTTTTCTTTCATGCATTGTGAAAAGAAATAGTTGGCTTCGTTCATCGGCCATCCAGATCGAGAATCAAGGAAATTCTTCGAGAAGAAAAGAAGTCCGAGGTGGCACTTTCGCAACCCTTAGTTAATGCTTTCGGTGATGCTGTCACCTAGACGAATTTCGTATCGGTCATACCACGCGCGAATGTCGTTTTTGTGTAGTTTTTCAAAAATGGAGTCAACAAAAGGCTTGTCTCTGCTGGAGTGGGAAAGAAACACCGATAAAGTGCTTGTCGTGTTTGGTTTGCCGAAGTTCTCGTTCATTACATCGCGACAGGGAAACAAGTAAATGCCATTGGCTTCATCGGACATTTGAACTTCCAACATCGAATCGTCAGTAAACCCAATAATATTAAATCCTCTCTGAAATACGGCATCTCCAATTTCGGAAAATAAGAACCTGAAATCTCTGGCCTTTGTTGGGTAATTCAAGCTAAGCCAGCGCTCAAAATCCTCCGAATCTTTCCAGAAGTTCAGGCAGAGAAAAGACTGGAGCGAGTACGGATTGTTGTTTACAAACAGGACGGCACCAACAAGCGTGTCACGGTCATACCGATTGAGAATCGCACGAACAAATTCGCGTTCTTTTTTCCGATCACCGTAATCTAGAGGGATAACGTATGTCTGGTCGCGTTCCATAAATTCCCTCTAACGTTTGAATTAAGGGGTGAGCTTGAATAATGAGTTATTAGGTTTAGATATAACTCAAGGTTCACTTTTTTCAGTTTGGTTTGTGTCTATTGCTGAAATGTTTTTAGCAATATGAAGCAGTTCTTCAATTTTTTCGATGCTTAACCCCTCCGCTTGAATGGCGGTGTTGTCATTAGTGGAAATGATAACTTTGCGGCCACTACGACTTTTGATGAAAGCTACAATGACGGCAGCTAATGAGGGCCAAAAAGTAGCCGAGCTGAGAATTTTAATAACTTCTAATACTTCCCCATTAGCTATGGGGATACCAGTTCTATTAGCTCGCATTCGGTATTTAATCTCATGTTTATTTAGCAATGTAATGAACGGACCAAAACTGGTTCTGAATAGATGTACTGGTAATGTTTCCATGCCGCTCCGATTTGGCTCTGATACTTAACGTAAAGTGGGTGCCTCAAAACGCGCCGAAGAAACGCCTTCGAGGTGCATAATTTGGAAATTGTTCTGCAATACATTGTTTTAATTATAGTTAAAATTTTAGAGGCCCATAATTTATCCAAGGTTTTGCATCTTGCCAGCAAAAGAGTTGGCGTCATTGGCTTGCCATCAAGCCAGCACTACCCGGTTACGGCCTGAGTCTTTGGCTTTATAGAGCGCCGAATCTGCGGCCTTGATCAAGGTTGGCGCGCTGTCTCCATCTGCGGGGTAGTCGGCAACGCCGAAGGATGCGGTGACGCCCATGAGGCTTTTATCTTTATAAAAAAATTCGTGTTTCTCAATCGCCTCGCGCAGCAGTTCTGCACGGGCAGAAGTGATTTCCTTTGATGCGCCGGGCATTACCAGCAACAGCTCTTCACCACCATAGCGGCAGGGGATATCACCCAGCCTGAGTTTTGACCTGATCAGGTCGGCAATTTCCGTGAGGACAAAATCACCTGCATCGTGGCCGTGGGTATCGTTGTATTTCTTGAAGTGATCGATATCGATCATGATGATGCCCAATTGATGATTGGTGCGCTTGCCGTTGGATAATTCGCGGACCAGCGTTTCTTCCAGGTAGCGGCGGTTGAATAGCTTGGTGAGCGGGTCACGCACCGAGCGGCTACGCAGCGCCTCGCGCAGCTTGAGGCTGACCAGCGCCATAGCCAGGTTGTCTGCCGCCATGGCGATCAGCCGTGCACGTGATTCTATGGAGGTATGTAATTTCCCCGTTTCATCAGCGCCATTCTTAACACCCAGCGTGACTGACAGCACACCTATCATTTCGCCTTGGGCAATCACTGGCGCACAGACGTAGCCTTCTTCGCAACTGCCATGAATATGGTTGCAGACGATGCCGTCATGGCTACCATCAACCACGTGCACCTTGCCCTGGCGCAGGGCCCAGCAGTCGTCCTGCGAGATGACGGCTTGCGAGAGGCAACTGGCATCACCCCATCTTGCTGCGGTTTCAACCATGCTGTGATTCTCGTCAAACAAGTAAAGTACGCCGCTGTAATCCGCGAATATCTTCTTTGCGTAATGTTCGATGATGGAATGGGTTTCTTCCAGGGATAAGCAAACTTGCAGGTAGGAATTCAGTTCATTGATGTACTGCATCTCCTGATTGTGCTGGGTGAGCTCCAGTTGCGAAAGGCGTAACTGGGTCTCATGGTTCTTGCGGTCTGTGATGTCGGTTGATGAGCCGATGAATCCGGCGAACTTGCCTTCCTTGTTGATGTAGGGTTCGCCAGTATCCAGCACATGGCGATACTGGCCATCGGCCCTGCGCAAGCGGTATTCCATCTGGAACGAAAGATGTTGCGTGAAGGCGTCATTGAAAACCTTCATACATGGGTCAATGTCGTCCGGGTGCAGGGCATTAAGCCAGGCGTTGCCGCTGATCTGGCGATTATCCGAAGTGCCGCTGACGAATTTCTTCCACTTTGAATTGGTGAATACTACCTTGCCCTCGGCATTGGTGAGCCAGAGCATAACCGGCGCATCTTCGGCAACAATACGGAAATCGGTGTCTATCACCAGGGATTTATCGAGCGCTGCCTTGCTGGTACTTTTTGGTTTCGCCTGCATGGTGTCATTTTTAGCCATAGAACCTCCGTAAAAAACTATTTTTTTTCGTGGGCTTCACAGATATTGCTTGGCAATTACACCTCCTTATTTCGGGGTAGGGCCGGAATCAAGAAGTCAGATATTTGATTGAAATCCTTTTCTTATTGATGGCTTATCTTGTTTTATTTATGCAAATTTACTTGATGCAGCTACTTGATACAAACCGCCCGGACTTGTTTCATATCGGTGATGCCCTGTAGCACTTTCTCGATACCATCCTGCTTCAAAGTTCTCATGCCATCTTCCATCGCAGTGGCAAACATCTCGGCAACACGTGCGTGTTCTTGAATGTTCTTTTTAACGGCATCAGTGCCTTCCAGTAGTTCGTGCAAGCCTACACGGCCCTTATAACCACTACTATTGCATTTCTCACAGCCGGTAGCCTTGTATAGCGTGAGCTGGCCCTGTGCATTGCCGAATTTCTTCACCCAATTTTGGTAAATGGCTTTGTATGAACCTTCCGGGTCTTTCTTCCAACTCGCGGTATTCTGCAACTCCAGGCAATATTCATTGAGCATGCCTTTGATTTCCTCCGGGCTTGGCGTGTAAGGCTTCTTGCATTCACACAGGCGTTTACCCAAGCGCTGAGCCAGGATGCCAAGCAAGGCATCGGCAAAGTTGAAAGGGTCCATGCCCATATCCAGCAAACGCACGATGGACTCCGGTGCGCTATTGGTATGCAGGGTGGCGAATACCAGGTGACCCGTAAGTGAGGCCTCAATACCGGTGGATACGGTTTCCTTGTCGCGCATTTCACCTACCATGATCACGTCCGGGTCGGCACGCAAAAAGGCTTTCATGATCATGGCGAAATCCAGCCCGGCTTTTTTGTTGATCTGTACCTGGCGCAGGCCTTTTTGCGTGATTTCTACTGGGTCTTCAGCCGTCCATATTTTGGTTTCTGGGGTGTTGATATAGCCCAGCGCCGAGTGCAGCGTAGTGGTCTTACCAGAACCAGTCGGGCCGCAAACGAAGAACAGTCCGTAAGGTTTGGCAACCAGCTCTTTCAGTTTCTTGTTGTTCCATTCAGATAAGCCCAGTTTATCGAGGGGAATCGGCTTGCCAGCAGCCAGAATACGCATGACGATATCTTCCATACCGCCGGCAGAGGGGATGGTGGCAACGCGTAGCTCGATATCCAGCGGGCCGAATTTCTTGAATTTGATCTTGCCATCCTGTGGTTTTCGCCGTTCGGAGATATCCAGATCGCACATGATCTTGATGCGTGCTGTCAGCGGATTGCGGTAGCTGGGCGGGATTTCGATATAGTTGACCAGCGTGCCGTCCTTGCGGAAGCGTACTTCGGTTTTACCTTTATCCGGATAAGGCTCGATGTGGATGTCAGAAGCGCCCTGGTTGTAAGCGTCGATAATGATCTTGTTGACCAGCTTTACCAGCTCGTTATCTGCCGCGGCGGAGATATCCTCAGCGCCAATACTGCCTGCTTCATCGTCATCTTCACCCATGTTGGATAGCAGGTCATCGATATCGCCACTGAGGCCGGCAGCGCCATAGAACTGGGCAACGGTGTTGACGAAATCGCGGTGCAGGCAAACTTTGTAGCTGATCTTGGCGTGGCGCGGAAAGATGTTACTGACGATGCGCGAACTCTTCACTTTTTCCGGGTCTGGCGTGAGAATGATCAGGCCCTCTTCCTTGCCTTCATCTATCGGCATCCAGCCATTGGAAAGCACATAATCCTGCTTGAGGTTTTTTAGCAAATCCATGGGTTTGACGCGGTCAACCTTGAATGGCTCAAGCGGTACATTAAAAAATGTAGAGATCGATTTGCCTATGTCTGCGGGTTTTACCTGGAATTCTTCCATCAGCACTTCTTCCAGGTCCTTGCCTTTCTTACGTGCCGAGCGTTGTGCCAGCTCCAACTCAGCAGCAGAAATAATGCCCTCGGTCACCAACATATCGAACTTGGTTTTAACGACGCCAATCGGTACCTGTCTCTGGTTGAATGCAATCGCAAGTGTCTTGGCCAGCTCTGGGGCACCTTCCTCTGCCATTGCCGGGAAGGGTAAGCCAGACATGGTGTTGATGACCTGTACCACGCCCATCAGACTATTGTCGTCCTGGCTCAGGATGGGGAATACCAGCATCTGTTTGGTACGAAACCCGGTTTTCTTGTCGACTTCCTTGAGGAAGCGGATTTCCGGGCTAATCTTGCTTAGCTCGTCGTCGTCGTAAACGTCATTGATTTTGACGATGTTTTTACTGAAGGCAGCATAGCCGGCAATACTTTGCGGGTTGATGGCAAGCTTCAGCTCTTTGAATTCATTAAGGCCGGTTTTAACCTTGGAGATAATCGAACCGCCATCTTCGCTAGTGACATACAAAGTCAGGCGCTCAGCTTCAAACAGTGTGCGTATCTCCTGGCTTACTTCAAGAATGATTTCGTCGATATTGCGTGTAGCGTGGATTTTGTTGGTGACTGCCTGCAGCTTCTTGGTGAAGGCAAGCTTGATGCCCATCTCGGCAAGGCTGGCTGCTTCTTTATCCTGTACGATGGCTGGATTGTTCATAAGAGTTTAACCTCTTGAGCGCAGTAGATTTTTCATTATTGAACACTATCACAGCAGGTTCTAAAGTCAATTCATAAACAGTCGTTCAAGATTGCTTTAAGCGTGGCTGAATGCGGTAAAATCCTGCAACCGAATACGTGTGAAAGTGACTATGCCCGTCAATTTATCTGCGCCGGAAGCACATGCGCTATTGCCAGTCAAAGGAGTGCAGCTTGGCATCGCCCAGGCCCATATCCGCAAGCCCAATCGCAAGGATGTACTGGTAATGCAGCTCAGCCCTGGCAGCCGCGTGGCAGGGGTATTCACGCAAAATCGTTTTTGTGCCGCGCCAGTAGTCCTCTGCAAGCAGCACCTGGCGAGTAAGGCCGAGATTCATGCGCTGGTTGTCAATACGGGTAATGCCAATGCCGGCACGGGTGAGGAAGGTATGCGGCACGCGCGCCAGACTTGCGATGCGCTGGCTCGGTTACTGGGTTGCAATAGCGAGCAGATACTACCGTTTTCCACTGGCGTGATTCTGGAGCCGCTGCCTGTAGATAGAGTAATTGCCGGTTTGCCAGGTTGTATCAGCGACCTGCGCGAAGATAACTGGCTCAATGCCGCTGAGGCCATCATGACCACGGACATCGTGGCAAAAGGCGTTTCACGTCAGGTCAGCCTGGACGGCAAAATGGTAACCATCACCGGTATTGCTAAAGGCTCCGGCATGATTCACCCTAATATGGCAACCATGCTTGGGTACATTACTACCGATGCCGCTGTGAGCCAGTCAGCACTGGAAAGCATCATCCATCATGCCGTGAATCGCTCGTTCAATTGTATTACTGTGGATGGCGATACTTCGACTAACGATTCACTGGTGCTGGCGGCTACCGGCCAGGCGGGCAATGCAGAGATCACCGCTGAAAATACCGACTATATTGCCTTGCGCGATGCCCTGACCGCTGTGGCCATAGAGTTGGCGCAAGCCATTGTGCGCGATGGTGAAGGCGCAACCAAGTTTATGACCATCACTGTCGAAGCCGGCCGCGATGAAGCTGAGTGCCGTAAGATTGCATATGCCATCGCTCATTCGCCACTCATTAAGACGGCATTCTTTGCTTCAGACCCTAATCTTGGGCGCATATTGGCGGCCATAGGTTATGCCGGGGTAAGCGATCTGGATGTTAATCTGCTCAAGCTTTATCTGGGGGATGTGTTGGTTGCAGAGTACGGTGGTCGTGCTGCCAGTTATCAAGAAGCCCAAGGCGCCGCAGTGATGAAAGAGCCGGAGATCAGCGTGCGTGTCGTACTGAACCGCGGTAATGCCAGCGCTACGGTATGGACCTGTGATTTCTCGTATGACTACGTCAAAATCAATGCTGATTATCGTAGCTAAATAAATCATGACTAATCCAGACAATATCATCAGCCGTGCAGATGCCCTGCTTTCCAGGCTTGAAGTCCTGTTGGAGCACAAGCTTGTAGAGCCGGACTGGTCGGCGCTTGCCTGGCGTTGGCAGCATAATGCTGGGCGCGGCTATTTGCAGCCGGTGCCACATCCGCATCAAATCAAGCTTGATGACCTGCATAACGTGGGCGAGCAAAAAGTCGAGGTGGTTCGTAATACCGAGCAATTCGTACGTGGCTTCACAGCGAATAATGTCCTGCTCACGGGTGCGCGTGGTACGGGTAAATCTTCCCTAGTTAAGGCGCTGCTCAGCCAGTTTGCCAAAGATGGCCTGCGTGTGGTCGAGGTAGATAAATATGATCTTATTGACCTGCCGCAGATCACCGAAATGCTGCGCGCGCGGCCTGAGCGCTTTATCGTTTTCTGCGACGATCTTTCATTTGAGTCTGGCGACCCTGGCTACAAGGCGCTCAAGGTCGTGCTGGATGGCTCGATTGCCACTACATCTGACAATATCCTGGTTTATGCAACCTCCAATCGACGTCATTTGATGCCGGAATACATGGCAGAAAATCTGGGTACCCAATATGAGGGTGATGAAATCCGCCCGGCGGAGACGGTGGAGGAAAAGGTATCGCTATCTGATCGCTTTGGTATCTGGCTTTCGTTTTATCCTTTCGACCAGGGAGAATACCTGGTCATCGCGGAGCAATGGCTCAAGCATTACGGCATCAAGCTTTTTGATGACAAGGCGCGTGGCGCTGCCTTGCAGTGGGCATTGACGCGCGGTACGCGTAGCGGTCGTTCGGCACACCAGTTTGCGCGTGATTACGCTGGCCGTTCCGCTTTGTCTTCGAAACGATAACGCTTGGCTGAGTCAATCGTCCATGCGGCAGTCGCCGTTCTGCAGCGCCAGGATGGGCAGGTACTACTGGCTCAGCGTCCTGAAGGCAAGGCATGGGCTGGCTGGTGGGAATTTCCCGGCGGCAAGATAGAGGATGGCGAGACAGCATTCGAGGCCTTGCAGCGTGAACTCGATGAGGAGCTTGGCACACAGGCCCTGGAAGCTTACCCCTGGCTCACGCGTAGTTTTGCCTACCCGGAAAAAACCGTCAAACTGCATTTTTTCATCGTTAGGCGCTGGACCGATGAACCGCATGGCCGTGAAGGCCAGCACTTGAGCTGGCAAGATCCAGCCGGGCTTACGGTTAGCCCTATGCTCCCTGCCAATGAACCCATCCTCACTGCGCTTACCCTCGCACCTGTTTATGCGGTAACCAATATGGCGGATGTTGGTGAAGTGGCTTTTCTCGAGCGTATGGAAGGCGCGTTGCAATCTGGTTTGCGCTTGATACATATACGGGAAAAGAGCCTGAGCCCGTATGATTTCAGAATATTTGCCAGTAAAGCTATTGCACTGGGGAAACGTTACGGGGCAAAGGTGATGCTCAATCGTGATATCGAACTGGCGCGTGAGCTAGGTGCTGATGGCGTACATCTCCCAAGTAGTGAGCTCATGAAGCTGTCCGAGAGGCCGCAAGGTTTGTTGTGTGCTGGTTCATGTCACAACGAGGTCGAGCTGGCACATGCATACAGCCTAGCGTTGGATTTTGTTGTTTTATCGCCGGTACTACCTACACTCAGTCATCCCGACGCTATACCTCTTGGTTGGCAGAATTTTACTTCCCTGATTAAAGACGGCCCGCTGCCGGTGTATGCGCTTGGTGGTATGCATGGGCATCATCTGGTAACTGCCTGGCAGGCAGGGGCCCATGGCATCTCCATGCAACGCTCAGCATGGGGTGCTTGATGCGCCTGGTAACTAAATTTGGCTTGCTGTTGGCTGTGCTTCTGCTAGTTGGGGCAGTATGGTTTTACTTGTCATCCGACAATACGCAACCTGCAGAGAAAATTACTTGTGCTGATATCAGCAAGGGCTGCGAGGTTGATGGAATCAATTTTAGTTTTGACCATATCCCCCGGGTGATGCAGCCTTTTGATCTGAAAATGGAATTGCAGAATGCGACTGAGGTCCATGCCAGCTTTGCCATGCAGGGCATGGATATGGGCTTGAATCGCTATAGGCTGCTGCAAAAAACCAGCAATTTATGGGCGGCTCAAATCATCTTGCCAGTATGTGTCCGCGGTCGTAGTGATTGGCTGATGTTGCTTGAAGTAAAGACTGCAAGCGGATTGCAGCGTTACGAGCTGGCCTTTAAGAGCGGCTAGCAGCTATTCAGCAGAAGTTTTGACCGGGGATGAAACCTGCACCACGCTGGTTTTGCCCGCACTATCCTTGAAGTGCAGCGTAAAGCGGACTTTCTCACCAGCCTTAAGCGGCTTTTTCAGGTCAAATAACATCAGGTGATAGCCACCTGGTTCCAGCTTGGCCGGCTTACCAGCTGAAAGTGGCAAGGTATCCATCATGCGCATTTGCATGACACCATTCTTCATGGACATATTATGGATTTCCACACTACCAGCCGCATCACTTTCGACTTTGATCAAGCTGGTGTCTGCGGGACTTTGCAAGGTCATGTAGGCTGCGCCTACCGATTGCCCAGGCGCACTTGCCCTGACCCAGTTCTGGCTCACATTAACTGTGTTGGCGGCTAATGCCAGATGGGGTAGTAGACAACATAAGATAATGAATCGATATAGATTCTTCATAGGTTAATCCCGGGTTTATTCTTCAAGCAGATCATCAGGTTTGATAGGTTCCGGTATCCGATAGTTCTCATCCGCCCATTGTCCCAAATCAATTAATTTGCAGCGCTCCGAGCAGAACGGACGATAAGGATTATCAGTGCTGTATTCAGAAGTCTGTTTGCATTGAGGGCAGGTGACCAGACGTTTTTTAGGGAATGGATTTACAGGTTGCACAGCGTAAGGGAAAAATTCACATCGAGATCACACAGCTTGGGTTTTTGTATGTTATCCAGGCTATTAAAGCGGATATTGATCGCATATTTATTGGCGCTTACTTCCGGGAAACAGGCGAGACTGTCATCCATTTCTATGCGCAGCATCTGCGCCGGCTTCGCGCCTCCCAGCATTTGCTGGTAAGCCCCATTGATTGCGGTCAAGTGTGTGGTGGCACCACTACCACGCAGGATATGCAGAATGATTTCGAGCGCAGCGTGTATCGGCATCAATGGCTCCAGCCAACTGTCGAGATCCATTTTACGACGGCTTTCGCCGAGGCCTAGCCAGTAATGATAGGAGGGTAAGTCAAACTCACATACTCCACCCGGGATACCGGCGCGCTGTTTAATACTCATGAGCCATTCGTTATCGCGTAACGATTGCCCAAGTTTTACTGTGTTGCTGCGTAAAGCAAGCGCGGTAGTTTCGATTTTTTGAATCACCTCGTTGAGAAGAGATTCGGAAATCGAAGGATTACCACGCAGGCCATTCATGACGATTTTCTGGCGATCAAGTTCTTGCAGCAAATCCGTCTTGAGTTCGGCTCGGTCTATCACATCCAGGATTTGGAATACTGACAACAAAGCCGAGTGGTGGCTGAACTCATTGCTAGCTTCTACGTTATGTAGCACTTTGACGAACAAGTCTTCCAGACGTAGCAATGTCCGTATGCGCTCGTTGAAAGGGTAGTCGTAGCTGGGCACGTGCTTTTCTGGCAGTCAGCCTGCATGGTCAATGTTGCAGCGGATTATGAAATCTATTCGCTAACTATGCAAGTTGAATGTATTTTTTATGCATTTCGGCGATCTTTCCACTCAATTCTTCCAGCGTGCCGTTGTTCTCAATCAGGTCGTCTGCCAGTTTTATGCGGGTGGCACGAGATACCTGTGCCGCCATTACGGCGCGCACATCTTCTTCGCTCAAGCCGCTGCGCTTCATGGTGCGAGCGACTTGCAGCGCTTCATCGCAGTCCATGACGAGTGAACGATCAATATCATCCTTATAACGCTGGTTCTCAAACAGCAAGGAAATAGCAAGAATCTGGTAGGGGGCAGTTGGGTTTTCTACTTCTGCATTTTGTTTTAATTCGAGTATGGCTTGATCATAAATCGCTGGATGAATCAGACCTTCGAGGTCCTTACGTGCGGCCATGTCACTGAATATCTTTTTACGTACTGCGGCGCGGTCGAGATTGCCATCTGCGCCCAGGTATTCGTTGCCGAAAACGCTGATAATCTCTTTCAGGACAGGGTGTCCGGCAGTCGTCAACTGACGTGCGATTACATCAACATCGACGATAGGTACTCCCAGTTTTGCAAATTGACGGGCTGCCTCGCTTTTACCACAGCCGATTCCTCCAGTTAAACCAACAACTAACATGATCTACGCTCCCAAATAAAATGCAGAAAGTTGCGGCCCCAGAAACAGTGCCGCAATTCCACCCAGCGCCAGATAAGGGCCGAATGGTATCGGTACGTTGCGCCCATGCTTTGTGAGCACAATCAAACCTATGCCAATAATAGAGCCAGCCAGCGAGGAAAGCAAAATTACGGCAGGCAATAACTGCCAGCCGAACCAAGCGCCTATGGCTGCCAGCAGTTTGAAATCACCATAACCCATGCCTTCCTTACCGGTAACCAGCTTGAACAGCCAGTACACCGACCATAGGCTCAGGTAGCCAGCAATGGCGCCGATCAAAGCAGAATGCAAGTCAGTGAAGCCGCCATTCAGGTTGAATATAAGGCCTAGCCAAAGCAGCGGCAAGGTGATGTCGTCTGGCAGGTAATGTGTGTCAAAGTCAATGAAAGTTAGTGTTATCAGGGCAAAGGTGAATACCCAGGCTGCAACAGCCATTGCTGAATAACCGAAGTGCCAGCTAATTAGGCCAGCCAGCACCCCTGTAAGTGCTTCAATCAGCGGGTAACGGAAACTAATAGCGGTTTTGCAGCCAGAACATTTGCCGCGTAGGAACAAATAACTGATGACGGGGATGTTCTCCATTGCCGTGATTTTATGACCGCACTGTGGGCAAGCCGAGCGTGGGACGACCAGATTGTACTTGCTGGTTTCGGGCGGCTCATTCCCCTGCATTTCCTCACAGTTGCGTTGCCATTCCAGTTCCATCATCTTGGGTAGGCGGTGAATAACTACATTGAGAAAGCTGCCTATCATCAGCCCCAGCACTACGGAAACGAAGATAAAAAAAGCAGGTTCTGCCTGCATTAGATTGAAAAAATTAGCTAAGAAATCGGGCATAAAAGTGCTTTCTGTAAACTTGTTGTGTCATCTCATCGTTAGATACTCATGGTAACAGTACTTACCTAAGTCTTGAAATACCGAAAAATGCCACAAAATAAGTACTGACCAAGAATTAATCAGCAGGAGAAGTGAATGCAAGAGAGCGATCAACAATCAGTAGTGGCGGATATGCAAAACGCATGGGACACCCCTGTCGTTTGTCGCGTTGAAGTTGACCTGCCCGGCTGGCTGGAACAGCTCACTGGGCGTGCCAACTGGGAGGTCTATTGCGAAGATGAGGAGGAGGGTTACATGAGCTTTGCCATGCGTCATGGCCGCCAAACTGCAGAGGTCACGCTCTATCACAATGGCTACGCCGTGGTCGACGTGGATGGAAAGGCCTTATTTGATGGCACCTTAACCACAGGCACCAGCGATTGTGCACACTTGAGCTACTACCATGCTGATAGTGGTGAACCCATCACGCTGAATTAATTATTGTTTACCGTAAAAGTCTTGGGCGCCAAGCCCTGTTGGCACTGTTGCCACATGTGGATGTAAGCGGCCTCGATATGTCGACGGAAGCGGTCGGTATTGAATAGCGGGCAGGTGTTGCGATTCTGCTTTAACCTAGCCTTGATGTCATCCAGCTTATCCTGGTTCGTTGCCAATTCCAGTGC
>DATBRG010000003.1:0-70163 GCA_036560445.1 Methylophilaceae bacterium
CGCGATGCGTCATATCCTGACCTAGGGGACAGAACCCAGACTACTGGCACCCTGGGTATTTTTTACACCTACCTTGGTCACGATGGTTTTGGAGAAGTGGATTGGCGATAGGCCGTATGCCATTCCTTCGCATAATGTATATTATGTAAAATTAAAGATGGAGCTAATTGAAGTATTCTAATCACCCACTACTTTGGTTTATTAATATTGGCTTGCATGTCAGCAATGATCTTTGCAGCCCAATCTTTTCCACCCAAGCCAAATGCGATGGCAAGCGATAAAAAGATCGCTCCAAACATAATGACAAATAAGGCAGTAAGTAATTGAGTGCCGATATCAAGCTGTTCTAAGGCCACAAACAATGCAAAAATCTGAATGCCGTATTCTGCTGAGGTGCTGATGGCCAAGGCCCCTTCAAACTTAATGCCATGCAGCCAAGCAAATACGAGTCGATTAACAAAGCGTGCCAGTAAAGTACCAAAAATTAGTACGAGGATGGCAATAATGATCTTGGGTAAGTAATTTGCCAGATGGTTGAGCATCTCAGCCACTTCGGTGAGGCCCAGAGTGTGTGCTCCAGTAATGACAAACAGCAGAATCACCAGCCAGTAAACCACCTGCCCTATGATGCCGCTTAGGGTTAGATCAAACTCACTGTGCTGCAGAAAGGCTTCCAACCCCGATTTATCAGCAAATTTGTCAAAATGTACAAACTCGAGTGCGCGTTTAACTACCAGGCACGAGACTTTGGCGCATATCCAGCCAAAAAATAAAATAACAATAACGGCGAGTAGTTTGGGGAAGAATGTAGCTACTTGGCCCCAGAATTCATTGAGTGATGCAAGAAAAATATCGATCTGGTATTGCATAGCGCCTCCTACATTTAATTGCGAGATCGGTAGCACGGCATCAGGACTATAGCTAGCCGCGCTTAAGTCCGGACTTATTCTGGACTAAACGAATTGATCTCGCAATTAAATTGGCACAATATTCTAAATATATACATTATATTAACAATGTAACTTAATGTTTTAATGTATTTTAAATATTATTGAAATAACGATTCTTAATCCAATAATCCAAACTTAACTTACCTGCCCCGCCAAATAATAATGGCAAAAACATGATCAGAAGTAAAAGCGGTATTTCGTAGTTGCCAAAGCCATCACCATCAGGATCAACCGCTCTAAAGCCTTTGAGCAATTCGCCGAATGTATTCCAGTGCTCTGGCCAGTGCACTGCATATATAGCCACGATCGTAAGAATCATCAGCGAGATGGAGAAAAACCGTGTTGCCAGCCCTAAAACTAGAGCTACCGTACCTGCAAGCTCAAAGCTCATAGCCATGTACCAGCTAATGCTAGGTGGCAGTATATTGAAAGGGAATGGAAAAGTTGCATCGGCAAACCAGTTCGTACCGTGCAGTTTTTCAAGGCCGGCCGTACCGAACTCTAAGGCCAATATCAATCGCAGGAATAATTGCGGTATGGCCGATGCGCAGTAATCAAGTAAATTAGTTAAATAGAAATAGTAACGTGTAAATATAAGCATGATTGCTCCCTGTTATTGTAATGAAGTGGCTGTACAGGTTTGTCGAGTTCAGGCCTGCTTCCTTACACGTAACTTATTGTGTAGCAATCTTACTAATACTTGCCCTATTAGGTTGAGTGGTTTTTCTGTAATAAATACGTATACCCAGGAGCAATGCCAGGGCCATGGCATATAGCAAGGGTTCACGGATATCTTTCTTTACCAGCCACCAAAAGTGCACCACCCCCAGAATCGCAATCAGATAAACCAATTGATGCAGCTTTTTCCATTGCGCGCCTAACTTCTGCATCATTTTGCGGTTGGAGGTGACAGCAAGGGGTATGGTCAGCATAAATGCACTAAACCCTACCAATACGTATGGATGTTTTGCTATATCTTTGACTATGGCCATCCAATCAAACCATTGATCAAGCCAGATGTAGGTAAGGAAGTGCAGGCAGACATAAAAGAACATGAATAAGCCCATCATACGTCGTAACTGTATCTGCCAAGCAGCACCAGTTAACAGGCGAATGGGGGTCATGCTGAGTGTGATTAAAAGGATAGCCAGCGCCCAAGTGCCTGTTGAGCGCTCGACAAATTCAACCGGATTAGCAGTCAAGCTGTCATGGATGCCCAGCCAAATCAGCCTGAATAAGGGGATCAGGGCCATCACGAAGAGCCCTGCTTTAATCCATGCAATTTGTTTTTTATCTGGCATGGCTAGAAGTTCCTGCGTAAATCCATACCGGCATACATATGCGCAACTTGGTCGGCATACCCATTGAACATCTGGGTTTTGATACGCGGAGAGAATAACCCGCCACCAATACGCCGCTCAGAAGCTTGTGTCCAGCGTGGGTGATCTACGGTTGGGTTAACGTTGGCATAGAAGCCATACTCATCAGGCGCAGCCTTGTTCCACGCGGTTTTTGGCATGGTCTCGGTGAACCGGATTTTAACAATGGCCTTTGCCCCTTTGAAGCCGTATTTCCAGGGTACTACAAGCCGCATGGGAGCCCCATTCTGGTTAGGCAATAGCTCCCCATATAACCCGACGGCCATGATGGCAAGGGGGTTCATGGCTTCATCCAGGCGCAAGCCTTCAACATAAGGCCAATCCAGCACAGGAATATTGGCGCCAGGCATGGTTCTTGGGTCAGATAGCGAGATAAATTCCACAAACTTGGCATTGCCGGTAGGCTCTGCCCATTTGATAAGCTGCGCAAGGGGCAAGCCTACCCAAGGGATAACCATAGACCATGCTTCTACACAGCGCATACGATATATGCGTTCTTCTAGCGGTGCTATCTTGAAAATGTCTTCAATGGATAATTGCTTGGCTTTCTTCACTTCGCCTTCGATACTTACAGTCCATGGGCGAGGCTTAAATAGTACTGATTGTGGCGCGGGGTCGCTTTTGCCAGTGCCGAATTCATAGTAGTTGTTGTAGTTAGTGACATCTTCATATTCGGTCAGCTTCTCACCTGCCCCATAAGGAGTTTTGGCGTATCCGGTGATTTTCTGGCGTTGAACTGCCGCATCGGCTTTGGAAGCCCATAAGCCAGTAGCTGCGGCAGCGCCAGCAATCAGCCCTGCCCCAGCCATTTTGATAAAGTCACGTCGATTATCAAAAACCTCACGTGGCGTGATTTCTGATGGAATGAAGTCTGGTTTTTTACCTATCAACATGTTCGCTATCTCCTGAATGGTGCTAATGCCGTTATTTTCTTAACGATTAGTCGCCCAAACCTGCCCAGCCTTACATTCCCATCGAATTATTTCAATGTAATTTTTCTATTTCCTGGTTAACTTCATCGGCCAGGGATTGTGCACCTATCTCATCACAGATTTGCTTGGCATCACTTAGCAGTGGCTTGGCCGCCGGCACATCGCCGCTGGCGACTTTGTTCAGGGCTAAGTAATAATAACTTTTGGCTTCCCAATAAGCCCCGCCTTGGTCTTTGCTTAACTTGGTGATTTTGTTGATGGCTTTTTCAGCATTGGCATAGTCTTTTGCCGCCGTGTAAATACGCCCCATCTCTAGGCCCGCATTAGCGTAATGGTTCAGATCTCCGCCCCGCTCTTCCATCAGTAATGCCTTGATCTGATACTCAATGGCCTGGTCATGCTTACCAAGGCTGCTATAGGTTGATGCTATACGGGCAAAATTGTCGGCACGCTCGTTATCATTCGCAGATAGTTTGCTACCTGCCATATAACTTTCCAGCGCTGCGTCTAGTTGGTTGCTAGCAACCTGCGTGTCGCCAATCAAGTTGAGATTGATACGTTCAAAGCGGGGCTCTTTTTCGGCTTGTGCAACAGCCAGACTCTGGCGATAAGTCGCAAGTGCCTCGGGCAGCTGACCTGCATCTTTCTGCACATTACCAATCAGGCTTAGAGCAACGATGTGCTCTAGCGGGGTAGTCGATGCTTTTTCTGCAATTTGTAGGGCAGTGATAGCCTCATTGAATCGCCCTGTACCACCGTAAGCACGGCCTTTGCATAGCTGTGCATTACGATTGCTCTTATCCTGTTTAAGCACCTGTTCCGCAAAGGCTAACGCTTTGGATGCGTCGCCTTCCATAATTGCTTCATTACACGACTTAAGGTTATTGGCGATATCGGCTTGGTCAGCTTGGGCAACGCTTGAAAAAATCAAAACAAATAGCGCTGGAAAGATATAGATAATTCTTGAATACATATATTTAAATCCTGATTGTTAGTCCAAGTACTGGCTCCAGTTGTGCTGTGTAGTGCCACAAGCAAAAAACTCTGGGTTGAGTAATGAATCCTTGGTGTTATAAGTAAAAGCTTGGCCATCCATATCGACTAGGCTGCCGCCAGCCAATTCCAGTACACATTGTGCAGCTGCTGTATCCCACTCCGAGGTTGGCCCCAGCCGCGGATAAACATCTGCCTTACCTTCTGCTACCAGGCATATCTTAAGTGAGCTACCCATAGTGATTAGCTGGGGAGGTAAATGGTTCCTTTCGATATTTCCCAAGAAAGTCTGCATCCTGTTGTCTGAATGAGATCGGCTGCCAGCAATGATTAAGTTCGATAAATCCAATGCCCGGCAGTGAACCTGAGTTACAGCTTCATCCGGCTCCTGTTTAAAAGCACCATGGCCAGTTGCTGCGTAGTAAATCAAGTCTTTTGCGGGAGCGAATACAACCCCAATCACCGGTTTTCCTGCTTCAATCAGGGCGATGTTGACGGTAAACTCTCCATTACGCTTGATAAATTCTCGTGTTCCATCTAGGGGGTCTACCAACCAGTAACGACGCCATGTAGCGCGAGTAGCATAGGGAATGTTAGCGGATTCTTCAGAGAGGATTGGCAACTCGGGCGTAAGCTTCTTTAGGCCGGATTCAATAATATTGTGAGCTGCGATGTCTGCGAGTGTCAGAGGAGAATTATCATCTTTGCGAGTTACCGCAATTTCACCGCGATAGACTTGCATGACGGCTGCGCCTGCTTCGCAGGCAATGCTAATTAGTTGTGCCAGGTGCTCATGGACCGCATTCATGACTGCAACATGGAAAGTAATCCTGCCTCATCCAGTATTGCAACTCCCAACTCCTGCGCTTTATCCAGCTTGCTGCCTGCTTCTGCACCAGCTACTACAAAACTAGTCTTTTTAGATACGCTGCCACTGACCTTGCCGCCTTTAGCCTCAATCATTTCTTTTGCCTGCTCCCGTGACAAATTGGGCAAGGTTCCAGTCAATACAAAGGTTTTGCCGGCTAGAACACCCTCTCCCTCAGTCTCGGCCGACATTACGGCTAGAAGTTCAGTACGCAGTGCATCTAGCTGCGCCAGTTGGATGCGATGTTCATCGACCTCTAGCCATTCGAGTAGTGACTTAGACACGTCAGCCGGAAGGGCTTCGAGCTGCCCGATAGAGACTGATTCCAACCGTGCCAGTTGTGTCAGCGTTGGTATCGCCGTCGCCAATTGCTTGCTGCGCGCCATAGTTAACTTAGGCACACCTAGCATCGCGTAAAGTCCAGCCAGCTCAAGTTTATCGCGTAGTTTGGCGCTGGGGGGCTGCTCGCCTTGTGGTACCACATTAGCATCCAAAAGCGCATCTAGTGCCTGCTGATTCTTCGGCTCGGAAAAGAACTCGGCAATGGCCTCGGCGACTATCGTGCCTACGTCGGGCAATACTAGCAGCAGTGGTTTTGGCGCGCGGCGAATCACGGATAGATTACCGAGCCAGTCGGTCAGAGTTTTGGCAGTCGATTCACCTACGTGGCGAATGCCCAATGCAAACAGGAAGCGCGCTAAAGGGGGCCTCTTACTGGCCTGGATGCTGGCTAGTAAGTTTTCCGCCCACTTGGTAGCGATCTTACCTGCAGCTACGGTCTCAGGGGTGACGCCGTCGCGCTCATCGGCGCGGCGTTTCATTTCAAGAAAATCTTCGAGCGTAAGATCGTACAGGTCGGCAATGCCGTGCACATAGCCCAGCTCGACCAAGTTATCAATGTAGCGTTCGCCCAAGCCCTCGATATCCATCATGCGGCGACTGACGAAATGGCGAATTGCTTCCTTGCGCTGCGCCGAGCAGAACAATCCGCCCGAGCAGCGCGCCACTGCCCCGTCCTTCTCACGTATCACGTGTGAGCCGCAAACCGGGCAAGTCTTGGGCAGCTCAAATGGTGGATACTTGGGCTGATGCGCGGGATTGAATAGATCGCCCCCAGACACATCTACCATCGGTCGGCGACCGAGTACCACAGACACCACCTCAGGAATCACATCGCCGGCACGGCGGACGATTACAGTATCGCCGATACGTACATCCTTACGGTTGATCTCATCCTGATTGTGTAATGTGGCGTTGGTGACTGAGACGCCGCCAACGAATACCTTTTTTAAGCGGGCAACCGGTGTCAACGCTCCAGTACGGCCGACTTGAACATTAATGTCTTCAATTGTTGTTTGCGCTTCCTGAGCTGGGTACTTATGCGCTATTGCCCAGCGAGGCTCGCGGGTACGAAAACCGAGCTCGCGCTGCAATGCCAGCGAATTGACCTTATAGACAACACCATCTATTTCAAACGGCAGCATGGCACGTTTGGCTGCAATCTGCCGGTGAAACGTAGCAAGGCCAGATCCTCCTGGCACGACAATGTGGTCGCGGCAAACTGGAAAGCCAAATTGCTCCAACGCATCTAAGATTAAACTGTGCTTTGGCGGTATGTCATCCCAACCTGACACCTCACCCAGACCATAAGCAAAAAATGACAGTTTTCGCTTTTTGGTTGCACGAGGATCCAACTGGCGCACACCGCCAGCTGCTGCATTCCGAGGGTTCACGAAGAGCTTGTCGCCCGACTGCTCCAATTTATCGTTAATTTGCTTGAAGTTAGCGAGTTTCATATAAACCTCACCTCGCACCTCCAGCACTTTAGGTATGGTTCTCTGAAAAAGATCGTTCTCTCCGAGATGAGCGCACAGTCGAAGCGGAATCTGTCCAATCGTCCGGATATTCTGCGTGACATCCTCTCCTGTGATGCCATCGCCGCGTGTCGCAGCTTGTACCAAGATGCCGCTTTCGTAACGCAGGTTGATGGCTAGCCCGTCGAACTTAAGTTCAGCAATATATTCGATAGGTGAATCTGCCTCTGACAAACCAAGTTCTCTGCGCACACTCGCGTCGAAAGCGAGTGCACCAGCATCAGTGGTATCTGTCTCTGTACGAATCGACAGCATAGGTACAGCGTGCCGTACAGACATTAGCGTAGATTGCGGCATGCCGCCAACGCGCTGTGTGGGCGATTCTGGCGTGATCAGCTCGGGGTAATTGGCTTCTAGTGCCTGTAGTTCGCGGAACAGGCTGTCGTATGCGCTATCCGGGATTTCCGGTGCGTCCAGCACGTAATACAGGTAGTCGTTGCGGGAAATTTCCTTGCGCAGCGTGACAGCGCGCTGCATGATGTCTGCGGATACAGCCATATGTTAAGAGAACAGTCTGAGCGCAATGGGGCTGCCAGGGACAATGCCACGCGCTACCATAGTGGCATGGATAACCTTGAGTTGTTGCCTGATCTTGTCTATCTGGATTTCGCCCAATGCGCGTTGCTTGTCATCCACCAGCTGGCCACTCAGGCTGCCCTCCATTTGTTTGGCAATCAATACCATCTGGTTGAACACTTCGGCACAGTTCTTCACACGCGGTATATCCAGCTGAAAAGTGATGCCCCGAATTACATTGCTGCGCAACATCTCAGTAGTGAAGGGATTGTTATCATGGTTAGTGACAGAGAACAGTTTTTGGCCTGTTTCGGATTGATAATGGAATGCACCATCATCCCCTAGTACGAGCCCGCTAGCTTCGGCCAACCCCCTGAATTTGGTGCCAGTAAAAGGGCCACTCACCCCTTGCGTGAGGTGGAACCCCACCATTTTATCTACCTCTATGCAGAACTGATCAAGCTCGCTGGCGTAACTCAGTGGGTCACTAATACCTTGCCATTCGATATGGGCGCTGAGTTCACGACCAAGGCTGCCAACAGCTTCCAGATAGCGGCCTAACGTCTCCCTTGATACTTGCCCTGATCGATCTGCAAGTTGCATGCTACATGCTGCGCAGATGAATTGGCTTGACTCATGCTCACGCGTCAATGGACACCATACGTTATCGAGGCCCAAACCATAGACGTAAATAGGCTTATCCAGATCGGTAAGGGATAGTAGGAACTCTCGCAAAGGCGCACCCATGACTGGTTGCTGCAAATATAGCAAAGCGATCAGGTCTATTTGCTGGCTGATCATTGCAGGCAAGGTAACGGGCTCGTCATCCTCGTAGGTAGGAGTTTGTGGCGTTCCAGACTCGGCGGTCAATGTTGGAATAGACTCGTTGGCAGGCACTACTTCCAGCCCCGCTTCCTCCATAAGTTCGGCCGTTGGCGCGGCGATGAAGTCGGGTTCTGTCTTGTCTTGCCGCCAAGGCATGTCTGCAATTGTGGAAATAGTTTCTGGTGGCTCAATGTCCTCGTTTGACTCCGCCATGTCACGCTCGAACTCAGCCACAGCCGAAGCAGCCTCCAGCACGGGATTTTCATGATCAAAGTCGCCTAGAGGAGGGTCTTTGATATTCATTGGTATTTTGTCTTCTTGGGCTAAATTGACTAATGGCTCAGTGACAGGGCTTTGGCGCTCTGCCTCGCTTGCCAAGATGGCTTCCGGGTCCATTTTGAAATCACCCATCAAGGCATCTTTTTCAGGTTCGACAAAGCGATTTGCAGCCTCATTACGGAAACTTCTCTCCTGCCACCAGTTAAACAGGATGACCGCCAGTATGATGGCTGCACCAAGGGCAATCAGGGATAACTGAAGGTCATTCATTTGGGGCTGCCTTGAGTTGACTTATTGGGGCAGATTTGTTTCATACCATTACCTCGCTATTCAATTCGCCGTTCATTTTCAGCGCAGCTTCAATATCAACTTCCACAATACGCGAAACGCCCGACTCCTGCATGGTTACCCCGATGAGTTGCTGTGCCATTTCCATGGTTATTTTATTATGGCTCACGAACAAAAACTGTGTGTGCTCTGACATTTTTTTCACCATATTGCAAAAACGCTCGGTATTGCTGTCATCCAGCGGCGCATCCACCTCATCCATGAGGCAGAATGGCGCCGGATTCAGCCGGAAAAGCGCGAATACTAGGGCTAGGGCCGTAAGTGCTTTCTCTCCACCAGATAACAGGTGGATAGTGCTGTTCTTTTTGCCTGGCGGTTGTGCAAAAACCTGCATACCCGTGTCAAGAATCTCCTCACCAAGTAGCTCCAGCCGAGCCTGCCCGCCGCCAAATAATATCGAAAAAAGCTCGCCAAAATGACGATTGGCTTCGTCAAAAGTATTTTGCAGGCGATTGCGTGTTTCTTTATCGATGCGCCTGATTGCGTCTTCCAGCGTAGTGATAGCCTGTTCCAGGTCTGCCGCCTGACTATCCAGATACGCCTTACGCTCACGCTCGCTATGTAATTCCTGTATGGCTGCCAGATTGACTGGCCCCAATTCAGCGATCTGCGCTTCGAGTTCCGATGTACTGCGCTCAATTTCAGTAGCTTTAGTCGATGGTAATAGATTGTCCGCCAGGACTGTCTCATCCAATCCAGTAGCCAGTAGTGCAGCCTGGCATTGCTCAAAATGCAAACGCGCTTGTTGCTCTTGTAAGCGAGACTGTTCGAGTTTGTCACGCAAGGGGTGCAGTAGTTGCTCATTCTGCATACGGCTACGTTCCTGCGCCTGCAACTCCTGCTCGGCACTTGCCATTGCATTGCGCGTAGAGGCAAGTTCGGCTTCACTTTGTTGCTTGGCCGAAAGCGCTGTCTGCAGATTCGTTTGCAGCCCTTCCATTTTGGCTGCTTCCAGCATGGTCTCTGCCTCATTACGTCTTACTATCAGCGCTTGTTTTTCTTCATAAAACAAATTAATTTTTGAATTTATTTCATTGATATTATTTGTAATAATTTTATTATTAAATATCTTCTCTTGCGCATGACGCTCTGCTTTCTGTAATTCCATACGCGTATTATTTAATGTAAGTTCTTTTGCCTGCCGTGCCGTTTGCGCTTCATCACGGTGACTTTGCAGTCCGTTAAGTAAGCTGCGCAATGCCTCCAGCGCTTGTTGCTTGGCCATCTGCTCCGATTTGAGCTTATCTAAGCTCTGCGAAGTAGATTGTTGCTCTGCCTGCAACGTTTTTTGACGCGCCAGCACATGCTGATGCTGTTGTTGCAGGCGCTGAATCTCAAGGCTGAGGCCATGCTGGGATTGCGTATTAGATTTTAGGATTTGCTGCTGTTGCTGATAGCTATCTCGAGCTTGCTGCAATGTAAGCTCGGTATCGTTTAACGACTTTGTCTGACTGCTCAGGTTTTCTTGCAGTTCTGGTAATCTGGCCTGTAAGTCAGCCAGTTCTCGCTGTCGCTCGAGCACGCCATGCAGTGCCGATTGGGCGGCGTAGAACGCTACACTATGGTTGCTGTAAATATCCCCCAGCTTGTTCACCAGAATTTCACCGGGCTTTAACTGCTTGCGTATTAGCATTGGGTCGGCATCATCATCCAATAGATAAACGCCAGCCAGCCAATCCCACATTAGTCCGGCAGTACCAGTTTCTATCTCGCTGACGATTGAAAGCAGTGGCTTTAAGCTGCCACCACCTACCATGGGCTTATCTGCACCGGGACTGCAAATGACCAGTGCTGCCGGTGGGCGCTGTTTGTAGGCCAGCTCATTTACTGCCTGCGGCTTGAAGATTGCATTGAGCTTGGCGCCAAGGACCGCTTCTAGTGAGGTTTCCCAACCCGTAGCTATGCTGATTGTTTGCCATAAGCGCTTATTGTCTTTCAGACCGGTGGTGTTTAGCCAAGCATCCAGCTTTGCTTCCTGCCCAAGCGATTGTTGAATCTTACTGAGGGAAACTATTTGTGCCTGTATTTGCGCTATAACCCGCTCTTCCTGCAATTGGGACTCACGCATCAGTTTGATTTGCTCGATGTACTGCTGCTCTTGCCGGTGCAGATCAACTAAGCTTTTCTCAAGCTTTGTGAGTTCTAGCTGTGCTTGCTCGTGAGCTACCCTTTTCTGTTCAAGCTCTCCAGCATTCGGCAGTTGTAGTTGACTTTGCTCCTGCTCCAACTTATGCAATCGCTGTTCGAGCTCTACTATTGTGCGGTTCAAGTGATCGAGATTGCTGGTTTCCAATCGGATGTTCTGTTCTGTTTCGCTAAGTGCCGATTGTGCCGCAGCGTGGCTGCTCTGGGCCAGGCTGTACTCCTGCTCGGCCTTGGGTAATGAAAGCCTGAAAACCTGTAAATCTTGTTCAGCCTGAGTTTCACCGACACTGGCTTCTTGATGCTGCAGATTTAATTGCTGCAAGTTTTCTTGTAGCTGTGCAGTTTGCGATTCGATTCGCTGAGATTGGGCATTAAGCTGTTGCAGTTGCGAAGTTAGCCGTTCGCGGGCTTCCTGCGTATGTTTTACCTGTTGTTCAAGGTTGGAAACCTCGGCATTAGCTTCGTAATATTTGGTTTGTGCAGCCTGCACAGCTTCCGTTGAAGTGTAGTGCTGCTGGCGTAAGGTTTCCAGCGCAGTTTCAGCTTTACGCAAGGCTGCCATCTGCGCTTCAAGCTCGTTTACTAGCTTCTCAACCTGACGCTGGTTTTTCTCCCACGCCATGCTGGCATCACGTTTTTTAATTAGCCATAGCTGGCCTTGTGCGTGTTTAAGGGTATCTTGCAGACGGTGATATTGCTCTGTAACTTCAGCCTGTGAGGCTAGCCTGTTAATTTGCTTATCCAATTCGCGCCGGATATCTTCGACACGTGTCAGATTCTCTCTTGTATCGCGCAGGCGTAATTCCGTTTCACGCCGTCGTTCCTTGTATTTGGATATACCGGCAGCTTCTTCCAGAAACACACGCAATTCTTCAGGCTTAGCTTCAACTATCCGCGAAATGGTGTTTTGGCCAATGATGGCGTAAGCTCGTCCTCCCAGGCCTGTCCCCAAGAAAAGGTCGGCCACATCACGGCGGCGTACTACGGTGTTGTTGATGTAATAGCTGGAACCTTTTTCCCGCTCTAGAACACGCTTGACCGCAATCTCGGCATATTGTGACCATTCGCCATTTGCACCGCCCAGGCTGTTGTCAAAAATGAGCTCAACACTGGCGCGCGAAACCGGCTTGCGATTGCCTGAGCCATTAAAGATAACGTCTGACATGGAATCACCACGCATCTCACGCGCGCTGGATTCACCCAATACCCAACGGATTGATTCCATGACATTTGATTTGCCGCAGCCATTGGGGCCGACAACTCCGACGCGCTGACCGTGAATATGCAAAGTAGTCGGATCCACGAATGATTTGAAACCGGCAAGCTTTAGATGAGTCAGGCGCAATTGTTGTTAGGGTCTTATAAATTTAAATGGGATTGTATAATGCATACTTAATTAATACGATTTATACGGTAGCCAACATGTCCAGTCAACCCAGCAAAGCCCTCGAAACATTTGATAATCCAAAGCCTGAACGCGATTTCCATATTCACATGGAAATTCCTGAATTTACCTGTTTATGCCCAAAGACAGGTCAGCCGGACTTTGCTGTGCTTTATCTGGATTACATTGCAGACCAGAAATGCGTAGAACTTAAAAGCCTTAAGCTTTACATATGGTCATTCCGCGATGAAGGCTGTTTTCATGAGGATGTGACCAATCGTATCCTGGACGATTTGGTCGCCGCCATCAGTCCAAAATTCATGCGGCTGACAGCAAAGTTTTATGTCCGTGGCGGGATATTTACCAATGTGGTGGCTGAGCATCGCAAAGCAGGCTGGCAGCCTGCCCCTTATGTCGACCTGACCAAATTTGATAGCCAATCAAATACACGCGGCTAGTTGGTCCGCTTATAGGCTAGGGATTGGGTTATGGGCGGTAAAAATCATTGACAATCAGCCCCGCCATCTTTAAGATTGCGCCTCTTTCGGGGGTATAGCTCAGCTGGGAGAGCGCTTGCATGGCATGCAAGAGGTCAGCGGTTCGATCCCGCTTACCTCCACCAGTAAATAGTTTTTTGTAGCTAGTTTTTTACTGGGAAAGACAGGTTTTGTAGTAAAATACGGTTCGTTAAAAGTCACAGGTCCCCATCGTCTAGAGGCCTAGGACACCTCCCTTTCACGGAGGCGACCGGGGTTCGAATCCCCGTGGGGACGCCAAAATTCACTCAAGCACTTGGGTGTTAGTAGATAATCAATTCAAAAATGTACGGCCTGCACATTGCTCGCATAATATGCTTACGTGCGGCGTCACTATCAGTATTACCTTTACCAGTCTTACCTTTACAATTTTTTATATCCGCAATGCGTCACCACCGCTATTCGTTGCCATTTGATATACTTTTGTTCAAGCTTGAGTAAAAACCTCTTAATGTCCAACCTCAATAAATCAAAAATATGAAATTTTATCCAGTAACGATTGTAGAAAACTTTTATGAAAACCCTGATGCGATCAGAAAGTTCGCCTTAGCCCAGGAATATAAGTTTTGCCCGGAAAGACCTGATATTGAGCATGTATACCCTGGTTCCAGAACAAAAGACTTGTTTGACCTAGATAGCAAATTGCACGAAAAAATCTGTAAAAAACTGGTTTCAGTATTTCACAACTCAGAACATGACTACATGAGATGGGCCATTTCCACCAGCTTTCAGAGTGTTACCGAGGAGTACGGCCAAGGCGTTATCCATACTGATACCGATACGGTATTTGCTGCTGTACTCTATTTGACGCCCAATGCACCACTGGATTCGGGAACTTCTTTGTTCAAGAAAAATAGCACTTTTAACCAGGAAAAATATACGCAAGCGCTGGAACAAAACGATAACAAGTTCAAGATTGGTGAAAAGGTGATGTCTATTGATTACCACAGCATGTTCGATGAGGTGGTAAGGGTGAATAACGTATATAACACCCTAATTTTGTATGAGGGTGATACACATCATGCGGCCAATAAGTTCTTCGGGAACTCGTTTGAGACCTCAAGATTGGCTCAGGTGTTTTTTATCAATCGAATAGATGCTCAAAAAGCGAATTCATTCCCACTAAACAGGGTAAAAGCAATTAAAGTTTAGGGGCATGTAAGTTTTTCATGAGCCGTAAACGCCGGATTAGCTTCACCTGAATATAGCTCATGCCTCAATAACTTCTGGCGTATACCCTTCATCCAAAATCGCATCCAGTACATCTTCATTATCAATCTTAGTGTCGATGCTAACTATTTTGCTTGATATGTCGATACTGATATGGGCGGCCGCATCTAGAGCTTTGATAGCCTGAGTGATTACGCTAGCGCAATGCTCGCACGTCATATCTTTAACGAGTAATTTCATGATGCAACTCCCTACCTAAAGCTTATCTTCAAGCTTATCACGATGCGGTTGGTATGTGATATTGCGAAGCCCTAATGTTATGCTCAGTCCCATGACAAATGCTGGCTTGACATTATTTCTATAATTATGGAAATATAGAAATATGGAAACTAAAAATGCAGTACAAATTCTTACCTCGCTTGCTCAGGAGGCACGTCTGGAAATATTCAGATTGCTTGTGCAGGCCGGCCCAGTTGGTTTGGCTGCTGGTGATATAGCTACAAAGCTTGGTATACCAGCCAGCACCCTCTCCTTTCATCTCAAGGAGCTATCAAGTGCAGGGCTAGTCAAATCACAATCATCTAGCCGTTTTATCTACTACTCTGCTGCTTTTGATGTCATGAATGGTTTGTTGGATTTCCTCACTGAAAACTGCTGCCAAGGGCAATCAGATTGCTGTAGTACTGTTAGCTGTGAGGTTGAATCAAAATGACGGTCACCAAGTCAAAAGCTTCGCCACTCATCAGTCCTTTTGAACGCAATCTGACTTGGTGGGTTCTAGGATGCGTAATAACTGGGATCATGCTTGGTAAGTTAATGCCTGGTCAATTTCAAGCTATCGCCGCAATCAAGCTGGCTGAAGTCAATCTCCCTGTGGCATTTTTGATCTGGCTCATGATTATTCCCATGCTGCTCAAGATTGATCTCGCCGCTATGGGAGAAGTTGCACAACACGCTAGAGGTATAGGCGTGACGTTGGTCATTAACTGGCTGGTCAAGCCCTTTACCATGGCTATACTTGCCTGGCTGTTTATACGTCACACCTTCGCAGACTTTCTGCCTGCCGGCCAGATTGATAGCTATATCGCGGGGTTGATTCTACTTGCTGCAGCACCATGCACAGCCATGGTGTTTGTGTGGAGTAATCTCTGCGGCGGTGAGCCTAAATTCACCTTGTCGCAAGTTGCACTCAATGATGTGATCATGCTTTTTGCTTTCGCACCAATAGTGGCTTTGCTGCTCGGGCTTTCCAGTATCACGATACCTTGGCAAACTCTGGTTATTTCAGTCGTGCTATTTATTGTGATTCCGGTACTCATAAGCCAGATATGGCGCCTCTTCCTGAAGAATAAACCGGAAAGCTTGCAGGCTATTCTTAAAAAGCTACATCCAATATCTTTGGTTGCGTTGCTGGTTACGCTGGTCGTGTTATTCGCATTCCAAGGTCAGCAGATATTGGCGAAGCCATTGATCATTTTATTATTGGCTATACCCATCCTCATACAAGTGTATTTCAATGCTGGCTTGGCTTATTGGCTGAATAAAAAGCTTAAGGTTGCACATTGTGTAGCCGGTCCTTCTGCCTTGATAGGGGCATCTAATTTTTTTGAGTTGGCGGTAGCAACAGCGATTGCCTTGTTCGGCTTTGACTCAGGCGCTGCGCTGGCAACAGTAGTCGGGGTACTCATAGAAGTGCCTGTCATGCTATCCGTCGTCGCTATCGTTAATCGAAGCCATGTTTGGTATGGGAAAAACTGATGCGGTCTGAAATTAATATATTGTTTTTATGCACGGGTAACTCCTGCCGCTCAATTCTGGCAGAGGCTACGTTTAATGCTTTGGCGCCTTCAAATGTGCGCGCACTTAGTGCAGGTAGCCAACCTACTGGAGAAGTGCATCCACGTTCTCTAGCCTTGCTCAATCGACATGGAATTTCAACGACTGGGTGTCACAGCAAGTCTTGGAACGATTTGCCTACAGTGCCTGATATTGTCATTACAGTTTGTGCCAGTGCAGCAGGCGAAACTTGCCCGGCATACTTGGGCAATGTAGTGCGCGGCCATTGGGGAGTGGATGACCCAGCCAAGGCAGTTGGGTCCGATGCTGAAATTGATGCCGCTTTCGAAGCTGCTTATCAAATTCTGCGCAGAAGAATAGAACAATTCTTGCTGTTACCTTTGCCTGCCATTATTTTGGATAAACCCAGGCTGGCAAAGGGGTTAGAGCGTATTGGTAAGTTGTAACCTCTATTTAGGCAAGGCGTAAACCATGACGTTATCGCCAGTCTTATAACCAAAGATAGGATTACCGCCAGCGGCTACGGCAACGTACTGAATCCCATCAATGGTATAAGTGATCGGTGGTGCGTTAACTCCAGCGTCAGCCTTGGTTTGCCATAGCACCGAACCATTCGTGGCATCGTAGGCATTAAAGTTACCATCGCCCTCACCTGTAAATATCAAACCACCTGCCGTAGCCAACACTCCACCGATCAGTGGCTGGTCTATTTTTCGCTGCCAACTAATTGTTCCATTGCTTAGGTTAATGGCCGATAACAGACCCCACCGAGGTTCATCGCTAAGCTCTCCTGAAACATAATTAATTGCCGGATTGCCATCTTTTGCAGGTGTCTCATGCAGGGTGTAAATAAAAGGTGCGTGAATGCCGGCAACGTATACTTGCTGATTAGCCTCATCAAGTGAAACCGGGGACCAGTTAGAGCCACCGAGGATAGCGGGGTAAATACGCGTACCTTCTTTGGTAGCTTTTGCGAAGAGGTTTTGCTGTGGAACAAAAGCTTCTGATTTCAGGAGCAATTTACCTGTCAGCCTGTCATGTACATAGAACCAGCCGGTTTTGCTGGCCTGCCCTACTGCCGGAACGGATTTGCCATCACGCTTCAAGTTAAACAGCACCGGAGGGCTCGCCACATCGTAACCCCATAAATCGTGCGGAACCTGTTGGTAATGCCAGCGCAGTTTGCCGGAGTCTGCATCAAGCGCCACCAGAGATACTGTATACAGATTGTCACCGGGACGTGATTTATCATCCATTTGGGGTGATGGGTTGCCTGTGCCGAAATATAGTAAGCCACTGACTGGATCAAGCGCTGGCGTACTCCAGGCCGAACCACCGCCATAACGCCAGGCATCTGCATGACTGGCCAGGCTGGATTTCTCAGCAGCAATATCTCGATGGAACGAAGCGCCGTCTTCGGTAGATTGAGCAAAAACACCTTCCCAGCCTTTAGTCGGAATAGTATCGAATTGCCAGACACGCTTGCCGGATTCAACATCAAATGCCGCGAGGAAACCGGGTCTGCCATAGCGCCCTGATACACCGATAACAGCGCCTAGAGGCGCATCTGCACGTGGATTATCGATATGCAGGCCATAGCCTACGCCGGTAATGCCAATAATAACTTTGCCTTTGTATACAATCGGCGCCATGGCGATACCCACGCCAGTGCTACCAGTGGTTTTAAGGTGACTATTAGGGTCATCCTTATTCAGGGAGCTCTGGCCTTCGGTATTGGTGTCAGCCTCAGCCGCATCAATATCCCAGACTACCTTACCGCTATGCACATCCAATGCGATCAACCGGGCATCTACCGTGCCCATGAATACTTTGCCATAGCCAACCGCTACGCCTCGATTGGCCGGGCCACAGCAAAGTTTCCAGTCAGGGCGCAACTTGTGGTCATATCGCCAGAGTTGCTTGCCAGTTTTAGCGTCCAAAGCCACAACATGGTTATAAGGCAGAGATATGTACATCACACCATCGACCACAATAGGCGTAGTCTGGAAGCTAGCGCTGATACCACTTTTGTACTGCCAGGCCACTGCCAGCTTATTAACGTTATTACGGTTGATTTGGGTGGCAGATGAAAACCTCTGGTTAGAGTAATCATGACCAAAACTAGGCCAATCTGTATTGTTGCTGTGTTCTATTGCGCTAGTTGTAGAATCATTACGTTCAACTAATTGAGCACAACTGGTCAAGACCAGAAGCGAGCCAATTAAAAAGGGTAAAAGCGTTATTCTGTTCGAGAAGCTCATGTTGGATTCGAATGGAGAAAATGGATTCTTTGAAGTATACAGACTTGTATATTATTTTTACCAGTAATTATTTGAAAAATTGACAATCAGAGCTATAGCATAGAAACTATTTAGTGCTCTAACAATTTTATCTATGGCTACTACCCAACTATCACCTGCGGATCTCGAATTGTTGATTGCCCGAACTGGCCAGGGTGATCGTCGTGCATTTGAGTCTTTATATAAAGCCACCTCAGCGAAACTATTTGGCCTTTGTTTACGTATATTAGTGAGACGAGACTTGGCAGAAGAAGCGTTGCAGGACGCATTCGTCAATATCTGGCATCACGCTGCCGGCTATAGGCCAGAAAAAGCGGCTGTCATGACATGGATGGCAACTATCGTCCGTAATCGTTGCTTGGATCTATTACGCGCAGCACCTGCCGAGAAACAACTGGGAGAAGACCAGAGTTTTGATGAGTGGGCGTCTGAAGACTTAGGCCCGATGGAAACTGCTGCAGCTGACAGTGAGGCACGTGTGCTAGTGGAATGCATGCGCCAGTTGGCGCCACTTCAGAGGCAGGCAATAGCCTTAAGCTATTTCCATGGCTTGGCACATGAACAGCTAGCCCAGCAGCTTACTCAGCCACTGGGTACCATAAAGACCTGGATACGTCGTGGTTTGCAAGTATTAAAGAACTGTATCGGCACAATTAACTGAATTAATGCATGAGATACGACAACCCTAATTTACGCGAGATGCTGGCTGCTGAATATGTCTTGGGGACATTGCATGGCGCGGCACGTCGTCGTTATGAGGCATTGCGAAACACTCGTCGTGACTGGCAGCAATCTACGGACTGGTGGGCATCGCGGATTAATCTACTTGGCCTGACTGTGACATCTGTAAATCCTGCTGCAAAGGTTTGGCGCGGTATAGAGAACAGGCTATTTGCCAACGGAAAATCAGGCTTTAATTGGTGGCGTGCGCTGGCGCTTGGTTCATCTAGCCTGGCAATTGCGCTTGCTATATTTATTGCAAGCAATTTACTGAAAGCACCTGCACCACCCGTGTTTATTAATTCTCCGGCAACGGTTGCATTGTTAGCCAACGATGAGGCCAAACCTGGCTGGATACTATCGCTTGGCAAAACCCGTAGCGGTAAGACCGAGATGCGCGTGACCGCCTTGGCGAGTATTGCCAAGGCTCCTGGAAAATCATTTGAGCTGTGGGTCTTGCCTGCAGATAAATCGAAGCCTATTTCTCTTGGGCTTTTACCTAAACAAGGTAATGGCACTGTTCATGTCGCAGACAAGGTCGCCCCCATGTTAGCGAACGGAGGTTTGGCCGTGAGCTTGGAGCCTGAGGGTGGGTCTCCTACTGGTCAGCCTACTGGTGCAGTGTTATATCAAGGTAAGTTGACTCAGATCTAAGCCAGCGCATTTCGCTAGCTCTTTTAGTTTTTTCTCAGCGTCCGCTGAATCCAAAATTCACTCTCGTGCGTATATGTAATCAAAGCCGAATACTTTGGCCAAATTTCTTTCAATTGAATATTGAATGAATCGTATTATTTTATATATAAACCTAATAAAATTATTAGGTTATATTATTAACTGAACTTTTGAATAAGTTATGAATCGTATATTTTAAGTTTGAATACAATTCAAAAAAAATGAGGAAGATGTATGGATTTAATATCCGGTTCTGTTAATGATGTGTTTCCTATACGTACGGTAGCTGCACTTACAGGAATCAACCCAATTACTCTCCGTACTTGGGAGCGTCGTTACCATCTCATTGAGCCAGTAAGAACACCGAAAGGCCATCGCCTATATACCAAAGAGCAGATTGCCATGCTACATCGTGTGGTAAGCCTGCTTGATCGTGGTGTGCCAATTAGCAGAATCAACTTTTCATTGATTGCCGACAATGACCAGAGCCGTGCAACTCAGGAAGAGGAATTCTGGAAGCGCTTGATTGATCGAATGATTACTGCAGTCACTCGTTTTGACGAAGTTATTCTGGAGAATACCTACAACGAAGCCATGTCGCTCTATCCAGTAGAAACCGTAACCCAGCGACTATTGATGCCGATGCTGGGGCAGTTAGGTGAGCGCTGGGAAAATGGAGAAGGCACTGTTGCCGAAGAGCACTTCTTTGGCGTCTATCTGCGCAATAAGCTGGGTGCCCGCTTACACCATCGTAAACAACGTGAACACGGCTCGCGCCTGATTGCCGCATGTATGCCTGGTGAGCGACACGAAGCCGGCATATTACTATTTGCCTTAAGTGCATCTGAGCATGACTATCGATGCATATTATTAGGGGTTGATATGCCGCTTGAAGAGCTCCCCGCCGCGGTCAAACAGTCTGAATCACAAGGCATCGTACTATCTGCATCATTCACTCCTGAAGTTTCGACGTTTAAGAAAGCTTTGGCCGAATTGGTGAGTAAAGCTGGGGTGCCGGTTTTTATCGGGGGGCACACCTCGGTCATATTGAGCGATGCAATTAAACAGTGTGGCGCAATACCGCTTGGTATTGATATCGATTTTAGTTTTCGGCTGATTGCCGAAACTGTCTCAGGTAATTCCGCAGTTCAATAAAACTAACAGATTTAAGTTGTGGGGAAGAGTCATGCAAGTTACGAGTTTAGCAATTAATTGGTCCGAACGCGGCTTGGTTCCGGATTACGCCATTCGTGCAGGTATTCGCCGTCTCGTGGAGGCACGGTTGAAAGAAATTTCCGCCAATAATTGCGAGATTGGTGCCGAGCTTGAGATGCGCTTCATTGAGCTTATGAATGGGTCAGCCGTCGCACCAGTTCCAGAATTGGCCAATCAGCAACATTACGAAGTACCAGCCAACTTTTTTCAGCATTGCCTGGGCAAGCACCGCAAATACAGCAGTTGCTACTGGGATGCGGGTACCAGAACACTGGATGAAGCTGAAGCCCTCGCGCTCAAGCTGACCTGCGAGCATGCCACACTACATGATGGACACAAGATACTGGAGCTCGGCTGTGGCTGGGGCTCGCTGACCTTATGGATGGGCCAGCACTACCCCAATAGCAGGATCACCGCAGTTTCGAATTCCAACTCGCAGCGCGAATACATCATGGCACAAGCCGATCAGCGTGGCCTCAACAATATTGAGGTCATTACCTGTGACATGAATGACTTTGCGGCACTGGAGCAATATGACCGCATCGTTTCGGTCGAGATGTTCGAGCATATGCGCAATTATCGTGAGCTATATGGCCGCGTGCATGACTGGCTGGTACCAGGTGGGCGTTTTTTCAAACATATCTTCGTGCATCGCCTAACACCCTACGCGTTTGAGGTGGCCGGTGAAGATGACTGGATGAGCCAATTCTTTTTCTCTGGCGGCATCATGCCTAGTGATGACTTGCCTTTGCGCTTCCAGGAAAAGCTCAAATTGCTGCAACTATGGCGCTGGGATGGAACGCATTACCAAAGAACCGCCAATGTATGGCTCGATAATATGGACGCTAATGCAGATGCTATTCAACCTATTCTGGAAAATGTCTATGGCGTTGAAAATGCAGAGATGTGGCGTAACCGTTGGCGCATCTTCTATATGTCATGTGCAGAGCTATTTGGCCTCAAAAATGGCCAGGAATGGTGGGTAACCCACTATTTATTCGAGCGTCCGGTATGCTAATCAATTTCCTAGGCTTTCAGCTCGGCTGGTTTAGCTGTGTGCTTGGAGCAGCACATGGAATGCCCTGGCTAGGCCCGCTGATAACACTGCCTATCGTAGCCTTGCATGTTGCCAGCGCTAGGATCATACGAGCAGAGCTGTTACTGCTGACCATTGTCACTTTAATCGGTAGTGTTTTTGATCAGCTATTACTGTTACAAGGCTGGATTCAGTATCCGGCTTCTGGCTGGCCCGCTACCTTGCTGCCTATCTGGATGGTGGCTTTATGGATGCTGTTTTGTACAACCCTTAATGTCAGCTTGCGCTGGATGCGCCTCCATACTTTAACAGCCATGATATTTGGCTTTATGGGTGGTCCGCTTGCCTATCTTGGCGGGCAAAGGCTAGGTGCCATGATCCTGGTAGAGCCAAAACCGTTGATCCTTACACTTGCCTTGGGATGGGGACTGTTAATGCCCGCCCTGCTTTGGATTTCCAAACGTTTTGATGGCTATGCGCCCGTCCTCAATGTGGAGACTGTTCAAGTTGTTTAACTGGACGGCATACCTCAACGGCTTACTTGCGATGCTCTCGTTTGGCTTGGTTGGCTGGTTGATAAGCCTGCCGCGCAAAAATGTCACTCATGTCGACAGCATGTGGAGCCTGTTTTTTATTTTGGCAGTTTTGACATATCTGCACCCTGTTCCCGAAATTAATGACCGCGCTTACCTAATATTGTCTCTGGTCATCGTATGGGCATCGAGGTTAAGCATCTACCTGACATGGCGTAACTGGGGGCCACACGAAGACCACCGCTATCAGGAAATTCGTAAAAATAATGAGCCGCATTTCTGGCTAAAGAGTCTCTACATCATATTCGGCCTGCAAAGCCTGCTGGCTTGGATCATATCTCTACCTTTGCTAGCTATAACAGTTTCGGCTCAACCGCTTAACTGGCTGGACATGCCAGGTGTGTGCTTGTGGCTGTTTGGATTCCTCTGGGAGACCATAAGTGATTGGCAATTAATGCATTTTAAAGCCAATCCAGTTAACAAGGGCGCAGTAATGAATATGGGGCTATGGCGCTATAGCCGTCACCCAAATTACTTTGGTGAGTTCTGCCTGTGGTGGGGCTATTACCTGATTGCAGTGGCTGCAGGAGCTTGGTGGACTTTACCAGCACCACTTCTAATGACATTGCTTTTGTTGAAAGTGAGCGGTGTAGCCTTACTCGAAAAAGATATCGGGGAACGTCGCCCAGCCTACGCAGAATACATGGCACGCACTAATGCTTTTATTCCTGGATTTCCCAAATCTAAGTAGCAAGAACACTAATTCATGAAATTACAAAGACCGAAATTATTAATCCCGCTGCTGCTTAGTACAGTGTTCTTTAGCAATCCAGTAGCGGCCAGGGAATGGCCTTTTAAGGTATATCTGGATGGCAAAGAGATAGGCCAGCATAGCTTTGTAGTTAATGAAAAGGATGGCGTTCGAGAACTGCTCAGCAGCGCAAAATTCAACGTCAAGATATTGTTTATCAATGCCTATAGTTATGACCATATAGCCAAGGAATCCTGGCAAGGAGATTGCCTAACCAGCCTGCAAGCGCATACCCAGGAAAACAAGGAAGTTACCAACGTAGAAGGCAAACTTGGCGACCAGGCATTTCTGCTGGATAGCCCCAAAGGTAAACAAACCTTGCCAGCATGCGTCATGACCTTTGCTTACTGGAACCCGAAAATGCTCACCCAGAGCAAATTGCTCAATCCACAGACCGGCGAGTGGCTTGATGTAAAAATACGCTCGCTGGGCAATGAAAAAATTGATGTGCGCGGTCAGCAAGTCCAGGCTGAACACTTCAAGCTCGATGCAACAAAACTCAAGATCGACCTCTGGTATTCCCCCGATAAAGAGTGGCTGGCATTGAAGTCAACCACCCCTGAGGGCTATGAAATCTCTTACAAGTTACGTTAAATCTATGACTAAATCATCTCGTTCCAAACTTCATATTAATGGCCTGGCGCTTTGTACTGCACTGCTCGGTGGATGTGTGAGCCAGCCTCCAATTGCTACTGTACCGCAGGTAGACTTGCCACGTTTTATGGGTGATTGGTACGTAATTGCCTGTATTCCTACCTTGATAGAAACCGAAGCTTACAACGCTGTTGAGTCTTATAAGCTCAATAAGGATGGCAGTATCGATACCACTTTTACCTTCCATAAGGGTAGTTATGATGGCCCGGTCAAAACCTATCGTCCGCGCGGCTTTGTAGCCAAGGATAGTGGCAACGCCCTATGGGGGATGCAGTTCATCTGGCCTATCAAGGCTGAATATCGTATCGCTTATCTGGCGCCAGACTATAAAACCACGGTAATTGCACGCAATGCCCGCGACTATGTCTGGATTATGGCGCGCAGCCCCGTTATTCCTGATAGCCAATATCATGAGCTGACCGACTTCATCAGTAAACTTGGCTATGACCTCAACAAATTGCGCAAAGTACCTCAGCAATGGCCTGCAAGCGAGGTTAAGGAATGACGAGACAACGAGAAACCATATTGAATGGGCTGTTACGCTGGCTTGATAGCAATGTGGCACTAACGGCTAATGACGACATCGAGAATAAGGTGGATTGGTTGCGGGTGATTCCTTTCCTGCTATTGCATTTCGCCTGCATATCTGTCATTTGGGTTGGCTGGAGTGCATTTGCTGTCGCTTTTGCGGTTTTGCTCTATGGCATACGCATGTTCGCCATTACTGGTTTTTATCACCGTTATTTTTCACATAAGGCCTACCGTACGTCGCGTCTTGTTCAGTTCCTGTTCGCCGCACTGGGTTCCACTGCGGTACAACGCGGTCCGTTGTGGTGGGCCTCCATGCATCGCCATCATCATGCATACTCAGACCGTCATGAAGACGCACACTCTCCCGTGCGCCACGGCTTCTTATGGAGTCATCTTGGCTGGTTCTTGTCCGACGCGCATTTCGCTACACGTACCGAGCGTGTAAAGGAACTTGCCCAATTCCCTGAGCTGCGTTTCCTGGATAGATTTGACGTACTGGTTCCGCTGGTTTTCGCGCTCGGGATATATGCATTGGGTGATTGGCTGGAGTCAGCCGCGCCACAACTTGCTACGAACGGCTGGCAGCTATTTGTATGGGGCTTTGTCATCTCTACGGTGGCGCTCTATCACGCAACTTTCAGCGTTAATTCGCTGGCGCATGGCTGGGGAAGTCGCCGCTATGCCACTACTGACCATAGCCGCAACAATCTTTGGATTGCGTTACTCACCCTGGGAGAAGGCTGGCATAACAACCATCATCATTATCCGGGTGCTGCACGTCAGGGCTTCTACTGGTGGGAAGTCGATTTTACCTACTATGGTCTGCGCATGCTCGCCGCCTGTGGACTCATCTGGGATTTACGCACTGTGCCGTTAAACATTCGTGAATCGCGCAAAATCAACCAAGACACCCTATGAAAATAGCTATTATCGGTGCCGGGATTGCTGGCAATACCGTTGCTTACCATCTGCATAAAAGCCACGACATTACAGTATTTGAGGCGGGCGATCATATTGGCGGGCATACCCATACCCATGACATTGTGCATCAAGGCCGCAGCTACTCAGTAGACACCGGGTTCATTGTATTCAATGACCGCACCTACCCCAACTTTATTGCCATGCTGAATGAGCTGGGTGTGGAGTGGCAGGCAAGCAATATGAGCTTTAGTGTGCGCTGCGAAAAGACCGGCTTGGAATACAACGGCACTACGCTGAATTCGCTATTCGCGCAGCGTCGTAACCTGTTGCGCCCCTCTTTTTACCGCATGATTCGCGAGATACTGCGCTTTAACCGTGAATCACTGGTTTTGCTGGATGATGGCCCTGAGATAAAACTTGGTGATTTTTTGGCCCAAGGCCGTTACAGCCAAGATTTCATAGACTATTACATTATTCCTATGGGTGCCGCCATCTGGTCTACCGAGCCGCGCCAGATGATGGAGTTCCCCGCGCGCTTCTTTGTGCGGTTCTTCCACCATCACGGTATGCTGTCTGTCAATAATCGGCCGCAATGGCGCGTGATTAAAGGCGGCTCAGCACGTTACGCCGAAGCCATGACGGCGGGATTTCGCAATCGAATCCGCTTACATACTGCGGTGGCAAATGTGCGTCGCCTCAAGCGCTCTGTGAGAATTACGACGGTAAACGGCCTGGAAGAAAGTTTCGACTGGGTGTTTTTTGCCTGTCACAGTGACCAGGTGCTGGCTATGCTCAGTGATGCCAGTCTGCAAGAAAAACAAATTCTGGGGGCTATTCCCTATCAGGAAAACTCCATTGTGTTACACAGCGACCGTAACCTTCTACCAAAACGCAAGCTGACCTGGGCAGCGTGGAATTACCATGTGACACCACAACCAACCGATCGGGTGGCAGTCACCTACAACATGAATATCCTGCAGGGACTGGATGCACCTGAGCCGCTACTGGTGACGCTTAACCATACCAATGGCATCAACCCGGCCAAAATTATCAAGCGCCTGAGCTACCATCACCCGGTCTACACTGCCGATGGCGCGGCAGCACAGGCACGCCATGCCGAGATAAGCGGCATCAACCGTACGGCCTACTGCGGTGCTTACTGGCGCAATGGCTTTCACGAAGATGGCGTGGTCAGTGGATTGGCAGCCTTGCGACATTTCGAGCAGGCTCATGCCTAATAGTGCCATTTACTCGGGGTGGGTGAGACACCGGCGTTTCATACCAGTAGCACACAACTTCCGCTATCGACTGTTCATGATGTACCTGGATCTGGATGAATTACCCGGTTTATTCAGCAAGCAATGGTTTTGGTCCGCCACTCGCGGCAACATTGCCTGCTTCAGGCGTAGCGACTATCTGGGAGATAGCAAGCAACCATTGAAGCTTGCCGTGCGCGAGCTACTCCAGCGCGAAACCGGGGATGCGCCGCGTGGTCCTATCCGGCTACTCGCGCATATGCGCTATTTCGGTTTCTGCTTCAATCCGGTGAGTTTTTATTACTGCTTTGAGGCTGACGGCATTACCTTACAAGCCATCATTACTGAGATTACCAATACTCCGTGGAATGAGCGCCATGCCTATGTGCTGGACTGCACGAGTAAGACTGCCCAATTGCAGACTTTCCAGTTCAGCAAGGATTTTCATATATCGCCTTTTATGCCCATGAATATTGAGTACGACTGGGTATTTAACAACCCGGCTGACAAGCTCAGTGTGCATATGCGTAACCTGCAAAGCGACGGCAAAATGTTTGACGCCACCTTGGAGATGCAGCGCCAGCCTATTACATCAGAAAATCTGGCCTGGGTATTGTTGAGTTATCCGCTCATGACCTTATGGGTGGTCATCAGTATTTACTGGCAAGCGCTCTGTCTATGGCTTAAGCGTGTACCGATTTTTACACATCCACATAAACCCGGTCAGCATAAACAAAGAGGGACGCTATGAATACATCACCATTACGGGAATCCCTGACCGCCGGACTTGGGCATAAAAAGCGCTCAGCCTGGCTGCAGGATTTTGCCCGTGCTCAGGTGTTCTCGCGCTTGCAATCCATGAGTAATGGCAGCATTAGCATTGTTGAGAATCATCATGTAAACCGATTTGGACATGACTCAGTCCTGAGTGCGACCATTCATGTTCATGACGCACGCTTCTATGGTGAAATAGCCTTTGGGGGTTCCATTGGCGCCGGCGAAGCCTATATGTTGGGCTACTGGACGACCGATAACCTGACTGTCTTGATCCGCCTTATGGCACTTAACCAGGATGTGATGGATACACTGGAAGGCGGTATGGCTTGGCTGGCCAAGCCTTTCCTCAAGGGTTTGCACTGGATGAACCGTAACACCGCTGATGGTAGCCGCCGTAATATCGCCGCACATTACGACCTCGGCAACGATTTATTCAAGCTGTTCCTCGACCCGACTATGATGTATTCCTCGGCCATTTTCGATACGCCTGACATGACGCTGGAGCAGGCTTCCATCTGCAAACTTGAGCGCATCTGCCAGAAACTGGAGTTGAACGAGCGTGACTATGTGCTGGAAATCGGTACTGGTTGGGGGGGATTTGCCATGCATGCAGCCAAAAATTACGGTTGCCGTGTGACCACCACCACCATCTCGCAGGCGCAATTCGACCTCGCCAGTGAGCGCATAAAAGATGCCGGGCTCACGGAGAATATAGAGGTTTTACTTATTGATTACAGGGTCTTAAAAGGACAATTTGATAAAATTGTTTCAATTGAAATGATAGAAGCTGTCGGCTACCAATTCTACGACACCTACTTTGCCAAATGTGCTGAACTATTGAAGCCGGAAGGCATGATGTTGTTACAAGGCATCACCATTGCAGACCAGCGCTACGAGTCCGCAAAGAATTCGGTGGATTTCATTCAGCGCTATATCTTTCCTGGTAGCTGCATTCCCTCCGTCACCGCCCTGCTGAATAGCGTAACGCGCGCTTCAGACATGCGCCTGTTCAATCTGGAAGATATAGGCCCACACTATGCGCGTACACTGGCTGAATGGCGTATCAACTTCTTCAACCACATCGAAAAAGTACGCGCCTTGGGCTATTCGGAGGAATTTATTCGTATGTGGGAGTTTTATCTATGCTACTGCGAAGGTGGCTTTGAGGAACGTGCGCTTGGCGATGTGCACATGTTGCTGGTCAAGCCTGGCAATCGGCGAGAGGCATTACTACCTGCTATTTTCCAGTAGTCTTTATTTTATCTCGTTGATCGCACATATACGCTGCATCATGGCTGGCGGGTTTTTGCTCAGCAAGCCCTGTTCAAAACTTACAATATGAAGCTGGTGACAGTATGTCATCTCAAGCTCGTCTGGTATTAGCAAGAAATCCGGATTCTGAGGCCGACCATAAGTCTCGTGGCCCTGCATGAAAGTTTCGTAGATCAGCACACCACCAATAGCCAAGTTTAACGGTAGAACTGGCAATAATGGCCGATATAGGTAACGACAAACCACGATAGCATCAAATTGCTCATCTACGTATGGCCATGGCGCGTTCTCGAGATCAGCAACCCTGGTGTTGATATTGGTGGCGCTCACCATGCCAGCCAGGCTTTCGGCATTAATATCTACCGCTTCAACCTGAAAGCCTTGATTAGCCAACCAATGTGCATTTCTGCCAGAACCCGCCGCTACATCAAGTACCCTGCCGCCCAGCTTGATCAGGTTAGCATGTCTTACTAGCCATGCCGAAGGCTCCAATTCTGGTTGATGGCTTACTATTAATTTCTTAATCATGGATTCGCTTACATATGAAGTTACTGCGCGGAATGCCGCATAATAGTAAAGTGCCTTGCCAATAAATGTTTGATAAGTACTGACTCTGATATTACTCCATGCCAAATAACAACGCCCAACTTGAGTGGCAAGACGGACAACCCTACTCTACAAGCTACGCTGATGTTTATTTTTCACGTGATAGTGGCCTGGACGAAACCGAGCACGTATTCCTCAAACAAAATTATTTGAAAGAGCGTTGGCTGGTACTTGAAGAAGAGTGTTTTACCGTTGCTGAAACAGGATTCGGCACTGGTCTGAATTTTCTTTGTGCATGGCGACTCTGGAGCGAATGCGCCCCTGAAATTGCTAGGTTGCATTTTGTCAGCATGGAAAAGTTTCCACTGGCATATGAAGATCTCAAGCGCGCACTTGATCTCTGGCCACAACTCGCTATCTGGCGTGACCAACTGTTGGCTCAGTATCAATGGTTAACGCCAGGGTTCCACCAGTTAAAATTCAATCAAGGACGTGTCATATTGACACTGTTGATTGGCGACATCAGGGATACCTTACCTCAATTGAAGGCCAGTGTAGACGCCTGGTTCCTTGATGGTTTTGCGCCAGCAAAAAACCCTGAAATGTGGCAGCCAGCCTTGTTTGAAAATATGGCCAGGTTTTCGCATGCACAAACGACTTTTGCTACCTTCACCAGCGCCGGAGATGTCAGGCGGGGTATGCAGGCCGCTGGTTTTTCTGCCAACAAGGTGCCTGGATTTGGTCGAAAGCGTGAAATGCTATGCGGTCACTTTGTTGGTACCAACCGACCAAAATTGTTGGCTGATGACAAACGCGCCATCGTGATCGGTGGTGGTATCGCTGGTACCGCCAGCAGCCATGCCCTGGCTACACGTAATTGGCAGGTAACGCTCATAGAGCGTCACTCAGGGCTGGCACAGGAAGCTTCCGGCAATCCTTTAGGTGTGCTCTATCTCCGGCTTTCTGGGCAGGACATCGTGTTAAGCCGATTGGCCATGCACGGCTATCTACACAGCTTACGTTTGTTGCAAAATCTGAAACTAAGTAAAGCCGACCATAACCCTTGTGGCCTGTTACAGCTAGCTTTTGACGCCAGGGAGTTGGAGCGCTGCAAGGCTATTACTGCTCGTGGGTTTCCACCCGAATTAGTAAATTACGTAGATGCCGTTGAAGCCAGCCGCCTCGCGGGAATAAATTTATCCCATCCCGGCCTGCATTTCCCTGCTTCTGGCTGGGTCAATCCACCAGCTTTTTGCCAGGCGTTGGCTAGCCATGAAAACATCAAACTCGTGACATCAGCCCATGCTTTGCGCATTGAGCGGCATGGCACTTTGTGGCAGGTGTGGGATGACTCGAGGTTGTTGGGTGAGGCGCCTGTGATTATTCTGGCAAGCGCTAGCGATAGCAAAGGTTTCAGGCAAACCAGCCATCTGCCATTAGATCCCGTCAGGGGGCAAATCACTACCTTGGAGCAAACAGCATCAAGCCAGTTCCTTAAAACCGTTATCTGCACCGATGGCTACATCAGCCCGGCCACGAAAGGCATACATACCCTCGGCGCTACGTTCTCTGCCGATGACTTATCGACTGAAGTACGCGAAAGCGACCATTCCAATAATCTTGCGATGCTGCGACGCCTTTCGCCAGAGTTACATCAAACCCTGTCATCACAGGCGCATGGTGGGCGAGTGGCATTTCGCTCAACCACGCCCGATTATCTGCCTATGGCTGGGCCTATGCTTGATGCTGAAAGTTTGTCAGCCAACCCTCCACGGCATAACGCCAATCCAGAGAGTTTGCCTTGGCTGGAAGGTATTTATATCAATGCGGGACATGGCTCCAAGGGTTTGATCAATGCCCCGCTATGTGCGGAGATATTGGCGTGCGCCATCAATGGTGAGCCGGTGCCTGTTGATAGAAAACTACTCGGGGCACTTGATCCCAATCGTTTTTTATTACGCAAAATGGGCCTCAAACGCCTCATACAGGGCTTGGCAGCTTATCCGCTCATGTAAAATCTGCATATGAACCAGCTATATCAATCAGCCTATGCCTTGCATCGTGAGGGCAAGCTTCCCCAAGCCGAGGCACTATATCGACAGCTACTATCAGGTGAGCCAAGACACGCAAACGCCCTGCATTTGCTTGGTGTGCTCTGTCACCAGACCGGCCGCCATCAGGAGGCTGCCGAACTTATAGGCTCAGCAATCGAGCTTCATCCGAATAACTCGGATTTCCTTAATAATCACGGCCTCGCTCTGCGTGCTGCCGGACGGCTCATAGAAGCTGCTGATAGTTACCAACGAGCATTGAGGTTAGCTCCCAAGGACCTTAGCCTGCATAACAACCTGGGTAACGTTCATCAAGAACTGGGTCGCTTTGAAGAAGCCGCGGGTTGCTATCGTCGGGTGCTACATGTTTTTCCCAAGGATACCGATGTCAGAAACGCGCTATGTCATGCTTTAGCCTCACTTGGTAATCAATGCCATGATGCCGGTCGTTATCTGCAAGCAGAAGCCTGTTATGAAGAGGCCGTGCAATGCAATCTGAGAGATGCTGCACTACATTACAACCTCGGCAATGCCCAACGTGCGCTTGGCAAGCCTGCCAAGGCGGCAGCCAGCTACCAGCAGGCATTGAAACTGACACCTGATGATGCCGATATACACAACAACCTGGGAAATGTACTACGTGAACTTGGACGACTGGATGAGGCGATCGCTTGCTATGAAACTGCACTGTGCCTGAATTCCGAGCTTTATCACGCCAAAGTACATTTGCTGCACCAGCGGCAGCATATTTGTGACTGGAACTTGCTGGATAAGAGCGTTGAAGAGATACGCCAATGGGTTATTGCCAAACCGGAAGCGCAAATCTCCCCTTTTGCATTCCTCTCCATGCCAGGCACAACAGCGGCAGAACAGCTAGCATGTGCCAGCCACTGGACTAAAAATCGCTATCAGCAGGTAATCAATCAAGGTGAGGCCATTGCATTCAGCCACGCCCACAAGCCATCGGGCAAGATCAGGGTCGGTTACCTTTCAGGTGATTTTCGCCTGCACCCACTTGCGTTTCTCATTACTGAGCTGATTGAGTTACATGACCGTAAGCAATTTGAAGTATTTGCCTATTCCTATAGCGCTGACGAAAAGACGGAAGAACGAAAACGCCTGCAAAAAGCCTTTGACCATTTTGTGGATATTCGCCCATTGTCGTTGTTAGATGCGGCAAAGAAGATACATGCTGACCAGATTGATATTCTGGTAGACCTCACCGGCTTCACCCAAACTTCCCGTACCGATATCCTGGCTTTACGGCCTACGCCCATTCAGGTGAATTGGCTTGGCTTTCCCGGTACCATGGCCGCACCGTTTTTCGATTACCTCATCAGCGATGACTTCATTACACCACCAGAACAGACTCAGCACTACACAGAGAAGCTAGCGCTGCTGCCAGACTGTTACCAGCCGAATGATCGTAAACGCCCTGTGGGCAAGATGCCTACACGGAAAGATTGCGGATTACCTGATGGCGCTTTTGTGTTTTGCTGCTTCAACCAATCATTCAAGATTATGCCGACGGTATTTGAAATATGGATGCGGCTGCTGAATAAGGTACCGGATAGCGTATTGTGGCTGCTGGACTGTAACCAATGGGCTAGAGCCAATTTATGCCGTGAGGCTGAGGCGCGTGGCGTTGATGCCACGCGACTGATCTTTGCGCCGCGTGTGCCAATTGCCGATCACCTGGCGCGGCACCAGCTTGCCAATTTATTCCTAGATACCCTGCCCTACAACGCCCACACCACAACTAGCGACGCCTTGTGGATGGGGCTGCCCGTATTGACTTGCGCTGGCGATACATTTGCCTCCAGGGTAGCAGCAAGCATACTAAAGGCCGCCAATTTGCCAGAGCTGGTGACTGATTCGCTTGGGCAATACGAAACACTGGCCTTGGCGCTCGCAACTGAGCCAGTAAAGCTCAGTGCAATCAAAGACAAGATGTCCAAATTACGTGAGGCCTCAGCATTATTCGACACGCCTCGCTTCGTTTCAAATCTGGAAAAGGCCTACCAGATGATGATTCAGCGCAGGCAAGCAGGCTTACCTGCCGAATCGTTCAAGGTTAACTGAAACAATCAGTGTAAATATCCCTCTGCACGGCTACTGAGCATGGCCATCGCAGCGATATTGATATCAGCCACCAGTATGCCTGTCATGGCACCTGCTTGATCCAGGATGGGCAATGAAACTGTCAGGCAGAAATCCTCGGTAGCGCTGGAAAGATAGATGCTGGATATATAAGGGGCCTGCGTTTTCTTCACTACCTGGTAATAAGTTTGCTGACTACGGTCTATTCCTGCCCCACCGGCCTTGATCTTGCCGTACATATTGGGATTGATCCAATTGGCATAACGCTGGAAACCATCCGGCTCCAGTTCGAATATCACTTCGAAAAACGGGTAATCGGCAAAGCAGCCATCCAGATCATGCGAGTCTTCGGTACGGCGGTATTTAAGTAATGATTGCAACGCCATTAGCGCGCGATCCTGCCAATCTGAGTAGAATTCCTGCTTCGGCAATATGAGCTTGGGAGGGTCAGCCTCCACAACCACGATGCTGCCTATGGTGGCTTTACCTATCTTTTTCAGGGCGGCTGCGCGCTCTGCTGCCGCAACACTGTTCGTCAGGCGTCCTTGTGAGCCATTGACTACCGCGATTGATACGCTGGCTACAGGGTGGTCTTTGCCATCTTCGGTAGTAAAAAAACCACGATCCAAATCACTGCTGTCGTATAAATGCACAGCCAGTGCCTGAAAATGGCTGATCACATTAAGCAAGGTCTCGACTAACCCTGGTTCGCTGTGATCCAGAATCAGTACGAAATCATCGCCGCCAATATGACCGATCAGCACACCTGACTTATGCTGGAACTCCTGTCGTACGATCTCGGACAGTAGCCGGATCATGGCGTCACCGCGAATAAACCCGTAACGGTCGTTATAAGCTTTGAAATGATCGAGATCGATGTAGACCAGTTGCGTACTGGAGTTATTACGCAAGCTGATATCCAGTGACTGACGTAATGTCGGGCCGGTTGTCAGCTGGCTTAATGGATGCAGGCTACCTGAACTAGTCTTGCGGCTAATGAGTTGCGCCATGATTTCCAGCGGCTGCAATATACCAATATAAATACCCTCCTCACTTACCAGCACCCACGGTTCTGATTCACCGCGCTCCAGATACAGGCCTCGAGCCAATAGCGAGGATGGTGTGCGATGGTTGACGAGTTTGGGTAATGGGTCGCAACAGGCCCCTATTGATGTAGTTCGTGGAGAGAAAACCCTGCCACGCCTCAGCAAACCAAGCGGCCTTTGCTGATCAAGAACAACTGCCATGGCAATATCTGGATTCTGTTCAAAAAGAAATCTGGCATCTTCAATCGAGGTGTTGAGTTCCATGGTCATGCCGCGATTGACGAATTCAGTGATGCGGAACTCATCCGCCACGTGCGACCGGTGCGATTCGTCGCGCACCGGTAACGCATTAACCGTTACTGCGGGGATGGTCTGCGGCAGTGCAAAATAGTAACCTTGGGCATAGGTTAAGCCTAGGTCCTGACAATATGTAATATCTTCTACTCTCTCTAAGCCTTCAGCTACGATAGTGCAGCCCAAACGCTGTGCCATCGAGATAATAGCTTCCAGCAGTACGGTACGTACGCGACTTCCCTGCGCCTCATGCACGATTGCACGGTCAATCTTGATGAAGTCTGCGCGTACCGCAGCCAGTGTGCGCAGGCCATTGAAGCCTGAACCCATATCATCTAGGGCGATTCGCAGGCCATGTGTGCGAATAACGTCGCAATGTCTCGCAAGTAGCTCTGGCGCGACCTCTTCGCTTTCTACGATCTCTATTACCACATCACGTTTTTCAATATTGTATTGGCTTAACTTCTCCAGCATGGGCTGTAGCCAGTCTTCACGCATGATGGTGTTCGGCAATACATTGATGAAAACCGGGGTTCTGGCCGGTATATTTTTGGCTTTCCCTTGTAAGGCCAGCATCTGGCATACCAGATCGAGCTCGCCAGCACGTTTGACCTGTCGTGCCAGCTTAAAAGCCTCGTCGCCATTAAGTAGTTTGCCTGTGGGGTCTTTCAGCCTGCATAAGGCTTCGTAGCCGAATATCTTGCCGTTTTGTGTAAAGTCGACAATAGGCTGGAAGTGCATCTGTACATGAGGCATCAGGTCTGACAATAGCCACGGATGACGCCGCCGCGCATAGAAGGTGTTGAAAGGCAGGATTTCATCTATGGCAACAGCAGGGTCGATGGCGTCTCCACATGCGGAAATAAGCACATAGGATTCGCCAAGCACCTGATCTGGTAGCTCGGATGCCAGGCTATCCATCATCGCGAGCAAGGCTTTCTCGTCAGCACAATCAAAACAATGGGTTGAGGGCTTACCATGCAAACTGGGGCCAACATTGACGCCGGCGCCATGCATGGCCTCGTTCAAAATGTGCAGATAAAGTTTCATATTCTGACTGTCATATAAATATTCGCTATAGAGATTATTTGCAGAAGTCTTTAGCAAAGCCCATGCCACACAAAAGTGCCTGAATATTGCTTTTTTCGGGTTCCGTGGCTACTTCCGGGTGCGTTCATAATATCTGCGCACCACATCAGTGCTTTTGGTATGTCACGCATAGCCCGACCTCGCCGAGCTACAGATTCGCACGATTGTGGTAAAGTTTGGGAAGACAACAAGGAATCATGCTATGGCCGCTATCGACATCACTCCCGTACTCAAATTCATGGTTGATAAAAATGGTTCCGACCTGTTTTTCAGTACAGGTGCAGCTATTCATATCGAGATTGAAGGCAAAACACTGCCAGTCAATAACCAGATCATGAATCCAGGCATGGTCAAGGAAATCGCCTATGTTCTGATGTCAGAAGCGCAAATCAAGGAATTTGAATCCACCCTGGAAATGAATTTTGCCTATAGCGCCCCCGGTATTGAAGATGCACGCTTTCGCGTCAATGTATTCCGCCAGCGCGGCGATGTAGCGATGGTGATACGCTGTATCAAGGCCACCATCCCTACTTTCGAGACATTGGGGTTACCCGCAATTCTCAAAGACCTGATCATGCGTCACCGTGGGCTGCTGTTGGTAGTGGGTTCTACGGGCTCAGGCAAATCAACCTCGCTGGCCTCCATGATTGACTACCGCAATGAAAATAACACCGGCCACATTCTCACGCTGGAAGACCCCATTGAATTCATTCACCGCCATAAAAAATCCATCGTAGACCAGCGCGAAATAGGCCTGGATACCCTATCCTTCGATAATGGCCTCAAAAACGCCATGCGCCAGGCCCCGGATGTGATCCTGATTGGTGAAGTACGCGATATGGAGGGCATGAAACAAGCCATGGCCTATGCAGAAACCGGCCATCTATGTTTGGCGACCCTGCATGCCAATAATGCCAATCAGGCCATTGAGCGTGTAATCTCATTTTTCCCGGAAGAAGGCAAAGCAGGCTTGTTGCTGGGGCTTTCTCTTAACATGGTGGCCATTATTTCGCAGCGCCTTGTGCCTGGCACCCAGACCAAGCGTGCTGCTGCCGTGGAAGTACTTATCAATATCCCTTACATCTCTGATTTGATCCAGAAATCAAAACTGGAAGAAATCAAGGAAGTCATGGCGAACAACAATGATATCGGCATGTGTACTTTCGATCAGTCACTTTTCCGCCTTTACAGCAATGGCAAGATCAGCGAAGAAAACGCCTTGGCCAATGCGGATTCCCGTAACGATCTTTCCTTGAAGATACGCTTCGCCCAGGAAGGCGCCAAAGGCGGTTTTGGCTAAGATGGTTTAGGGGTGCTTGCTACTTGTGCCGAAAAAATAGCAGCTGCGATAATCAGGATGCCGCCAACCCATTCATGTAATGTCATGACCTCGTTTGCCAGGTAATACGAGGCAACAGCAGCAACTACCAGCTCGAACAGGAATATCACCGATGCCCGTGTAACAGGAATCTGCGTGATGCCATACTGCACAAGCAATGTAGCCGCCATGAGCAACATGGCGATAAATCCCATCACCATCCAATTGGTCAGGCTAAAAACACTCGGCTCGGGAAATGGCAGGCTCTGGAACGGCATTAAAATGACTGCCATCAGGATAACCCCTAGCCATACCGCCATGGATTTTGCCCCTAGGCTTAAATGTACAGCGCCACGCGTAATCACATTGGTTAGCGCGAATCCCATCCCTGAAGACAGCGCTAGCCACTCTGCATGGTTATGCGGTATAGGAAGCGCACCCGGTTGCCACAGCATGATGTAAGCGCCTAGCAAGGATACGGCAATAACGACCAAGCCTTTGGCGCCAGTCCGCTCCTTGAGCCAGAAATGCGCGAGGACCAATGTCCACAGCGGGGAGAGATAAAACAGCAGCATCACGCGCATCACCTCACCATCAATCACAGCCAGTACATAGCTCAGGTTGGTCCAGCCCGCTACGATAGCCAGCCAGTAGACAGTTTGCGGTTGCTTGAAAAGCCCACGCCAGCGCCGCGCGTATAACAACATGCCAAACGCTGTGGTAATCGAGTAGGTATAAAAGCTAGAGGCCACGCCAGATACGCCAGCATCCTGCATGATGCGATAGGGATACCAGATCACGCCCCAGCAACAGGCGCCGAATAGCAGCCCAAAAACTGCCAGGTAATTCTGTGTTGGAGCTTTAGCCACTATAATATCCATATGAATCCAAATTTAAACAAACTCCAGCCCTACCCGTTCCAGCGCCTGCGCGACCTATTTGCAGGTATTACGCCAAACCAAGATTACAAGCCGATCAACCTGTCAATCGGTGAGCCCAAGCATGAGACACCGGCATTAATCAAAGATGCGCTGGTGAACAATTTGGCAGGCCTGGCCAATTATCCCACGACTGCAGGTGTTCCAGAGCTCAGGCAAGCAATTTCTGATTGGCTGAGCCGCCGCTATGGCGTTCCTGCGCTGGATATTGAAAAGTCCATCATCCCCATTAACGGCAGTCGCGAGGCGCTGTTCGCCTTTGCCCAGGCCGTGATTGATGGCAGTCGCCCGGCTCCTGTGGTGATTTCACCCAATCCGTTCTACCAGATTTATGAAGGTGCAGCCTTCCTTGCAGGTGCTGAACCCTACTTTCTGAATAACCTGCCTGAGAACGACTTTGCGATGGATTTCGACAGCTTGCCGGAAAACATCCTGCAACGTACGCAGCTGGTCTATCTGTGTTCGCCCGGCAACCCTGCCGGCAAGATCATGACGCTTGAGCAATGGAAACAGGTATTCGAGCTATCCGACCGCTACGGCTTTGTAATCGCCGCAGATGAATGCTATTCCGAGATATATTTCAATGAAGCCACGCCACCGCTGGGCGCGCTGCAAGCCGCACACAAGCTGGGCCGGGACTTTACGCGGCTGGTGATATTCAGCTCGCTCTCCAAGCGCTCAAACGTGCCGGGCATGCGCTCCGGCTTTGTGGCGGGCGACGCCAAGATATTGGAGAAGTTCCTGCTCTACCGCACTTATCACGGCTGCGCTATGAGCCCTGCTGTGCAAGCTGCCAGCATCGCTGCGTGGAGCGATGAAGCCCATGTGATCGAGAACCGCAGGCTGTATGACGAAAAATTCAAAGCCGTAACGCCTATGCTCAAAAGCCAGATCGAAGTCGAGATACCCGATGGCGCTTTCTATCTATGGGGCCGTACCACCATCCCGGATACAGAATTCGCCTTGAAGCTCTACCGCGATTTCAATGTGACGGTGCTACCCGGTAGCTATCTGGCACGCGACGCTCACGGCGTGAATCCTGGCAAGAACTTCGTCCGGTTGGCATTAGTAGCTTCGCTAAATGAGTGTCTGGAAGCCGCAGATAGAATTAAACAAATGAATTATGTTTAACTTTTAATATTTTGATTAATAATATTAAATATATTTTCATTTAGACCAGAATCAAGGCAATCTAGCTCCACCGTATCATCCATCCCGCGTAACCATGTCAGTTGGCGCTTGGCGAGCTGGCGCGTAGCGGCAACCCCCTTCTCGCGCAACTCATCCAGCCCAAACTCACCATCCAGATATTGCAGTGCTTGCCGGTAGCCCACACAACGCATGGATGGTAAATCGGCGTGCAGCATCGGGTACTTGGCCTTGAGCGCCCTCACCTCATCAATAAAGCCAGCCTTCAGCATCTGCTCGAAACGCGTGGCGATGCGCTGATGCAACACACTACGGTCAGATGGCACTAGGGCCAACTTGAGTAGCCGGTATGGCAAGGCTTTGCTGGTCTGCTCGGCAAAGAGTTGTGTCATGGTCTTGCCCGAGACCTCCCACACCTCTAGCGCACGCTGTATGCGCTGCGAATCGCCTGACTTTAATCTGGCGGCAGTTTCTGGGTCTATCTTCACCAGTTTTGCGTGCATGCCCGGCCAGCCAATCTCAAGCGCTTCTGAATCCAGCCTCGAACGTATGGCTGGTGCCGCTTGCGGCAACTCCCCCAACCCGCCTTGCAAAGCCTTGAAATACAGCATGGTGCCGCCCACCAGAAGCGGTATCTTGCCCTTGGTCGTGATATCGGCCATCAGGCGCAAGGCATCAGCGCAGAACTGCGCGGCGGAATAAGTTTCAGTAGGGTCGATGACATCGATCAGGTGGTGTGGCGCTTGTGCCAGCGTGGCGGCATCCGGCTTGGCCGTACCGATATCCATATCCCGATAGACCAGCGCAGAATCGACGCTGATGAGCTCAACAGGCAAGCGCTGGAACAGCTCAACCGCCACGCCAGTCTTGCCGCTGGCGGTGGGACCCATGAGAAATATAGCCTTAAGTTTCATTTGGACTATATCGATTTAATTTCTGAGCAAGCATCACAACTACACTCCAGACCATGAAAAGGTAAAATTAAAATTATTCGATCCCAAAGCAACATAGCCCAATAATTAAAATTATCTAATTCAGAAACTTGAATAAACTTGTAGTCGAAAACTCCAGGGTAGCTACCAAGAGCATCTTGATCTCCCAAGGCGATCAAAAATTCTTTTGGTGGTACTTGATCTGGAGGAATAATTGACAGAGAGTTGAGCGTGTTTTCGGGCAACACTTTAGCAAAGTGGTGAAAATAGAGCCCTCTTACTATCTTCCATGCCACGCGATGAACCCTGTCCCCTTCAATTCTTTTTACTACTAGGTCTGGTGGCAATATCAATCCACTTGGTCTACGTTCGAACTCATTTAATGTTTTGTGAACTAGCGGGCGTTTAATATCGTCTTTGTATTTTCTAAAAATACCGTCAAGCAAGGAGTTACCGGAGTAAGAACCTTTGGCAAATGGAGCTAATGTATTTAAGAAATAATCCTCATCCGCTTGATAAGATGAATTGCATTCTTGGTGAACAGGGATAGTTAAAAGATTGGGGCTATGCTTTTTTCTAATTTCATCGGTATAAAACTGCTTTGGAGGAACATGATCTCTATTTAGCGGCGGTGTCAGTAGTTTGCCACACAGATAGCAAATAGATAAGTCGCTCACCTCCTACTTACCCCGCATAAACATCTTATCCAGCTCACTCATCGTCACCTGAAACCAGGTCGGGCGACCGTGATTGCATTGGCCAGAGCGTTCGGTGGCTTCCATATCGCGTAGCAAGGCGTTCATCTCGGGGATAGTCAGCGTGCGGTTGGCGCGCACGGCGGCGTGGCAGGCCATGGTGCCGAGCATCTCGTTACGGCGTTCGGTGAGAGCACGGCTGGCGCCGTATTCGCGCATGTCTTTGAGCACATCTCTGGCGAGTGCGACGGCATCGGCATCTTGCAGCATCACGGGGGTGGCGCGCACTGCCAGCGTGGTGGGCGACAGCACCGCGATATCGAAGCCCAGCTGATGCAGGGCATTGCCTGTAGCGGAGGATAGCTGCTCTTCCACCGTGGCGACTTCAAGCCGGTCTGCATTGAAAATCACGGGTAGCAGCAAGGGCTGCATGGGCACGGTATCCGGCCCGTCTTTTCCTTCGAGCGCATTCTTGAGCTTTTCATACATGATGCGCTCATGAGCGGCGTGCATATCGACCACCACCAAGCCGCTGGCATTTTGCGCCAGCACGTAGACGCCGTGTATCTGTGCCACGGCAAAGCCTAGAGGGAACTCTTGTGTACTTGCAGCTTGATTCTGCTCAAATGCCCTTTGGCTGGGGGGCTCGCCGTTATTGCCTCTCAGGGCAGGTGCCTGTGCGTTGCCAAACATGATTTGATAGAACGCCGAAGGCTCATTGGCCCGTAGTTCCATGCTCGACTGATACGTTGGGTAGGCATTGAAAACATTACCTGCGGGCGGCACAGTTGCAAACGGGTTATGTGTGGGCTGAGCCGGGATGCCAGCCGGTGTCGCCAAGGCCTTGTGCAGCGAATGGAAGATGAAGCGATGGATGGCTTGCCCATCGCGGAAGCGCACTTCGGTCTTGCTCGGGTGCACGTTGACATCGACCAGCGCCGGATCAAGCTCCAGGAACAACACAAATGCCGGATGACGATCATGGTGCAGCACATCTTGATAGGCCTGGCGGATAGCGTGGGCAATGAGCTTGTCGCGCACGAATCGGCCATTCACGTAGACATACTGGCTGTCGCGCGCGTTGCGAGAGAAGGTCGGGTTGGCAGCCATGCCCCACAGGCGTAGGCCGGCGGCGGATTCATCGACACTGAAAGCGGCGGCGGTGAAATCAGCGCCTAGTACATCGCCGAAGCGCCGCTCAGGCTCGCTGACGCCGAGCCGCGTCGTCGCCCTGCCGTTGTGTTGCAGCATGAAAGCAACATCCGGCCGCGATAGCGCGATGCGGCGGAATGCCTCTTCACAATGGCCGAACTCGGTGCCTTCGGTCTTGAGAAATTTACGGCGAGCGGGTGTGTTGAAATAGAGGTCGGCGACTTCAACGATAGTGCCGCTATCCAGCGCGGCTGGCTCCAGCGACGAGATGCTACTGCCCTCTGAGTTGATGCGCCATGCGTGTTTATCAGCCTGCGAACGGCTAATTAGCTGGGTGCGTGAGACGGAGGCTATGCTGGCCAGCGCCTCGCCCCTGAAGCCCAGGCTGCCAACCGCTTCCAAGTCTTCCAGCGTGGCGATCTTGCTGGTGGCGTGGCGCGTCAGGGCCAGAGTCAGGTCATCCTGCGCAATGCCGTTGCCGTTATCGGCCACGCGCAGCTGCTTGACCCCGCCCTGCATGAGCGAAACGGTGACCTCGGTACTGCCTGCATCCAGGCTGTTTTCGAGTAGCTCCTTGAGCGCAGAGGCTGGCCGCTCGACCACTTCCCCGGCGGCAATCTGGCTGATGAGTTGGTCGGGTAATAATCGGATGGATGACATAGCTGGATTATACCTTGGCCTTAAATAGAAAAAGCCAGCAGAGCACCTTTTGAGTTTCCCGCTGGCTTATACACGCTTGGTTAAAGCGATCCTGTAAAACTGAATTACATTGCGGCTACGACTTGGTCGCCCATTTCTGAGCACGATACACGCTTCATGCCTGGTTCAAAGATGTCACCGGTACGATACCCAGCAGCCAGCACCTTCTTCACAGCGCCTTCGATACGGCTGGCAGAAGCTTCATCATTGAAGGTGTAGCGCATCATCATGGCGGCGGAAAGGATGGTCGCCAGCGGATTTGCCAGGTTCTTGCCGGCGATATCAGGTGCGGAACCGTGGGCGGGTTCGTACAGACCCTTCTTGGTCTCATTCAGCGATGCAGAAGCCAGCATACCGATGGAACCAGTGAGCATCGAAGCCTCGTCGGAGAGGATATCGCCAAAGATGTTGCCGGTGACGATCACATCGAACTGCTTGGGGTTGCGGATCAGCTGCATGGCAGCGTTATCGACGTACATGTGGGTTAGCTGCACCTCCGGGTATTCTTTGGCGACATCGATGACGATCTCTTTCCAGAATTCGGTGGTTTCCAACACGTTGGCCTTATCTACGGAACACAGCTTCTTGTTGCGCTTCATGGCGATGCCGAAAGCCACGTGGGCGATACGGCGCACTTCGGATTCAGTGTAGATCATGGTATTCAGCGCTTCGCGCTCGCCATTCTCGTTGGTACGCATGCCGCGTGGCTGGCCGAAGTAGATGTCACCTGTGAGTTCGCGCACGATCATGATGTCGAGGCCTGCAACCACTTCTGGCTTCAGGGTCGAAGCATTTGCCAGCTCAGAGAACAACACGGCTGGACGCAGGTTGGCGAACAGGCCGAGATCCTTGCGGATACCAAGCAGGCCACGCTCCGGACGCAGTGGGCGATCCAGCGTGTCATATTGCGGGCCGCCAACAGCGCCGAGCAGCACTGCATCAGCAGCACGGCAGATTTTCTGGGTGAACTCAGGATATGGTGAACCATAAGCGTCATAACCTGCGCCGCCCAGTGGCGCTTCTTCAAATTCCATCTTCATGCCTTCGCTGCGGAGTACATCCAGCACGCGTATGGCTTGAGTCATGATTTCCGGGCCGATGCCATCACCTGGCAGAACTGCAATTTTCATTTATATTTCCCTTACTAATTAGGCAAATAGCCAAGGTTGTGAAAGTTTATGTTTAGATTCAAATGCCTTGATTTCATCAGCATGCTGAAGGGTCAAGCCGATCTCATCCAGGCCATTCAACAGGCAATGCTTGCGGTGTGGCGTGATATCGAACTTGAATGACTCGCCGGAGGGCATGGTCACGGTCTGCGACTCAAGGTCCACATTCAGGTGGTAACCTTCGGTCGCGGTGCACTGTGCAAATAGCTTATCTACAATGTCATGCGAAGCGACGATAGGCAAAATGCCGTTCTTGTAGCAGTTGCCGAAGAAGATGTCGGCGAACGATGGCGCGATGATGACTTGGAAGCCGAAATCTTCAATCGCCCACGGCGCGTGCTCACGGCTTGATCCACAGCCGAAATTCTCGCGTGCTAGCATAATCTGCGCATTCTTGTAGCGCGGCTGGTTGAGCACGAAATCCTTGTTTAACGGACGTGTGCTGCAATCCATGCCTGGCTCGCCGTGGTCGGTATAGCGCCATTCATCGAAAAGGTAAGGGCCGAAGCCTGAACGCTTGATAGACTTCAAGAACTGCTTAGGGATGATCGCATCCGTATCCACATTGGCGCGGTCAAGCGGGGCTACAAGCCCGTCAATTTTAGTAAAAGCTTTCATGGTTTCTCCCTCTTATGCTTGAGTGCGAATATCGACAAAATGACCGGCGATAGCTGCTGCTGCTGCCATTTGCGGGCTCACTAGGTGAGTGCGACCACCCTGCCCCTGACGGCCTTCGAAATTACGGTTGGAGGTAGATGCGCAACGCTCGCCCGGAGAGAGCTTGTCAGCGTTCATAGCAAGACACATGGAACAGCCCGGCTCGCGCCACTCAAAACCGGCATCGATGAAAATCTTGTCCAGGCCTTCTGACTCAGCCTGGCGCTTGACGATACCGGAGCCCGGCACTACAAGTGCCAATGCGATATTGGAGGCGATCTTTCTGCCCTTGATCACGCCAGCGGCGGCACGCAAATCTTCGATACGTGAATTGGTGCAGGAGCCGATGAATATTTTGTCGAGCTTGATCTGGTTAATTGGTGTATTGGCAACGAGGCCCATGTATTTGAGTGCGTTCTCAATACTGGTACGCTTGGTTGGGTCGGCTTCCTTGGCCGGATCAGGCACATTAGAGCCGATAGGTAATACTTGCTCAGGTGAAGTACCCCAGGTCACTTGCGGGGCAATGTCTTCACCACGCATCTCGACCACCACGTCAAACTTGGCGTCATCGTCCGAGCGCAAGGTCTTCCAATAGGCCACAGCCTTGTCCCAGTCTTCGCCCTTAGGCGCGTGGGCGCGACCCTTGAGATATTCAGCGGTCTTTTCGTCTGGCGCTACCATGCCGGAACGTGCACCAGCTTCGATCGCCAGATTGCATACCGTCATGCGACCTTCCATGGAAAGGCTGCGAATTACCGAGCCTGCGTACTCAATGGTATAGCCCGTACCGCCAGCAGTGCCAATGCGGCCGATCACGGCCAAGGCTACGTCCTTGGCAGTCACGCCCAAGCCTAACTGGCCTTCGATGCGAACCAGCATATTCTTGGCTTTTTTGGCGATCAGTGTTTGCGTTGCCAACACGTGCTCCACTTCCGAGGTACCGATACCATGGGCGAAAGCGCCGAAAGCGCCATGGGTGGAGGTATGGCTATCACCGCAAACCACAGTCATCCCGGGCAAGGTGGTACCATTTTCCGGCCCGATGACGTGGATGATGCCTTGGTTGGCGTTCTTGAACGGGAAATAGACCAGCGCGCCGAACTCCTTGATGTTGCTGTCCAGAGTTTCTACCTGCAAACGCGAGATCGGGTCTTCAATACCCTTATCCCAATCCTTAGTTGGCGTGTTGTGATCCGGGTTAGCCACCACGGAACCTTTGCGCCAGAGCTTACGGCCCGCCATGCGCATGCCTTCATAGGCCTGCGCACTGGTGACTTCATGTACCAGATGGCGATCGATATAGAGCAAACAGGTACCGTCGGAATCTTCTCGAACTACGTGCGACTCCCATACCTTGTCGTAAAGTGTTTTGCCAGCCATAGCAACTCCTCAAATTAATTCAATAAGTTAGAGAGCCTTCAAACCCGATAGCACTCTCAATTGGTGCATAGGATATCTCTATATTCATACCGTAACAATAATAGTGGTTATACTAGTATTGGTATTAACACCTTAACTAGGATTATGGACACCAGACGTAAAGAATTAGGCGACTTCTTACAGGTACTACGCCAGCGCTCAGCTCCTGAAGAGTTTGGCTTTCCGGTAGGTAATCGGCGACGCACCAAAGGTTTACGCCGTGAAGAGGTTGCCCAACTCGCTGGCATCAGTCCGACCTGGTATACCTGGATAGAACAAGGCCGAGAAGTAAATGTATCCGCCGATGCGCTTGATAGGCTAGCTGAAGTGCTTAAGTTATCGCGTTCAGAACGAGACTACCTGTTCGAAATGGCTGACCGGCGTGACCATAAGGCAGCACATCGGGAAGAGCAGGATATAGCACCAGCGGAGTTGGTCGACATGCTCGCGGATTTTGCCATTCCGGCCTATGTCATGGGCAGCTATTGGGATCTGCTGGCCTGGAATCCACTCGCCGCTGAACTATTCACCGGCTGGCTTGATCAGCCCATTCCTAAAGATACACCTTCCCCTAACCTACTTAAGTTCGTATTCATGATGCCGCAAGCCAAAGAATTCGTCGTCAACTGGGAGCTACGTGCACGCCGTATCGTGGCTGAATTCCGAGCTGATTGCCGTAGTCGGCTGGAAGAGCCAGCAATGCAACGGCTGGTAGCCGAACTCACACAATCCAGCCCGGAATTTGCAAGATTCTGGCAACAGCACGATGTTCTCGAACGCCAGGGCGGCGAGCGGGCATTTAACCACTCCAAGCGGGGACTGATCAGCTTCCGCCAGCTGACGTTGCGGCCAATAGATCAGGATCAGCTGAAACTGGTATTGCTAAAACCCATGAATGGCATAGTTAATGCATAAGTTATAGCGAATCCGCGATCCGGATTCATGTATCCATTCTACAACCCATTGAAAGGATAGAAAAATGACTAAGCATTTAACCAACCATCAGATCGACGTAGGCTCGCAAATTGATGAGCTTTATGGCATCGAACGCACCAAAGAAGAGATTGCGCTGCAAATCATCAGGAAGACACTAGCACTAGGTGTCAATCTTGGGATCGCCCGCCAGGATTTACTGGCGGCAGTATTTTCTGCTTCCAGAAATACCGTGAACGACGAACACCTTGATCTCCTGATCCCGACAGAGGCTGAGATACTGTTACAGGATTACTGCCATGTCGCCGGGTTTGACCTGTACACGCAAAAAGAGTCCATCGTTAAACACCACATGCCGGATTTTGTGCAGGAAAATTACGTCAAGCATCACGCTATCGCAGCTTGACGGGGCCAAGCTTGACCGATTAAGTGCCTGAGAAGGCCAGTCGCTCCTGATCGCGAACCAGCTTATACTCGATAGAGTCAATCAGGGCATGCCATGAGGCATCTATGATGTCAGTAGAAACGCCTATGGTAGTCCAGCTCTCATGCTGGTCCCTGGATTCAATTAGCACCCGTACCTTGGCCGCAGATGCCTGGTCGGAATCCAGCACGCGTACTTTGTAATCAGTCAGCTTGATCTCGCTGATAGCGGGGTAAAAGTGCTCCAGCGCCTTGCGTACCGCTTTATCCAGTGCATTGACTGGCCCATCGCCTTCTGCTGCAGTCACTTCTTCTTGGCCATCCACTGCAATCTTGATAATGACTGAAGAATTCATGCCATTCACTGCAGGCTCATGGATATTAACTTTGTATTCACGCAGGTCAAAAAATGGCTTGTGCTTACCCAGCAACTTGCGAACCAGAAGCTGGAACGAACTTTCGGCACTTTCAAACTGATAACCCTCATGCTCCATATCCTTGAGGTGATCGAGAATGTGCTTGGTTTCTGCCGAGTCTTTGGTCAGGGAAGCATCTACCTGGTTGATCTTGGCCAATAGAGCACTGCGTCCGGCGACTTCTGACACTAGAATATGGCGGGCATTACCAACAACCTCCGGGTTGATGTGCTCATAGGAAATCGGATTCTTGCTTACCGCATCGATATGCATCCCGCCTTTATGTGAAAAGGCATCATTACCGACATAAGCGGCTTTTTCATTGAATGCAGCATTAGCGATCTCGCTTACATAGCGTGCCACCGAGGTCAGATGACCCATGCTTGTATCGGGGATGCATAGACGGCCCAGTTTGAGCTGCAAATTCGGGATAATCGAACACAGGTTGGCATTACCGCAGCGCTCACCTATGCCATTGATAGTTCCCTGCACCTGCACCGCTCCAGCTTGCACCGCAGCAACCGAGTTAGCAACGGCCATCTCCGAGTCGTTATGGCAATGAATGCCAATCTGCGCTTTGAAGCGCTTTACAACCTTTTCGGTAATGCTAAAGACATCATTAGGGAAACTGCCGCCGTTGGTATCGCAAAGGCATAGCGTATCGGCCCCGGCATCTGCAGCCACTTGCAGCGTTTGCATCGCGTAATCAGGGTTAGCCTTGTAACCGTCAAAAAAATGCTCGGCATCAAACACTACTTCCTTGCCATTTTTCTTGAGAAAGCCGATGGTATCGCTGATCATGCTCAGGTTTTCATCCAGCGTGGTACGCAGGATATCTGTCACCTGATAATCCCAGCTCTTGCCGAAAATGGCGACCGCAGGGGTGTTCGCATCCAGTAGCGATAGCAGGTTCTTATCCTGTTCAACGGCAGCTTTTACCTTGCGCGTGCTGCCAAAAGCGATGATCTTGGAATTTTTTAGCTTGAGATCGGCGACACGATTAAAGAACTCCATGTCCTTGGGATTAGAACCAGGGTTGCCGGCCTCGATATAGCTAATGCCAAGTTCATCCAGACGCTGCACAATCTTGATTTTGTCCTCGACTGAGAACGAAATACCCTGCGCCTGTGCGCCGTCACGCAGGGTTGAGTCATAGATAAAAACTTGCGACATTGATGGCTGGTCAGAAAAATTGAATAGGCGCTATTTTACCCTAGCCTTTCGATTATGGCGCCTAAAGTCTGGCGCACATCAAACCGTAACGACGATTTTTCCTATCTGTTGGTTTGATTCCATGTAGCGATGCGCCTCGACGATTTGTTCCAGAGGGAATGTTTTAGCTATTACCGGCTTCAACTTACCTGAGGCCAGGCCATCAATCACGAATTGCTTGGCATGCGCCAGCCGTTGTGGGTTCGATGTGACCTCAAATAATGTATAACCACGAATGGTTAGTTGCTTGCCGATCAAGGTAAATAAAGGCAGCGGCGTAGCCTCGGCACTCAGCGCACCATACTGGAAAATAATACCGCCCTGGGCTGTAGCTTCCGCCAGCTTGCTGATGGTCGGCCCGCCTACCGGATCGAACACCACGCGCGCGCCCTTGCCAGCTGTAATTCGGTTAGTTTCAGCTACAAGATCCTGTTCTTCGGCAGCAATAACATGCTTTGCACCCGCCTTTAGCAGAGCCTCACGCTTGTTACTGTAACGCGTCAGTGCAATTGGTGTTGCTCCAACCAGATTGGCTATCTCGATTGCAGCAAGGCCTACGCTACTGGAGGCGGCCGTTATCAGCACGAAATCACCAGCTTTGATATCAGCTATCTCAATCAAGGCACCCTCGGCAGTCAGGTATTGCATCCAGATGGCTGCTGCTTCGACCCAGGACAACGATGCTGGATGTTTGGCCACCGCAGCTACCGGCACATTGACCAGCTCACCGTAAACCCCGTACTGATTGAGCGAAAATGCAGGCACTGTGCTAACTGCGTCTCCAATACTGAACCCGCTCACACCCTCGCCCACTGCGGCCACTTCACCTGCAGCCTCATACCCCAGCCTTGCCGGCAATTGCGGAGCTTCCAGATACTGCCCGCTACGGAACATGGATTCAGCGCGATTCAAGCCTAGAGCGCGAACCTTAATCTGAATCTCACCCTTGGCTGGTGGCGCTACTTGCTCCTCAACAATTTCCAGAACTTCTGGGCCTCCGGTTTGCTTAAACCTGACTATACGTGACATTTATTTATCTCCTGATAATGTAAAAATTAGTTCCAGCCTGATAGCACGATTTTGCCAATTGCACTGCCTGCTTCAAGCTGCGCATGGGCTGCTCGTAAGTTGGCAGCGTTGATAGGCGACAACACCTGCTTGAGGGTGGAACGGATAAGCCCTTGTTCGACCAGTGCCGTCACCCATCCCAGAATACGGTGCTGCTCGTCCATATCTGGCGTGCGGAATAATGAGCGTGTAAACATTGATTCCCAAACCAGGGTCACACTCTTCATCTTGAACTTGGTCAGGTTCTGCGGCTGTACACTATCCACCAATAGGCATACCTTACCCTGCGGCTTAATAAGCTCGGCCATAGTGTCGAAATAAGCATCGGTGTCGCTATTACAGAGAATATAGTCCACCTGCGCCAATCCCAATTCTGTAAGTTGCGGTACGAGCGGCTTGCGGTGGTCGACCACATGCTCTGCCCCTAGTTCACGGACCCAGGCTATCGTTTCCGGACGAGAGGCTGTTGCGATTACGGTCAGCCCGGCAACTTGCTTGGCCAACTGTATAGCAACAGAGCCAACACCACCTGCGCCGCCGATAATCAATATAGATTTTCCCTGATTAGCTGCCTTACCCATGGCAATACCCATGCGATCAAAAAGTGACTCCCAAGCAGTGACTGCTGTTAGTGGCAATGCCGCTGCCTGCTCGTAATTAAGGCTTTGAGGCATACGCCCTACCAACCGCTCATCAACCAGCTGGTATTCAGCATTGGAGCCGGGCCGACCAATCTCGCCCGAATAATAGACATGCTCACCTACCTTGAACAGTGAGCACTCGGGGCCGACTTGCACCACCTCGCCAGCGGCATCCCAGCCTAGAACTTTAGGCTGAGTTTCAACCTTATCTTTGGGTTTGCGCACTTTAGTGTCGATTGGGTTAACCGCTATGGCGTGAACCCGCACGAGCAGGTCACGCGCTATAGTCTCTGGCATAGGTAGTTCGATATCCATCAGAGATTCAGGGTTGTCGATAGGCAGATAGCGTAGTAAACCAACGGCTTTCATGGCAATTCCATTCCATATCTACAAAAATAAAATGCTAGCACGCCACAAGGGAGGAGAAATGGCGTGCTAGCGAGGCCCATCAAAAGTAAAGGGGATAACTTTTGACGATGGCCTAAACTTTTAAACTGGCTCTTTTCAATTCGGCCTGTTGCTTAGATCGATGCTTCCAGAACTTCCCTGCTCTTTTCTAAGGTCACATCCTGATGCTCGCCAAGCTTAACCATGCCATGCAGCTCAAGCTGCTTGAGCAAGGTGGGAATTGCATCATGCCCAATCTGATAAGCTGATAGCCTTGTCTTTACGCCCAGGCTCTCGTAAAAGGCACGCGTCTTGGCAATAGCAGCATCAATACGGGCGTCCTCGTTGCCTTCGGTGATATCCCACACACGTGCAGCGTATTGCAGCAACTTGGCACGCTTGGAATCGCGGCGTACGCTCAACATGGTCGGCAGAATGATGGCTAATGTCTGCGCGTGATCAAGGCCATGCAATGCAGTGATCTCGTGGCCTATCATATGCGTAGCCCAATCGCCAGGTACGCCAGAACCTATCAACCCATTGAGCGCCAGTGTGGCGACCCACATGAAATTCGCCTGTGTGTCGTAATCGGTCGGGTTAGCCACTATCTTTGGGCCGATCTCAATCAGCGTCTGCAGCAAGCCTTCGGCAAAGCGATCCTGCACACGCGCTTCCACCGGATAGGTCAGGTATTGCTCCATGATGTGGGTATAGGCATCGACTACACCATTGGCAAGTTGCCGCGGTGGCAAGGTGTAGGTCTTGGTGGGATCGAGCACTGAAAATTGCGGGAACACATGCTCGCTGGTGAAGTAGAGCTTGTCAGAGCCGCGTGAGATAACTGAGCCACTATTCATTTCGGAACCAGTGGCAGGCAATGTCAACACGGTCCCATAAGGCAGGGACTTTTTAACCTTGGCACCATGGTTGAGCAGAATATTCCAAGGCTCGTCTTCTGCATATACGGCAGCAGCTACGAATTTGGTGCCATCGATTACTGAGCCACCACCTACGGCCAGCAGGTAGTCAAGCTTGTTAGCCTTGATCTGAGCCACGGCTTTCATCAGGGTGTCATAGGTGGGATTTGGCTCTATGCCTTCAAACTCTTCTACATGGTGACCAGCCAATGCCGCCTTCACTTCATCCAGAGTACCGTTCTTTTTGACACTGCCAGCACCGTACAGCACCAGCACCCGGGCATTAGCTGGTACATGCTTATTGATTTCAGCGATCTTGCCTTTACCAAACAGGATGCGGGTTGGATTGTAAAAATCAAAATTCATCATTTGTTTATAAACTCCTTAATAACTAAATTAGCTGTTTTCAATAGATTAATAGACCAGTCGGCTAGAATTTTTATAAATAAAAAGGTCGTGTCAGGTATTCAGATTTAGTCTGGAACGAGTCGCCTGCATAGCGCACTCAAGGCCATCACGCGTGTGGTTAACCTTGGTCAAAAGCGTAGCGCCTATCCACATACAATAAATCTCTTGTGTGACAGCTTTTGCGTCTAGGCTAGAAGGAAATTCACCCTTGGCTATCCCCTCTTCGATACACTGCGCTAGCCTGGCAATCACACGTTCGGTTCCCTGTTTGAGCGTCAGGCGCATAGCTTCGGAGAGGTCAGTGACTTCAGCACTAAGTTTGACCACTAGGCATTTAGCCTCTGTAGTGTCGGTCGACTGAGTGTTTAGCCAATTCTGGAAAAATTGCATAAGACGAGCAGCACTAGACGTGCCGTCATCTCGCAGAATTAATTCGAGATTCGCTAGATAAGTCTCAAAGTAGTCTTCCAGCAAGGCATCGCCGAATTGCTCTTTGGACTTGAAGTAATGGTAGAACGAACCTTTGGGCACTCCGGCAGATGTAAGTATCTCGTTCAAACCAACTGCGGAAAAACCTTTGCCAAGAATGATATTCTTTGCCGTATCAAGGATTTGCTGGCGCGTATCGCCGGATTTGGTAATTGGTAATTCGTGACCCATGGACATAGTATTTCATAAAAATAGACCAGTCGTCTAGTAATAAATTAAACTTAGTGAGAAATCTATTCAAGGGATTACTCCTGAGCCATTTTGGATTTGGCTAATGCAGGGTTGGTGGCAAAGTATTTCTTGATACCGCCCAGGATAGCGCTGACCAGTTTATCCTGATACGCCTCATCGTTGAGCCTGCGTTCCTCGTCCGGATTGCTGATGAATGCAGTCTCAACCAGAATGGACGGAATGTCTGGCGACTTGAGTACAGCAAAGCCAGCCTGCTCCACTGAGCCTTTATGCAGGGTATTAACCCTTCCGATATTACCCAGCACAGCTTTGCCAAGCTTCAAGCTATCGTTAATTGTCGCAGTTTGCGAAAGGTCAAGCAGCGTGCGGGCAAGATACGGGTCTTTATCATCCAGGCTGACACCGCCTATAAGGTCTGACTCGTTTTCCTTCTTTGCCAGATAGCGTGCTGAAGCACTAGTGGCACCGCGTTCAGACAAGGCAAAAACAGAGGAACCGCGAGCATCCGGCCGAATAAATGCATCGGCGTGGATGGATACGAATAAATCAGACTGTAACTTGCGAGCTTTAACCACGCGACCATGAAGTGGAATAAAAAAGTCGCCATCCCTAGTAAGCACACCGCGCATATTGGGCTCCGCATCAACTGCGATTTTAAGTTTCTTGGCAACAGCCAGCGTAATATCCTTTTCATTGGTACCGTTGGCGCCATGCGCGCCAGGATCTTCCCCGCCATGCCCTGCATCTATGGCGATAGTAATCAGACGGCTATCTTCTTTGTTTGGCAAACTCTCCACTGCTGGCTCGTTAGTGACAGAGGGGCTAGGTAATGGTGGATTATTGGGCTCAATCTCCTTGGTGGCTGGTATTTCTGTTGATGTGCCGGTTTTGCTTTCAGTATTATCAGCCGGAGCATTGATACTGGGCGTCATTTGTAAGTCCGTATTTGGTGGAGGGCTTGTAGTCTTCTCGTGTTGTTCAAGCATAGCCATCAGCGGGTCTTGCAAAGGATAGATATCCAGCACCAATCGATGTTTGTATTCCCCCGCTGGTGGTAACAAGAATATCTCCGGCCTGATTTCGCTCTTGAGGTCTATGACCAGCCTGACTACTCCCGGCTTAAAATTAGCAACGCGAACCTGCTTGATGTATGGATCGCTGGATAAAATCTTGGCAGACAAAGTTTTTAGCGACGGCCCTAAATCCACATCATCCAGATCCAACACCAAGCGATCTGGATTCTTCAGCATTACCATTTTATTGCTGATAGGTTTTGCTGCCTCGAGTGTAATTCGGGTGTAATCAGCGGCAGGCCATACTCGGGCGGCGGTAACGGTTATCGCTGCATTAGCCGGATTTATGCAGGCTCCAACCAGAATCAGTAGGCCCAAAGTAAAAATGCTGTGTAGTTTCTTATGCATACATCAATCTTGCCAGGCAAGCTTTTCCAGCGTTTGAGTTTGCGGTCAAAGTAGCTTCCCGCCCTTCATTCTTTGGCGATAAGTGAATATCAATATCTGCATCGGGTAATAAATCGCCAGCCTTTTCTGGCCACTCTATCAGGCATACGGATTGTGCATTAAAGTAATCGCGAAAGCCTGCGGAGTCCCATTCCTCCTCATCAATAAATCTATATAGGTCAAAGTGATATAAGTTTAATCCAGAAATAACATAAGGTTCAACCAATGTATAAGTCGGGCTTTTTACCTTGCCAACATGTCCCAGATGACTCAATAAGCCGCGCACCAAAGTGGTTTTGCCTGCACCAAGGTTTCCATGCAGATAGATTGCCAGCCCGGGCTGTAAGTGCCTGGCCAGAACTCCGCCCAAAGCTAGAGTTGCAGCTTCATCAGCTAGCTTCAATGTAATATCATGAGCCATATGTCAGTAACGATGAATAATCAGATGCAAGACTGGAACAAGCTGGTGGCTGACATCAAGCGCTGGGCTCTGGATCTTGGTTTCGGTCAGCTTGGTATCACTGACACTGATTTGTCTGGCGCTGAGGAGCATCATCGGCAATGGGTACTTAAGGGCTTCCATGGTGCCATGGATTATATGGCAAAACATGGCGACAAGCGTACACGCCCCCATGAATTGGTGCCCGGCACGATACGTGTTATTTCAGTACGTATGGATTATTTGCCGCCCAATGCCCGCGATAGCGATGAAGTTATGCGAGATGGCGAGCGCGCTTTTATTTCACGCTACGCCTTGGGACGGGACTATCACAAAGTATTAAGGCAGCGTTTGCAGAAGCTGTGTGACAAGATAGCCGATTCGGCCGGACCATTCGGCTATCGCGTTTTCACCGATAGCGCACCTGTGCTGGAAGTGGCGTTGGCAGAGAAAGCTGGCCTGGGCTGGCGTGGCAAACATACCTTGTTACTAAATCGCGAAGCAGGTTCCTGGTTTTTTCTGGGAGAAATATATACCGACCTGCCCTTGCCCATAGATAAACCTGGGCAAAACCACTGTGGAAACTGCACGGCATGCATAGACGTATGCCCCACTCAGGCCATCGTAGCGCCATACGAGGTTGATGCCCGGCGCTGCATTTCATATCTAACCATCGAGCTTAAAGACAGCATCCCTGAAGAACTACGGCCGCTGATTGGCAATCGCGTCTACGGCTGCGACGACTGCCAGCTGACATGCCCTTGGAACCGTTTCGCCAAGTTATCGGAACAAGATGATTTCCATGTGCGCCATGGTCTGGACAATATCACCCTGGCTGAGTTGTTCGCCTGGGACGAAACCACATTCAAGGAAAAAATGGTCGGCAGTGCAATTTATCGTATTGGCCACACACAATGGCTACGCAACCTGGCAGTAGGGTTAGGTAATGCGCCAAGCACGCCTGCGGTAATTAGCGCCTTAAAAAGCAGAGTTGATGACCCTTCGCCTGTGCTGCGCGAGCATGTTGCCTGGGCTCTGTCGCGACACCAGCATAGGCTAGCAACTCCAACTTAATCAGCAGAATCCTCTTCGTCTGGTGTCAAATCTTTACCATGAGATAAAGCCAGCCAAGCCTGCCATTGGTCTGCGGTTAGGATGCCTAGCTGCCCTCCTCGATAGGATTGCTGATATTCCAGTTTGAGCGGCATCAGGTCATCTTTTTTGTCAAATGCAACAATCGCGCGACCATCCGGATGTGAAGCGAACCATGGCGCGAGTATCGACCTTGTCACCACCTCAGGCGAGACCGTAAGTCGGCCAACGAAATCATACTGGCCATAGTATTTGCCAGCGTTGGCTATAACCTTTCCCTCATCCTGTAATGTTTTGATGCGACCGCTGATTTCACGAATATCGTATGCGGGGCCAGCATGCCTGATCACCGCCAGATAGGCCATGCTGACGAAAAGTGCACTAAAAATTGTGACTCTCAGGATGTAACTTGATGGCGTCCTATCAGGCCAAAGAAACAAAAGAATGGCCGAAATTATCAAGATTATTCCGCCCCAGGCTGGAATAGTGCTGAACCACGAAGCCAGTGCGTGATGTTCTGCATAGATCGGCAAAGCAAGCAGCATGGCACCGGCCAAGCTGCCTACCAGCAGTAATACAGCTCGATCCAACCAACTAACTGACTTAACGCTATCAAGCCCTCTGGCCGCAAGCAATGCAAATGCCGGCAATATTGGTAGAAGATATTGCATCTGTTTACCGCTGATCATGCTGAAAGCCAGGAATACCGGCACTAACCAAGCCAGGCAAAGTCTTAGTGCCGACTCTTGTAATAGCGCAGGCAGTTTAATCAAACCCCTCCAGGTTGGGATTGTGAATAGCCAAGGTGCGAGTATTAAGGGCAGCGTTTCCAGATACCACCAGTTAGGGCGACGGTGCGCAAACGAATGCACCATGCGCTCAGCAGTTTGTCCCCAGAAAATCTCATGCTGATATTTCGGCCCCCCATGCATGCCAGCCGGAATCGCCCATAGCAATGCTATCGCAGCGCCAAGCAGGATTGCCAGCCCTACCCCGGCATACCAGCGACGCCAATCAGGTTGATTCTCGTTGACCCACCACGGGGCAAGCGCCGCCAATGGTAAGGTTTGCAGAAGGATAGTTGGCCCTTTCGCCAATAGCCCACCGCCAATAGCGAAACCCAGTATCACCCAGCCTTTAAATGATTTCTCTTGCCACGCAAGCAATATCCCAAAAATGCCGAGCAAGGTGAAAAATGCAACCAGCATGTCGAACATGGTGGCGGTCATGAACACCATCCACAACACATTACCAGTCAAAATAAGGCCAGCATAGCCAGCAACTTGAGGCTTCTCTGGCCACAAACGACGGGCAACGTGCAAGGTAAGTAGCACGCTACCCAGAGCAAAAAATGAAGGCACCAGCCTCGGCCACCAGTCATTCACCCCAAAAACCTTCCAGCCTAGATTCATGAGCCAGAACAACAATGGCGGCTTATGGCTATAGGCCTCACCATTCAGATGGGGAACCAGATAGTCCCCATGCAGCCACATATTCCAGGCAACGGTCACATAACGGGTTTCATCCACCGGAATGTAGGAACGGCCAAGCAGAGAGACTGTAACTAGTAGTAGATACAACAACAGGATAGCAATGACATGCTGGTTGGATATTTTACTGGGGATCATTAATGACATTTCATAGGCTGGACGTAGCTTTGCGATTCTAATACAAAGCCATCTTCGTTGTATAATCGCGTCAACTTTACTGACGACAATTCCCCCCATTTTGTTCCGAACCACCATATTCCGGCGTCTTGATTACCGTTTCATGACAGTCGCGCTCTTTGTCGCGCTCTGTATTTTCGTCATTCTTACCTTTAATCAATACGGCATAAGCAATGATGAAGAGGTCCAGCATACCTATGGTCGTCTATTGCTCAAGTTCTACACATCGGGATTCGTTGACCAGGATGCATTCAAGTATCTCAACCTTTACCTCTACGGTGGATTCTTCGACCTGATAGCAGCAATACTGGAACGTGTCCTACCAACATTAATTGGGCCTCTGGTCACAGGCTCCATACTTTCTGGCTCTATAGGAATAGCACCAGTCACTGACCCTATATTTACCAGCACAACATGGGTGTGGGATATGCGCCACCTTCTATCTGCCTTATTTGGGTTGTTTGGCATATACGGCGCCTATAAAGCGGCTCGTATGCTAGGCGGTGAACGTGTCGGCTTCTTTGTCATAGCCCTACTGGCAATCACTGGCTCCTGGTCTGGCGCTATGTTCACACATACCAAAGACGTTCCTTTTGGTACCTGCATGATATGGGCGCTGTATTACACAATGAGGATTTCACAGCGCCTGCCCAGGCCGTCATTAGGTTTGAGCATCAAGTTCGGTATTGCGGTAGGCTGTGCCATCGGCATGCGGATAGGCGGTGTATTTGCCGTTTTTTACCTGTTCCTGATGCTGATACTGGCTGGCTGGGTACTTAAAGATAATTGGCGTACCCGCTGGAAATTCTGGTTTGACGCCTTTAAAGCAATGCTACCTGGGGCTTTGGTAGCATTTGTGCTGATGGCCATTTTCTGGCCATGGGGGGTGATGTCCCCTGAGCATCCGCTACAGGCGGCGGCGGCATTCTCACATTTCACATTCGACATGCTGACAGTCATGGATGGGGAGGTAATGCAAATTGGCGCAGTACCGAGAGAATATCTGCCCGCCTATCTCTTAGTAAGGCTGCCAGAGGTATTCTTACTTGGGTTACTGAGCATGGTAGCCTGCGCCGTATGGTATTTACGTGATGCCACTTTCTTGCGTGGCCTAAAGCGCGATAGTAGAAAACTGTTGATCTGGTTCACACTGACTGTAGCTGCGCTCTTCCCCCTGGTTTTCATCATGCTAGACAAACCGGCGCTATATAACGGTGTACGTCATTTCACCTTCATTCTGCCGCCATTGGCAATAGTCTCTGCCCTAGGGTTAAATGCGACCTGGGAAGCTATGGCAAAGATGCCGAAAATCCGCGTTGGATTTGTACTGATTGCAGTTCTCTCAGGCTTTAATACCGCATATACATTGTATGGATTACACCCCTACGAGTATGTCTATTACAATCACCTTGCTGGCAATATGGCAGACGCGGAAAAAGAATGGGAAGGCGATTACTGGTCCAGTAGCCTGCGTGAGGCTGCGGAATTGCTAGAATCCCAGATACCAAAAGATGAAGTTGATGGTGATGGCCTGAATCATGCGCCTTACCGTGTTGCCGTCTGTGCGGAATCCATACAAGGGGAAGCCTACCTCGACCATAGGTTCCAGATCACCAGTGATTGGCTAAATGCTGATTTTTTTATTTCCAGTACCAACATGAACTGCGATAAAGTACTGCAAGGCCGTATTATAGGGACTGTGAACCGTTTGGGGGCAGTACTGGCTGTGGTCAAAGATAGACGCCAGCTACTGGAACATGAGCGCATGCCGCGCCCTGCCCCGCATTAGCCCGAATCACTTATTTGATGAGACTGCTTAACTAAAAGCCATGTTGCCTGACCGCCACAGCTCACAACCACACATCACTGTCATTGTACCTGCCTACAATGAGCAGGCTGCCATTGCGGCGACTTTGCAGAATATAGCCAACCATTTACAAATACTGGGCCCTCATTGGGATATCGTCGTTGTAGACGACGGTAGCCGTGACCAGACAGCTGCTACTGTGTGTGCCCTGACGCCTGATTTACGTACAACCTTGGTTAGGTTCTCACGTAACTTTGGTAAGGAATACGCCATCACTGCTGGGCTCGACCATGCACGAGGCGATATCGTGATCTGCATGGATGCAGACGGCCAACACTCTTCGGAGTTACTTAGTGACATGTTGGCCAAATGGCGCGAGGGCTATGACATGGTTTACGCCGTGCGCCAGGATCGGGAAGTAGAGTCAAAATTCAAACGATGGGGTTCGCGTCTTTTCTACCGCGCTATCAGCCTCGGCGGCCAGATCAACATTCCACGAGATGCGGGAGATTTCCGCCTCATGGACCGCAAAGTAGTTGATGCCCTGAGGTCGCTCCCAGAACGTAGTCGGTTCATGAAGGGTATCTATGCATGGGTTGGCTATAAATCTATAGGCATTCCATTTACGCCCTTACCGAGATCACATGGTGAAAGTACTTTTTCGAAGCTGAAACTGATACAACTGGCATGGACGGGTGTCACCAGCTTCTCGGTCATGCCGCTACGGCTAGCTAGCGCTGTTGGCGTTCTATTGGCATTGGCAGCTTTCTTTTACGGCATGCTTGTGGTGCTGGATAAGCTGTTCTTCCATGAATCCGTGCCCGGTTGGCCTACCGTGATTGCCAGCATCATGTTCTTCTCAGGCGTACAACTGCTATTCATTGGCATACTGGGCGAATACCTTGCACGCATCTATGATGAGGTTAAGGGCCGCCCACCATACATCGTGGCTGAAGTTGTCCCTCCGCAACCCGCTCAAGAGAGTCAATGAGGCCGGGTAGCTTGTTCTCTATGCTGCCGGCTTCTGTTTCCTGGTTTACCGTAATTGGCGCCTTGGCAGCCCTAGTGCACTACATTGTGGCGGTGACTCTTGAAGGTGGATTTAATTTTGAGCCCGCATGGGCAAACCTGGCCGGTTTTCTACTGGCTTTCCCCGTGAGCTATGTCGGGCACAGGAAGTTTTCTTTCGCCCAGCAGAAATCTTCCCATCGACATGCTTTCCCTAGGTTTTTGCTAGTTGCCTGTGGCGGCTTTGTCGGCAACCAAACCTTGCTGCTAGGACTTTTAAGGCTGCTTGGCCTACCCTTCTGGCTAACCTTGGGTATAGTCATGATAGTGGTTGCGACTACGACTTATATCCTGAGCCGTCATTGGGCATTCAAATCACCATGACGCCACTTATTATCTGTGCAGATGACTATGGACAAAGCTCTGCGATTGACGCTGGGATAATTGATCTTATTACGCAACAGCGATTAACCGCTACTTCTTGCCTGACTCTTAGTCCTCGCTGGCTACAAGCCGCAAAACTGCTCACCCATGACATTCAGAAGCATGCGGATATTGGCCTGCATCTGGATTTCACACAATTTGGACAACCGCAACACTCTCTGAGAGCACTGATTGTCCGGGCAATCAGTCACAGCCTTCCTCGCAAGGCTATCCAAGAATCCATTACCACTCAGCTAAACCGCTTTGAAGATAGCTTAGATAAAGCTCCAGACTATATTGATGGCCATCAGCATGTTCACCAATTGCCACAGATTCGAGATGCGCTTCTGGAGGCTATTGCGCAACGCTATGGCAACAAGCTCCCATGGTTAAGAATCGCGAGCCCTCCAAGGCATACTGGGCTAAAAGCTTGGGTGATTAGAAGTCTGGGGGCAAAAAAACTAGATTCTGGTGCCAGAAAGCTTGGCTTACGTTGTAGCGAAAATCTGCTTGGGGTTTATGCTTTTGATGGCAGCACTGAAAGTTATATGGAAAGACTAACTGGCTGGCTGGCTGGCGCAAAGCATAGCGACAGCGTTTGTGTGCTTATGTGCCACCCAGCAAAACCCTTGAGCCCAGGAGGCGATGAGATAAACGACCCCATTTATTATGCAAGACTGAGAGAGTTTGAGGTTTTTTCCAGCCCGGACTTTCCAATGTTGCTTGAGCAATATGGTATTCACCTTGCCCGCGGCAATACCATAAGCAATTAGTTTAATTGCTTTGGACCTTTATTCGAGTTCATCACACAATATTCTGAACCATAGTTACCGCCACTGTCGTCAGGCTCATAGTAGAGCTTGCGGAAGCTCCAGTGTCCTTGAGCGTTTTTCTTAATAGTGGCGATACCTGTGCTACGTTCGGTAGCGTGCCCTTCGGTAAATTGGAAACTCAGTGCCAGTCTGTTCCCATCTGCTACAGCCTGGCCTAGGTAAGTAACTGAATTGACGGTTTCCACTTCGTAATGATAGGCGCCAAAAGTACCATAGCTGCTAGCACGGTTTAACTTGAGCGTCACCGTAACCTCATAATCACCTATCAGTTCATTCGAGCCCCTGCATGAATAGACGCCACTATAATTCTGCCCAATAAAAGCTGGTCTTGCTTCAGCCACGCCGGCAAAGCCCAGCATGACCATTAGTACTACAAATTTCTTCATGCCGCTCTCTAGTATTCCAATAAAAAATCAACTCGTATTGTAACGCGTGAACAGCTAGTCATGTATGCACCTACATAATCATTTTTGTCTTTGTCAGGCCGCTGCATTATCATAATGTCTTCTGTAACAAGTCCAGTTCCAGCAAGCGTCATCAGCTCTTGCCTAGGCGCTCAAATCTCAGCCGTATATGCCAGATCAAGATAATCAGCACAACATTCGATCGCTATGGCGCTATAGCTGCTTTAATTTGTTTTTGCTGGTGTTACTTGGGGCATGGTTTTGGCAACAAAATCAGCCGGTAGCACTACCTGAAATCAAGCTGAATCCGGCGGCAAAACTTCAGTGTGTTTCATATTCGCCATACTACGGTAAAGAACAGACCCCGTTAGTTAAAGATACCCGAATCACTACCGCACAAATTGACCATGACCTGGCCTTACTAAGCCAACATTTCCAATGCGTACGTATATACTCTGTCAGTCAAGGCCTCGATTATGTTCCGGAGGCCGCATCTAGGTTAGGTCTAAAGGTCATGCTCGGGGCCTGGATCGGCTGGGTGAAAACAGATAATGACAAAGAGCTCAAACTAGCTACCACTCTGGCCAATCGCTACCCCAACACTGTCACCGCGCTTATCGTAGGCAACGAAGTCCTGCTAAGAGGCGAGCAGACCGAAGCGGCAATGCAGGATTACTTGCGTACTGCAAAACGGGCAACCAAAATCCCAGTGACTTATGCGGATGTATGGGAGTTCTGGCTTAAACATAGGGACATGGAGAAATCGGTCGATTTCGTCACGGTGCATGTGCTGCCATATTGGGAAGATGACCCGCAATCGATAAATCATGCAAGCCAGCATATAGCCACAGTAATGGATATGCTGTCTAAAAGTTTTACTAAACCACTGTTTATTGGTGAGACTGGCTGGCCAACACAAGGGCGTCAACGTGCAGGTTCGATACCCAGCCAGCTGAATCAGGCACGCTACATGCGTGAATTTATACAGCTAGCGCAGGCCAAAGATTGGCATTACAACCTGATTGAGGCGATAGACCAACCATGGAAACGCAAACTGGAAGGCACAGTAGGCGGCTATTGGGGCCTTTACAGTACCGGGTTAGAAGCCAAATTTTATTTTAATGGCAGCGTAGCCGAACGCCACGATGGCTGGCGCCCACTATGCTGGGCTTTGCTTGGCATATTCGCATTTGGAGGTCTAGCTCTGGCAACAGGCAAGCATCGCCCATCCAACTTTTTGTCAGCAGCTAGCCTTGGCGCGCTGGTGGCAACAGTGGCTTTCCTGCAATTAGGCTATCTTGCAGCGGCATGTCGAGATACTATGGAATGGGCTGTCTTAGGCAGTGTGGCATTGGCGGGCTGGTTAGCCTTAACTGGCCTGCAATTTATGCTTTTAACAAACTTTGCCAGCCCGGCCAAAAATAAGTTGGCGAAAATAGCCATGTATTCCGGCTTGTTAGTATTAATCATTGGCGCAGCAATTGCCGGATGGCTCCAGATGACAGATGGCCGCTATCGTGACTTTCCATTGGTGATCTACGCCCTGCCCGCGCTGCAGTTATCCCTAGGCGCTTGGCTAACTGGCATCCAGATTAGAACTGGCTGGAATATTATTTATTCAATCTTTATTTATGTCTGTGGCGCAGTTGCCCTAGTAACGGCAGCAATTGCCGTCTGGCGGGAACCTAACAACCTTGCTGCAATATTATGGCTGGGTTTGAGCATCTTGCTGGCAAGTGCACTTTGGCCTAACCCTGACTTACAACCTGCGAAGAAGAATTGATCAATGGCTGTTTTTGATTCCATTAAGCGCTACTCCAAGCCATTACTTTTTGCACTTGGTATTGCCCTAGTCCACTTTGCAATCTGGGCTTTAGCCAACCGCGCCCTACCGCTGATGGATGCGCCGCCGCTTGTTAACGGTTTTGCATACAGCGGCTTTCAACATGACCAGAGCCCGCTGAAAAAAGAATACCCCAGCACTGCAGAGTTACTCAATGATCTACAGCTGTTACACCAATACACACACCGTATACGCACATATAGCTCGTTAGAGACTCCTGAAGTAGTCTCACTTGCATCCAAACTTGGAATGCGTGTCACCGCTGGTGCGTGGATAGGTGCTGACAGTATTGCCAATGACCGTGAGATAGAAGCTCTTAAAGTCAGAACCCTGCTCTATCCGAATATTGAACGTGTGCTTGTCGGTAACGAAGTGCTATTGCGGGGCGATCTTACTAAAGAAGAATTGATTCGCTATCTGGACGATATGCGTCACTCGATCAAACTGCCAGTATCGACCGCTGAGCCATGGCATATCTGGCTGAAGAACCCTGATCTGGTGAAGCATGTAGATTATATTGCTGTACACCTGTTGCCTTACCATGAAGGCCTGCCGGTTGATAAGGCCGTAGATTACGCGCTACAGCGCTATCAGGAACTGATGGATGCTTACCCACGCAAGAAAGTGGTCATCATGGAAGTGGGCTGGCCCAGTAGCGGACCAGCCATTGGTGCTGCAGTCGCTTCACAAGTCAATCAGGCGCGTTTTGTGCGCGAATTCCTGGCAAAAACCGCACACCGTAACTATGACTATTACCTGATGGAAGCCTTTGACCAACCATGGAAAGTCGATGTAGAGGGCTGGGCTGGGGCTTACTGGGGTATGTTTGACGCTGACCGTGAGGAAAAGTACTCATTACATGGTGCGGTTGAAGAAGACACTTCCTGGATAGATAAGGCCATCTGGGCTTCAGCCCTGGCCTTCCTGCCTGTGTTATTCATCGCCTGGAGATTTCAACACTGGCGCGTGGGCGGCCGACTGTCTCTCGCCATTCTGATGCAGGCTTGTATCACAACGCTGGTCATTGCCTGGAGCCTTCCCGGCGATTATTACTACACATTGCGAGATATCGTGGTGTTGATAGGTCTCATTATAGGCATGGGCCTGACCTCAGCAGTTCTCATGATATATGGTGTGGAGTTCAGTGAAGTCATGTTCAAGGGTGGTTGGGTTCGTGCCTATAAGCGCGCCAAGGCCTTGCCAAGTGAGCAGGAATTATTTGTATCCATTCACCTGGCCTGCTACAACGAACCCCCCGCAATGGTGATTGCAACCATTGAAAGCTTGTCTAAACTTGAGTATAGCAATTTTGAAGTCCTCATCATTGACAACAATACGCGCGATGAAGCGCTCTGGAAGCCAGTTGAGGCTTATGTAGCCAGCCTGCCTGATAACTTCCGTTTCTTCCACTTGCCAAAATGGCCTGGCTTCAAGGCTGGTGCGCTGAATTTCGCACTTAAAGAAACCAATCCCAAGGCACAAGTTGTGGGTGTAGTCGATGCCGACTATGTCGTCACCACCGACTGGCTAGCAGTGCTGGTTCCGCACTTCACCGATGGCCATGTCGCTGTCGTACAAGCCCCTCAGGCTCACCGCGAATGGGAGAATAACTTCTTCCGTCGTATGAGTAACTGGGAGTTTGAAGGCTTTTTCCGCATCGGCATGCATCACCGGCATGAACGCAACGCACTTATACAGCATGGCACTATGACTCTGGTGCGCCATCAGGCCTTGATGGATGTGGGTGGGTGGTCTGAATGGTGCATTTGTGAAGATACCGAATTAGGCTTACGCTTGCTCGAGAGTGGCTATGAATTACGATACGTGGATGAAACTTTCGGCCGTGGCCTCACCCCATCCGATTTTAATGCCTTGAAATCTCAGCGTTTCCGTTGGGCTTTTGGTGCTATGCAGATACTAAAACACCACGTGCCGAAACTTCTCGGTGAATCTACCTTGAGTTTTGGCCAACGCTACCACTTCCTGACAGGTTGGTTCGGCTGGCTAGGTGACGCCTTGCAACTTATATTTACCATAGGCTCAATTGGCTGGACTTTAGCCATGCTGGCGTTCCCTGAGTCATTCAGCCTGCCAGTCGCCATTATGCTTACCCCTATCCTGTGCTTCCTTGCTGTCAAAGGTGCCTTGGGGCCGGTGCTCTATCGTAAAACCATGTATCATTGCGGCTGGGCTGATATCTTCGGTGCTTCACTTGCCAGCTTAGGCTTGTCACATGCCATAGCACGTGGGGTATTTCTCGGGTTGATCCAAAAACATGGCATTTTCAAGCCGACGGCCAAAGGCAAAAGCATAGGCGGCAGACTCACCCTGTTTAACCCGATTCGTGAAGAAGTTCTGTTACTGCTGGCACTCATACTTTGCAGTATTGCCATGCTGGCCACACGAGGATTTAACAACATCGATGCGCAGCTTTGGGTCACCATGCTGGCGTTGCAGTCACTACCTTATGTTAGTGCGCTGGCATGTCAGATTATTGCTCAGCTACCAGATCGTGCGCCAGCAAGCAAAGCTGCACCTATGATCCCAGCCTGATCACCACTGCTCGAGATAGTAACTGTGACTTTATCACGAAGTACTGGAATCAAGTCCGCCTGTAACCGCTGATCAAATGCCTTCTGCATCAAGTGCCAAGCTTGGCTCACGCCACCGCCTACGACAACCTGGCCAACATCGACTACTTTCACGATATGTGCGACTGCCTGAGCTAGGCAGCTACCTGCAAGGCCATATGCATCAATCGCCGCCGCATCACCTGCATCTGCCAAGACCGCTATTTCAGCGCTATCAAGTAGTTGACCAGTAGCCAACTGGTAGCTTTTGCTGAGACCCGTGGCAGAGGCATACTGTTCTAGGCAACCATGATTACCGCAACCACAGAGGCGCCCTGCATGTTCTACGATCAAATGACCGACTTCCATGGAAAAACCATGCTGTCCAGAAAATGGCTTGCTAGCATAGACTAAACCCCCACCTACACCAGTTCCCAAGCCTATATATACTAAGTTATCTGATAGTGGGTTGCCTTTGCCATCGTGATGCAAACGATATTCGCCATAGGCCGCTGCGGATGCATCATTTTCAACAATGACTGGGCGATTGATAGCCCGGGATAAATCTTTAGTAAGATCCACATCTAATAGACCTGGCAAATTAGGTGACTGTGTAACTCTACCTGTTGCTGGGTTAATGAACCCTGGGAAACCTATACCTACGGCAGTGATATTTGGATAAGCATCTATAGCTTCAGACAAGGCCGAACTGGTAATCTGGATGATTTTTTGCCAAGCTTCGCCTGCTAGAATGGTTTTGCATAAATTGGCAAAATCAGCGTGTGTGCGCTTTTCGTAAATCAGGCTCAAACCATCCACTACACCTATGCGCAGGTTAGTACCACCTACATCTATACCCGCTAGTAATCCCATAATAATTTACTTTATATAAGTATTATATATAACTGATTTATATTACTTCTATATTTATATCCAAGCCATTAGCTAAGGCCTGATCCGACCATTTCAACTCTAAAGTGACAGCCTGCATTATCTTCTCGAAGCCGGCCTCAGATTGGGAAACGCTGAAATGCGGATAGCTAGTAAAACTACAAGCTGCACTAGTATGAAGATTGAGGGCGCCACCAAGAACCTCGTCTTCTAATGCAATATGTTTAAGCCCGCTGAATTTGATTATCTGGCCAAAACCGCCGGGAATATTTTCACCCATGCGGAAACGCCCGGCAGGACCATCACAACTTGGCATCGCCAGATTGATCTCAACCTTAAAACTACCCTCGGGTATTTTGCTGAATTTATAGCTAACGTGCAGTTGATTATCTTCCAGCATAATCTTCTTGTGAACTTCACCGCCACGCATAACAGCGCGAAAATCCAGCGATGTCTTACTTGATCCAGGGCGTTTGTAATTCAAAGGTTGTGCAATACCGTCATCCGTGACCCAGAAATCACAGAACATGGTCTTGCGATAACTATCTGTAACCATGTCAGCTTCAGTGATTTCGTGCTTAAAGCTCATACGCTCATGCGGGTTGGCAATCCCTTCCCCATTGTGGGTATGGTCGGGCTGTGCATGGACTTTACGGTGATAATGCTCAGCCTGGCGCGTCAAAGTGTCGCCAAAGTTATGGCGTAACTGATAAGCATCAAATTCGCAAATCGAGGCAGAACCATCCAGGCGCACTACTGCCTGCAATATACCATTCTGTAAGAAGGCCTCGTCACAACCATCCATATCGAGGTCGGTTACTAGCTTTGTCGGTCGCTGCACAACTTCATCAAGTAGCTGTTCAAGTGACAACATGGCATTAAATATGGCACGCCGTAAATGGGGTAAATACAGCCCGCCAAACAAGCCATGCCAATAAGCATCATTGGCTTGTGTCTGATACAGGGCTTGCAACATCTCTGGCGTTTTTCTGTTATCTGGCAAGGCATTAAAGCGCGCTGACAGGTTCAGCATGCGTTTATGCATCCAGTTGGATTCCGGATATCGCATAAAGAAATTGCGCCAGATACCACCACGTATATAAGGTTTGGTAACCTCATAGCGGTCGGCATACTTCTCTTGGTTAACCAGGTCTGCGTAGTGATGGGCGGCAGGTACAGGCAGCGTCCATTCGTTCATTTCTATATAGGAAGCCGTTGGCAAGTAGACTACGCCACGAGTTTTGGCCATGGCATGGTAGTCGCTGTAACGCATAGGCTTGATGATGGATGAGTTAAGCACGCCCTCGATGAAGTTCCTTAGCCAGCCACGCTCATATACCCACTCATAGGTTTCCGGCCAGATACCAAACTTCTCGATATCATCAAAGTATATTGCCGCGGCCTGTTTGCTCTCATCGGCAAGGCTTTCGAGATATTCGACCACCTCATGTGCAGGTGAAAATGGCAAGCGGTAGCGTAATGATTCAGAAATTGGAAACAGGTTAATCTTGCGACCATCTTCTTCAGTAGTGAAATAACCATTAAGATCTTGGCTCTGCTTGCCAGTGCACATGAAGTGGTAGTCATCAACCGTCACATAACTGATCCCGGAATCCGCAAGTGCAGGCACCACTGTCGACTCCCAAACGCGTTCGGTTAGCCATGCTCCTAATGGAGCCTCACCCAGATTCTGTTTAAGGTAGGTTGATAGCTGGGTAATCTGCCCAACACGATCACGACTTGGAATCGCCGCCAGAACTGGCTCTGTGAACCCTGCGCCAAACAACTCAGCCTGTTCCCGCTCTACCATTTGCCGCAACAGCGCCATATCCTCAGGATAGTGTTTGAGCATGTATTCCAGCAGCCAACCACTGATGTGAATGGCAAATCGAAAATCGGGATATTGATTTAAGACTCTTAGAAATGGCCCGTAGCAGCGTACATGGGCATCGTCAAGTACGCTCTCAAAGTTTCCAACAGGCTGGTGGGCATGCACACCCAGTAGTAACGCAACAGTTTTAGCCAAGCTTCTGCTCCCAGCAGAGTAATGTGATTGAATTCATTTAATTAAACTTCCTGACCACGCCGCATGGTGCCACCCACCGCAGGGTCACCTCCGCCATGACTAATGGGAATATTGAGCATGTCTGGCACATCCAACTTGAGTAACTTGTAAAGATTCATCAAGTTACGACGGTAAAGCCGGTCAAAACTGTCTACGCTTACTGCAGAGTTGTAATCGCCGAACCACCAGAACCAGTCAGAGGCTTCGCATACAGCCAGTTGCCGCTCGCAGGCTTGCCGCTCTTCGGCATTCAGCACCGTAGTCTGCAGTGCTTTGTCATAGGCTTTTTTGGCGTAACAAAGCAAATCCCAAGCATGATTTTTCTCTGCTGCCCCTATCCATGTGCTGAAGCTGCCATATACCCAACTACCAGCGGCAACCTCATGCAATGGCTGCAGATCTATATTTTTGGACTTTTTACATTTCTCTACAATATCGCTGAAAGTCGTCATCTCTATGAAAGGATGCGCTGCCAGCGCAGCATAGAGCTCATTAAGGAAATAATATCCATTGTAAGGATAGTATTCCCAAGCGTTTTCTCCATCGAGAATGACACTGACAACCAGATTCTTCTGGCTTGTATTTGCCTGATGGATAGCTTCCAGGGAATGAACGAAGTCCGCT
>DATBRG010000004.1:0-218877 GCA_036560445.1 Methylophilaceae bacterium
TTGACGGTAGCAATCACCACCTTGCCCTTAGGCTTGGCCACAATTCCGGTACGTTTTTCTTCGAGTAACTTTTCTTCTTCAATAAATGGAATCAGGTGTGCGACTGCCTGTTTCATCACGCGTGCCGATTTCACAACCTGCGGCAGGAACATCTTGCCCTGACCAAACAAGTCTCCAACGATATTCATGCCGTCCATGAGCGGGCCTTCGATCACATTGATCGGGCGCCCCCCTTTGGCCATAACCTGCTGGCGAGCTTCTTCAGTATCCTCGACGATGAAGTCGGTAATTCCATGTACCATGGCGTGTGCCAGACGCTTTTCCACAGGCAGCGGATTCTCCGGCGACCCACGCCATTCAGCTATAGATGCCTCCTTTTTGCCGCCTGCAGTCAAGGTAGAAGCAAATTCAATCATGCGCTCGGTTGCATCTGGCCTGCGATTCAGTACGACATCTTCCACCCGCTCACGTAACTCAGGCGCAAGATCGTCGTAAACACCCATCATGCCGGCATTAACGATGCCCATGGTCATACCCGCCTTGATGGCGTGATAGAGGAACACTGTATGAATGGCCTCGCGTGCCGGGTCATTGCCGCGGAAGCTAAAGCTCACATTTGAAACACCACCTGAAATCTTGGCGTAAGGCAGGTTCTCTTTGATCCAGCGGGTGGCGTTGATGAAGTCGACAGCGTAATTATTATGTTCTTCTATGCCCGTAGCGATAGCGAAGATGTTCGGGTCAAAAATAATATCTTCTGGCGGAAAATCGATTTCCTGCACCAATAAATCGTATGCCCGCTTGCATATCTCGATCTTGCGCTCAAAGGTATCGGCCTGACCTTTTTCATCAAAGGCCATGACAATCACAGCAGCGCCATAGCGACGGCATAGCTTGGCCTGGCGCAAAAACTCCGCCTCCCCCTCTTTCATGGAAATCGAGTTAACGATGGCTTTGCCCTGTACACATTTGAGGCCTGCCTCGATCACCGACCACTTGGATGAGTCGATCATGATGGGCACGCGCGCGATATCTGGCTCCGAAGCAATCAGGTTGAGGAAGTGCGTCATGGCAGCAACTGCATCCAGCATGCCTTCATCCATATTGATATCAATGACTTGGGCACCATTCTCAACCTGCTGGCGTGCTACCACCAATGCTTCGTCAAACTGACCATTCAAAATCAGCCGTGCAAAAGCCTTAGAACCCGTCACGTTGGTACGTTCACCAACGTTAACGAAGAGAGATTCATCATCAATAACAAAAGGCTCCAAACCAGCCAATCTGGTAACAGACTTGGCCTCGGGTACACGACGAGGCGCCACGGTCCTGACTTCTTCAGTAATAGCTTGAATATGCGCTGGAGTAGTTCCACAACAGCCGCCAGCGATATTGACGAAGCCACTCTCCGCAAACTCCTTGAGCAGTGACGAGGTATCTTTCGGTTTCTCATCAAAACCAGTGTCCGACATAGGGTTGGGCAAACCAGCATTAGGGTAAATACATACAAAAGTATCGGCAATCTGTGCCAGTTCTTCCGCATACGGCCTCATCAAGGCTGCGCCCAGCGCGCAATTAAGGCCTATGGTCAGTGGTTTGGCGTGACGTACTGAGTTCCAGAAAGCAGATACAGTCTGCCCCGACAATATTCGGCCAGAAGCATCCGTCACCGTCCCGGAAAGCATGATGGGTAAACGTTGGCCTGTTTCCTCAAAGAAAGTATCAATCGCAAACAACGCAGCTTTACAATTGAGCGTATCAAATATGGTTTCAACCATGAGGATGTCGACACCACCTGCAACCAGCCCACGAGTTTGTTCAAAATAAGCTGCAACTAGTTGGTCATAAGTGACATTACGGGCTGCGGGGTCGTTGACGTCTGGTGAAATCGAGGCGGTTTTTGGTGTAGGTCCAAGTGCCCCGGCCACGAAGCGCGGTTTGTCTAGCGTGCTGTATTTCTTAGTAGCGGCACGTGCGAGCTTAGCGGCTTCCAGGTTCATCTCATAGGCCAGATACGCCATATGGTAATCATCCTGCGCAACGCTAGTTGCACCAAAAGTATTGGTTTCGATGATGTCAGCCCCGGCCGCCAGATACTGTTCGTGTATCTCCTGAATAATATGCGGTTGGGTCAGCGTCAACAGTTCATTATTACCTTTAACGAAAAGCTCGCGCTCACCCTCTGGTGCCTTAAAATCGGCAAAACGCTGGCCTCGATAATCCTGCTCAGTAAGCTTGTACTGCTGAATCATGGTACCCATGGCACCATCCAGAATCAGGATACGTTGGGCGAGTAGATCGCGTAGCAGTACTTCAGTGGCAGAAAGGACGTTTTGTTTCATTTCATACTTTCATAAAGCAAAATAACCGACATGCCCAGTCGGGCAGGTCGGTCGGAATAACTGAATTATAAATCAAGTAGATACTCGCTGGCAGCAATTGCTTCTGGACGTATCAAGACATCGAGGCCGGCATTAGTGCAAGCTTGCACCCATCCAGTTGCCTATGCTGTATGTCAGCAAGCCCGCAGTGCCTCCAATTAGCAGCATGCGAAGCCCGCCGAGTATGGCGCTACGGCCAGTGAATAATGACAGAACAGCCCCCACACCAAACAAGGCAAATGTGGTTAAGGCTATAGATAACTGCAAGCTAAACTGATTGAACGATAAAAGATAAGGCAGCATTGGAATCAGGCCGCCTGCAGTAAAGGCGAAAAATGACGCTGAAGCTGCTAACCAGGGTGACCCTAGCTCATCTGGGTTTAAGCCAAGCTCCTCACGAGCCAAAGTATCCAGCCCCAGCTCAGGATCGGCGATCATATGTTGGGCCAGTGCTCTCGCCTCCTCATCTGGTAACCCACGGGCGATATAAATGAGCGCTAATTCCTCTGCCTCTTCTTCAGGGTATTGCGCCAGCTCATCTCGCTCCAGGCCAATTTGATATTCGAACATTTCACGCTGAGAACGCATTGAAATGTATTCACCAGCAGCCATGGAAAAAGCCCCTGCAAGCAAACCAGCCACCCCGGTAAGCAATATCGTACTGTTGCTGCTAGAGGCGCCAACAACACCCATGACCAAGCAGGCGATTGAGACTAGTCCATCATTGACGCCAAAGACCGCTGCGCGCAAACCGCCGCTGCTGCTGGTACCACGATGGCTGGCGCCTACATCCTCGATTGAGTTTGGCAGTGGATGGTAGCCAATTTTTCTACTGTTACTATAAACAGATAAACCTCGTATTTTTATCGCAGCAAGTACTGGTTTGATATTGCCAGCACCTAACGCTGAAATAAGCCAGGCAACAATTCTGGCACGGAGTTCTGGCTGATAGCTCTGAGGTACTTCATAGCCCCCTTCTTTTGCCAACTGCGCCCATAACTCCGACTGACTTTCTGCCTCATGTGCCAGTTTTGAAAAGAGCTGCTGACGTAAAGCAACCTTCTCGTTATTGGCAATAATTCGATATAGGTAGGCTGAGCGCTTTTCCTCCAGCCAACTATCAAGTTGGTGCGACATGATTAGGCCTCATAGCGTCGATACTGCACAGCCTCGGCAATATGCGTGGATTTGATTGCAGGCTCGTCCGCCAAATCAGCTATCGAACGCGCCACTTTTAATATGCGATGATAGGCGCGGGCAGAAAGGTTCAGCCTGCTTATGGCCTGTTTCAGCAGAAGCATGCCAGCATCGTCAGTCAGGCAATATTGATCAATTTCTTTAGTCCCGAGGAGAAAATTGGCTTTGCCCTGACGTTCAATTTGTATCTTGCGTGCCTTTTCAACACGCTGACGAATACCAGCGCTTGACTCGCCTGAGCTGGCCTTCGTCAGTTCATCCTCTCGCAGGGCAGGCACTTCTATATGTAGATCTATGCGATCAAGTAAAGGCCCAGAAATCCTGGCTTTATAGCGTGACACCTGATCTGGTGTGCAGCGGCATTTATTATTGTGATGGCCTAAATACCCGCAAGGGCAGGGATTCATTGCTGCCAATAATTGGAAGCTGGCGGGGAAGTCAGCCTGTCTTGCTGCACGAGAGATAGTAATACGGCCGGATTCAAGTGGTTCACGCAGAACTTCCAGTACTTTACGATCAAACTCTGGCAATTCATCCAGAAATAACACACCATTGTGTGCCAATGAAATTTCACCTGGCCGCGGAACCCCGCCGCCGCCAACCAAGGCTACGCCAGAAGCTGTATGGTGCGGGGCACGAAATGGTCGCCTGCGCCATAACTCAGTACGAAAACCGCCATTTAATGATTGGATCGCTGCGGACTCCAGCGCCTCTGCTTCGGTCATATCTGGCAAAATGCCGGCGAAACGACCAGCCAGCATGGATTTGCCCGTGCCCGGTGGGCCGGACATCAGCACACTGTGACCTCCCGCTGCTGCAATCTCCAGTGCTCGCTTGGGCAGCGATTGACTTTTGACCTCATTAAAGTCCGGGTAATCAATTTCGGTGGAACGTCTATCTGCCTCATATCTGGCTAATTCAGTATGCCCAGTAAGATGCGCACAGACTTCGAGTAATGAACGTGCAGGCAAGATAACTGCCTCGCGCACTAGGGCTGCTTCTTCTGCACTACTTTGGGGCAATATAAATGCGCGTGCACTTTTGCTGGCTTGGCGGCTATTTTGCATATTGGTGATACTGGCCGTCATAGCAAGCGCTCCGCGAATTGGCCGCAGCTCACCAGTTAATGCAAGCTCTCCTGCAATTTCATAGTGTTCAAGTGACTTTGTTGGAATTTGACCCGAAGCTGCCAGAATGCCCAGCGCGATCGGCAAGTCATAACGACCACTCTCCTTGGGCAAATCCGCCGGGGCCAGATTAACGGTAATACGCCGAGCGGGAAATTCAAACTGAGCAGTTTGCAAGGCGGCACGAACACGATCCTTGCTCTCTTTAACTTCAGCCTCAGGCAGGCCGACAATAGTAAAGCTGGGCAAACCATTCGCCAGATGCACTTCAACGATAACTTCTGGTGCATCCATACCAGAAAGTGCCCGACTATGAAGAACGGCGAGGCTCACGACAATTTTTTCACTCAACTCTTAATGTTGCTTTTTTGCAACACTGTCTCCAATTGGGTCAGCTTGGACTCGAGCAAATCCAGTTTCTCCCTTGTATGCCGCAACACACCGGCCTGTACGTCAAATTCTTCTCTCGATACCAGCTCCAATTTGGTGAATGCGCCCTGTAATAGTGCATGCACATTCTTCTCTAGATCACCCATGGGCGAACTCTTCAAAATATCTTTGATTTTTATAGATAAATCTTCAATGAACTGCGCATTATTCATCTTTATCTCCATATTTTTCATGTCAGTTTAGCAGGTTTTTGGTGCGGGCCACTAGACAAAAATGCACCATTAATGTGCAATAGTCTTTTGTAAACAATAATATAATTACATTGCTTGACATCAATGTTTATTTTAGCATTGTAAATGCTTGTTTTTGATTATTTAGTTCTTATGGCATGAGTGTTGCTTTGTGTTTGTTGCTCAATTTTTTTGTTCGTTTTGTATTTTTTGTTTTTATAAGAAAGGAAATACCATGCGTAAATCGCTACTACTGGCGGCTGTATTAGGTACTTTTGCTTTACCGGCTGCTGTTATGGCTGAAGATGCTGCTCCTGCAGCTGATGCGGCTCCAGCACCTGCTCCTGCAGCTGAACCGGCACCTCCATATACTCTCACCTATAACATTGGCCTTTACAGCCAGTATATTTTCCGTGGGCTAACCCAAACCGGCGAAGAGCCAGCCATTCAAGGCGGTGTAGACTTCGCACATTCTAGCGGCTTCTATCTGGGCACCTGGGGTTCCAACATCAGCTGGCTTGAAGATGGCGGCACCTATGACAACGCTAGCTTGGAATGGGACATCTACGGCGGCTACGCAAATAACATCGGCGACACCGGCATCGGCTACAACGTTGGTGTGTTGCAATACATTTACCCAGGCGATACAAAGCCTGGCGTCAAGAAAGCTGAAACCACAGAAATCTACGGTGCACTTTCTTACAAATGGTTGCAAGCCAAGGTATCGGTTGTTGCATCAGATGGCGCTTTTGGCGTTAGAAACGCTGACGGCACCTACTACGCTGAATTGAATGCCAACTACCCAATTGGTGACACTGGCCTTACCGTTAACGCTCACATTGGTCGTCAAGAGTACTCCGGCTCTACCGCTGGCGTATCTAATGATGTATTTAGCTACACTGACTACAAGCTCGGCTTGACCAAGTCATGGACCAATGGCATTAACGTAGGCGGTTACTTCACTGACACCAATGCCAAGAAAGCTGGCTACGGTGCCTTTGCGGGTGGCAACATCGCTGATAGCGAATTCACCGCGTTCATTCAAAAAACCTTCTAATCAAGGTTAGCAAGACTGGGATGGGGCGGACGAGCAACCCGCCTCATCACTTCAACACACTCATCAGGAGGCAAGCATGAAATTCGTATCTGCGATTATCAAGCCGTTCAAGCTTGACGAGGTGCGTGAAGCTCTTTCCGCCATTGGCGTACAGGGCATCACCGTCACTGAAGTTAAAGGTTTTGGACGTCAAAAAGGGCACACTGAGCTTTACCGTGGCGCTGAATATGTGGTCGACTTTCTACCCAAAGTTAAGTTAGAAGTCGCAATCAAAGATGACATGCTCGATCAAGTCATTGAAGCCATCGAAAAATCCGCAACCACCGGCAAGATCGGTGATGGCAAGATTTTTGTCTTTAATCTCGAGCAAGTTTATCGTATCCGCACCGGCGAAACCGGTCCGGACGCGCTATAAGGGGAGAACACCATGAAAAAAATTCTATCTGCACTAGCTTTGCTGAGTGCCTTGGGTCTGGCTGGCTTTGGAGTAATCACTCCAAGTTACGCCGATGACGCAGCACCAGCAGCAACTGAAGCCGCGCCAGCCGCTGCACCTGCGGCAACCGATGCTGCTGCCCCAGCAGCCGCGGCAGCACCCGCACCTGTTCCAAACAAGGGCGATACCGCTTGGATGTTGTTGTGTACTGTACTTGTTATCATGATGAGCATACCCGGCTTGGCATTATTCTACGGCGGCTTAGTCCGTTCCAAGAATATGCTCTCGGTACTCATGCAAGTATTCTCGATATTTGCGCTGATTGTCGTACTGTGGGCGATTTATGGCTATTCGATAGCCTTTACTCAGGGTAATGACTTTTTCGGCGGATTCGGTCGAGTCATGCTATCTGGCATCTTCAATTCTACTGATGGTAGCGTCGCGAATGCTGCTACATTCAGCAAGGGTGTTGTGATTCCAGAATTCTCGTTTGTTGCATTCCAGGCTACTTTTGCTGCCATCACCGTTGCGCTGGTAGTTGGTGCTTTTGCTGAGCGTATGAAATTCTCAGCTGTACTGCTGTTCTCCGCACTTTGGTTCACCTTCTCATATCTGCCAATCGCTCACATGGTTTGGTTCTGGCAAGGTCCAGATGCTTACACCACGCAAGCAGCGGCTGATGCTGCAACGGCAACCGCTGGTTGGCTGTTCCAGAAAGGTGTGCTCGACTTTGCTGGTGGTACCGTAGTGCATATCAATGCTGGTGTAGCTGGCCTGGTTGGTGCAATCCTGATTGGCAAGCGTGTTGGCTACGGTAAAGAACCGTTCACTCCACATAGCTTGACCATGACCATGATTGGCGCTTCCTTACTGTGGGTGGGCTGGTTTGGTTTCAATGCAGGTTCTGCATTGGAAGCGGGTGCTACTGCCGCTCTCGCTTTCATCAACACCTTGAATGCTACTGCTGCCGCCACACTCTCATGGGTATTTGTTGAATGGTTATTCAAAGGCAAGCCATCCATGTTAGGCGCGGCTTCTGGTGCTGTAGCCGGCCTGGTTGCCATTACTCCAGCTTGCGGCTGGGTAGGCGTTGGTGGTGGTCTTGCAATTGGCCTGATCGCTGGTGTTGTTTGCTTCTGGGGCGTAACTGGCCTGAAGAAGATGATCGGTGTTGATGATGCACTGGATGTATTCGGTGTGCACGCAGTTGGTGGTATCGCAGGCGCTCTATTAACCGGGGTATTCAACACATGGTCATTGGGCGGCACTGGTATCGTTGACTATGTAAACAACAAAGTGATCGACACTGAAATTGGCTCACAACTGTGGATTCAAGCACAAGGCGTGCTGACCTCCGTCATCTGGTCTGCTGTCGTAGCTTTTATTTGCTACAAGATAGTGGATGTAGTGATCGGTCTGCGTGTTACTGAAGAAGCAGAACGTGAAGGCCTGGACACCACTGAACATGGTGAACGCGCTTACAATATCTAATTAGATTAACAGGTAGTAAGCGATTTGGCGGGCACGAAAGTGCCCGCTTTTTTATTGCCTGAAATTAAGTAATTTCTACTCATCGGAGATGCACCAGAGGGGTGCACGTTATTCAAGAAATTCTTATTCGAGGTGCAGCCAAGAACCATAGACCGCGCCTGTTCACGATCCAAAGCTGGCATGGCTATTGCTAATACTAAACCAAGCATAATTTGCTTCGCATATCTCTAAGTGTATTGAAGAGATCAAGAACACATTAGCGCTTGGTTTCCATGTTATCTCCTCCTCCCTCCGGGCGCGCCAGCGCCCGTTTTTTTCGCCCGGTATTTGGTCAAGTAAGCTAAAATTGGCTGCTACTTTATTATTGGCTGGATTATGGTTCCTCATCTCACCACCGCACTCAATGGCCCGCTACTAACGCTGGAAAAACGCATGCTAGATGCCATGCCTAAAATTGAGCACTGGTTCCGCTCGCAATGGCTGGAGTACGGAACACCATTCTATGCTTCCGTAGATTTACGCAACTCCGGCTTCAAGCTTGCTCCCGTAGATACCAACCTGTTCCCGGGAGGGTTTAACAACCTCAACCCGGCCTTTCATCAGCTATGTGTACAAGCTGCTATGGCAGCGATAGAGAAGGTATGCCCTGAAGCACATCGCCTGCTGGTGGTTCCTGAGAACCACACACGCAACACCTACTATTTGCGCAATGTAGCAGCACTCACCAACATTCTGCGCCAGGCTGGTCTGGAAGTACGCATCGGCAGTATCTCACCAGAGATTACTGAGCCAACCAACCTGGAAACCCATGATGGCCACAGCATACTGCTGGAACCGGTACAGCGTCGCGGCAATCGACTGGTATTAGAAGGCTTTGACAGTTGCGCCGTGCTATTGAATAACGATCTGTCAGGGGGAGTGCCTGACATTCTGAAGGGCTTGGAACAAACCATCATTCCACCTTTACACGCTGGCTGGGCAACACGACGTAAATCCCAGCATTTTTCTGCCTACAATAAAGTAGCGGGAGAGTTTGCCAAATTACTGGGGATTGATGAGTGGCTGGTTAATCCTTACTTTGAGACATGCGGAGAAATTGATTTCCATGCTCGTACCGGAGAAGACTGCCTTGCAGCTAAAGTTGAAGAATTACTGGCAAAAATTCGTACCAAATATAATGAATATGGCGTAAAGCAGGATCCATTTGTAATCGTCAAAGCCGATGCTGGCACCTATGGTATGGGTATCATGACAGTAAAAAGCCCGGATGATGTTCGCGATCTCAACCGCAAACAACGCAACAAAATGTCGGTCGTGAAAGAAGGGTTACAGGTATCAGAAGTCATCCTGCAAGAAGGTGTTTATACCTTCGAAAATATCAATGATGCCGTCGCCGAGCCAGTGGTATACATGATAGATCACTATGTTGTCGGAGGTTTCTACCGCGTACACACCGGTCGGGATATCGATGAGAACCTCAATGCGCCAGGGATGCATTTCGTACCTCTGGCTTTCGATACGCCATGTTCACTACCGGATTGCGCTGGCGCCCCGGATGCGGCACCGAACCGCTTTTATGCCTATGGCGTGGTAGCACGTCTAGCATTATTGGCTGCAGCCATTGAACTGCAGGAAAATGACCCTGACAGCTAATATGCATTTAGCTTTCATTCTCGATCCGCTAGATACGCTCAAAGCCTACAAGGATACTAGCCTCGCTATCATGCGCGAGGCCGCTCAGCGCGGGCATCAGCTATATGTAGGGATGCAGGGGGGGCTGCTACTGCGCCATGACAAGGTCAAACTTATCACGCAATCTTTCAAGTTTATCGATATGCCTGACTGGTATGGTCTCGGGTTAGCCAACGAATCAGCGCTCTGCGATTTTGATGCTGTGCTCATGCGTAAAGACCCGCCATTCGATAATGAATACTTGTACAGCACCTATCTACTGGAACTGGCTGCAGGGCAAGGTGCTCGCATCCTTAATAATCCAGCTTCTGTGCGTAGTTGGAACGAAAAACTTTCGATAGCACGTTTCTCACAATTTGCACCGGCATTTTTAGTTACCCGCGACAACGATTTAATCCGTGATTTTCTGGCTGAGCACGGCGATATTGTGGTCAAACCGCTTGATGGTATGGGGGGTAGTGGGGTATTTAGGCTACAAACAGGAGATCCGAATATCAACGTTATCCTCGAAACCATTACTGATCTAGGTCAGCGCATGGTAATGGCACAACGTTATTTGCTGCAAATCAAGCAGGGCGACAAACGCATCATCGTTATTGATGGAGAACCATTACCGTATGCACTGGCCCGTATCCCCAAAGCAGGGGAAACCCGTGGCAACCTCGCTGCCGGGGGTACCGGGGTAGCGCAACTCCTCACAGATCGTGACCGAGAGATAGCCACTATCGTAGGCAAGGTACTGAAGCAGCACGGCCTGTTCCTAGTCGGTCTCGATGTCATTGGTGATTACCTTACCGAAATCAACGTCACCAGCCCGACTGGTATGGTAGAAATCGCCACACAAACCCAAGGCATGAAACAAGCGTGTAATCCAGCACAAATATTCGTGGACGTACTGGAACGTGAATGCGCCACTACTTAGCTGTTTTACTGATTTTACTCTCAGGTTGTGTGTTATCTAGCTGCACGCGAGAGCCACTCTACCAATCACAAAGTTATGTATTTGGTACTCTGGTAGATGTCAGCATTTATGGTGAGGATGGATATCGTGCGCGCCTACTGGCCAACGATGTTCTAGAAGACTTTCAAGGTCTACATAACCGCCTGCACGCCTGGCAAGAAGGTAGTGACTTAAACAAATTAAATGTAGCGTTTGCTGAAAGCGACAAGCCATTCCCCATCAGCAAGGAATTAGCGCAAATTATCAGCAATGCCCAGGCTTTGTCTGTCCAGTCTAACGGGCTATTTAATCCAGCGATAGGCAGACTCATCAATCTATGGGGATTTCAACGCGACCAATTTTCACCAGTTAAAATTGATAAGGCCGCTATTACCGAACTGGTCAAAGCTGCCCCGCAAATGACGGATATCGTTGTTGAGAAAAATGATACTGCCTACAGTAAGAATCGCAAGGTAAGGTTAGACTTGGGCGGATATGCCAAGGGCTACGCACTGGATCGTGCAGCCAGCTATTTACGAAGCCATGGTGTTAAAAATGCGTTGATTAATATTGGTGGCAATATTATTGCACTTGGTACACATGGTGATCACCCCTGGCGAGTAGGTATTCAGGACCCGCGTAAACCTGGGCCGATTGCCACGCTGGATCTGGGGGATGGCTGGGCGATAGGGACTTCAGGTGACTACCAACGTTATTTTGAACTTGATGGTAAACGTTACTGCCATATCATCGACCCGCGGGATGGCTATCCGGCGCAAGGAACTGAGGCGGTGACTGTGTTGGTACCACCCGGAAAGAATGCAGGAACTCTTTCAGACGTAGCATCTAAACCCATATTTATTTCGTCACAGGAACAACGTGTAAAAGCGGCGCACAGCATGGGAATCAGCAATTTCATGGTCATCGACACACAAGGCAAGGTTTTCGTCAGTGAAGAAATGAAAAAGCGCCTGCAGTGGGTTGAAAAAGATGTCACGGCTCAGTCCCTTCAATAGAGATCAAGCTTCTCTTTACAACTTCCCCAGACCATTAGTAGGTGACTGGCTAGTTATCGGCGCCAGCTTAATGGTCGTCATTTTTTTATTCCAGACTTTGTGGCACAGCGAACACGCGACTAAATTACGTATTCGCCAAGGTAAAGCCATCTATGCCACGCTGAGTCTTGATCAGGATAGGATTCTCGATATCCATGGCCCCTTGGGAGATTCACGAGTAGTTGTGCATCATGGACAGGTGCACTTCGAGCATTCGCCCTGCCTCAATCAATATTGTGTTCATCAAGGCTGGCTGAACCGTGCAGGTCAGGTTGCCATCTGCCTGCCAAATCAGGTCAGCCTGGAGTTGCTGGGTAACAAGAAAACTTATGACTCACTTAATTATTAATCATCTGTGTCATGCTTAACCAGCAAAAATTAACCATTCAAACTACCGACGATGACCACCGCATAGCAAGGCTGGCAGCCTTGGCGATTGGCTTACACCTGATTGAGTCGATTGTGCCATCACCTCTTCCTGGAGTAAAACCAGGTATAGCCAATATCATCACACTTTATGTGCTGTACCGTTTTGATTTAGCGACCGCAGCCTGGGTCGCCTTGCTAAGAGTGTTTGCCGGTAGTTTTTTACTCGGGCAATTTTTATCTCCTACCTTTGTTCTCAGCCTGAGTGGTGCAATTTGCAGCCTAGTGATTCTTGCGATTGCCATTAAACTGCCAAACAAATATTTTGGCCCAATTAGCCTGAGCATATTTGCCTCTTTCGCGCATATTGCTGGCCAACTTGTGGTGGTGCGTCTTTGGTTGATTCCACATGCAGGGGTGGCTTATCTGGTCCCGGTATTTGCTGCTGCGGCGCTTTTGTTCGGAATTATTAATGGCCTTATTGCATCCGGATTATTGGCCAATCGATAAAAGATATTAAGAAAATAAAGAACTGCCTATTAAGTATCTATTAATTATCACGCACGACCTCCACTGTTTCAGTCGTAGTATAAGACTTGCCAGTAATCAGATAATTCTTTTGTCTTAATCGCTGCTCCATTTTGCTCAACCCTTCTTCAGTTATTGCCGGAAGTTTATTCCAGATAATCTGCTGAACTTTTCCATCCGCATCTATTAACAATAATGCTTGCACCTGACTGGCAGAATCCGACTCCTGACTCCTGATTGTTGGATCGGAAGGGGTAGACTTTACCTCCTTACCTGATAAAGAATTTTGGATGTCAATTACATGATTATTTGCAGGATTCGTTGTAGTTTTCTGTGGTGAAGATGATATTGGTTTCTCAATAGTCATCTGTTCAATCTCTGGTTTTTCTTTTGTAATTTCAGGCTGTTCTTCAATAGGCTCTGAAAGCGGCTTCTCAGCGCTAGCAGGTTCGATAATTGCCGAGTTTGGCGCCGGCGCCAGGCTAACTGTTAACACAATATCGCTTTTAAGCACGTTCACCGGACGAGCCGGATTTAGAAATACAAGTACAGTGAAATGCAGCAATATAGAAAAAAATAAGGCCACCCGGAATGAAACATCCGGGCGGCCAGAATAATATGAACTGCTTCTAAATACCGATACCACAATTAATAGAGATCAAGCTCTCTCCACGAGTTACGCTTGCCTTGGAACTTATCTGTTTCAACAGGCGGCGGTATCGTTATATGTTGATCATCAGATGTCGTCACGATAGCGCCTATCGTACCATCTGGCAGTTGGATTACGTTGATACCTACAATCAATGCATTAGCGAGATATTTCGAAGCAATGCCACTAGCTCCTGCTACTGAAAGACCAGTTCTGAAATCAATATAATTCAGGAAAGAAGAACCTCCTGTGGTACAGGCACTAGAAGCCGGAATATTACTACCAATTGTCAACGTACCCAGCGTCAGGTTCATATCCACGTTCATGCGCTCCCCACTCTCGGGAAAATCAACAAACCAACCACCGTAGTCAGTAAAGTTAACTGATGCTCCCGATTCATTAATGCAGTTACCAGTAGTGCTACTAATCTGAGAACTTGTCCCGCTACATATCTTCCGTGCAATACTGCCATCCGGGGCAAGAATCTGACTACCATCGTTTGCCTTGCTTATCAGCTTGCGTTGCGCAAATAGAGGTACAGTGCTTCCGCCGACTGTACCTGTATCCGTTCTAGGATTCCAAGTTGCTTGTGTAGAGCCCCCAAGATTTGCTGCTCCCAAAGTATCTTTGATGGCATAAAAACTTTGCGTACTCGTGTCTTGCAGGTCGGGATCACCCAGATACTCTCCCGTACCGACATAAACCACACGTATACCACTCACCAGACTAAGCTCTGGCCTTGTGGTAATAGGCTGAGCCGTACCTGCTGCGTTTTGCAAATGGGCGAGCTTCAACACTGCGACACCACTATGTCCAGTTGCCGAAGGATTCAAGTCAAACCGCCACAAATCGCCGTTCAGATCGCCAGCATACATATAATCCGCGGTGTTATCGCTCTGGAGGTCCGTAATGTAAGAAGAAAGCTTACCTAGATTACTAGGTGATGTAGCAGTGCCCGAACCAGTACTTAGTGGGAACCCAGACTTAATAGCACCTGTCTTGGGATTCAGGGCATACAGATAGCCTTTGCCATCCGCATTGTTATAGCCAGATGAGACGAAGACGGCCCAGTCTCCGTTTGGCAACTTGTTGATTGATGGGTTACCGTAGCTATAGCCTAGATTTGTATCACTGAATTCCCATAGATATTTCGGGTTTTGCGGGTCTGTGATATCCATTGCATAGTAGCCCTTTGCCCCCCGGCCAAAACCACCTACCAATATAGTGTGCCAGTCACTTGTGCTTCCACCAAAATTAACATCTCCTACAGATATAGGGCCGTCCACAAAATATGCATGTAAATCGGTATAGCTGGTGTCTGCAAGGATTTTTATATTCGGCAGTACTGCTTTAGGGATAAATGCCCAAAGTTCGGAACCGCTATCTGCGTCGAACGCGTGCAGCATACCGTCATTAGCGGACACATAAACCACACCATCACGGTTCTGGACAGTGGCAGATGCGACGTAAGCGCTAAAGCCAGCATCAGTATAGCTAAACGCTGGGCGTTTGACGAAAACCGGCTGCGTATTCACGATATCACCCAATACATGGGTACGCAGACGCCAGATATCATGGTGACCAGAGGCTGTGGTACTTTCCAGACTGCGGTCGCCACGCAAGAAATCTACCAGATTACTGGCGGTAATATCACTAGCATGTACTGCATTAACAGTAGAGTATTGGCTTAAACTAGAAGGATCAAAATAACCTTGCTCGGTGCTATTAGCCAGATTGGCGTAGGTGAACAAGCGTGGTGTAGCACCACTGGCATTCGAAGTAGGCGTCATATAAATATTACGGGTGCTCCATGTGGCGGCATCCAGTATGCTCTGTGCTGCCCATATACAACCGGAACCCGTGGAGCCACAATCAGTATCTTCAGAAACGTTACCGGTAATAAGATCAATGGTACGCTTTTCAAGATTACCCACCCAGTTCACGGTCTGGTAATTACCTACATAGGCAAAGTTATCCCCTTGTACCTGCTGCAAGCTGGAAGTTGCTGCTGCCGCTGCAGAACCAGTTCGCGCATTAATACTGGTGAGTGTGTCACTAAACCCTTTACTGACTGATACTGGGTCACGTGCACTGAAATACCTACCGTTACCGTTAACCGAAGCATGCCAGAGGTCATCAATCGTTGTCGGGTCATTCTGCTTCGGTGCGGGCCAGTTCTTATAATTACCGTTTATGTCGGGATTATTGATATCGAAATAGTCACCGCTGGTATCTGTCTGATATGTAGCGCTATATCTGAGAGTCCCTGGTACACCAAGCCCCATACCAAAGAACACCATATGCTGTTGCTGGTTACTATCATCCGCACTCTTGAAAACGTTATTTTCTGATACATCCAGACCGGTAGCAGCACTGATATTATTGCCCAGAGCCGGATCGCGTAAATCTGTCTTATAAAAATACTCTGTAACATCGGCCAGCGTACCGCAACTTGAATAATTACTATCAGTGCAAGCACTTGTAGCCGCCACCGCACCATCAAAGCGAGGGCGCGCAGTAGGTGAGCTATTAACGTTATCCTGGTTACCAATCAGCGTTGTGCCATCAATTTGGGTAAGGTTAGTATAGGAATCAGAGTTCCAGTAACCATCAGTGACCAACAAAGTGAAGTTTTGCTGGCACGAATACTGTATGGGCTCAATCGTGGTAGCTGGGGTCGCAGCAACTGCATCGATCCCTCCAGCCATATCAACAACATTACTGATAGTGATGCTTCCAGTGCCCCCGGTACTAATTGTCAAACCGTTACCATTCAAGCTGGAACCACTGCCTACCGGTGCGGTAATAGTAAGCGTTCCACTACTGGCCGAGACCGAGTAATTCGGATACCCCAATGAGGTATACGCTGACGAAGCAATGTAGGTATTCATGGCAGTAGCCAAGTTGCTTGCCACGGTAGTACGTTGGGTAGTACTGCAGGGGCTGCTACAACCAGAGACAATAAATGCACTGCCCAGGAGTGGGACACCCTCTAGCGTCAGACTGGTAATGCTGCCGCCATTCGAAGTGGTTGAGTTAACTTTGAATGAAGCCTTGGCCCGCGTCTCCGCTGTAGCGGCTTTACCAGGTGCGGTCAGGGCGCCCGCATAATATTTACCAATCTTCAGCACTTCCGAACGTAAGGGCGTACTTCCAGAAGTAGCGGAGTTGATCAGGTTATTCCACCAGTTGGTTCGCTGCAGGGCGGTTTCACCGCCGGTATCGACAAACTGGGCTACTTCCAGATCGATCTTTCCAGTTTGGTAATGGCTCAGCAAATCGAAACCAACACGATATTTAGAATTCAACTTATCAAACGCCAGTGTGCTACTTGATTTCATCAAGTTCTGTCTATGCCGGTAATAGCTATACCAGTTGGCAAAATTCTGCAGTTCTTCTGCATAAGTACAAGTAGTACCAGCACAATCAGTACGACCCGCATTTTTGGTACCGGTAGCAGGATAGCTATTCACACTGGGCACGATATCCACCCGTTTGAATTTACCTACATTGGTATGACCACCTGCACCATTCAGGCCTCCAGATAAAAGCAATGTGGATGGTGCTGTAGCACTGGCATTAGTGCTAATCACACCTGTAGGTAATACACCACCACTCAACGCACCACTACTGGTGAATGTTAAAGCTCCGTAACCGGCATTAGTGGTTGCTGTTGCAGAGCCAGCGGCAACATTAGTAGCGGCGGGGAATGTGCCGCCAGTAAGGCTGCCGGAATAGTTGATACTTACCGTGCCGGCATTATTCATGCTGCCGGAGCCAGTAGCTGCAGCATAACCACTATTGGCTGTGGGAGTTGCAGAGCCGCCCGAGGTCGCTGTAGGGAAGGTGCCCACAGTGAGGCTAGGTGAATAATTATACTGCCCTACGGTGCCACCAGCCATGGCCACATTAGTGGTAGATTGGCCTGTGGTGGCAGCAACACCGCCGCTGAATGTAGTGGTACTAGGGCTAGCCACGTTGGTGGTGAAATTGGCAGGAGTCGCAAAAGTGCGGCACAAAAACCAACCATTATTGGCAGTACCTATTGGTGCCGAGTAGGTCACTATGCCTGAACATGAGCCACTGGCATCTGTCCACCCGGCAGTTGCGGTCGCAGAACCCGCATTTGCAGCGAGCAGTAGATCAGTAATGTTATTGGCGCGTTTGGTATTACTGTTACCGCTACCACAACCACTTGGGTTGAAGCTCGCTGTACTGACTAGAGTGACTGTCCCGACACTACATGTATTGTTCGAACCAGCTGTAATCGTGACATTACCTGGAGAACTAGCCACCGAGGTAAAACTGATAGAGGCCGTCGGACTGCTACCTGCACTCGTATTTGTTGTGACAACAATCGGCCCATTCTTCGCCGGGCCAGTGGTAGTTGCCAGAATGTTGACTGTTGCACCTGAGGCCGAAGGGCAACCATAGCCGGATGTCGCCTTGAAGCTTTCAATTGCGGTACAGATGCTACTGGCTATCGTGCTGGTTTGCGTACCATTTGCAAAATTCATGGGCTTGGAGCCAGCAGCCAGTAGGGTGGTGCCGTTAGCAGTGATATCCTGAATATTAGTGGCGCCAGTCGTTGATACCACCGTTATGGAGCCTGTTGCTGCAGCTGCGGCAAGAGTGGTCCCGGCCTGAATGCTAATTTGTACGTTGTTAAAGGCGTTGCCAGCCGGTGCGGTAATTGTTGCAGTCGAATTCAAAGAGGTCGCAGTAAATCCGTTTAGCAGTGGCCCATTTTTAATCTGTGTAGCCACTGCCGTTGAAGCTGAGCTGGTAGCAAATATCTGGGCGGCCTCAATGGTGGTACCACCCAAACCAGCAGTAATAGCAGCTATGGAACCAGGCTGGGTGGCTGAAACTGCCGCAGTAGAAACAATATTAGCTTTGGCCGAGATTGCAGTACCGCTCATAACAATCGCTGTACCGTTATAACTGGTGTTACCGGCCGGGCCAGTGAGGGTGAGGGTAGAAGTGCCAGAACAAGTACCAGTAAACCCGTTCGCGGTAACCAACGTTGCCAGTTTGGTACAGTTTGCGGACGTAGAAGTATCATTATCACCGAAATAATAAGGCTTCGTCCCCAATACCGAAGTACCGTTCACTTTAATGTCATCCACTTCGGTGGCACCGCTGATGGTGATGGGCAAAGTACCCACTGCAGATGTAGGCGCGGCGGGGGCGGCTATAGCAATAGTTTGCCCATTAAATGCATTGCCCGCTGGCGCAGTAAAAGTTGCCACATTGCTACTAAAAGCAGCGCTAAATCCAGTGGCGCCGATAACGTTATTCTTAATTTGAGTTGCTACCGTAGTCGTGCTGGCATTGGCTGCAAATGTCTGGGGGTTCTCCAGTGTCGTCCCAGACACAGTAATAGCCCCGATAGAGCCGCCACTTGCACCAACACTTGAGTTAGCGGTGACCGTAGCCTTCGCTGCTACGGGAGTGGTGGTCAGCGTAATGGCACCAACATTTACATTAAGAGAAGTGCTAGTGATTGTAATGGTTGAACCCGTTGCGCTGGCGGTATAACCACTGCCTATGAGGCTAGCTAACGTACTCGCTATGTTAGTCGAGGTTGACGTGGGGCCAAAATAATAAGGTTTAGTGGTCATCACCGAAACGCCACCTATACTGATGTCATTCACTACTACGGCACCAGAATTTGTGATGGTGACGGTACCTGTGGCCGCCGAACCGGCAACAAATGGGGCACTGCTATTTACCAATACACTATAGCCATTAGGCGTTATATAGTCAGGGAACGTAGGTGGTATATTGGCCTTGATCACCAATGTATTGGCTGCAGGAGCGGTTGGGCAGTCGTAGCCTGAAAAAGCCGTATTAACATGGACGGCGTTACAAATGGCTGTGGCAATCGCACCAGTGGAAGTTAGTCCACCGCTACCTGCCGTAAAAGTAGTCCCGCCAACAATATCTTTACTAGTCGTACCATCGAAAACAGTGACACTGGTAATACTCTTGCCCGGGATGTAACTATTGATTGTCAGGCTGGCGGATGACTGCACCGGGGCTGCAGTTGGTACGATCCCGCCTAGATAATCCGGGATGGTATGCGTGGTATCCCGCAAATCCTGACAGCCACTAAAAGTGGCAGTATTTGAGACGTAAGCATTGCACCAGAGATATTTGAACTCAACGACATGAGTGGCATCTGCCGTAGTCTGACACTGAGTGAAATCAGTAGTCCCATCGACGTTTTTCTTACAATAGTCATGGGTACTCATGGTGTAGTAATAAGCTGGCCCGCTGTAGCTCTTGGCAGTGCCATAGGTACTATTTGGAAGCAGATTTGTGCTCGATGTAGTGGTGTCTGTGGTTTCCTGGCACACCGTGCCAGATTGACCTCCAAAGAGTTGCTGTGTAGTAGGGGCGGAAGTATTACAAAACACCTGATGTGGATAACCGCCCGTCTGGAATGTAATCGTGGTCGACCCACTGGCAGTCGCTGCCGCGCTTAATGTAATCGTGGTTGCTGTTGGTGCCGCTGCCACATAGGTGTTGGAGGGAATACCCGTGCCTGCAGTGATATAGGAGCCGACCAGGCCAACTGAGCTTGATAACCCGGTGACAGTGGTCGAACCGTTGGTCGTAGTTCCAGTAAGACTGGCAATAGTAGTACCAGTCTTGAAATTCATACTCCCTGTTGTAGAGGAAAAACCGTTAGATGATGCAGCAGTTGGGCTATTTGCTGGGTAACTGGTCTTATCCGCCTTAATCGGGGGCTGGTAGTAAATATCAGAATTGTAATAAATGTAATTAATGTCAGGACTGGTTAATGGGATCTGAACTGAGGTACCAGTCATATTGCTACTACTCAGTGGCGTGGTACTGCCGCTGGTGCTACAGGTTGATCTGGTACTACTGTCGTTATTGCCACTCCAGCAAATTTGCGAACCAGTACCCGCACTACCAGATGACACATAATCAGGCAGGTAATCCCACTGCGTACTACCAGAATTATCAAGTACAAACATGATGTTGGGGCGCACTACCGATGCACTATCTTTATTGGCCAGCGGAGAGGTGGAAAGTGTTACGGTTGCAGCCTCAACTATCTGCGTAAATAGCATGAGTTGAATCGCAAATAGTGCTATCCATCTTTTATAATTAGTCTGGTTCATGGTGTTCGCCCCTAATACATCAGTGCTTGAACGTAATTGATGTTGTGTCTTGGCCCACTGACCTTGACTGTAATACGATAGAAAACCAGGCCGGTTGTCCCAGCGATATTGCCTTGATTAGCTCCTGTTCCACCTGACTGAGATTGACCTTCAGTCGTCCCCGCAGACGAGGCATTGGAAGGAAAGAGGCAAAGGGTACTAGTTGCAGAACAGGCGCCATTGGCTTTCGCCATGCGATGAATAACGTAATATAGTTTGTAGCCTGAAAAAGTATCACAGGTGCCATCACCATCTTGATCGACACATTTGCTCCAGCTATCAGTCACTGGATTGAATGGCGTGGCTAAGTTGGCGTAATAATCGGTTCCCACAGCCGGGTCCTGTAAGGTTGATTGATCTTGTGCCAACAGCCATATACGTGCATCTTCCATCGCCACATCAGCCACTCTGAGCGATGCCTGACGAAAAGCGATATTGCCAGCGGCAGATACACCGGCTTCCATGATCTGCATCATGGCTACGCCTGATATTGTAAGGATGACCAGCATAATCAAGGTCACAAATAATATGACCCCTTGCACTGCCTGCCTGCTAGGCACGGAGCGGCGTTTTGTTCTACTAGTTATATATCTTAATTCGCCCATATAGCATTCCTTAACGGCAATATGGTGTAATAAGTTTTATAGCGGTAATGTGTATCTGGCAAATTGTAAGTAACCGCTGTGCCCCCAGTTATCCCAGTTACTGCGGGAAGAACTGTGACTGTTGATGCAGTATCCACCGTTTCTTTTTCATACAGCGGACTGCGAGAAACGATACCAATACGCAAAGCAATAATTTGCGCAGTATTAGTAACTGCAGCGCATGTTGGCGCGCCACATCTCCATTCATCAACCGCCCCATCACTATTGGTATCTAAACCATACTGGGCTTTCATGAAGACAATGCCATCAACGATATTGCTGGCAGTAAAATCAGGAAATGCTTTTAAAACAAGGCTGTTGCTGGAAACCGTATAGTCTTTACTAACAAAAGTGCCCAAGTTAACCAGAAGATCTTTAGCCCTGGCCACCTGCCATCCATCTGCGCCGCCTACCGCCGCAGTCGCATTGTAAAACTCACTGCCGGTAAGGGCATGCTCCAGCCTGTACCCATTGCCATCTTCATTATTGATGACATTGGTCACTTGACCCATCGTACATTTGTCAGCCACGTCTGACACGACAATGTCACCCAAAACATAGCCAGCGGTGGTTGATACCTTGAATGCGTCTGAATAGGCAGTTTGATCGGCTGAAATGGTTGAACCCGGAGAGCCTGAACTGGATTTTGCGTATTGCACACTAACTTCATCTGACGATGCGCCGCCATCCGTAATGGTCACTGGCTGGGTACTTAGGGCAGTTTGTAGAGCACAACTACCCCCACCGGTGGCACTCTTGCACCATTGGATCACGCTACAACCTTGTATGTTGAACATGCCGAAGCCAGCTTGATCGACATCTCTTTCCAGCAGGTAAAGCGCCATAGCCCCATTGCCTTGGGCTTCCAATACCTGCGCCGCCGTAGTGCGGTGCTGATTAAAGGTAACGACCACTTGCGCAACAGCGAGTAAGCCCAGCAAACCGATGGCTACGCCAACCAGCATCTCTATCAAACCAAAACCTTGATGAGAGTTCTTCATTAATTCTTCTCGATTTGCGCTGTGGTGGTGTAGTGGTGAACAACATTTTCTTTATCTGCCCAGGAGATATCTATATCCACCATATTGCCTGTAACGGTGACTGTGGCATCACCACCAGGCAGAATCCCAGATTGCACCCTGGCTTTCCAATCCGTAAGATCAAAAGCATTAGGTGCGGCCGAGCTCACCCACATATCACCTATCAGCTCACTTGCAAGGTAGCTGGCATCATTACGATACTTTGACTGACCCACCTGATTGACAGCTTGCGTGGTCATCCCCATCAAGGCAATAAGTCCTGTAGCAAAAATCACGATGCTGATTAGCGCTTCAAGCAGAAAAGAGCCATTTTGCGCTTTCTTAGCAGGATTCTTCATGTTGCGGCTCATTGACATGGGGAATTAACCTCTATGAACAATAAACTGGTGAAGTTATGGTGGCTGAGGGATCACATAGCTTGATAGCGCCACTGCTTTTTACGGTAATACGCCATGATTTTGCATCAGGGTTGGTTGAGCTGATATTGACCGTGGTCATTTTTGCGGAGCCGTCATAATTTGTCAGCAATTGCCCCAACGGGCCAAAAGTAATAACGGCAGAATCTGCAGCAACCGAGGTCCCCAGATAAGGACTACCTATACTCTTCTTCACAATAAAAGGATCGACTGTGCAATCCGGATTGCCTGCAGGGTAGTTAGCGGGTAATGGATTACATGGGTCGGCTTGGTCTGGCGGGGTAAATGGGTCTAAGTTACAAGCCCCAGCTGGGTTACCATGGGCGACCTGATCAGATTCCGTAACGAGCCAGTAAAGAGAGTTTCTATTCAGTACGCAACCAGCAGCCAAAGACGATACCAACTGGAAACGAACGGCAGAATTACGACTGATAGCTGTAGACCTGGCAGTACGAAGCCCCGCCAATATTGAGTCTGCCACCCCTTTAGTACGATTAGAACTGATCATGGTTTGAAACGCTGGCATGCCTGTCGCGAAAAGAATTGCCGCTATAGCCAAGACGACGACTAATTCAATCAAACTAAAACCAGGTTGACGCAACATCAGCATGACCCGTCTTTATTTCTGATCCAGCATGTAGAATTTGTTGTCCAGCCACCAGGCGCTGCTGTAGTAGCCTTTGCTCCTGCATCATTAATAGTAAAAGTAAAGCCCCCAGTTCCCACCGAAGCTGAACCTGTAGCAGTAAATACATAATTTTGCCCAGTATTTGAAGTAGCACAGGTGTAATTAAAATATTTAACTTTACCGCTCGCCATGGTCACATTTGCGATACTGCATGTGGGGTCCGTGCCGTAGTTACGATTATCCTGATAATACTGTTCCATGCGTAAACTTAAGGAAGATAGTTGCGAATAGGCCTCGGCAAGTTTTCCACGCGTCACATAATCCTGATACGCCGGCAGGGCAATTGCGGAGAGTATGCCAATAATTGCTACTACAACCAGTAGCTCAATCAGGCTGAAGCCTTTAACCTGTTTTTTCATGTTATCTCCTTATTTTTCGACGCAGTTTAATAGTAAATATCTGGAAACTACCAGTCTATACTAATCTGACGAATGGTTATTTTTCACTCATGAGCGGAATGTTGGTAATATTCAACGCTAATCATTGATGTAAAATATTCTCATGCGCTTTATTACCATCTTATTATTGACGGGGCTTATCCTCAGCAGTTGCGGCACCAAGGGGCCTCTCTATATTCCTGAGAAGCAATATCCTCAAGATACTACGCCTGCAAATTAACCTTTTCCTTACTTAGAACCCGGTTCGTGAACTCCTTTAGCTTAAAAAACGGCGTACTACATGCCGAAAATGTTTCTTTGACACAAATTGCTGCCGAATTCGGTACGCCTTGTTATGTTTATTCCAAGTCGGCACTGGAGTCAGCTTTCAAGCGTTTTCAGGCTGGCTTTTCGACAACCGACCACCTCATTTGCTTTGCAGTCAAAGCCAACCCCAGCCTTGCCATTCTGAACCTGTTTGCGCGCCTGGGTGCTGGCTTCGATATTGTGTCTGGTGGTGAGCTGGCACGGGTATTGGCTGCTGGTGGTGATCCCGGCAAGATCGTATTCTCCGGTGTAGGTAAAACCGAGATAGAAATGCGGGCTGCGCTAGAAGCCGGTATTTTCTGCTTTAACGTCGAATCGGCTAGCGAGTTGCAGCGGCTGAATGAAGTTGCAGGCGATATGGATAAGGTTGCGCCAGTATCTTTACGCGTAAACCCGAATGTGGATGCAAAGACTCACCCTTACATTTCTACCGGGCTTAAGAACAATAAATTTGGTGTAGCTTATGAAGAAGCTTTTGCCTTGTATCAGTCAGCTGCAAGCATGGCCAATATCGTTGTGCATGGCGTTGACTGCCACATTGGTTCACAGCTCACGGAACTCTCGCCATTCCTTGATGCATTTGACCGAGTGCTTACCCTAGTCGACCAACTGGAAGCTGCTGGTATTCACATCCAACACATTGATGCAGGTGGTGGCATAGGTATTTGCTACAGCGACGAAACGCCCCCGGACTTTTCCGTATATGCAGAAGCCATGTTAAAAAAATTAGGTTCCCGCAAGGTAAAGCTGGTATTCGAGCCGGGCCGTGCGTTGGTCGGCAATGCCGGCTTATTGCTGACTAAAGTTGAGTATCTCAAACACACTGAATCCAAGAATTTTGCGATTGTTGATGCGGCGATGAATGACCTTATGCGGCCCGCGCTTTACGATGCTTATCATGAAATTGCGGCAGTAAAACCGAATGTGGAGGATGCACAAACCTACGAAGTAGTCGGGCCGGTATGTGAAAGCGGGGATTTCCTGGGCCATGATCGTAAACTCTCGCTTCAGCAAGGCGATTTACTGGCAATCATGTCGGCTGGCGCTTACGGCATGAGCATGAGTTCAAACTACAACACACGTCCCCGCGCCGCCGAGGTGATGGTGGATGGCGAAAAGTGCCATCTAATAAGGCAGCGTGAGGTGATTAGCCAGCTATTTGCCCTAGAAAAAATCTTACAAAATTAGTATCCGGCATTTATTTCACACTGGCTTATATTGCATCCCTAGCCCTGTCGGCGTAAATTAGCTTCTCCGCAAGGAAAGATTCTTAAACCAACCAGACTGAAGGGGAGAAAATGAAAAAACTGCTACTGATTTTAATCGCAGCTTCTGCATTACAAGCTATTCCTGTCGTTTATGCTGATGAAGAGCTTCCTCAAATTGCACCAGTGGATGAACCAGAAATTCAGCCGCTGTCTCCAGCAAGCCCTGATGACTATCAAAACTAAGGCTTGACCGAAATTAAAAAAGCGAAGGTAACCCCTTCGCTTTTTTGTTTATATCGCTACTGATTAATCAAAAATCACGGTCTTGTTGGCATATAACAATATACGATTTTCAATATGCCAGCGCACCGCGCGTGATAGCACCATACGTTCAAGGTCACGGCCTTTTTTGATCAGGTCTTCAACCTGGTCACGATGCGATATACGGTCTATATCCTGCTCAATAATAGGACCTTCATCCAGCACCTCCGTTACATAGTGGCTAGTCGCGCCGATAAGCTTAACGCCACGCTCAAAAGCACGGTGATAAGGGCGTGCGCCAATAAAGGCTGGCAAGAATGAATGGTGAATATTGATGATGCGCTGTGGGTAACGTTTGACGAAATCCGGCGATAGAATCTGCATGTAGCGTGCCAGCACTATCAGATCAATCTCATGCTCATCAAATAGCGCAAATTGTCTTGCTTCAGCCTCCGCTTTGGTTTCTTTGGTAACGGCCACATGATGAAATGGAATACCATAAAACTCTGCCAAACGCTTAGTATCTAGATGGTTACTGATGATCAACGGAATATCACAGGCCAGTTCCCCACTCTGGTGCCGGTGCAATAAATCCGCCAGGCAGTGATCATACTGCGAAACCATAATCGCCATGCGCGGGCGCTTTTGTGAGAGCTTAAGCTGCCACTGCATATCGAAGCGCCCGGCAATCGGCGCAAAATTCTCGGCAAAATTACTTGAATTAAGTGCAGAGCCGCTCAAATCCCACTCCACACGCATGAGAAACAAATTATTCTCTGCATCCTGATGCTGATCAGCATGCAATATATTGGCATCATTGCGATAGAGAAAATCGGCAATAGCCGCGACCAAACCTTTACGGTCAGGGCAAGTAACAAGCAGCGTGGCAGTGTTTTTCATCATAAATACGGCTGTAATTGTCGACAGGCTCAAATTATACCTGTTTTAAGCATGGCTCTTTAAGCGCCGCACAATAAGTAACACATGTGGCTACTAACTCTGGATGCAGAGCGATAAGGTCTGTGGTATCTTTCATTGCATTAATTTCTCATCTGTAGCCTCAGAGGCTGCATCATAATGTTGTGAACCTCGTGAAAAAACAGTGGCCTTACTTTTTACTTGTTTTCGTAATTCCGGTCGTCGCCATTCTCTGGTGGTGGGGTTTGTTTTCTTCAGCAAAAGTTGAAGTTAGTGAGCGTGGCGGTTATCGTTACGCCTATCTGGATGCGCAAGGGGTCTATTCCAAACTCGCTTCCACGCGAAATGAAGTGTTGTTTGAATTGAAACGTCAGGGTATCAATGCAGGAGCGCAAGTGACTCTGGTGTTAACCGACCCGCGCACGACACCATATGACGAGCTCAAGGCCCGCACCGGTTTCATGGTCACTCGAGATGCGATGCCATTAGCACCATTGAAAATTGAGGAGGTCCCAATGAGGCAGGTTGCCGTAGCACGTATAAAGGCTCACCCATTACTGGCTTATGGCAAGACCTACTCAGCACTACTGGATTTTGCCGCACAGCACAAAATCCCATTACAACTACCAACGCTGGAAATTTACGATGCCAGCATATTAAGTGTAGAGATGCCTTTCCCCTCCGAGAAAGCACAATAGCCATGAACTTTCTTGCACTATTAGGCGCAATAGCCCTCAATTATTACCGCCCTCATAGCGGGCCTGACTGGTTACATCATGCAATTGCACCATATGCGCGTCTGCTGGAGCGCAGTTGCAATGATGGCAAGAATCGTCATGGTATCATTGCTTGGGTTTTGGGCGCATTAATTCCCGCGGTAATTGTGGGCCTAATTTACTACTTCCTGCTGCAAATCCACGTGCTTCTTGGCATCCTGTTCGGTCTCATTGTGCTTTATTTCACATTGCGTTTTGGTCAATTTGGACAACGCGCAGAGAAAGTCCTTGCTGCATTGCGTGAGGGAAATCTAGAGCTTGCCCGCGAGTTGTTCAGTGGCTGGGAATCCACTGGAGATAATAATTACAATGCTACTGAATTAGCCCGGCTCAGTATCGAAACTATCCTTAGACGTACCCATCAAGGCTTATTCGCCCCTATCTTCTGGTTCGTAATTCTAGGCCCAGCTGGCGCATTACTTTACCGACTGACACACTTACTGAAGCTGGAGTGGCATCCCGAGCAAGATAATCTCTTTAATCAGTTTGCTCGTCAGGCATTTGAGTGGCTGGATTGGCTACCAACCCGGGTTACTGCAGGCTGTTTCGCTATCGTTGGTGATTTTGAAGACGCCGTTTATTGCTGGCGCACCCAAGCCTTATTGTGGCCGGACAAAGGTCTGGGAATCATTCTAGCTAGTGGCGCGGGTGCTCTAGGAGTAAAACTTGGAGAGCCATTATTTCAGGGTGGTGTTTTACAATTCAGGCCCGAGATTGGCTTGGGTGATGAGGCTGATGCTGATTACCTGCAAAGCACTATAGGCTTGGTCTGGCGTGTACTGGTTTTGATGGTGGGCCTACTGTTCCTGCTCACGTTCGCCCACTGGATTGGTAAATAGATTAGAAAGTTATTGAGAATAAGCTGATGAACATATTACTCGCCAACCCACGTGGATTCTGTGCTGGAGTGGACCGTGCAATCATTATCGTTGAGCAGGCGCTGGAAAAATTTGGCGCGCCCATCTATGTGCGGCATGAAGTCGTTCATAACAAATTTGTCGTAGATGAGCTAAAAGCCAAGGGTGCCGTTTTTATTGAAGACTTGGCAGAGGTTCCGGCCGGGAATACAGTCATTTTCAGCGCACACGGGGTTTCCAGGGAGATTCGCATCGAGGCTGAAACTCGTGGTCTACGTGTATTTGATGCGACTTGCCCACTAGTTACCAAGGTACACATCGAAGTTGCCAAGATGCGTGCAGCTGGACGCGAGATCGTCATGATAGGCCACAAAGGCCATCCTGAGGTTGAAGGTACCATGGGGCAATCCGATGGTGGTATGTATCTGGTTGAAACACCGGAGGATGTAACGCGACTGAAAGTAAACGACCCTGACAAGCTCGCCTACGTTACCCAGACCACACTATCAATTGATGATGCCGCAACCATTGTTGAAGCATTACGCGCAAGGTTTCCAAATATCGCAGCCCCCAAAAGTGATTCCATTTGCTATGCCACACAAAATCGTCAGGATGCGGTCAAAATCATGGCTAAGGACTGTGATCTGGTCATTGTGGTAGGGTCACCCAACAGCTCAAATTCCAACCGCCTGCGCGAGGTTGCTCAGAACCAGGGAGTTGAATCGTATATGGTAGATAATGCCAGCCAGCTTGACCCGGCTTGGGTAGCAGGCAAGACCCATATTGGAGTTTCGGCTGGCGCTTCAGCGCCTGAAGTATTAGTGAAAGAGGTTATCGCGAAGTTGCAAGCCTTGGGTGCAACACAAGTAACTGAATTGCATGGCGTCGTTGAGAACGTGGTGTTTCAGCTACCTAAAAACCTAGTTGCGGCTACTGCTCAATAAAAAAGGGCATTCTAAAACGCCCTTTCTGACTAATCCCGCAATCCTATTTCTTAAGGCCATCCAAACTATAAGCTGTACTTGGATTAAGCGCCAGAGTTAACAAGCCACCCGTCAAACCCAAATAAAGCAGCATCACATCAGGCTGCGACAGACCAAGCACAATAGCCAAAAATAGCGAAAACCCGGCAAGTATGTAAGCAAAAAGTTGGGTCTTGAGCCCAGTCAATAGTGCCAATCCGCCAGCCAGTTGTATCAGGATCAGTAACGGAGCAAATATGCCTGGCAGGCCAAAATGACCCAAAAGCGCCAGATATTGATCGTAGCCATCAGGGCTGGCAGTAATTGCCATCAACCTGAAAGACACTGCCCCAAGAAAAACTAAAGATAACAGCACGCGTGCTAATGCGCTTAGAAATTTATTCATGGTTCTACCTTTTTTGTAGCATTCACAAGATGCTGCATAATGCCTTTAACTGCGGCTTGCCGCAATAGTTAACCAGATTGGAGAATCAGATGAAACTCTTACCGATGTACCTTGTTACCTCCTTATTGATAATCGCTTGTTCCCCCAATTCCGCACCAGCCCCATCTGAGCCGGAAGCCCCTAAACCAACGGCAATAATCGCGAAACCTCAGCGAGATGTACTGGATAAGGCAAAAGGGGTACAAACCACGGTAGATCAATCGACTGATGAAACCAAACAACAAGTAGATAAACAAACTGAGTAACGATTTGCTCGATTTTTCCATCTCCATCGTTAGTTGGAAACAAGCTCAATCAATGCTTGTTGATATCCGCACACAAGTATTTATCCTGGAGCAGCAAGTCCCGGTAGAACTGGAATGGGATGAGCTGGATGCAAACGCCATACACTTGTTGGCCCAAGACAAACTTGGCAAGCCTCTGGGTTGTGCCAGAATTACGGATCAGGGCAAGATTGGGCGCATGGCTGTACTCAAGAGTAGTCGAGGTAAAGGTATAGGCAAAGCTTTACTGAATACAGCTATTGAACAATGCAGAGCTAGGCACTGGCTAGATATTTCGCTTTCTGCGCAAACCTATGCCATAGGTTTTTATGAGAAAACCGGTTTTATGGTCTGCAGTGATGTGTACATGGATGCTGGAATTCCACACCGAGACATGAAACTACATTTAACATATTGATTTATATATATAAGAACTGATAACGATTTGCCTCATCAGGTTGTCTTCTATACAATATAGCCCTTACTCCAACAGCTTTTTAACCGCAAATCTTAAGGAAATATCATGTCCAAGATCGTATTCAAGGCTGGTGAGGCCACTGTTTTCAGCGAAGGCAAGGACGTCACCGCAGCCATGCCCGAAATCCTCATTGGTTCTGTCGATGGCCCAGTCGGTGCAGCTTTTGCCAATATGATGGCACAGAGCAAAGGCCACACCGCCATGTTCGTCGTGCGTGACATTAACCAGTTAGTGCGCCCTGCAGCCATGATGGTACCCAAGGTGACACTTAAGGGCAGTACCGATGTAGGCTTGTTTGGCGGCGTAGTTCAAGCTGCAACGGCTGACGCCATCGTCGACTGTGTGATCGAAGGCATCATCCCCAAAGATCAAGTCAACGAGCTGTGTATCATCAGCCTGGTCTGGATCGACCCGGGCTGTATCGCACTGGAAAAGGAAGGCAAGCTGGACAAAGCCGATATGTACAAGAACAACTACGAAGCCACCAAGCTCGCCATCAAGCGCGCACTGAACGATGAGCCTAGCATCGATGAGTTGATCAAGAACCGTCACACCATCAAGCACTGCATGTGGGACGAATCCTGGGGCGATATCTAAGCCGCACCAGTAGTCAGCGAGTAAATACCAAGAGCCTGTTGATCAGGCTCTTTCCAATTGTGAGCTCAATAAGCTACGGGGTGTAGCTTAGCCTGGTAGAGCGCCGCGTTCACGCCGGGAGTCACTAACGACCCAGACAAAACCCGCTACCCAACCAAACGAGCAATAGCAAACCGTGGGTTGATCAGGCTGCCAGACGCACCGGAATGCGATGGCGGCCAAACGGCTTGACGAATTCGCCAAAGCGCCCGGCGATGGTAGTGCCACACCTAGGGCAGGCACCCTGCAATGTCATGTGGTAGTGGCGTATCTCGTACCAGTCCCGGACTACTAGGCCATAGTGACATGTAGGACAATAAGTCGTACCGCCATCAAGATCATTCAGCACGTTACCGGTATAGACATAACGCAAACCCGCTGCCATTGCTATCTGGCGCGCACGCGTCAAGGTGGCCGGTGGTGTATGTGGCACGTCCGGCATTTTCCAGTCCGGGTGAAAAGCCGTGAAATGCAACGGCACATCAGAACCCAGCTCTCGCGCTACCCAGGCACTCAGGTTCTGCAGCTCCTCGTCAGAATCGTTGTAGCCAGGAATCAGCAAGGTGGTGATCTCCAACCAGCAATCCGTTTGGTGGTGCACATACGCCAATGTATCCAGCACGTCTTGCAAATGTGAACCGGTAGTCTTCAGGTAAAACTCTTCGGTAAAACCCTTGAGGTCAACATTCGCTGCATCCATCTTGCTGTAGAACTCGCGGCGCGGCGCTTCGCGGATATAGCCGGCCGTCACAGCAACAGTGTTGATGCCAAGCTCATGGCAGGCATCCGCTGCATCCAGCGCGTATTCCAGAAAAATCACCGGGTCATTGTAGGTAAAAGCCACACTCTTGCTGCCATAAGCCTGTGCAGCCTGTGCAATGGCGCTTGGCGTCGCCTGGTTCATGAGTTTATCCATATGGCGGGACTTGGAAATATCCCAGTTCTGGCAGAATTTGCAGGCCAGGTTACAGCCCGCCGTTCCAAATGAAAGTACGCTGGAGCCGGGGTAAAAATGATTGAGCGGTTTTTTCTCTATGGGGTCTATGCAAAAACCAGAGCTACGTCCGTAGGTAGTCAGCACTATTTGATTATCGACCCGGCCGCGCACAAAACAAGCCCCGCGCTGGCCTTCGTGCAATTTACAATCACGCGGACAGACATCACACTGGATACGGCCATCATCTAATTGATGCCAGTATCTTGCTGGATGCCGCTCATGTTCAAGTATGGGTTCGTCCATAATCCAGCCCCCTACTAGTTTTCCTTCCACTTTTCTACGGTATAGCGTTGCAACGTAACCTCTGGCGACCAGAAATCATCAGCCAGGCCAGCCTTGAGCTTGAGCCTTGACATGAAAAGATCAGGCCGTGGCAATTGCTCCCACACCTGCGGCAAGAACGTGCTGCGGTGCTGGCCACTGGCAAATATCACCCCATCGATGCCGGGCCGCAATTGTGCCAAGGCATCCGCTTCATCATTAAACTGCATGGATTGCGGCATCGATAACAGCGAAACCTCGACTTCAGTATTGGGGAATTCCTCCGCAGTCAGCGGTTTGAAGCGCGGGTCGCGAAAGGCAGCAGCAATCGCATTTTCTTGTACATCCTGTCCCAGCGGACGGTAAGCCTGCAACGAGCCTATACAGCCACGTAATTGGCCATTGAGCTTGAGCGTGACAAACGTCGCTGCATTTTCATGCAACCACTCCGGAATACTGGTTTGCTTCATGGCAAAGCCCAGTTTCTGCGCAATCACATTACGGGCTAGGGTAAGCAAAGTCGCCCCTTTGTCGAATATGGCAGGCTTGATATCCCCCTCAGTAAAAGCAAAAGAGGCATAACCCACCACACGGTCACGTGTACCAGCAGTGTCGCCAGAGTTGCGCACATCAAGCAAATGTGGGGTAAGACCACGCTGTTTGGCGACCAACATCAGGCCGTTGACGGGAGTACCTCCACAGGCTTGCTGGTGTGAGATAGGTACTTGCAGATTCATGATGGCATTGACCGTTGCTCCATCCACCTGCTTGGCATTGTCGTAAGGTAAATAATGCGAGAGATCCGAGCTAATCAGGATCAGCGTCTCCGGCCCACCCCAGAGCAATTCCAGCACCTCGGCCACTTGTTGTGGTGTCGCACGGCCAACAACCAGCGGCAGAAACTTGAAGTCTGGCAACAAGGTTTGCAGAAAGGGCAGGTGTACTTCCAGAGAGTGCTCCTGGGCATGAGCCTCCGGGCTGAGCGTAACCTGTGGTAAATGAGCAATTTGTTGTACGGCAGCAAGATCGACTTCAACACCGCCAAGTGGCGTCTCGAATACGTCCGCACCCGGTAATGCCAGGCCATTGATTGCGACCCGATGCGCAGGGCCAAGCAATATCACACGCTTGATTTGGTGGGCAATTGGCGCAAGCAGGTTGTAAGCATGTGCAGCAATCGGGCCAGAGTAGATATAGCCAGCGTGAGGGGCAATCAGAGCTTTGGGGCGCAACGGCTCGGCTTGGTCAACCGCATTTGCCAGCAGTGTTTTGACATCAGCAGACAAGGTAGCGGCATCAGCAGGGTAGAATATGCCGGCAACAGCGGTAGGATGAACTCCAGCCATGATAGCTCCTTGTTTCGCCTCAGATAAACGCTTAGTTATATCTTACAAGATTGGCAGAATTAAGGTGAAATCTATGGTCTGATCATCCGAGCTATAACATCGACCGGGACATCACAGGCTGAATACGTTCATGGCACCACCGCCCGGCGCTGCATTATGCCTGCCCAGTTCTTTGAAAGCCCCAGCGGTTCCCGCCCCATCCGAATCTTCTGTCAGGCCCTGATTCAATGCGATTCCGGCCCAGCCGCCAATGCCAGAATATACGCCCACATATTGCTTGCCCTTGTGTCCGTAAGTCATCGCATTGCCCACCACGCCTGAACCCACCTGGAATTCCCATAGTAGCTTGCCACTATTGGCATCCAGAACCTTGAACCAGCGATCCAGGGTGCCATAAAAGACCAGGTTGGAAGCCGTCACCAGCGCACCACCCCAGACCGGGAATGGCTCCTTGTTATACCAGCTGACTTTCCCCTTGAGGCCATCCCAAGCCATGAAGCCACCCATATCACCATCCGGGCCCGGCATCATGGTCAGGCTAGCACCGGCCCATGGCTGGCCGGAAACATACTTGGACTCGACCGCTTCATAAGTCATGCATAAATGACTCATAGGTACATAAAACAATTTAGTCTTTGGCGAATAGGCAGCAGGCTGTTCATCTTTTGTCCCCAGGGCCGCAGGGCAAATGCCTTGGGCAATATGGTCTTCATGGGTGGAATAGTGCGGGTCTTTTTCCGGAACACCAGTAACAAGATCGACATGCGTTGCCCAATTGACGAAGGGATGCGTCTTTTCCGCCACCAGCAAGGTACCATTTGTGCGGTCAAAGGTATAAGCAAAGCCATTGCGGTCAAAATGCGTGGCCAGTTTCTTCCCAGCAGCATCCCATAAAATCGTCTCATTAACGCTGTCGTAATCCCACTCATCATGCGGAGTAAGCTGATAGCCCCATTTGGCCAAACCGGTATCAAGGTCGCGAGCGAAAATCGTCATAGCCCATTTATTGTCGCCGGGCCTGACATCAGGATTCCAGATAGAAGGGTTGCCGGTGCCGTAATACACCAGATTGAGCGCCGGATCGTAGGAGAACCAACCCCATACAGGCCCGCCGCCATGCTGCCATCCATTCTGCGCTGCCTGCGGCTTGTGCCAGGTTTTAAGCCCGAGATCGGTTTCAGGGAATTTGAGCTTATCCTTGCTCAATGCTTTGAAATAGCCGCCTACCTTGTTACCGCCATTTACATCTTCATACACAGATAGTGCGTTGTATTGCGGGTTAGCGGCGTTGAAATCGGGGCCTATCAGTACATCACTATCAGGCCCCGTACTATAAGCCTTCCAGGCCAATGTACCATCGTGGATATTGTAGGCAGCGAGGAAACAGCGTACGCCAAATTCGCCGCCACTACACCCAGTCAACACTTTGTCCTTGAAGACGTATGGCGCATTGGTATTACTGGCACCTATCTTGATGTCATTGACCGCCACGTCCCATATCTTGTTACCTGTCTTGGCGTCCAGCGCCACCAGCAGGCCGTCATTCTGTTGCAAGAATATCTTACCGTCACCGTAGGCGAGGCCACGACTGACGTTATCACAACACAGAATCTCCTGTACTGTGGCATCCTGCTTGGGGAAATAGGACCAGAGAATTTTTTGATCATGATTCAGGTCGAGCGCATAAATATTGTTTGGGAAGGCCGTATGCACATACATGATGTTGCCGACAACGAGGGGAGCGCCCTCATGACCACGGGTGATGCCGGTAGAAAAGGTCCAGGCCAGATGCAGGTCTTTAATATTACGCTTGTTGATTTGATTGAGCCGACTGTAACCCTGATTGAAGTAATCCTTGCGCGGACTCACCCATTGCCTATCGTCCTGCATCAGTTCCTGTAAGCCATCATGCGCAATCGCATTCATTGGTAGCACGATGGCAACAGCCACAGTTGTTAAAAATAGGTAATTTTTCATGGCCCTACCAACTAACGAAGAATATTAATCCAGATTTAGCAGCAGCTTCCTGATAGGAGTCGGCAGGGCTGCGCCTATGGCGTCTTCACGGCTTAACCAGATGAGCCCTGATTCCTGGGCAACAGGCAGGTGCTTGGTCACTTGTAAAGGCTGTGGCGTGATATGCAGGCGAAAATGGGTAAACGTATGGGTAAAAGTGGGCAGGGCAGGCAAAACTGCTGTCTCGACACCAAAGCGTTGGCTGGCAATTTGCCGTGCATCTTCCGCCTCGGTGATCTCGGGTAGGCTCCATAATCCGCCCCAGATACCACTAGGCGGACGTTTCTCCAGCAACACTTCATCAAATTGCTTGAGTACCAGCATAGTAGTGTATTTATCCGGGATAGCCTTGCGCGGCTTGGATGTGGGCAAGTCCTTGGTTCGATTGCACTGAAACGCCTTACAGCTCAGTTGTAATGGGCATGCTTCGCACCTGGGTTTGCTGCGTGTACACAAGGTAGCGCCTAAATCCATAAGCCCTTGTGTGTAAGCCACCATATCTGCTTTGGGCAGCAACTCTTCGGCTAGCTGCCAAAGCTGCTTCTCCACCTTGGGTAGTCCCGGCCAGCCCTCTACCAGGAAGTGGCGCGCAAATACGCGCTTCACATTGCCGTCCAGTATGGCTTTGGGTGTATCGAAGCAAAATGAGGTAATGGCTGCGGCGGTTGAACGGCCTATGCCGGGCAAGCTCATTATTTTGTCAAAATCGTCCGGGAATATACCTGCATGCTCATCCATGATGATTTGTGCGGCACTATGCAGGTTGCGAGCACGGGAGTAGTAACCAAGACCGCTCCAATACTGCATGACTTGTTCCTGCTCGGCATTGGCCAAGCTAGCAATGGTTGGAAAACGCTGCATAAAGCGCTGGTAATAGCCAATCACCGCCGCAACTTGGGTCTGCTGCAACATGATTTCAGACACCCATATAGCATAGGGGTCACGGGTATTCTGCCAGGGCAGGTCATGACGGCCATGCAGCTTTTGCCAGTTGATCAGGCGCGATGGGAAGTCCTGCATTTGCGACAACTGCCTAGAAACCCAGCAGCTTGTTGAGTTTTTTCTTGGCCTTGTCTTCCGGGGTAGCCGGTTTTTGCGCAGGGGCCTGACCGGCAGGAGCAGTTGCAGAATTAGCGGCTGGCTGTTCGGTCTTAGCCTTGCCACCCAATAATGATTTCAACGCGTCACCCTTGGCACCACCTATGCTGTCCAGAACTTTTTTCTGTGCCATTGCAGTTGCCAAACCAGCAAAATCGATCGCGTAACTGGGCTTGGCAAATGTGCCGGTCAACTTGACCGGGACAGTCAGCCCATTGAGTGATTCGAGGTCTGAGCCGCCCTGGCCTTTAAGTGAGGCCACCACGGTAGGTTTTGCCAGGTAGTTGATGGTCTCGTTGGCAATGTCGATATCACCGCTACCAGTGATACGAAACAAGGGTGCTTTCATGCTGAGGTCATCGTTATGGGCCACGCCATTCTTGATGTTAAAGCTGGCAACCATTTCACTGAAGTCAGTTTTCTTGCTTTTATCGCCCTCCACGGTGGTTTGCGATTTCAGCACGTTCAGTTTGTCTTTGACACTGCGCAGGGTACCGGCAATATCAATACCTTTTACTGCGCCATCAGCCAGGTTGACAGCGGCCTTGCCGTTAAGTGCCTTTTTTAGCGCGCCCACCGTCGCCCCCTGGCTAGTGACATCCACACTCAGCGTGCCTTTGCCGCTGAGCATATCGTTATTGATGGCATCTACCAGTAGTGGGCCGATAGCGATGCCTTTCATGTCCTGCTTGAAGGCAACACTGGGCGTAGTGCGCGCATCAACCTTGAGTGAACCGGCCATCGAACCATCGTAAAGATTGGCGGAAAATGGCGCCAGTTCAGCTACACCATCATCAGCGTTAAGCTTGATGTGCACATTGGTACTTTTCACATTTGCGAGCTTGAGCCAGCCTATGCGCAGATCACCATTGGCATTGATTTGCTTGAGCGCGCTCAGGTCAATCGGTGCATTGGGATCGGCTTTAGCCGGTGTACTAGCTGTCGGTTTAGCCTCTGATTTGGTGATGTAACGGTCAGCATCCAGCTTATCAATATCGACATCAAAATGGTAAATGGGTTTGGCAAAGCGGCTGATGCCAAATGTGCCCTTGATGTTGGTGTCATCAAACTTGACGGCAAACGGGCTGACATTGAGTTGCTCGCCATCCGCCTTGACCCCCATATTCAAGCCAGAAAGCTTGTACTTGTCATAAACGATACTGCCGATATTGACATTACCCTGTAGCAACAAGGCTTTCAGTGCTGAAAGGTCAGTCGGCTTGGCTGGAGCTGCCGATGTAGGCTTGGCTTCGGCACTGGAAGTAGCTTTTGTTCCCAACAGTTTGTTCAGGTCCAGCTGGTCAGCACTCAGGTTGAATTTGATATTAGGTTTAGAAAAACTTGCCAGCGCAAAATCGCCCTTAAGGTTGGTGGTATCAATATTCAGTTTGAAATCACTATTCACCAGCTGTTGTTTCACATCAGCATGTAGCTTGAGGCCAAATTCACCTTTCATGGCGCCATTTGGCAGTACCGGGTCTTTAATGCCCAGATAGCCTTCGAGCTTGGGCAGGTCAAAAATCATTTTTTCCAGGTTGCCGCTAAAAGGCGATGAAAATTTACCTTCTAAGATACGTGCACCTTGTTTGGCCGATATTTCACCATTAATCCCGCTGCTTTGCAGCGCGGCTGGCGACCCCTTGATATCAGCCATGACCAACTTGGCGCTGAAAGTATCGCTACCCTTTTCCTGGCTCAGGCTGACAAAAGCCTCATTGCCTTCCACCGTATCTTTTTGTACAACGAGTTTTGGGGCCTCCAACTGGGCGATTACTTTTGCGCCATTGAGCTTGCCATTCAGCGCCAGCTTGAGGCTATCGACCAGTAACTCGGCATTCTCTGGCTTGGCGTCTACATCTCCAGATATTTTGACACTGGCATCAGTAAAGCCAGCAAAGTCACCCTTGATAGTGGCATCCAGACCCTTGGCTACGTAGTGTTTTTGCTCAGGATCAGCCAGAAAGTTACCCTTGATATCGGCTTCTGCCTTGACCTTGGGCTGGCTGGCTGTGACGGTAAAATCAGTGGCTACATCAAAAGGCTGGGCAAGTGCCACATGGCCAGTTTTGAGGTTAAATTTTGTGAGACTGTAATTGGCGCCAGCCATCTCGTCAGTAAAGGTAACTGCAGAATTGCTGACCTTCACACCATCAATATCAAACTTGATTTGTTGGGATTCGTCTTTATCCTTGCTCAGCAAGTCATCAAAGTTGGTTGTGCCATCCTTGTGGCGAATGATATTGGCACGAGCGCCATCAACATAGACCGTATCAACCACCAGTTGCTTGGATAGCAGAGGTAGCAGGGCCAGTGAGACCTTGAGGCCATCGACCGCAGCGAACTCCTTATCGCTATTGTGCTCAGAAAGTGAAATCTTACCCAGATCAGCGCCTATCTTTGGCCAGAAGGCGAGCTTGATGTCGCCGTCAATGTGCAAAGTACGCTGCTTCTTATCCTGCACCAACTTGACGACCAATGGCTTGTAATCATTGGGATTAAAGGTGGCAGCAACTACGGCAATAACAATGACTAGCAGCAGAATCAAGCCGCCAAGGCCGAATAGTGAATATTTAAGGAGTTTCTTCATGAATAGTTCCTATCAAACGGCATTAATCAATGCATGGACAAGTTTAGCACTACTAAAGTGCCTCATGAAAACCAGCGGCCAACCGTAGCAACGCCGAAATACCATAACCCAAAGAAGAACAAGGCAAAATAAATAACTGTGATAGCCAACCAGCCGAAAGCTATCAACACCATTACGCCGTCATCCTCCAGCTCACCAAAGCAATAGAATAAAATCGCAAGGGCCGGTAAGAAGTTATTGAATGGCAGTACACCGAACGGAATTGCCATCAGTAGGCCAGCAGATATCAGTACAAACGCACCGATTTTCTGTCCATATCGACCCGCTACCAGGGATGTATAGCGTGGCTTGGTGAACTTGCGGCAAAAACCAACTATCTTGAGACAGATATTCACCAACGTCTGCCAAACCTTTTCGCTCAGCACCACTGCACGAATCTTTTGCGGCAGTACCGGCGATTCATGCCCGCGCCAGAGCTGCCATCCCAGGGTGGCAAAAGTCAGGCCGCCGAGCACGGTCAATGGCCCAAGAGGTATTGGTTGCAGAAATGGCAAGGCCAGGATGAGCGCGATAAGTGCATAGGCAGCTTCATCAAGGCTGTCGAGCGCTTCACCCAACGTCAATGGTTGTGTTTTGGCTTGTTCGGCAAAGCGTGTGAGTGTCGCTACCAGTACATCATATTGACTCATGTAGCAGGCCAGAAATAAGCCAGCACTAATAAACCAAACACAATGCGATACCAGGCGAAGCGACGAAAATCATGCTGCGAGACATATCTAATTAGTACACGCACAGCGATTAGGGCGCTGACAAATGCGGTGATGAACCCCACCGCAAAAATACCAATATCTTGCATGGAAAGCATGCTGCCACTTTTCACCAGATCCAAACCGGTAGCCGCGAACATGATGGGGATCGCCAGAAAGAAGGAAAACTCCGTAGCGGCCTGACGCGAAAGGCCGAACAGCAAACCGCCCATGATAGTGGCGCCAGCACGTGAAACACCCGGAAATAAGGCCAGGCACTGTGCACAGCCAATTTTAAGTGCGTGTTTCCAATCCATGTCATCGACCGAATGTGTATCAACAACGGGCAAATTCTTCTCAATGAATAAAATGGCAACACCGCCGACAATCAGCGCCAAGGCAACAGTAATAGGGGAGAAAAGATATTGAGTAATCGCATGATGAAAGGCCAAACCCACAATAGCTGCTGGCATAAAGGCAATGGCAAGATTCAGTGCCAATTTTTGTGAAGCGGCCTCTTTGCTTAAATTGGCCACTAAATGTGCAAATTTGGCACGGTATTGCCACAGAACTGCCAGAATCGCGCCCAACTGGATGACGATTTCAAAAACTTTGCCTTTTTCGTCGTTAAAGTTAAGCAAATCACCGACGATAATCAGGTGACCGGTACTGCTTACCGGCAAGAACTCGGTAGTGCCTTCAACAATGCCGAGAATAAAAGCTTTAAGTAGAATTATCAGGTCCATACAATTTCATCTCAAAAAATAAAAAGGGGCAATAATGCCCCCGGAACTATTGCAAATGAATCAAAAACGCTCGTTAAAGCGCAAATAGCGCCAGCTACCCAGCGGTAACCTGCCTAGCGTCACACTACCGATACGCACACGTTTAAGTCCGACGACATTCAATCCAACTAGTTCACACATACGCCGAATCTGGCGCTTACGGCCTTCACGTAGCACGAAGCGCAGCTGGTCTTCATTTTGCCACGAGACCTTGGCAGGCTTGAGCTTAACACCGTCAAGTGACAATCCGAAGTTGAGTAATTTGAGGCCATCTGCAGACAGATTCCCCTCTACGCGCACCAGATATTCTTTCTCAATCGTGGAGTCTTCACCTATCAGTTGGCGTGCGATGCGGCCATCTTGAGTGAGCACCAGCAAACCGGTAGAGTCAATATCCAAGCGGCCTGCAGGCGCGAGGCCATGCAAAAATCCGCGCTGAAATTCCTTTTTGGTTGAATCTTCTTCCCAGTGGTTATCTGGATGTATCAAGGTAATAGCAGGTTGGTAGCCATCTTCAGCCTGGCCAGATACATAACCGACCGGCTTATTCAGCAAAATTGTGACATTTTCTGCCTGATGCTTATGTGCGGCATCGCTTACTTCAATCATGGCATCAGGCTGTATGCGTGTCCCTAGCGTATCAATTATCACGCCATCAACTTTGACCCAGCCGTTAACTATCCACTCATCCGCTTCACGTCGTGAGCATATCCCTAGCTCGGCCATCCTTTTTGAAAGACGTGGCATCTCCGGATTACTGGCAACCGGCTTGGGTGTAAACATCGGGTTGGTGGCGCGGTCTTTGTTAAAGCTGCCCTGCTCAAACCCATCACGGACTTTACCGCCACGACGCGGCGTATCGCGGCCCGTAGCAACATCCTTAGGTGGATTACGCTTGAATTCGTCGTGCTTGAACTCCCCACGTTGCACTGCGCGTTCAGCCGGTGCGCGGCTATCTGGCGTGCTTGCTCGTGGCTTGCCGTCAAAACGATGGTTGCGCTGGCTCGCGTTCGAGACGACAGGCTTTTGTTCGTCGGCAACGACCACTTCAGGCTCGCTTTTATAACTCGGTTTTGCTGGTGCAGCAACACGCTGGCGCTTGGCCGGGTCAACACGCCTGACAGGTGCCTTGCCAACTTTGGCAGTCGGCGCTTCGCCGGATTTCTTGCTAAGTTTAAGTGTCGTCATCCTTGAGTCTATCTATACCTTCTGATAGACCTCTGCACCCTTCTTCACAAACTCGATCGCTTTTTCCTGCATGCCCTTATTCAGCGCATCCTGGTCGCTCAAGCCTTCAGCCGCAGCGTAGTCGCGCACATCCTGCGATATCTTCATGGAGCAGAAATGCGGGCCGCACATGGAGCAGAAATGCGCAAGCTTGGCGCCTTCTTGCGGCAGGGTTTCATCGTGGAATTCCTTGGCTTTTTCCGGGTCGAGACCAAGATTGAACTGGTCTTCCCACCTAAACTCAAAACGTGCTTTGGATAAGGCATTGTCACGTATTTGCGCGCCAGGGTGGCCTTTGGCCAAGTCTGCCGCATGCGCGGCGATCTTGTAGGTAATGATGCCGACGCGTACGTCTTCCTTGTCCGGCAAGCCCAGGTGCTCCTTTGGCGTCACGTAGCACAGCATAGCGCAGCCATACCAGCCGATCATGGCGGCACCGATGCCGGAGGTAATGTGGTCATAGCCGGGGGCGATGTCGGTGGTCAATGGGCCTAGTGTATAGAACGGGGCTTCACCACAGTGTTCCAGTTGCAGATCCATGTTTTCCTTGATCAAATGCATAGGCACATGGCCTGGGCCTTCAATCATGCATTGCACGTCATGCTTCCAGGCAATCTGGGTCAATTCGCCCAAGGTCTTCAATTCGGCAAACTGGGCTTCATCGTTAGCATCGTAAATCGAGCCGGGACGCAGGCCATCACCCAAGCTGAATGACACGTCGTACTGCTTCATGATTTCGCAGATGTCTTCGAAGTGCTCATACAGGAACGATTCCTTATGATGCGCCAGACACCACTTGGCCATGATGGAACCGCCGCGGCTGACGATACCGGTCATACGTTTGGCCGTCATCGGAATGTAAGCGAGGCGCACACCGGCGTGGATGGTGAAATAGTCCACGCCTTGCTCAGCTTGTTCAATCAAGGTGTCACGGAAGATTTCCCAGGTCAGGTCTTCGGCTTTGCCGTCAACTTTTTCCAGTGCCTGGTAGATAGGCACGGTGCCGATAGGCACTGGTGAGTTGCGGATAATCCACTCGCGCGTTTCGTGGATATTCTTGCCGGTGGATAAATCCATCACGGTATCGCCGCCCCAACGCGTGCCCCACACCATTTTCTCAACTTCTTCGCTGATTGAAGAACCCAAAGCCGAGTTACCGATATTGGCGTTAATTTTCACCAGGAAATTACGGCCAATAATCATAGGCTCAATTTCAGGGTGATTGATGTTCAAAGGAATAATGGCGCGGCCGCGAGCGACTTCATCGCGCACGAATTCAGGGGTAATGACTTTAGGGATAGATGCACCAAAGTCTTGGCCTGCATGTTGTGTCTGGAGCAGCTCGGACATATTCTCGCGGCGCTGATTTTCGCGGATGGCGATGTATTCCATCTCCGGCGTAATAATACCTTTACGCGCATAGTGCATCTGGCTCACATTCATGCCAGCCTTAGCGCGCAGTGGCTTGCGGTGCAGGTTGAAGCGCATCTCGGAAAGTTCAGGGTCGTGCAGGCGCTCATGTCCAAATGCCGAAGTTGGGCCATCCAGTTGTTCTACATCGCCACGTTCCATGATCCAGCCAGAACGCAATGCCGGCAAGCCGTCACGGATATCAATCTTCACTGTAGGGTCGGTGTATGGGCCGGAAGTGTCATACACCATGACCGGCGGATTTTCTTCTGCGCCAAAAGCAGACGGCGTGTCGGAGAGGGAAATTTCGCGAAAAGGCACGCGAATATCCGGGCGCGAACCTTCAATATAAACTTTACGGGATTTAGCGAAAGGCTGCGTGGTACCGGCGTCGATTTCCGCAGTTTCGTTCAGGAATTTGGCGTGCAGGTTTTTGTCTATGGTGTTCATTGGGTGCTCCTCAAAGCAATACGTAGGGAGCACTTATTGGGTGCCTCTCCTACAGAAAAATTAGGGAAGCATCCTGTGCTTCCGCTATCGTATCTGAGTAGGGAAGCTGCTGCTTCCCTACGGCGGCATGACCCGCATCAGGTTCGAAGGGTGTATCTCACTGCACTTTGTTCAATGCAGACCCCTAGCAATGCCTGTGAAAGTACTTGAATTATGGAATAATTGCAAGATTGCGTGGCATTATCGGGATATACCAATGAGTGTGGAACAGGGGCAAATGGATATGGGCGAGACCGCGAGTTTAAGTCTTCAGCGCGAAACAGCACGTTTTAACATGATAGAACAGCAGATTCGCACCTGGGAGGTGCTGGATGGCACCGTGCTGGACTTGCTGAAACAGGTACCGCGTGAGGCCTTTGTGCCGCAGCAGTATGCCGGACTTGCATTTGCTGACCTGGAAATCCCCATCGGCCACGGCCACGGCCAGACAATGCTGTCTCCTAAAATGGAAGGTCGCATATTGCAGGCGCTTGAAATCAAGAAGACCGACAAAATACTCGAGATTGGCACTGGTAGCGGTTACCTCACAGCACTGCTGGCAAAGCTGGCAAAGCATGTTTACAGCATAGAAATTATTGGCGATCTCAGCCATATTGCCCAGCAACGGCTGGCACAACAGCATATTGAGAACGTCACACTGGAAGTGGGCGATGCTGCCAAAGGCTGGCCCGTGCACGCGCCGTATGATGTTATCGTTTACACTGGCTCTTTGCCGGTAGCTCCTGATGCCGTATTGCAGAGCCTGGCAATTGGTGGCCGTATGTTTGTGGTAACTGGCGAAGCACCCGTGATGCAAGCCACCATGATTGACCGCATCTCGGCAGATAGCTTCAAACATGATGTGCTGTTTGAAACCTGCTTGCCAAGCCTCAGCAACGCCCCGCAACCTGAACGTTTTCAATTCTAAAGCCCATAACAAATGCACAAAAAACTTCTGTTTGTTATTGCGTTATTCAGTGCGTTCTCACCTGCGACCCGAGCTGCAGAGCCGCAACAAAACCTACTGGATATATACCAACTGGCCTTAGCCCATGACCCCACGCTCGCCTCTGCACGTAGCGACAATACTGCCCAGCAGGAAAAGATTGCTCAAGGCCGGGCGCTCTACTTACCAACTGTTACATTCAGTGCAAATGCCAGCCGCAGTGATTCTGACATCAAGTATATCGATACCGGCAACAACCCTTTCCGCGCAGGCGGCCCACAAACATTCGATACCGCTGGCTATGGGGTCAATGTTAACCAGCCAATATTCCGCTGGCAGAGTATCGTGCAGTACCAGCAAGCCAAGGTGCAAGCCTCGCTGTCAGACAAACAGCTAATGCTGGCTCAACAAAACCTGATGCTGCGGGTTTCCCAGGCTTATTTCGATGTGCTGCTGGCACAGGACAAAGTTGACCTTACCGGCGCACAGAAGACCGCTATCAACCGTCAGCTGGAGCAGGCCAAAGCCAATTTTGAAGTAGGCACTGCGACCATTACCGATGTGAACGAAGCACAAGCCCGCTATGACCTCACAGTGGCACAAGAGCTCGCCGCGATTAATGATTTTGAGGTCAAGAAACGTGCGGTTCAGGCAGTAACCGGTGAATTGCCAAAAAGACTGGCGACCGCAAGGGCTGATATTAAAACCACTTCGCCCGAACCCATTCAAATGGAAAAATGGGTAGAAATCGCCGAGCAAAACAACCTCAACCTGAGCATCCAGCAACAGGCGCTGGAAATTGCCAGCCGTGAAGTCGAAAAGCAGTTTGCCGGTCATCTGCCTACGCTGGATGCCGTGGGTAGTTACAACTCTACCCGCGCCAATGGTGGTATCAATGGTTTTGGTACCGACCTGCAAAACAGCACCATCGGCATACAGCTACAAATCCCCATCTTCCAGGGAGGCGCCACCAGCTCCAAAGTGCGTGAAGCGGCGGCCAATAAACAAAAAGCGATGGATGACCTTGAAGCAGCAAGACGCCAGGCAGACCTGGATACACAACAGGCCTACCTCAACCTGGTAAGCAGCGTTGCTCAGGTTAGCGCATACGAACAAGCGCTGGTTTCAAGCCAGAGCCAGCTGGATTCGACCAATCTGGGCTATGAGGTTGGTATACGTACCAGCGTCGACGTATTGAATGCTCAACAACAGCTATTCAGTGCCAAACGTGATCTGCTGCAGGCCCGTTACACCTACTTGATCAGCATCCTCAAACTCAAGTCAGCTGCGGGTCTGCTGACTGACGCCGACCTCACCGAGATTAACCAGCACTTGGTCGCCAATGAGCAGCAGGCTAGCGCCCAGTAAAATCACCGCCAAGTGCAACCCATCCTGAAAGCACAGTGTAATCAAAGTCGACTGGTCATCGTCGATATGCAACAACGACTGGCTGATGCAATGCCAGCCAACGAGATGAAAAGCATCAGCAGGCAATGTGGCATATTGTTGCAAGCTGCCAAGCTGCTCGAAATCCCTATCCTCTATACCGAGCACTACCCCAAAGGCTTGGGGCCCACCATTCCTGAATTGATGCCACAGCTGGCAACAACTGCGCGTATAGAGAAGACCGCTTTCTCATGCCCGGCTGAGCCCGGCTTTAGTCAACACCTGACATCTGATCGCCCACAAATTATCCTGGCGGGAATGGAATCCCACATCTGTATTTTGCAAACTGCGCTCGACCTGCATGCCAGTGGCCGTCAGGTATTTGTGGCGGAAGATGCCGTACTCTCCCGGAACGCAGCCAACAAAACCAATGCACTGCATAGGTTGAGGCAAGCAGGCATTGTGGTCTCGAATACTGAATCCATTGTGTTTGAGTGGCTAGGTAAAGCTGAAGGTGAAGCATTCAAGCAGATTAGCCGATTAATTCGCTAAACTCATCGAAACGAGCTTTTCACCAGTTTTCCTGCTTTTAATTAGGCTGATCATTCATGAGCTGGAAAAAACTTCTCATCATCTGTCTGCTTGTTTATGGCGGCTATCACTACTGGCAAGGCCGTAGTGTTAATTACGGGCCGGGCGTGGTGGCAGCTAGTGATCCGGTGCAGGAAAGTGTGGAGGCAGCCACCATTGAGAAAAATGGCTACCAGCTTACGCCTCTGGCCAGCTTCCATGTCGAAGCTCGGGTACTATCTGCAGAGCATTACAGCCTGGATCGGGAATCAAATTTGGCGCCGGTAGACTTGGCTTTAGGCTGGGGGCGCATGTCAGACGAAAGCATCTTAAAAGATATCAGTATCAGCCAGAGTGGCCGTTTTTATTATTGGCGCACTGATGAATTCCGCATCCCACGCGAGGAGATAGAAACCCATAGTGCCAATATGCATATGATTCCGGCTGATAGCAGTGTGGAGCGAGCTCTAGAGTTAGTGCGCCCGGGAGAGATCGTCAGAATTAATGGCTATCTGGTAGAAGCTAAGGCCAGTGACGGCTGGAAGTGGCGCAGCTCGCTTACCCGCAACGATACTGGCAATGGCGCTTGCGAGCTGGTATTTGTAAAATCAATCTACACGCGTTCAACCAGGTAACTTGAGGCCAGATCGGTAATCCTCAGACTCGCACCACCCGTGTTGCCGGCAAAACTCGATGCTGCCAGCCCCATGTTTTGGCGTATTTCAGCGTTGGTAAATAATCGCTGCAAGGCAGCCGCCAATTCAGCGGCATCCGCCACACGCCAGGCCGCACACCCGGCAACTGCCTGCTCAGCAGCCCATGCAAAGTTATATGTATGCGGGCCAATCAATACCGGCTTGGCCATGACGCAGGCCTCAATCAGGTTCTGCCCGCCAAAAGGCAAGAGGCTGCCACCTATGAAGGCAACATCGCAGGCGGCGTAGTAGGTAAACATCTCGCCCATACTGTCGCCAACAACAATGTCAACCTGAGATGTCATTTCCTTTTCCAACCTGGAACGGCGCGCGACGCTAAACCCGCTTTGCCTGACCAAATCTGTCACTTCATCAAAACGCTGGGGATGGCGCGGCACGATGACGGTAAGCAGGCCTGGTATATTGGCAGCAGCAATCACTTTCAGAATAATCGCCTCTTCACCCTTACGAGTACTGGCAGCCAGGAATAATGGCCGATTCTTCCCTAACTGCTCACGTAACTTCCGACCTTGCTCAACGGCATCTGGCGGTGGCTCAACATCAAACTTGAGGTTTCCCAACACCTGTACATTTTGTGCCCCCAGGCTTTGCAGGCGTGCAGCGTCTTGCTCACTCTGAGCAGCAATAGCAGTGAGGTCGCGCAAGCCCTGGCTCGCCAATTTGGCAATCTTTGCATAGCCAAGTTGCGACTTCTCAGATAAACGTGCATTCACCAGCAACAGCGGCACCCGCTGTTGCTTGCAGGCAGCAATCAGGTTGAACCAGAGTTCGGTTTCCATCAGCAAGCCCAACTGCGGCTTGAAATGCCGCAGGAATCGGTGCACTGCACCCGGCAAATCATATGGTAAGTAGGCACGCAGCACGTGATTGCCAAATAACTGCTCCCCGGCAGCACGGCCAGTAGGGGTGGCATGGGTAAGTAATATCTGGTGCTGCGGGTAGCGCTTATGTAGCTCTTTCACCAGCGGCTCCGCAGCACGCGTTTCGCCCACGGAAACACAGTGCAGCCAGATCACCGGTTGCGTCGGCTTGTTCTCATAAAAGCCAAAGCGCTCTGCCCAGTGTTGTAAATAGGCAGGCTGGCGCATACCACGCCATAACAGCTTGAACGGCACGAATGGCAGCAGCAGGTAAAGCAACACACTGTAGAGGAAACGCGACATGGCCGAATTTTCGCATACATAAAGCGCGATAGGACTATTTTATGTGTGATTGCAAACGGTGAGTCAACGCTCACATCGGCGTTCTGCCTCGCCTTGGGGCCGTTGTGAAATGTCTAGCAAAATATGCTCCAGAATACCTCAGAAAAACATAAATAATTTTCTTGACGCTCCCCTACAAAATGACAATACTTGACGAACAATCACAATATATTGTGGTACCAGTCATTTTTTCCAAAAAAGCGACTCCAATAAAAACAGGCTAAGAACAGGAAGGAAAAGCCCATGCTAAAAGCAGTCAAGGCGCCAGAAGATGCCAATCATGATGTCACCGATCAAGCGGTGCCAATTCAATCCGTTTCACTGGATATCTGGGATAAGAAGTATCGCCTGAAGACTAAGCAGGGCGAATGTGTCGACCAAAATATAGACGACACCTACCAACGCGTGGCACGCGCCTTGGCTGATGCTGAAGAAACCGAAGAAAAACGCACCCTCTGGTACGATAAATTCCTCTGGGCATTGCGCCGCGGGGCTATTCCCGCTGGCCGCATCACCTCCAATGCTGGCGCGCTTGAGCACAAGCCTGCCACCAGCACCATCAATTGCACTGTCTCCGGCATTGTTGAAGACAGCATGGACAACATCCTGGGCAAGGTACATGAGGCCGGCCTCACACTCAAGGCTGGTTGCGGCATCGGCTATGAGTTTTCCACCTTGCGGCCCAAGGGCGCTTTCGTCGCCGGTGCTGGCGCCTACACCAGCGGCCCGCTGTCGTTCATGGATATCTACGACAAGATGTGCTTTACCGTTTCCTCTGCTGGTGGCCGTCGTGGCGCGCAGATGGCTACTTTCGACATCTCTCACCCTGATGTCACTGACTTTATCAAGGCCAAGCGCGAAGCTGGCCGTTTACGCCAGTTCAACCTCTCTTGCCTGATTACCAAAGAATTCATGGAAGCGGTAAAAGCTGATGCCGAATGGAAGCTGGCTTTCCCCGTTACTGAGAAAGAAGCCACAGTGGACGGCCTCAAGCTGGATGACAGCAACCAGGTAGTTTGGCGCGAATGGCCAGTAAAGAACAAATACCTGACCAAGCTGGATGGCAAGGATGCAGGCAAGGTAGCCTGCCGCGTTTACAAGACCATCAAGGCTCGCCGCCTTTGGGATGTAATCATGTCCTCCACTTACGATTTCGCCGAGCCGGGCTTTATCCTCATTGACCGCGTCAACGAGATGAACAACAACTGGTTCTGCGAAAATATCCGCGCTACCAACCCTTGCGGCGAGCAGCCCTTGCCGCCTTATGGTGCTTGCCTGCTAGGCTCGGTCAACCTGACCAAGTTCGTACGCAACCCATTCACCGACAAAGCCTATTTCGATTGGGATGAATATCGCCAAGTGGTTGCCACCTTCACCCGTATGCTGGATAACGTGGTAGAAGTAAATGGCCTGCCGCTGCAGCAACAGCGTGACGAGATCGCGCGTAAACGCCGCCACGGCATGGGTTATCTCGGCCTCGGCTCTACACTCACCATGCTCAAGATGAAATATGGCGAAGCCGATTCACTCAAATTCACCGAAGAAGTCACCAAAGTGATGGCCGAAGTGGGCTGGGAAATTGGCGTGGAGCTGGCTGAAGAAAAAGGCGCAGCACCTATCATGGATGAAGAGTTTGAAGTGACTGCTGACATGCTGGCCAAACGCCCGGAAATGGCTGCCGATGGTATCAAGGTTGGCGCCAAGGTCAAGGGCAAGGTGCTCATGGGGCTATACAGCCGCTACATGCAGCAGTTCCCGGAATCACTGCGCAAGCAAATCGCCAAAAAAGGTGTGCGCTTCACGCACCATAGCTCCATCGCGCCTACCGGCACCATTTCGCTATCTCTGGCCAATAACGCCAGTAACGGTATCGAGCCGTCGTTTGCGCACCACTATGCACGTAACGTGATCCGCGAAGGCAAGAAATCCAAGGAGAAAGTTGATGTGTTCTCCTACGAGCTGCTGGCCTACCGTGAGCTAATCAATTCCAAGGCCATGCCATTCGGCACCAGTGAAGAAGAAAAACTGCCGGATTACTTCCTAGATTCATCCACCATCCAGGCCAAGGCCCATGTGGATATTCAGGCTGCCGCACAGAAATGGATCGATAGCTCCATCTCCAAGACCATCAACGTGCCGACCGATTACGACTTTGAAGACTTCAAGAACATCTACCTCTACGCCTACGACAAGGGCTTGAAAGGCTGCACCACCTTCCGCTTCAACCCGGAAGCCTTCCAGGGTGTGCTAGTCACAGAGAAAGACCTGGAGAACACTACCTACAAGTTCACGCTGGATGATGGCTCAGTGGTCGAGGTCAAAGGCAACGAAGAGATCGAATACGACGGTGAAATCCATTCTGCCGCTAACCTTTACGACGCCTTGAAAGAAGGCTACTACGGCAAGTTCTAATCGGAACGACCCAGGAGAATACTATGGCAATCAAAATCGAAAAAAAGATCACCGGCTACAACGTCGTCACTGAAGAAGACAAAGCCAAGGCTGCACATGCAGAAGCCGCAGCACAAACCCAGGCCGCGCAGCATAAGGCTGAGATTGTGCAACTGGGTGAGCCACTGAGCCGCCCCGATAAGCTGGTCGGCAACACCTACAAGATCAAGACGCCGGTGACCGAGCATGCGCTCTATATCACCATCAATGATGTGGTGATGAACGAAGGCACCCCGCAAGAGCACCGCCGCCCGTTTGAGATATTCATTAACTCCAAGAATATGGATCACTTTCAGTGGATTGTCGCGCTCACACGTGTGATGTCCGCCGTGTTCCGCAAGGGTGGCGATGTCACCTTTTTGGTAGAAGAGCTGCACAGCGTGTTTGACCCCAGCGGCGGCTATTTCAAAAAGGGTGGCAAATACATCCCTAGCCTGGTGGCTGAGATCGGCGAAGTGCTGCAACAGCACCTGGAAGAGATCGGCATGCTCAAGAAGGCAGAGCCGGACGAACACCAGAAGAAGCTTATCGCTGAAAAGCGCGCTGAGTACTTGGAAAAAGTCACCGCCGCAGGCGGCGAAACCAACTCCGAAGGTTTCCCCGCTGGTGCTCAGCTATGCAATAAGTGCAGCACCAAGGCCGCCATCATCATGGATGGGTGCCTGACTTGCCTGAATTGTGGCGAGAGTAAGTGCGGATAAAACATAAAGGGCATTAATGGATTTTGATAAGGCAGTCTTTTTTCTAAAAAGGAATTGGTACTCTAAAGAAGGTATCGTTGTAGCTGAAATATTTTCTTTAACTGCATTAATTTGCCTAACTCAGATGCTAAGTTTGGGAGGTTTAGCATCTGCCATTTTTGTTTTTTCCTTCATGGTGATTTTGTTTGTTTTTTGGCTCTTATCACTGCAACCTCCCAAAACACCAAAAAATAAAGTAGGTTTTTTAATCAGTATCGCCTCTTCCGATGAAGACGATGCTAAGCGTGTAAAAGAAGATTTAGTTATTCCTTTAATGCAGTTAGTTAAGTCTGGTGCTGCCGGTAAATCTTTTTACTTCATTGAGTTGCCACAACATCTGGCAGAAAAGATACTTGACCCTGATCAAGCTGAAATCATAAGAGTAAAGTCAAGAGCTCATTTCATGCTTTATGGAAGGGTGAGGAAAAGACTTTTTGAAGATGGGAAGATGTATCACTTTTTTGAGTTTGAAGGCGTAGTAGCACATCAACCTATTTCTAATGAAGTAAGTAAAGTTCTGTCAGATGAGTTTGGAGAATTAATTCCAAGAAAGATCCAGATCCCACCTGAAAATGATCTATTTTCATTTCAATTTACATCGGAATGGGCTGACTTAGTCTCTCGCTACATTATTGGTATTGCAGCTGGATGTTCAGGAGATATTTATTATGCTGAGCAGCTATTTGATGATGTTAGAGATCGTTTAACTACAAAAGATAAAACCTTTCCTGTATTTGCAAAACTTAATGAGCGATTGCCAGTTCGAAAAGCAGAGATATATGAAGGAATGGCAACATCAATTCATAGAGCGTGGGCAAATTCTTTTGATTCAAATTTGATTGCTAAGATACCCGCTTGGCTAGATAAAATTGATCTAGATCAGCAGCAAAGACCAGGAGTGAATGCATTGAGAGCAATATGCGCTTTTGTAATAAATAAGGACGCAAATCTTGCCATGTCTTATGTCATGAAACTACAAGACAAATCAAGCCCAATTTGGAATCTGAACGTAGCATTTCTATATGGATTCATGGGCGATCTCAAACGTTCTGTTCAACGTTACAGGGCCGCTGCTCGCGCCACTATTGAGATTGAAGCAATTAATCAGGTTGAAGATTTTCTTAATTGGGCTATTGAAGAGAATCCAGAAATCTATCAGTTAAATTATTGTCTTGGATTCTTTAATTGGCAGATAAGAGGTGACATTTTGCAAGCCAAAAGCAATTTACAAAGATTTATAGAGTTATCAAATTCAAATTTCCCTAAAGAGAAAGAATTAGCTAGTGAATGGCTAAAGCAGATTGATAAAGAATTAAACCAATCAATAGAATTATTAACGGTCTAGCTGAGGCTATGTTCTTCCATAGCAATAACTAATCGCCACAGTTAGTTTTTACTTTTCTTTTCCTCTAATACCTAAGAAACTTCGGGCACTCAAATTAACTAGGCGCCTTGCACTCGGCAGCATGGCGCAAGCCATCTCGTATTGTAGTCAATTCCTTGATCTTGCTATCCAGTTCATCTGCCTTCGCGGATAGCAGTGCTCGGTTGATCTCAGGACCTTGCGGGGTGAACATGGCCACCATCTCATCTAGCGAGAAACCAGCATTGCGGCCTAGCGAGATGAGCGTAGCCTTTGCAGGATATTGGCGCCGTAGCTGCGGCGTAAACCGTTGCCGCGGCTGGATTGTAATAAATGGGGCAGACTCCATTTATTTTTGATAGCGGCGCTAGAGCACCACTGCCAAAACAATAGGCAACACCAGCACTGCGGCGATATTGCCAATGAGTACAACAGCTGCGACTTCGTCCGGGTGCTGCTTATAGCGCTCGGCAAACACATAGTTAATCATGGCCGGTGGCAGTGCACCATAGATAATGAGGATGGCCTTTTGCTCACCGTGTAACCCCAGCAGAATTGCCAGCAACCAAGTGAGTAATATACCGCTGACTGGGCGCAAGATAGCGCCGACCGCCCCGACACCCAGTGCTTTGGGGTGGGATTGCGCGATGCGTATACCCAACGAGAACAAAGCCAGGGGTATGGAAACATCACCCAGCATCTTGATGCCTACCCGCAACGGCTCCCATATCTCCACCCCAAGAAAGCTAACAGAAAGCCCGGCGATGGCGGCGAGGATGACCGGGTAACGCCAGGCATTCCACCACTTAGCGTGGTGATCCAGGTACCAGTTGCCGAACGAGAAGTGCACGAGGTTGGTAACAATGAACATGACCACTGCCGCCGCCAAACCCTCTTGGCCGAAAGCGAGTAGGGCAACTGGCAACCCCAGATTGGCGCTGTTGTTGAACATGGCCGTGGGTACCAGCACCTTGAATGGGATGCCGCTGATACGTGCGACCAGCCAACCGACCACCCCGCAGCCTAGGATCATGAGTAATGCACCGATGGCGAAATATCGATGCCCGGCGAGATCAAACGAGCGATCAGCCAATGCCGAGAACACCAGCGCGGGGACAAAGATATCGAGATTGGCCTGGTTGGCCGCCGCCATATCTACGCTTTGCCTGCGGCCATAGAACCAGCCAACGAACGCGATAGCGAACACCGGGAATACGATAGATAGAATTCTGATTAGCATGGCAGAGTCGTTCAAGGTTTAAGCCTGTAGATATATTCTTAGTATTCGGCCATGCAAACCTGATTCCTGCCGTTATTCTTGGCCCGGTAAAGCAGGTTATCCGCCAGCTTGAGCATTTCGTGCAGACCTTTGGCCTTACCATTGGCGCTGATGCCCATGCTCATGGTGACTTTAAGCTCAGGATGTACGGTGTGCCACGGGTATTCTTCAATGCGCTTTCGCAGGGTTTCGCAGGCGCTGTGGGCTTGTTGCAGCGGTGTCTCGGGAAAGGCGATGACGAATTCCTCACCGCCATAGCGAGCTACGAGATCACAGTTGCGTACCATTCCACTCAGTATTTCACCTATCTTACGTAATACCTCATCGCCCACGGCGTGCGAGTAGTTGTCGTTGATCTTTTTGAAATAATCGATATCGCCCAGCATGACACTAAAAGGCCTCTGATAGCGCGCGGCCTGATTGAACATGTGTTGCCCTTGGTCATCAAAATGTCTGCGGTTGTGTAGCATGGTGAGGGCATCACGCCGGCTCAGCTCGTTCATCTGCTCGGCCTGTTTTTGAATCTGTTCGTGCGATTGGTGCAGTTTCTCATGCTGGTTGGCAAGCTCACTGCTCATGCGGTTGAACGCGTTGGCCAGCAGGCCGACTTCATCTCCAGACTTCACTTTGATGTGTTGCCTGAGATCTCCATCGCGCATAGCTTGGGCTGCAACTGTAAGCTGGCGCAGGGCGCGGCTTAGGCTGCTGCCAAACCAGAAACCCAAGCCCAGCGTGAGTAATACGGCAAACAGGATGCCATACAACAATGCCTCTCGCATAGCTGAGAGATATCCCAGATCCATCTCCGAATAGTTAGCTTTGCCATCGGGCACAAAATAGGCGACCACACGCCCATCCAACGTAATGGGTAACAGGCGCTGATTATCCTTTGGGCTGACGATATCGCCGACCCGATAAGGTGGAATGTCCATGAGCGACATGTAGTACTTATCGAACAGGTAAAACCTGAAGGGGGGAGCATCAAGATGATCTTGCTGTTGCGGGGCAAGCCCTGCAGGCAGGCTTCTCATTTGCAAGTTAGCTGACGGAGGCAAGATTGGCGGCTTGCTGTCACCATGCATCATGAGCCGTTCGGGCGGCGGCAACCCCAATGCGCGGCGCCTGCGTTCGGCAAAGTTGTGGAAACTTTCATGTTTGTTACCTTCTTGCCAGCTACCATAAACAGAGAAATAGGCTCTGACATCCTGGCTGAAATTACTCGAGGCACGCTCCAACACAAAACTATCAAACTTTTGCATCAGCCGGCCGTATGCAACTGCACCAACCAGGCCAGTGGCGCTGAGACTGGTCACCAGCAAACATGCAATGAATTTGGTGCGTATCGGAAGATTCAGCCAGGACTGGTAATAGCTCATTCATGTACTCCGTTTAGGCGTGCCGCCTCAATTTAAGTGAAGCATAGCAACAAACTTGCCACGCTTCGCATTTGAAATATACCTGATGTCTAGACCAGAACGTTCTAGTCGGAGATAATTACTCTGTTAGCTTTTGCTTTTGCATTATCCGCAGGCAAACTACATACACTTTTACACTATCAATGACATTGGGGGCTACATGGATTTTCCGGGTTGGCAGGGCATTTATCTGGTGGTTGGCGTCGTAATTGCAACATGTGTGATTCTTTATGGACTTGCAAAAAAAGTGAAGTAAGCCACAGATAAGATAGCCAAAACGCCAGCCTTGAGCTGGCGTTTTTTATTTGGGATGAATTAAATTCTCAGCCACAGATACCGTGCGACTAACCTTGTCAGATTGTGCTTTGCGCTGTGAATCAATTAAGGCGTTACCTAATGGCAGTAATATCTTTTCTGCCAGCCATGACTTGGAGTCTACCCATAATCGGGCAGCCTTTGCTGTTAAGGTTAAAGCGTTCCCCAGAATAATTGATTGCCCATCATTTAACTCGCGCTCTAGATATGCGGCCAAGACGTGCAAGGCCTCCTGCCCTGAAGATGTAGTGGGTTCTGCTCCAGCCCCATCATCTTTCACCATTTGCCCGAATGGAACCCTGATAAAGGCAACTGTATAGTCTTGATCTCTTGCAGTGGTACGCTTTATGGCATTCTGGATTGAGTTGGCATTTGCCGTACGTGCGCCCAAAGGACCGAGCTCCCATTTGTCTATCAGGTATTTCAATAAGCTAGTGTGGTCATAGGGAGTGTGATCGACACCACGCTCAACCCACGGCGATACCAAGAGAGCAGGAACGCGCACGCCGTACTGCTTAAAATCGTATTCATATTGCTTATTATCAGGCGGTATTGCGGCAGGCGGAACAACATGGTCATAAAACCCACCATGCTCATCGAACACTACCACGAGCAGTGTGTTATTCCAGAGTGCCGAGTTTGACCGAATGGCGTTATAAACATCTGCGACAAGCTTCTCTGCTTTGATGATGTTGTGGGGTGGATGATCATCATTCTGGTCGATACCGAAGTATTTTGGCTCTATAAATGCAAAATCCGGAAAAGCCGATTCATCCCCTGGCGCGTCTTTATTGAAGAACTGATTGATATCGAAATAATGGGAGAGATTATCGGGTTTGCGCTGGTTTGCAAAAATCAGTGATGAGGGAAAATCGTAGTAATAAATCTTCCACGACTTTCCTTTCTCGTGCAGGCGATCAAAGATCGTATCTTGGGTTTGATCCTTGATGCTATCCAGATTGGGTTGAGCAGCGCCTTCCGGCATAAGTACCCGGCCTGAAGAAGTACCGGATAATGCAAAAAACCGGTTGGGCCAGGTAGGCCCTGGCAATGAGGAAAACCATTGATCACAGATGGTGAAATCATTGGCAAGCGCATGCAGGGCAGGCAAAAAACCTTCTTCATAATAGCCCATGAGCAGGCTGTGATCTTTTACTGTGCTCGAAGGGTACGCACTAGCAAAGTCTTTTACAAAACCAGTATTGCCATCTGCAATCTGCTTTGCAACATTTCGATGTTCATGTTTTGGGTCGAGCGGCATGCAATATGCAGCTTTTCTTGCTTGTGCAATTGGTTTGCCATCAGGGCCTGGATTCGACCTTGGCGCGGCTTCTGGGTCTATACCATCCAGATCCGGGTAGTTGCGCTGAAAACAGCCAAGCATCTCATCAAACGAGTGATTTTCAAGCATGAGAAGAACAACATGTTTTATTGGATCCATAAAACCATCCTCAATTTAAAATCGGTCTTACCTCATTCATCAACGGTCAAGATCTAGCTCTACCGTTTTAAGCTCTGCCTCAAACTCCGCAATGGGTACTGGCTTGCCGAACAGGAAGCCTTGGCATACTGGACAGCCATGTTTTTCCAGAAACTCTCGCTGCGCTTCTGTTTCAACACCCTCTGCGATAACTTCCATACCTAAATTGTTTGCCATCCCGATGATGGTCTGCACGATAACGGCATCGCTTTGTTTAACACCGATGTTGTGAACAAAGGACTGGTCGATTTTCAATTGATCAAGAGGTAGTCGCGTAAGATAGGAAAGTGATGAATACCCCGTCCCGAAATCATCCATTGAGAAACGTACCCCGATGGATTTGAGGGCATGCATTTTGTCGATAGCTTCATCTATATTGTCTAGCACCAAGCTCTCTGTGAGCTCGAGGTCTAACCTGTCAGGATCAACCCGGTACCTGAGCAATGTTTCGCGAACAGAATCGACAAAATTCTTCTGGTGAAACTGACGTGCACTGACATTGATGGCAAGCCTCAAATAGCGGGTGTTTTTATCACTCTCCCAATCTTTTAATTGGGCGCAGGCAGTTTCGAGTACCCACTGACCGATTGGAATTATCAACCCGGTCTCTTCTGCCAATGGGATGAACTCTATAGGAGCAATTAGGCCGCGCTCTGGATGTAACCAGCGCAGCAATACCTCGGCCGCAAGAATATGGCCATTGTGATACACCTGCATTTGATAATAGAGCTGAAATTGATTTTCGGCCAAAGCACGGCGCAAATCTCTTTCGAGTAGCGTCCGTATTTCCAGTAATTCCTGCATGGCAGGATCATAGAAACGTAGGGTATTTCGTCCAGCAGCCTTGGCCTGGTACATAGCAGTATCGGAGCGTTTAAGAAGCTCATCTACCGACACTTCTTGTTTGCGGAAAAGGCTAATGCCGATACTGGCAGAACTATGATGTTCATAACCATCTAGCCAAAAAGGCTGACTAAGAGAGTAAAGGATTTTTTCGCCTACCACTTCACTCATAGCGGCTGCTTCCTGAGCGTTGGTGCTGAGTTTCTCAAGTAATACGACGAACTCATCACCGCCGAGTCGCGCTACCGTGTCAATTTCACGAATAGAAGCTTGGAGTCGACTCGCAACTTCAACCAATAGAAGGTCGCCAAAATTATGGCCCTTTGTGTCATTGAGAATCTTGAAATTGTCGATGTCAACGAAAAGCAAAGCGTAATGATTTGGATAACGTGCACTAGCGGCATATGTATGTTGAAGTCGATCTCGTAGCAAAACACGGTTGGGCAGGCTAGTCAGGGAGTCATAAAACGCTAGATGTTCTATTTTTTCTTCTGCTGCTTTGGATTTAGTAACGTCGAAGAAAGACCCGACGTAATGAGTAATTTTCCCATCGGCGTCAGATACCGCAGAAATGTTAAGCCATTCAGGGTAAACATCGCCATTTTTGCGCCGGTTCCAGATTTCTCCATGCCAGTAGGAATCTGTTTTAAGTGACTTCCACATATTCTTAAAGAATTCGGCATCGTGTTGCCCAGAACTGAGGACTGCTGGCGTCTTACCAATAACTTCATCCGGCATATACCCTGTGATTTTTGTGAAAGAGCTGTTGACTCGCAGAATGATCTGGTTAGCGTCGGTGACCATCATGCCTTCCTGGGCTTCAAAGGCAGTGGCGGCAATTCTTAGCTCATGTTCTGCCAATTTTCTTTCGGCGACATCAACGCCAATCCCGACCAGGCATTGCAGTCCGTTATATATTACTTTTCTGCCTGTAAAAAAATAAGGTGTTAATTTGCCACTCTTGGCCACAAAAGAGGCTTCGACTGTGGAATCCCCTTTCTCGAATACCATTCCAATTCTCTGCGCAACAAGCTGCTTCTCACCATCCAGAAAAAAATCTAATGGGTGCATCCTCGCAATTTCTTCATCTGAGTATCCAGAGATGATTCCGAAATTCCGGTTCCACCGCAAAAATTTCCCTTGATCATTGAAGAAATAGAAAATTCCAGGCAGGCTCTCAATCATCGTATCTGAAAAGAGTTTTTCGTTTCCGGCGATTATTTCCGCCTCTCGTCTAGCGGTATATTCGGCTTTTTCCTTCAATGCTCGGCGCACCGCCACACCAAGTCGCTGCAACCCTTGTTTGAGCACGTAATCGTTGGCGCCTGCTTTCAAACACTCCACGGCACCTTCCTCCCCAATCGTGCCAGAAATAATTATTATCGGTGTCTCGGATCGTTTTCTGCGAGCATACTTCAAGGCCGACATGCCATCGTAGTCTGGAAGATTGAAGTCCAGCAGTACGAGATCATAAATTTCTTGGTTAAATTTGGATTCGAAAGCTTTTTTACCTGTTACCAAAGTAACGTCACAGTCCAAGCCTTCAGATTGCAGTTTGTGTTTAATCAACTCGGCATCTAGCAGATCATCTTCTAGGTATAGGATACGAAGCAGATCATTCATGATAGAAGTTGTTTTGAATTACATTTAGAAAGGAATTCTAAGACAAGGGCTCGTAGATAATAGCCCGGAAGAGTCCCAGTTTTTTGACCCGTAAGACGAAGTTATTGAATTTAATCGACTTGACTATATAAGCATTGGAACCGAGTTCATAGACTTTCATAACACTCTCCTGCTCACGTAAATCGGGTAAATGTTTAGCGACTAAGCATGCATGGAATGCTACTAAAGAAACTTTTCCGGGGCACAGAGTCATTGCCGTGACGCTTAATTCTTATTGCTCTTAGGTGGTTATATACCTACTAGGTTTTTGGAGTCACTATCAATAATGATAGTTCACTGTGAACAACTTTATAGCACTCATGAGGGTATCACGCCTGAAGAGGCCAAAATAGCATTGGGCAGTTAAGCTAAGTTGGCCCGACTTGATTTCTATTCGTACCGGCTGAATTAACATAATAAGTAGATTTCCTTACCGGTTTTCTGAAGTTCGTCAGAAACAGTTCTGTTGCCATTGCCAAGTGAAGTTTCGCTCTTTCTGGACGCATACGCACAAATGCCAGAAGTGCTCTTGCCAGCCGGGGAATTATATATTTCGGTCCGCGTAATTCTGGATGAGTGAAGTAGGCCATTGAGATGTACTCATTCAGAGTTTTCAGTTCATTCACATTGGGGTTCAAGTACTTCACATTTACCGAGTGAAAACTAAAAAAAGATGCATCATGACTACGGAGATAATAGGCAGCCCACTCCTGATCCTCTGCGGAAAAAACGTCTTCCCGAAACGGTCGTTTCACAATGTACTGTTTTTTCAAAAATGCGCAAGAGTTGGACAAGCCAAGCAATAGCGAAAAATTTCTTTTATCCACCCGGGTAATCCCGTAGGTTTTCCCGTAATCGCCGCCCTGATTAAAGCAGCACCCCAGGCAGCGATCTCCGCCCTCCGATATATAGTTGATGCCATATGAAATGAGGTACGGATCGGTCAATACAACGTGTGAGCTAATGATAAGGACATACTCGGTCTCGCAAGCATCCACCCCGATGTTGATGGCCTTCGAATAATTGAATGGCTCTTTGGGATAGTCGATGACCTGATCGAAAATGTCATCGAGTGCCAATCTTTGCTCCACGCAGGAGTTGGAATCCACTGCGATTATTTTCTCTGGCGGAACAGCTTGCGCACGCAGGCTGGCGACAACCTCCGCCACCAGTGGAAAACTGTTGTAAGTTCGAATTAACGCAGTATATTTCATATATTCCGGTCAACTTTTTGCCAAATTGCATGCTTATGGAAAACTTTTTGAATATCAGCCCCCAACGGAACATATGGTCTCGGGCCCAATCCGCTCTTCTTGCTTTCAGAAAAAGGACCCGTTGTATTTCCGTCTTCCCTAATGTGAGCGTTTTCGCCGCACCATCTTCCGCAGCCTCGGGGGAGGGTAAGCTTGAATTGGGGTGTAAGTGGGAGGGGCTGAGGTATTTCCCTTCGGAGTTCAAACTGGCCGAGAATTCGAGCATTGCGGTGGAGGGCCATTTTTATATCCTGACCGGCTGCCATTTGGCAATTAATGAAGGGGCGGCGCTCACCCTGGGCAGCGGCTACATCAACAACAATGCCACCATCGACTGCTTTTCCTCCATCACAATTGGTCATGGGGTCGCCATCTCGAGCGGGGTCACCATCCGCGATAGCGATAACCACTCGATCAATGGCAACGCCGTCATCTCGGCGCCTATCGTCATAGAAGATCACGTATGGATCGGGTTGAACGCCACTATTCTCAAAGGCGTTCGCGTCGGAAGTGGCTCTGTCATCGCGGCCGGTGCGGTGGTCGCCTCGGATGTCCCCAAAAATTCGCTGGTAGGCGGCGTCCCTGCTAAGATAATCAAACAAGATATCGTGTGGGAATAACATCTGACTTAAGACATCGGACTTAACTTGGAAAACTTGCCTTTGAGACCGAATGGCTGGATGACATTGCCTTGAATTGCACGTTCCCCCCCACCAATTCTTCATATGTCCCCTGGTCGATGACCCTGCCTTTGTCTATGAAATAAATAATGTCGCATTGCTGAATGGTGGTGAAGCGATGGGCAACCAGGATGATAGTCTTCTTGCCTGAGAAGTCGTTAATGGCCTCCATAATGGATTTCTCCGTAATGCCATCCAAGGCACTGGTTGCCTCATCGAACACCAGGATTTCGGGATTATGGTAAAGCGATCTTGCGATCCCCACCCGCTGGCGTTGCCCGCCAGAAAGCTGCACCCCACGCTCGCCAACCCGGGTTTCAATCCCATCCGGGAGTTCAGAAATAAACTCATCCATATGCGCACGCGCGAGCACCTCGCGAACGCGGCTGGTATCGATGCTATCCAAGGGAATACCGAAAGCGACATTCTCTCTGATGCTTGCATCCGAAAGAAAAATGCTCTGCGATACCAAGCCGATCTTGTTTTGCCAGGAACGAATATTGCGGCGTGTTAACGGAACACCATCAATCAGTACTTTTCCCTCATCGGGAGATAGAAGACCAATAACTATATCCACCAAAGTGGATTTCCCCGAACCGGTAGCACCCACAAAACCGACGGATTTATTCGCCGGAATCTCCAGGCTGAGGGAATTCAGTGCTGGCTGAGATTTTCCGGGATAGGTAAAGGTAACGTCTCGTAGCATGATGTTTTGTGTCAACGCAGGGATTGGTACAGCCGCACCCGCGCTTTTCCCAGATGCATCCACCTCGCTATCAAAATAAAGGCTGCTTTTCAGGTCTTCCTTTATTGCATCAAATGCAGATGACGAGCCTTTGATCGTAGCAACAGCGTGATATATCTGCTGAAGAGCAGGCAGCACCTTGAACCCCGCCAGAGCGTATAAGGCAAGCAGCGGCAATACGGAGGTCAGGTCGCCATGGTAGTTTTTTGTCAGGTACAGAAACAGCAATATCACCGAGCTGAAGGCAACCAAATCCATGAAATACTTGGGAGCCATCGCCAATGCATCATTTGTGCTCAGGCTCACAGAAAGCGTATCGCCGCTGGCTTCAAACCTGTTAACGAAAACGGCCTGCCGTCCTAATAGCAGTACGTCCTTGATACCGCCAAAACCTTCGGACATGAGCTTGTATCGCCTGGTAGCAATTTCTGAAATCTTTTTGCCATTCACCATCAATCGCTGCCGAACCATCCTGTATAAAATGACATATCCGCAGCCAAAAATGGCAAGCGCCATTAAAACTACAAATGGATTGAGTATGGTCAGCCCCAGGATCATGAAAAAGGTCAATATGACTTTTGTATTGATCTGCATCAGCGGATAAATGACCTGGGAAGACACCACGTAGGCGTCAGAGGCAATTCTCTTGGTCAGCTCCGCACTGCTCCCCCACGAGTGAAACAACCAAGGCTGGTGCATGTAATATTGAAAGAGCCTATCCGCCATTTCTTGGCCGACTCTCGCGGAAAATAGAGCTGCACGCCAAACAGTCAACATCGAAATCAGTGCAGTCAGAACCAGCACGACCAGAGCAATAACGCCAACGAGATAAATAAACTCCCCGCGATCGCCCACGCCACTGATTTGATAGATTTTGCCGATTAAATTAGCACGATTCAGGATGTTCGGGTCGGCGACAACTGCCATGAAAATACCGATTGCAGTCACCCCCCCGACCTCTGCAAAAGCCATGAGCACCATGAGCGATTGCAACATCAAAAGACGTCTGAGCTGACTCCGCGTAAATACGCCAAATAGTTCTTGTACCAATAAAAACATGGAGTGTCCTGTTGTTGCTAATTAAGAAACGATATGGTTTTCTTCCCTCACACTGCCCGCCAAAGCCTGGCCATATTTTGTGATAATTAACGAATTTCGCTAATCGACCGTGTTATTCAAGAACTTCAAACAATTAACCTTAATGGCTCCGACGAAAAAGCCCAAGATTGCTGCTCTGGGGCTTTTTCAACGTGAACAAATTAAAATAGTAGTTGCGCAGAAATGCCAATAGCATTGGCGCTGTAATCAAGATTATTAAAATTGGATGCGCGGATATCGCGTTGCAAAATACCACTGACTAGTATTGTTCTTGTGGCCTGCCAATCGGCACCCATGATAAAAGAATGCACTGTATCCTGACGTAACGAGGCTACAGGCACGATAGCGCCACGATAATCCCGGTCGCTATAGTCGTAGCGTGCTCGAAGTGTAGTCTTGGCCGTGATCTTCCATACCGGGCCTATCGACAGGGTATCGGCGACATAATAGCTATTGGTCGCTTCCTGGAAGCTGTAAAGATTCCTCGCCAGCGAGGCATTGAATTGTAGTTTTCCCGTAGCTGCCCACTGGTACTCAACCTTGCCAGTCATTCCACTGTAGTCGCGTTGGGAAAAATGGTCATGACTGCGGTCGAGATAACTCAGTCTCGCATCAATAGTGGACTTTCCCGTAAGCTTCCAGTTCAGCTTGGCTTCAGTTTCGCTTTCCTCGAAGCCGGTGTCCAGTTGCGCTACCGGGTCAAGGATACGGCCCCGGTACTCACCCTGCGTTTCCCGCTGCACCAAGGAAATCCAGCTATCCGATGGCGCAATATATTTGATGCCATACTCACCGCCGCGCTGCACATAATTACCGACGGCAGTGAAATTCTGGCTATTGCGCGAACGCACATCCAGCAGGCCACCAATCAAATGCAGGCCGCTGCCAACTTCGCCATCGATATTGAAAACGCGAACCTGGTTGGTTTGGACGTTGCTATCATTGAAAGCGCGGAAATCAGCGAAATTGACCAGTTGCTGGTCCTGCTCCGCCAGCACAGTGCCACTGATATGCGGCGTTAAATGCCACAACCATGCAGCACGGTAATCAAGTCCAGTAAAGTCGAGAAAGCTGTTGTTCTGGTATTTATTTTGCGTCGCGACCAAGTCCAGCTGGAAGCGTTGCTGCGCATAGGGCTTATCAATCTTGATACCTGCATTCGCAGAATAGATCAGGTCAGATTTACTGGGCTTGCCGGGGAATGAGCTGGCATCTACTGAATCAGAGAGTCGGAATAGATTGTCTTCAAACCGGATTCCGCCCCCTGCGACAAAATTCAGAGTATCGTCTGCATCCGCCATACTTTTTACGGGTATAGCCAATACCATGGCGAACAGCCATGTGCTAACGAAGCGAGTAATTTTTATCATGGTTTAATCACGATTGTTTACTACTTTTGCTTCTTAACGAACATTGATTCTAGCAGGGCGCGAAACTCTTGACCACATTCTGGATGGCGTAGCCCCAAACGTACGGTTGCCTCAAGATAACCCGCTTTTGACCCACAGTCATAGCGCACACCATTGAAACGGTAGGCCAGTACCTGCTCTTCATTGATCAGCCCAGAAATACCATCGGTAAGCTGAATCTCACTACCGGCTCCTGGCTTGATATTTTCCAGATGATGGAAAATCCGTGGCGTCAGGATATAACGCCCCACCACACCCAATGTGGATGGTGCATCCTCCGGCTTGGGTTTTTCCACGATGGCCGATACCTGCTCGATATTGCTACTCACGGGCCTTGTAGCCACGATGCCGTAACTCTTGGTCTGCTCCCTAGGGACATCCTCCACACCTAATAACGAACAGCGGTAGTAATCATAGGCATCTACCATTTGCTTCATGATCGGAACTTTGCCATCAAGCAGGTCATCCGCCAGTAGCACTGCAAAAGGTTCATCGTTCACCACCGGCTTTGCCAGCAGCACTGCGTGGCCCAGTCCCAGCGCCCTGGTCTGCCGGATATAGATACAATTAACATGGCTAGGCACGATATTTTGTACCAGCCCCAGTAATTGTTTCTTGCCTGCTCTTTCCAGCTCGTTCTCAAGCTCATAGGCCATATCGAAATGATCTGAAATCGAGCGCTTGTTACGCCCCGTAATAAAAATAAGGTCGGTAATTCCGGCTGCTACCGCCTCTTCAACCGCATACTGGATTAGTGGTTTATCCACCACAGGCATCATCTCTTTCGGGTTAGCTTTTGTGGCCGGCAAGAACCGTGTACCCAAGCCTGCAACGGGGAAAACTGCTTTTGTCACTTTTTTCATATTCTTAGGATTTCTCTAGATTTAAAGGAATGGCAAATAATTAAGCAATACGCTCTTTAGGCTGGGCTGAGGAGACAAATGCTTCCCAGAGCCACGCATGCAGGATCATGGTTTCAAGATCGGAATAGACTGGTTGCCAACATAGCGCCTTACGTGCCAGCGTCGAGTCAGCAACTAGACGTGCGGGATCGCCTTGGCGCCGCTGCCCCTCAACTACCCGGACCTTGTTGTTAGTCACTCGCTCGGCTGCATCTATCACCTGCTGGACAGAGAACCCAGATCCATTGCCCAAGTTGTATCGCTGGCTATGATCTGTAGCCATCAGTTTAGTCAGCGCCAATGAGTGAGCTGTGCATATATCAACCACATGAATGTAGTCACGGATACATGTGCCATCTGGGGTATCGTAATCGCGCCCATACACAGTGATGCTCCCACGCCGACCAGAAATTGCCTGCAATACCAGCGGGATTAGGTGCGTTTCTGGCTCATGGCGTTCACCTAATAGACCTGAAGGGTCAGCGCCGGCCGCGTTAAAGTATCGCAAGCAGACCGATTTCAGGCCAAAAGCCCGCTCATAATCGGCTAACACCTGCTCTACCATCCATTTGGATCGCCCATAAGGGTTAAGTGGGTGCTTGGGATGGCTTTCGTTGATCGGCAGGTAAGCTGGCTCACCAAATATGGCGGCAGTGGAGGAAAATAGGAAATATTTCACCCCATGCTTCACCATCGCATCCAGCAGGTTGAGAGTGTTCGAAAAATTATTCAGATAATATTTATCAGGGCGCGCGACCGATTCCCCTACCTGGATATGCGATGCGAAATGCATTACTGCCTCGGGCTGATGTGCGACAAATACTTCGTCCAACCTTGCGAGGTCAGATAAATCGCCTTTAACGAATTCACCACCCAACACGGCATCGCGGAAACCCGACGATAAGTTGTCGAACGTAATTACAGTATGGCCTTGATCCAGCAGCATCTTGACCATGTGCGAGCCGATATAACCAGCTCCTCCAACTACCAGGACTCTCATTTCTTACTCCTCCTCAAGATTTGCGGTATTTGAGGCAGGTAGCGAAAAAAACCAGAATATCCAACGTATAGCGCTTGATCAGGCGACGCGGCTCAAGGCATAGACGGTAAAACCATTCCATGCGCAAACGTTGTATCAGTTTTGGTGCTCTCGGCTTATCACCTGCCCAGAAATCGAATAGCGCGCCAACTCCAGTTACCAAGCCTACTTGCAGGACATCGCGGTAACGCATAATCCATTGCTCCTGCAATGGATTACCTAGGGCAACCAGCAGCACCTCGGCGCCCGACTGGTTGATTTTGTGAATCAGGCCCGAGTTAGGAAGGTGATCCTGATAGCCATCACTGAAGCCAACAACGATTTGCCCCAACTGGTTGGCAACATAATGGGCAGCCCTACTCACGACTTCCGGTTTACCGCCATATAAGTAGACACGTAATGGCCGTGTAGACTGGCGCAGCATGTACGGGGTGAAATCCGTACCATTAAGATTGGATTTAAAACTTCTTCCGCGACATAGCCTGGCTGCGAGATCCAAACCGAAGCCATCATTGACGATAATCACTGAATCATCAAAAAACTTGCCCAGCAAATGCCGGCATTTCACAATAAAGTTGGTATTGGCATAAAACAAGGTGGCCTTTTTATGCGCCCTGAGCATGGCCATCAGGTAATCGACTAATTCATGCGGTGTAGCTTCCAGAATGGGGAATCCAGCGATAGGAATCGTATTAGGCCTCATGGGTTAGCTCCATTAAAAAGGATCGAAATGTCTATAGGCAAAATGACTTGGGTCGTGATTGCAACAGCTTAGCTACTGCAATGGTTGTGCCAAGAATATAACCATATGAATATATTGAATAATGTTGGAATTTCTTGTCCCTGTTAATGGCGATAATGTCTTCGGGCAACGACACATGCTTTTATGGGCGATATAACTAATTGATTTTCATTGTAAAAACATGTCGCCTGATGCAGACGAATTCACATACGCCAGGACTGTTATTTCATAACCAGCTATCCGGTTTAAAACAGCATCAGGGTTTTCCATAATCCATTGGTAAAAACTGCAATCGTTCCCACGGGAAACCGTCTAATACGGCATTACTAGGTTTGTTATCAAATAGCACCGGATAGGGATTGGGCTGCTCCTGTGCGGTGTAGGAGATCGAATTCTGTGCACGGACTGAGATAGCGCCAGCTTTATCCCAAACTACAAAACCATATTTCTGTGCTGCCTTGGCTATCACCTTGCCTGCTGTACTCATTTTTAATGCATCTACATTCACCGAGGGGTCTAGGCGAAAACGTATGCCTTCAGGAATACGATTAGGCTGCTTCTTTGGGTTAAACCCATCAGAACGTCCGGCAGGCCATGAGAAAATATCGAAATGTTCGACATCAACTAATGCGATACCGATTGCATGTCGAATCTCGCCACGCTTCAGTTCTTCTGCAGTAATCTGTCCACCGAGAAAAGCCAGGCTAGTGGCCGTAGTTCCATAATGTTTGTCGAATACACCGCGATTTTGCGAAGCTTTCTGCAAACGGCCACCCCAACAAGCCTGCCATTGCCCATCGACTTTTTTTGCCTGCCAGAACTCCCAAATGGTATCGGTAGAAGGCTGATAAATCGTCATTTCATGATCTGTGCCACGTGATGGCATCGCGTACTCTGGTATCGGCACAGCTTTCCACTGTTCAGCCAAGGTTGGATCTTTAAATCCTTTTTTCTGGCAATCCCATTCCACAACCTTTACGGCCGGGATGCCACCAGCAACAAATACCGGGCTCGAGTATTCGCTGGTATTGATGTTGACGTTACCGTAGTAGGCTTTTTTCTGCCGCATAAACTCTGCGACATAAGCTGCTGAATTTGGGTTAAGCGGTGTATCTGCGGGTATCGGCGTGTACCAGAAACTGCTTGGGGAAAAGATTGCATCTGTCATGACAGTTTCTGCTGTTGCAGGCCCTGCAAAACATGCACAAGTTATCAGCACATACAGGCCGATTTTCCAGTGCTTATTTAAACCCATAGACACCTCTTACCCGCAATCTGTCGCATAGCCTGCGGCCGAGCTCTATCCATATCTGCATTCATAGTAGAAAGGTCTCATGAGCGGTCACGTTGTGACCGTACCCATTCGACTTGGCGTTGTACCAAAAACTTCAGGTACAACGGTATCTTGGCCAGCGCATAGATGGGCGCATACGTCAGATGGCGTAAAGATAGAATATGGCGTCCAAACTTTGCCCAAGCGCAAAGTACCGCCAGGATTAATAACGCTAAGGGAATGGTTCCCAGTACCCACGGCAGAACCTGCCCGGTCTGCCAGCAAACAATACCCACGGACATCGCAAATAATCCGGCCAGCAGTGCTAGCAGTGCAAGTGGCGGTACGCACATATCCAGCACAAGGGCAATCAATCTCCAATTGCCTGTACGCAATCCCCTGAACAATTGCTGCGGGGCGTCCCTGAGTATCATGCCCAAATGGCCATGCTCCCAACGTTTACGCTGGGCTTGTACACCATCTTCATTCATGGGGAACAAACTGGTCACACGTGCCTGGGGACAAAACTGTGGTGCATAACCTTGCGCGGCAAGATCAAGCCCCAGTTTCAAATCCTCAACGATATGCCCGGTAGCGAGCTCCGCCTTTTGTATCAGTTCCCAGGGGAAGGCCATGCCTGTCCCCATAAGCTGGCAAGGCAGGCCAAGGCGCTGGTAACCCAAGGCACGTGCCCAGTTCTTGGTGGCCCAGGCAAATTCGGCAACCTTGGTCTTAAGGTTGGCTTTCATCCCGGCGTGCATCAGATACAGCGCCTGTATTGGCCGCTGCGCTTGTGCACACTGCTTGGCAAGGGTGTCGAGGGCGCCAGCCTCTACATAACAATCAGCATCCACGATAATTAATATCTCGGGCGGGGAATCGGCAAAATATTGCACACCGAAATCCAGTGCATAGCCTTTGCCGCGATGTATTGCATCTTCACGCCGTATCACTTCGGCCCCCATGGAACTTGCGATGCCAGCGGTGTCATCCGTGCAGTTATCAGCCACCACCAACAAGCGATCGCAGGCATGTAGCTGGTAGAGGATGCTATTCAGTGTGACGGCTATTCCGCTGGATTCATTATGGGCTGGAACCAAAACTCCAATTGACGGGCGGATTTCAGCAAACTGATCCAGCTGGCCACGCCGGCTACCTGGCAAGGCAAACACCACTTGTACCAGAAACACCAGCACCGGAATAAATATCAATGCGCTAAACAGCACAATCAGGATACGCAGAACATTCATTGCTGCACCCCTGTTTTTACGTTGTATAAGATGTACTGGGCTAGCTTGGCCGTTTCGGTATCAATGGCGTGCCGCTCTTTGACGCGCGCATGTGCGGCATCTCCCATGGTCTTCAATATATTGAATGGGGTAGCCAGCAATGCCTTCAATTGCTCTACGAGCGTACTCACATCGCCAGCAGCACAAAGCCAGCCATGTTCACCGTGACCCACTAGTTCCGGGATACCGGCAATACTGGTAGTAATCACCGGCCGCCTCAATGCCATTGACTCCATGATTACCACCGGTAAACCCTCTGCAAAGCTGGGTAACACCAAGGCCCGTGCAGCGAGAATTTCCTGCTTGACCTGGTCACTGCTGATCCAGCCGGTAATTCGTACCTTGTCTTGCAAATTTAGCTGTTCAACCAATTTCTCGATCTCGGCACGCATCTCACCATCGCCCGCAAGCACCAGCTCAATGTCTATACCTTCAAGCTGTAGCTGGCTTAGCGCTCCAACCAGCAGCAACTGACCTTTCTGCTCACACAGCCTGCCTACACAAACAACACGGGGAACCAAGGACAACGGTACTGGCTCCGTCTCGAAAAAATCCGACTCCAGACCGCAATGCACGACATTCACCTTGGGCCAGTCGGCATGACTTACCCAGCGATAAAGCTGGCTACGCCCATAGCTGCTGATGGCAACGACAAATGCAGCATGCTCTACTTTTTCACGTAACTTGAGGAACTGTGGTTTGTCGAATTCTTCCGGCCCATGGACGGTAAAACTGTAGGCTGGCCCGCCCAGGGCATGGGCCAGCATGACAACCTCAGCCGAATTAGTACCGAAGTGTGCGTGCACATGTTGCGCCCCAAATTGCCGCATCCATAACAGAATGTAGCAAGCTTCGGCTAAATACACAAAATGGATCGGTAATGGACGGTCTGCCCGCAGCCCCATCTTTAGCGCCAGCTTGATCGCGGCAACAAATTTCAAGGGCCGGGTAAATATCACTTCGGCCAAGGCCATCAACAAGCCGATAACACCACCCCTTAATACATAACGAGTTTGCTCACGCTCAAGCAAATCGGCCTCGTCTGCCAATGGTTCTGACCAGCCACGCGCGGCGATTCTCTGTACGTTAAACCCCTGACGTTCCAGTGCCTGTATTTCCCTGCGGATGAAACTATGACTGACCTTGGGATACTGGTTAATGAAATAGGCTATGCGCACGGGCTTCATCCGGTAATACCTTTCAGCAGAATAGGCATATCGTCGTCCTGCTGTTTCTCCATAACCTTGGCTGGGACCCCTACCGCAGTTGCGCCATCGGGTACATCGCATAGCACGACAGACATTGCGCCAATCTTGCAGCCATTGCCAATCTTGATACCACCTAACACTAGTGAATTAACACCGAATTCGACGTTATCCCCTATCACCGGTACCGGGCCATCTTCACGACGGTTACCGATAGTGACGCCCTGGCGCAGGGTGCAGTTGGCACCGATGATTGCATTGGGATGTATGAATATGCCGCCGAAGTGCCAGATACGCAGCCCGGGGCCAATCGATGCTTCTTTTGGGATGCTCGTGACCAGAAGGGTTTCGACCATACGGAATAACAACCAGTAAAGTACGATCATCAGTCTTTTCCACAATCCAGTCCGCAATCGGTCAACGCGCCTGCCGAAGCGATATACCCACACTGCCCAGATCGATTGTTCTTTAAGGAATGGGCGTGAAGATGGATAGCGGCTCAGGTCAGCCAGCCATTCGGTATCAGGTTGCATAGCGAACACCTTTAGCGGCTAACTGGCCCGACTCCGGATCAGGGCCAACTGACATGCTCAAAGCACAGGCACTGCCAATAAAAAACCAGAAGTACCAGTTGAAAGCGAGATAATCCAGCAGGTTGTCTGAGAAAGCGAAAAAGAGGTAAGCAAACACCAGCATGATCGCAATAGCGGTACGTAACTTATGCTGCCGGAGCCCGAGCTTCAAGGTAAACAATAGACGCATGTGCATCCAGGCAGAGCTCAACACCCCAACTACGCCGGTCTCAAAAAACCACTGTACATAAGTGCTGTGAGCACCAAAATTTGTTTTGCCGGCAAGGGGGAAAAAGTCAGGTGAATAATATTTGAAAGCATTCAGTCCATAGCCAAATACGGCATTCTGTGGAGTTATCCATTCGAATGCAGATTTCCATAGCAACAGGCGCCAGGCAAAGGAATTCAGCTTGGCGTATTGCACATATTCATTACCACTGCCCAAATCCAGCAGACGGTCACGTATGCTAGGAACCAGCAAAGCCAGTAGCGGTGCAAACAACAGATAAAGTAGATATTTGCGCTCAAACAGCAAACCATAAGCGGTAAAAATAAATCCGCATGCTGCCCAGGCGCTTCGGGTCTTGGTAAGCATCAGCAGGGCCAATAACAAGAACAGGTAAAGATAGCCTGCTAGCTGCATGGGTTTGCTGATCTTCGACCATGTAGTCTTTAATTTATAGAATAAGAGCGAAATGTTTAGCACCAGGTAAAACGCAAAAATATTGGGATGGCTAAACGTACTCTGCAAGCGAAAACCTTCTTCTGAATTTACGGTATTGCCATGCAAGGCAATATCGACAAAGGAATATAAAACCGGCAGCAGCGACGACAACAGGATAGTAGAGACGCAAAGCTCAAAATCAGCCTTGGTCCTCACCACATAAAAAGCAATGGTGAATACTGCGCAATATGAACTAAGCGCCAGGAAAAGGCGTACTGCATCCTTGAAATCCGGCGCATATCCAATGGCTGCCAGTGCCACCAGCAGCACTGCTCCCCATATGGAGATTATCCTGCGATTGAGCAGGCTGGGCCGCTCGATAATGAATAACAAAGCAATGAAAATTACCAGCGCATTGATGAGGCCACCAACACCAAACCCGCCCCCGAACTTGGAGGTCTCAAAAACAATGTCCCCCGTAGCGCGTAATAACAGGATGAGCAAAAACAATTTACGTTTATCGATGATGAGGAACATCAGCATCGCCAATATGAATGGCAATGCCGAGATCAACAACAGGTTGCCTTCCACTACCGAAACGTAGCCAACTGCAGCGACCCCACCAATCAGACTGATAATGACTAGCGCCAGAACGCCCAGTGCTGAGTTGATATTCATCTGCGACTGCATGGCATCTTCAGGCAACCAGCCCGGCAGGTGTTAATGTCAGGATAGGCTGCTTTTTGACACCGTTGATGACCCAGGATCTCACCGTACGCCATTCCAGATGACTTACACCGTAGTGTTGGGCATGGGCCAGATATCTAGCTGCCATCACAGGCTTGGAACGATTCGAGATCACTTTACGGAACGAGAGTTCTCGCGACAACTCTGCCGAATTTGGCATGGCTTTTGTCATGAATTGCCGCAACTCTTCATACTCGTAGGAGAAATCCGACCGCCCATAAAAATTGATCAGATTCATGCCGTGGTTGCAGAATGGGGAAGGATCAAAACTATTGATGCCGAGCATGATGGCAAGAGAGTCTGTCAAATAGCGCGAAATATTGAGCGCTAGCTGAGTTTGGTCCAGATATTTGGTTGCACCCACATTGGCCCCATGCCAGCGATATTTGATCAGACTCTGGTTGATATTCATGCAGCGACTGACCAAGGCCAGCTGGCCAAACATGAAATAGTCCTCCGCCAACCCCGGTACTTGTATCCTACGCTCTGGGGGCATGGCTCCTATAAAGTCCACTCCATAGCTAGCACCCAAGCGCCGGAGCGTATCCAGCCGCATAGCAACAGTAGGATGTGCTACCGGTGTGCGGAACGGTGTGCTGACAAGGACGCCATGCTGGCCTACAGGCATATCCAGAATACCAATCTTGTGGCCACTGGCATCCACTACATCACCCAGCGAACCAACCAGTGCAAGCTCGCTATCTTCTTCAAGCACTTTCGCCAGCACCTGCAGACGATTGGGCAATGAGATATCGTCTGCATCCTGGCGCAACACATAGTGGCTATCACAAAGATCCAGGCCCATATTCAGTAAACCGGCTAATCCCTGAGCATGCGGCAGCGATCTCACGACTATCCTGCTTTCCCGTTCGGTATAAAGCTGGGCTAATTCCAGACTACCATCTGTAGAGCCATGATCCAGCACAATCAGCCGCCAATCCTGATAGGTTTGCTGGCAAATGCTATCCAGCGCCTCGCCCAGGTAATCGATACCATTTTTGACTGGTAAAAGTATGTCGAAAGTTGCCATATATCCTCCTTGAATATGCGCTAAGCCTGCTGTAGTGAGACGAGGTCGCTGTCCAGCGTCCAGGCACTGACGTATCTAGAATTCTTGCCGTAGCTGTTATCCAGAACGATGCTGGGCTTATCCATGAGACAGGCCAGGATGTGGCCGTGCAGACGATCGGTGACTATCAGCTCATACGATGAAAATAAACGGATGGCGTTGCTTACCAGCTTATTAGCGTAGCCCGCCCACAAGTCAGCTAGTAGTCTGTTACCTAGCCAACCCATACCCAATTTATGCATGACGTGCATGGCTCTTCTAAAGCGGTCGATATGCCATTCGCGCTGGCCTACCAGTTGCGGCCAGTCAGTCATGGTTACCGTGCCAAATCTGGCCGTGTCTTGCTGGATACTTTTCTCGTCATCCGTACGTTTAATCAAAAGCGAACCCGCCATGCCGGTCACCACTTCTGCATTAACCGGATAAAGTTGATGCGCCATATCTGGCAAAAGATAAACGTGGTCGGAGAATGCCTGAGCAATCTCATAAGAGTTTTGATCACGTACACAGATATGGACGTCTGGATGAGTGCGGAAGAGTCGAGCTGAACGCAACTGCTTTTCTGGCGAAGAAAAGTGGATAGTCTGTGGCAACACGATTATGCGGCTGCCAAGATTGTTGCTGACGACTTGTTCACGAAGCGGTTGCATACCATATTCAGAATAGAGGTCGCCAAAATTGCCGCCGCCATGGAACACAATGACATCCCCTGGCTCAATCCATTGTTGGTCATAAGCAAATGCAGGGGCACTCACCTTTGGCACCAGGCCATACTTGTCAAAAAATGCCAGCGTGCCTTGCATGATAAGCAAGTCACCGATATTGCCGTGCACGGGGATGTCGACATAATGCAGCGGTTTGTAGCCGATAATATCCAGCAGCACTTGGTGCTTGTCTGATAGCGCCTGCATTAGGCCAGCATGCTTAAAATCAGTAATTTTCATTATTTATCACCAGAGATTGCAGCTTGTTCGAGCGTTAGCGGGGTAGCTCGCCTAGCCAACATGTCCAGCACTTTTCTGCAGTCTGTCCTGGTTGGAAAAAGTGCAGGCATCGGCTCTTTCAGCACGTAAGGATAGATACCTAGCGTAACCGCAAGACGTAAAATGGCCCCGAGCAGCATCAGCAGGCTGAGCCAGATATGGATGTTGTGTTCAGGAAGGAATGGCAAAGCGGCGAATACCGGCAGCACTGAGATGCACTGACGGACAAACACCAGCCCCGGTTGGCCGCCAGCGTTGAAACGCTGCGCCAAAGTCCAACTGGCTCCAGAAATTACGCATTCAAACAACAACACGGCGAAAGGGATGATAGTAGAAGCAAACGACACCCCGTAGACCCATACTATCAGCCAGGGTGAGAGCGCAGCTCCGAGTGCAGCCAGCAATAGCATCGGCATAAAAGTGAGGCGGAATGCCACCCGTACATGATGCGACAAGGCATCAATATCCTTGCCCGCAAATTTCGAATAAAGGGCCGTTGATACTGCCTCCTGCACCGCCCCTATTAAGCGAGAGGTGGTAAAGGCAAGCGCATAGAAACCATACTCAATAATGGTGCCGATATTGAGCAGCGCGATCTTGTCGAAATTCACCAGCAACAGACCCAGTACTACTGTGCCGTGGTGGCTAACCCCATAGCCCAACATGCTTTTCCAGGTAGCTGCTGGCTTGTCGCTATATGCACCTAGCCATACCAGGTTTTTGCTGGCCCAGATTATCCCTGCCAGCGTCAGTACAGCACTAACGATCATCTGCGCAACCAGTATCTGTTTGAAGTCTACCGCTGGAGAAATCAACAGCAGGATCAACAACAAGATCAAGTTACCAATCACCAGCATAAAGCGCATCAGGTTGAAAAAACGTAGTGCTGGGTCAAGCTGACTCAATGCATAAAAATATCCTTGCATCGCCGAGATGCTGGACATGCCTAGGATGAGCCATAACTCCTGATGCAAATGTGTGTCATGTGTAACCTGCAAGCCAACATAACCAGCTATCAGGGAAAAACTAGAGACGAATATCAGCGAAAGCACCATGAACAACAAGTAGCGAAAAGGCCGCCCAGTGCCCTTGTGGTAAATGAAGCTGTTAGCCAGGCCGAATAACGAAATATTGCCAGCTAGGGTGGCAATCATGAGAGCACCGGACAAAAGTCCGCGACCTTCAGGCCCGAGTACACGAGCGGTAATAACAGAGGTGATGAAGCCCACTGCCGTGACCATGACTGTGGTCATCAAAGTCGCGCTCGATGATTTAAGCAGTCCTGAAAATGCCATGACTATGCCTGATCCGCTAGCCAGCAAATCAATCGTTGACGATGGCAGCCACGATCTGCACATCGCTTACGATTAGCTGATCCCTGACATTTATCAGGTCTGATAACCGGGTTTCATGCATGCGTGATACCAGTAGCGCCCCACCACAACGCGACGCAACAGTCTGTGCATCTGAGTTCATGGAGGCGGGCGGAGTATCAACGATCACAACATCGTATTGTTCGCGGAACCGCACAATCAATTCGTTAAAACTTTTGCGACTCAGAAGCTCCTGCGGATTAGGGGGTGCCGTACCTGCCGGTAACACATGCAGCCCGGACAATTCCTCTATTTTGGCGATAACTCCTAGATCAGCCCTGCCAATGAGGATGTCAGATAGGCCACGAGATTGGGTAATATTGAAAATTGCCTGTTGCGCGGGCTCTCGCAGGTTGGCATCGACCAATAAGGTACGTTCTCCCAATTGCGAAAATACCACCGCGAGATTCGCGGCTAGACTGCTGCTGCCCTCACCAGCGTTGGCTGAGACAACAGCCAGTAACTTATGGCCGCGATTGAACCAATGCAGATTAAGCTGGCTACGCAGAGCACGCAGGGCCTCTACCTGTGGGGAGAAAGGCTGGTAAGCTGCCGTCAGCTCTTTGCTGAAATCACCCTGACCACTACCTAGGTAGGCATAATCAAACTGGATAGCAAGCGCATGACGCACATCGGTCTCAGTAACGTAACCCAGCTTCTGGGCAACCTCTCCAAAGCGTGAGCCAGATTTCTGCTGCCACTCGAGTACGCGCTGCACTTCGTCCATGCTCATCTTGCCCATGCTGACCAGCAACTCACCGATATTGGCCTTTTTCCTTTCAGCCGCGGAATACAGTAAATTAGGATTAATGTGTGTAATGCTCATATTGGTCCTAGGCCGATGGAAAGAATTTACCGGGCTGTACAGGCAACAGCTTGTTGCCTGTAACCCGCGGTTTCTTGTTGATCAATGCAATTACTGGGACATTCAGCAAAACTGCAATGTCATCACTGCTACGTACACGCCTATCCATCATTTCCGCAATCAGGCTTAATCCGATACCCAACAAGCCGCCCAGCACAATAGAGAGCAGGATATTGAGCAAAATACGTGGGCTGGATGGTGAAGCTGGCGGCTGTGCCTGGGTAAGAATAGCAACGTCACTCTGATGGGCCTGCGCCTCCATGCTGGTCTGGCTGAAGCGTTGGGTAACCGCATCCATGGCCTTTTGCGCAGTCTCTACATCTTTTTGCAATACAGTTAACTGGTCGCGAGTACGATTAAGCTTGAGTACCTCATCTTTTTGCAAAGCCAGCTGGGCACGCAGGTCATCTTCGCGTTGTTTCTGTATATGTGCACTGCCGCTGATACTGCTGGAGGTCCTGCGGACCTCTTCTTGCAGTTGTGACTTAATCTTGCCCAACTCTGCTTCTGCAGCCTGGTATTCAGGGTGGTTTTTGTCCAGCCGCTCCGACAACTGGGCCAGGTTGGACTCAGCTTTGGCGGCCTCAACACGTAAACTCTGGATAACTGGATTAGTCGCCACATCGGGCGAGTCCCCAGGATTGTTCAATGCATTCTGCTGGCGCGACCGAGATTCGATAGCCATCGCTTGAGCCGCCACCATTTGTTGTGATAACTCATTGAGCTTTGAGCTTTCAACATCCAACTTGTCATCCAGACTGGTAATGCCGTTTTCCTGCTGGTATTTGGAAAGCCTGATTTGCGCCTGCTCGAGATTATCCCTTAGCGCCTTGATCTGGCCGCCAAAATACTCAGCTGCCTTCTGGGCCGGCTCTACCCTGAGCTCGACGCTCAAATCCTGGTAAGACCGCGCAAATGCGTTCACCACTTGTGCAGAGAATTCCGCATCATGGCTGGTAAATGATAGTTCCAATACACTGCTTTCACGCGCTGGTGATATATCGAGTTTTTTACCGAGTTGGGCGGTGATCCAATTACGGATATCCCCACGGCCGTTGGTTCGCTCGAGGTATTCTTCCTGCATCTGCGGGTCTTTATCCAACTTGAGCATATCGACCACATTCATCGCTACGCGGCTACTTTTAATGATATCGATTTGTGTCATCAAATAGCCCGGTGCCAATTGTGACGCCGCAGTTTCGCCAGTGACTGCATCCGTGCCCTGATAATTAAGCACGACTTGCGCTACCGCCTTGTAGGATTTAGGCATGACCAAGCTCACTACGACCGCCGTTAACACTGTCAGAATAAAGGTAAATAGGGCTATTCTCAGCCGGGCACGCAGGATCAGGAGTAATTGGGTGATATTCATGCTATGCCCTTAGAACAAGCTCTCTCGTACATAGAGCACATCATCTGGCTGAACTGGATCGGTCAGTTTGGGGCTTAGCTCTTGTATTGCGCCATCCGCATTGCGTCGCAGCAATTTGATATTACGCTGGGTACCACGTGCAGTTGGGCCACCGCCTTGTGCCAGTGCCTGAATCACCGTCATGTTACGTTCGACACGGTAGGAACCTGGCTTTTGTGCTTCCCCATAGATATAGAACATGGGCGCACGATGCACATAAATCTCATCTCCTGGCGCTATCAACAGATCGTTATCAACTTTGCCTTTGAGGAATAGTCCTGGTATATCCACTTCTTTGTGAATGGCCTGGCCGTTACGTGTTCCTGACAATACTACGGTGTCTGCACCATCTGGAGTAACCCCACCAGCCATGGTGAGCACCTCGGACAAACGCATATTAAGGTTCTCCAACGGATAGCGCCCGGCATGGTTAACCTGGCCTAACACTGATACCTGATTGCCTGGAATCACATAAATAACATCGCCGCTTCTGATGGCAATATCTTGCTGCACGCCATCACTGAGAAACAACGCTGCGATATCGACCTGCGTCCGAAAGGTTTTCCCCTCTCGAACGCCGGTAATAATTGCGTTGCCAGAACCAGCAACGGTTGTAACTCCACCAGCCATGGCAATGAGGTCAGATAGCCTGTTATTCGCTAGTTCCAGTGGGAACCTTCCAGGCTTATTGACCATGCCCAGCACCGCTACCTGACTGCCGCGGACCTCTGTCAGGCTAATGTTAACCTGAGGTTTTTTGACAAAGTTTCCGCTCTTCAAGCGTTGCGCAATCAATTGCTCTGCGTCACTAGTGGATAGGCCACCTATCTGTACTGAGCCAATTAACGGATAGGTAATGCTGCCACTCTCCGAGATACGGGTCTCCAAAGTAAGGTCAGGATTCTGGAATACCGTGATCTTGATCGAATCGCCAGCAGTAAGCTGGTAATCAGTATTTACCTGTGCCACCAATACAGTGGCATAGACGGACAGCCATACTAGGAAAATGAAATTCAAAAGTTTTTTAATCAAGTTGCACCTCTATTCATCATAGATAAAGTGTTCAGTTCTACTGCAGAGTGCCCGGATAAAATGCTTGTTCGGCCTCACGCAGGTGGCTACACATACGGCGTAGCAAAGCAATTAGCAGCTTGTTTGCCAGCTTGGGAGACCGAACAAGAATTCGATTCAACTCTTCCCTGGTAAGCACTGCAAAATCAGTTGGCACTGCAGTTGTACAGCTCGCAGGCTGTGGTTGCCCATCAATCAGGGACATTTCGCCAACCATTGCCCCTGCAACGACCTCCTTGTAACCTTGCAAACCGGTATTTGATATTGCCTGCTTCAGTTCAACCCAGCCTGTTAGGATCAGCAGCAAATTGTCCGTTTCTTCGCCTTCCTCTAGCAGCGAATAATTCCGCGGAGCGCCATAGCAGCGCATGTGGCTACAGAGCATCGTGACTTCATCGATACTTAAGGTGTTGAACAGCTCAATGTCTTTGGCCATTGCCAAAATCTCATCCATATAATTTTTTGCTGTTCCCAGATATTCGATATCACGGTATGTGTTTTGATCGGGCATATTTGTTTATAGCGCCAGCACTATGTCTCAGGCCAGTAGTTGAAACAGATTTGAGTAAATGTTGATGCTTGAATCTACGAATTAAGATGGTTGCATCCTAGTCAGCCACATAAGACTGAACAATAGGCCGAACGGACTAACAGCAACCACTTAAAAATCTTGTAAAAACGCGCCAGATAATGATCTGTGGCTTATTTATCCGGATGGGAAGCTAGCGAACCTAGTCAACTATCAGGAACTGATAATTGCCATGTCTGTGCTGAGAGACAGCAATTTTCTATGCAGATCAGTTGCTTAATACTTTCGTCAAGAAACTTGTCGCCGTCTGTAGACGGGCTTACGCATACCAATCTAGCGACAATTATAATTTATTTTAATAAATTCAATTAGTTATAAACGTGGCATGGTCTTTGCCATATGTCTAGTGCAATCACATCCATCTCATCAATCGTTGCATATGGTGATTGCAGCAATGAATGGCAATGAGTTCCCGACTATATCCACAGGAGCTTGGTTGACATGATGAATGACGCCCTAGGTTATTTCTATGTAATCCGTACTAGATACGGATTTATCGATGCGATGTCTCGCCAGACTTGGCGCGGCGTTGGATAAGAATAATTTCCTGATTTAGTAATTAATTGATTGAAAAAAATATGCCTCTAAATACTGCATTGAACAGCATTCAGATGAAGCAATTCGTCGGCCTGTTGCATGAGTCCCTAAAAATACGCTCGCATTGCGAATTCCTGCTCTGGTCACAAGGTGATGTGCAAGAATTCTTGCCTCACGACATCATGATCGCCGCATGGGGTGATTTCTCAACCGGGATGGTCAATTTTGACATCGTCTCGGCACTGCCTGGTATGCGCACTGACCTTATACAAGAAACCGAGCTGGTACCATTCCTGACACGGCTATTTGAATACTGGAATGAATCTGCGCGTACGCCATTTACTTTGAGAGTTGATCAGGGAGTCTTTGAGAAAGATGAGCTCACTTCTGCCAGACTAAAGGGCCATTTTCTCCAGATGAAATCTGCCCTGGTACATGCCATTAAAGATATACGGGGTAAGCACGATTGCCTTTACGTACTACTTAGCAGCAACAGCATGCAGCCAACTTTTTCCAGAACCATGCTAGAAGCTTTGCTGCCATACATAGACCACTCATTGCGGCAACTAGACGATACTGCAGTACAGATCGATACAGAGATCACCGATGATGACTCAACAAATACGCTATCCATGCGCGAACTGGAAATTATGGAATGGGTGAGGAACGGTAAAACCAACTTTGAAATCGGGATGATTCTCGACATCAGCGCCTTCACTGTAAAAAATCACTTGCAGCGAATATTCAAGAAGCTTGATGTCATCAGCAGGGCTCAAGCCGTTGCTAAACTTAGCAAACCTATAGAACAGCATGCAGCTCACTAGGTCGACACCAATCCGTCCCAATGGCTTTGGTGTGGCCATCGCGCGCGATAATATTCTCTACACCTGTGAAGCGTTGCTCGATCCATTGGTCATTGTATTCACGCTCTGGATGATTGCATCTACGATAGAAGGCCGGCTAGCGCCGGCTTATTTGATTCTGTCGCTGATTTTATTTTCCCTGACATTTCCCAGTAGTTCAAAAATCAATCTCAGCCCGCGTGAGGTTGTCAGCCACATCCTGATTAACTGGGTCATCATTGCCGGTCTGCTGATATTGTTTGGAATAGCGACCAGCTATATATACCTATTTCCACTAAACGTTATCCTGCATTGGTTATGGATTACCCCAGTGTGTCAGCTGGTGGCTGTATTCATTTTACGTACGATTGCGCCAGTCCTCATCAAACTACAAGGCCCAGTAAAGCGTACGATTATCGTTGGCCTCACCGAACAGTCGCTGGCATTGGCGGAGCGACTGGCATTTAACAACTACATTGCTGCCGAATTGCTCGGATTCTTCGAGGATAAGCAAGCTGAACCGACGCCACGAGACCAGCTTAATTTCCCAATATTGGGTGAGCTTGATGATATCGCCGCATATGTGAAAAGTCATCATGTGAACATCATCTACCTATCGCTACCCGCTGCCAGACAAGAGCACATCATGCATCTGCTGGATGAACTCAAAGACACTACCGCATCGATTTATTTCATCCCGGATATTTTTCAGACCGATTTGATACAGGCACGCGTAGGCCAGATTGATGACATTCCGGTCGTAGCTCTATGCGAAACGCCTTTCACCGGATTTAACGGGATGATCAAACGCATCGCTGATATTGCATTTTCGATATTGATACTACTTTTGATATCACCAGTGCTGATTGCAGTTGCCACGGGCGTTAAGCTTAGCTCACCAGGCCCCATCATATTCAAGCAACGACGCTATGGGCTTTATGGTGAAGAGATACTAGTCTATAAATTCCGCTCCATGACTGTATGCGAAGATGGCGCAACGGTAACTCAGGCAACCAAGCAAGATCAGCGGGTAACGCCTTTCGGCGCATTTATCCGCAAAACCTCATTGGATGAACTACCTCAATTCATCAATGTTCTGCAGGGCCGCATGAGCATCGTTGGCCCACGCCCACATGCAGTTGCGCACAACGAAATGTATCGCAAGCTCATCAAAGGCTATATGGTGCGTCACAAGGTCAAGCCGGGGATAACGGGCTGGGCCCAGGTAAATGGATTACGTGGTGAGACTGAAACACTGGATAAGATGAAAGCACGTATCGATTACGATATCGACTATCTACGTAACTGGAGCCCAAAACTTGATATTTTCATTATCCTGAAAACTGTACTGGTTGTTTTCAAGGGGCAAAATGGTGCGTATTAATTTATCGAGGTGGTACGAAGGAGTTGATTTACTTCAAGGCGTGTTGTGCCAACAAGATAAAGCGTTATAAACCCCAAGGGGTTCATAACGCTTATACGCCAAACGCTTTTATTTAACTGTAGCTACGACGACGTACAATCAGAACCATCAGACCTAAGCTAGCCAGCACCATACCCTGCGTTTTAGGTGTTGCACTAGTGGGAAAAGGGCTATGCGTAAGCAAATTCTGGCCCCCTGCAAAAAAATCAATGGCATCGAATGAGTAATCGCTACTGGTCAATATCAAGTGATTAGCCTTGAAGTTTTCTGCAATCACCGAAAACTTCCTTAATGGAACATTCAAGACTTCGCCATAACGCTTGATAGATGACGCATCTTGCTGATCAGATAAAAAATCTGCCGCCTCAACATTTGATACACCAAAAATGCATGCGCTCAGGAGGACAGCTAATAATGGGGCATGTCGAATAATCATGACTGGATTTCTCCTTTCAAATCTGATTAATCAGTTCTGGATTCAACAGCCTTATTAAACTCTTTGCCTCGCACTCCCCCAATAGTCCAATTGGACTAACGCCAAATAAGGTCGCCTACAATCAGGTTCTAAATGATTGCATGCTTATGCTGCCACCCACATAATTCCGTAAGTCAATTACTGGTCTCCCCCCATCTATCAATTTGAAATCTGATTCGGGGAAACACAAAAGAAAAGGTACGTAGTGAAAGAAATCTTACCTAATGCGTTAGTGGTAACTATATTGACAGTACTTTGCATCCAGTTTCTGGATCTACCATTATCAGCTGCCATTGCTGAATATCTGGGAACTTATGCTCCAGTTGTTAACACTTCTAACATGCCCGATTTATTACTTATCATCGTTGTAACGCTAACTAGCCTAAGTTGGGGATTATATTTTTTCCTAGTTCGTCATCATATTTATGACCAACGTACTCTTTTTTGCCAGTTGACGGGAACTGCCCTTCCCTTGTCTTTTGTAATTAAAATCATCTTGAAATGGTTATTTGGCAGAACAGATACACGCACATGGTTATCAGACCACAGTCAGTACGGCTTCCACTGGTTTGCTGGAAGTGAGGGTTCTCAAGGCTTCCCTTCTGGTCATATGCTTGTATTTACACCATTATTTTTGGCCTTGTGGCACTTTTATCCACGTTTCCGTTTTTCTTACGGAATTGTATTGTTCTGTCTGATCATTGCGCTCATCGCTACGGAATATCATTTCCTTAGCGATGTTTTTGCAGGCACCTACATCGGGCTAGTAATTTATCTGGCTGTTACTCGCCTAGTCATATCATATAATGTCAGAAGATCGACCAATCTTTAACTATCTCTGAACGGAATCGTAAAAATGCTAATTAAATTCAACAAGTTTTCTTTATTACTGACAGCTATTGCATTTTTCATTGGAATATCCAGCAACGTATTGGCTGGTGAGTATGAAGGCTCGTGGTTACTGGATGATAGCCATGGCAAACCCTTTGAGGCTACTCTTAGCAAAGATGGTACTGCTTCAGGGACTCACGGCAATGCGATGAAACATGGTACATGGAAAGAAGAGAATGGAGCCGTTGTAATCCACTGGAACACTGGATGGACGACGCGCATCGCTAAGGATGGTGACAAATATGTTAAGACAGCTTTTAAACCTGGCTCGTCACTAACAGATACTCCTAGCGACACCTCCGAAGCCAAGAAGAAAAACTAATAGCAGCAAAGCGTACGAAGCCTTATCTACTAGGATTTAATTACTAGGGCTCTGCAATCAGAGGCAGATAAAGCCCTAGTAAAGACGGCCATAATGGGGTTAAGCACGATAATCAATTACATCGTTGCTTTCACTGCCACCTGATCCGTATCTGACCAGCGTTTTTTCTCTACGCTGAAAAGATGCTGCTTGAATGTACCGATGTTCGCCGACCCTAGTTCATACATGAAGACATTGACGAAAGCCTCGAATGGAGCAGGCGCATCAGGCCTGACCCAGCAGCCTTCCATTACGTTTCCCTGATTGTCAGCGTTTAAAGCCTTGTATGGATATTCATTCTGAATGCCAGGTATTCGGCAATCTTCAGTCGTCAGGGTAAGAAAACCATCAGAATCATTGGGCATGTACATTTCAGCGACTGCATTAGCTTCATCGGCTTGCGCATCAATGACAAAAGTGAATAGCGCCAAGACACCTGTAGCAATAAGTAAAGCATAGGGTTTATGCATATTACCTCCGAACAGTTAAGTTAAAATTTCTCCTTCCCCTTGATATAACAATTTCAAATTTTCTTAAATTTAATCCAGCAAAAAATAGGCCAACCAAAACAAAGCCTTCGTCAATAATTTAGCAACCTCACTCGTCTACCTAGAGAGTTATGAGTAAGCACCGACTTCTCATGGCCATTTCCAAATAAATAGATCATAAGAGTAACCGCGATTATTAATGCCCATTAATTTCCTATGCATTGTTTTGGTGCGCAGAAACTTTTAAATTCAATTGCAATACTTTTCCCTGCCACTAGATTCTTCTAGAGATACATACCTCCAGATGCCTCAATACGTTGCGCATTCACCCAACGGTTATCATCCGAAAGTAACGATGCCACCACCCCGCCAATGTCTTCAGGCAAGCCCACACGCCCCAACGCTGTTTGTTTGGCAATAAAGTCGTTGATTTGAGCGTTGTCGCGTACTACACCACCTCCGAAATCGGTTTCAATTGCCCCCGGGGCCACCACATTCACGGCTATGCCACGTGGGCCGAGTTCTTTCGCCAGATATTTTGTCAACACTTCAATTGCGCCTTTCATGGCTGCGTAAGCTGCATAACCTGGCAACGCAAAACGCGTGAGGCCCGTTGAGATATTCACAATTCGACCATTATCGGCAATCAAGCTCAGTAGGCTTTGGGTTAAGAAAAACACTCCCTTAAATTGGATATTCACCAACTGATCGAACTGCTCCTCCGTGGTTTCGCTGAATGACGCATTAATACCAATACCCGCGTTATTAACCAGATAATCAAAATTATCCCTAGACCATTTCTGCTTGAGTATCTGGCTTACTTCCTCCGCAAATGCCGGGAATGTTTGGCTATTTGACACATCCAACTGCAGGGCCATAGCTTTTTGGCCAAGCGCTTCGATTTGGCTGACAACTTCTTCAGCGTCAGCTTTCTTACTTTGGTAGGTGATGATGAGATCGTTACCTTTTTGGGCTAAACTCAGAGCCGTGCTCTTACCAAGGCCACGGCTTCCGCCGGTGACTATTGCAATCTTGTTATTCATTTCAAACTCCTTCATGTAATGAATCCAGTTTGTAACGAGGCATCTCTTATGGAGATGCCTCCTTTTTAGCGATTAACGCAAGCCGCCTGTAATAAATAGCGTTTCACCCGTAATCCAGGAAGAATCGGCAGACGCAAAGAAGGCTACGGCCGGCGCTATATCTTCAGGTTGGCCGATACGACCAAGTGGAGTAATTGCCTCCATGCTCTGACGTTGCTCGATAATACCAGTAGCATGCAGACCTTCTGTTTCCACCATGCCAGGGTTAATGGAGTTAACGCGTATCTTGCGCGGTGCGAGTTCTTTAGCCAATGAACGGGTGATGGCGTCCACTGCTGCCTTGGTGGAGCTATATACCGACATACCGGCCAATCCCAATGTGCTGACTACCGAACTGATATTGACGATGCTGCCACCTGCTGGATTGAAGTGCTTAACGGCCTGCTGTGTGCTAAAAATCAGGCCGAGCAGGTTGAGGTCGATCTGCTTATAGAAATTATCTTCGGTGATCTCCTCCAACGGGGCTGGGGTGTAGATACCGGCATTGTTAACCAGAATATCGATCGGACCAAAAGCATTTGTTGACGCGGTGAACAAACGCTCAATATCTGCTTTTTTTGACATGTCCGCTTTTACCGCCAGTGCCTTGCCGCCGCTTCTTACTATATCAGCGACGACATGATTTGCTGCTTCCTGGCTGGAAGCATAATTGACGACAACTGATGCGCCTTCTGCAGCCAGCAACTTGGCAATAGCTGCGCCTATGCCCTTGGATGCGCCAGTAACAACGGCAACTTTACCTGTTAATTTATTACTCATGATATCGCTCCTTTAATTAAAGAGTTGTGAATTTGTGGTTCAGCGTTATTTCAAATCACTGAATGTTGAGGCCAGTATATTGATATACAAAATCAGGATAAATAATGTAATACTGGAAACACTGTATTGATTTACTGGATAATTAATGGACAGATTTGATGCCATGCTGGCTTTTACACGAGTTGTGGAACTCAGTAGCTTTACTCAAGCAGCTACCTCATTGAATATTCCCAAGGCAACGTTATCGGCCCAGGTGGCGGCACTTGAGAAACGCCTGAATGTAAAGCTGCTGCACCGCACTACACGCCACGTCAGCATTACTAAAGAAGGCACCGCTTATTATGAACGCGCTACTCGACTACTGAATGACCTAGAAGAAACCGAATCTGCCGTCAGCCAAACCAGCCGTTCCTACAAGGGACGATTACGCGTGGATACTTCCGGTACCTTGGGGCGTCAGATTATTGTCCCTGCATTGAGTGATTTTTTCAGGCGCTACCCAGATATCAATCTGGAAATAGGTTGCACTGACCGAGCTATGGATTTGTTGCAGGAAGGTATTGATTGCGCGATACGAGGCGGCATGCCACTGGACGAATCACTGGTAGCAAGAAAGCTGATAGAAACTCAGCCTATCACTTGCGCTACCCAAGCTTATCTTGACCAGAATGGTACACCGCAGACGCTTGAAGAATTGGAACAGCATATGGTGGTGAATTATTTCTCGCCAAGAACCGGCAAGGTAGTGGGCTTCAACTATATCAAGGATGGCGAGAACGTTTCGATATTTGGCCGCCGCCGGGTTAGCCTGAATGATATTGATGCTTGTCTATCCGCAGCGCTGGCCGATATCGGTATTGTGCAATTGCCCTACTTTTGTGTCAGAAACTTTATCAAGTCGGGCAAGCTGAAAAGGATACTCCCCGACCACCCTTCTGAAAGACTACCGGTGCATATCGTCTATCTGCATAATCGGCACCTTTCGGCCAATGTAAGAGCCTTTGTCGATTGGGTTGTCGATCTGTTTGCCAAGGAACAACAAGCCTATTTAACTCAGTAAGCCGGGCCAGCCCAACATGCCTTATTAAAATTTGTGATGTGCACTCCACATTAGCTGCATTGACAATTACTGCATATGCAGTAATATGTATGCATGACTAAAGACAATCATTCAAAAAACACCGATCTGCCGGATTTTTATAGCGGCCAGAATTACGTGATCGAGGAATCTGTCGGCTACATGATCAGGCAGGCCCAGCTTGCCTTACACCGGACGATAGACAGCAAGATGGCTGCGCTTGATTTGACAGCAATGCAATGGGGGCCTCTGCTACTCATCGGCCATGGCAAAGCACGCACAGCGGCGGACCTCTCTCGCTGCGGTGGTGTGGAAACCAGCACCATGACGCGCATGCTAGATCGCCTGGAGTCCAAAGGACTAATAATCCGCAAACGTAGCGAAAGTGACAGGCGCATCATCTTTTTAGAGCTTACCGATGAAGGCAAACGCCTTGTCTCCGAAGTACCTAATCTGCTTGCCGAAAGTCTGAATCAACACCTACGTGGCTTCAACCAGCAGGAACTGGACACGCTTAAATCACTACTCAAGCGTTTCACGGTTAACCCTGAAAGCTGAGTCTTGATGAAACTTAAACCGTATTTAGCTAAGTTTACTCAAACAACTGCGCTGCTCAGTCTAACTTTCTCTGCCGCTATCATAAGCGGCTGCGTAAGTTCTGCCGGCATTCAGCATGAGCAAAAACTGGCCGAAGCGGCGACCCTTGGGGCAAATGCACAATTTGATGCATGGCCAACCCAGGACTGGTGGAAAAATCTGCGAGACCCTGAGTTAGATCAACTTATCGAACAAGCACTGAAAGAAAATCCGAATATTGCAGAAGCCGCGAGCCGTATTAAGAAAGCTGCCGCTTATGCCAATGCCGCCAATGCTGCGCTTGCACCACAAGTAAATGGCAGCCTGAGCATCAGCCGTCAGCGTCTCTCAGAAAATGCATTTTATCCGCCGCCTTTCGGTGGCTCATACCAGAATATTGCAGATACCTCATTGAACGCTTCGTGGGATCTGGATTTCTGGGGCAAAAACCATCATGCATTGAAAGCAGCCCTATCCGAAACTGAAGCTGCCAAGGCAGAAGAGGCCGCGACTAAACTCATGGTTTCAACTGCAGTTGCGCGTACCTATTACACACTTGCACAACAACTCGAACAGCAAAAGCTGGCGGAGCAATCACTCAAGCAACGCGATCAGGAGCTTGACTTAATCAAAGCGCGTATAGAAAACGGGCTCGATACCAATGTAGAGCTGGAACAAGGTAAAGCTGCGGCATATGCAGCACACGTAGATCTTGAAGTAGCGGCTGAAAATGCCAGCCTGACTCGGAATGCCCTCGCTGCAATCACTGCCCAGGCACCCCAAAACCTCAAGGTACAGCCAGTTTTACCTAATTTCGAGCCCCAAACTCGGCCAGATGACATCCCTGTCGACCTCATTAGCCACAGGCCAGACCTGATTGCAGCAAAAGCGCGTATCAATACGGCTTCTGCTGAGATTGCGTCAGCGAAAGCAGAGTTTTACCCCAATGTCAGCCTGTCCGCATTCATCGGCTTATCATCATTCGGCTTATCCAAATTTATCGAGCTAGGTAGTACTGTTGCAGGAGTTGGGCCAGCAGTGCATCTGCCGATATTTGATGCAGGTAAGTTGAGAGCCAATCTGACCTCAAAAAATGCTGATTTTGATATCGCCATCTCGAGCTACAACGAAGTATTGCTAGAAGCCATTCATGACGTGGCTGACCAGATCACCTCGATCAAGTCGGTACGCCTACAATCAAGCAATCAGCAGGCCGCGCTGGATTCAGCAGAGGCCGCCTACAAACTCGCCACATTGCGCTATGAGGCGGGGCTTACCAATTACATCACCGTGTTGGTCGCGGAGGATAGCTTGTTGCGCGAGCGTAGCCGCATGGTCAACCTCAAGGCCCGTGCACTAGACCTCAATATAGCGCTCATTAAAAGTCTGGGCGGTGGATTTAGCACCCCGCAAGTTAAACAAGCCGAGCTAGTCAATCCGTCATAGAAAACGAGTATTGATATGAAAACAGCGTTAACCCTAATTTTAAGGTATGTATCGTATGAGTGAATCGAATCAAGCTGCTGCCGTTACTCCCGAAAAAAACGGAAACACCAATGGCAAAAGAAAAGTGCTGCTTATCAGTGCTTCCGTCATCTTCCTGATTGCTGGCGCCATCTGGCTAGCTTATTGGTATCTTGTGCTGCGTAACTACCAGTCGACCGATGACGCTTATGTAGCGGGCAATATAATTCAGATCACTTCCCAGGTGAATGGCACTGTTGTAGAAATCAATACTCAGGACACGGATTACGTATCTGCCGGTGAAGCACTGCTGCGCTTAGACCCGACCGATGCTGATGTCGCCTTGAAAAAAGCCGAAGCCCAGCTAGCCCAGACCGTACGTCAGACCAGAACGCTATTTGCTAATAACGAAACGCTTGCGGCCAACTTTAGTGAACGCAAGTCTGAACTGGCACGCATGCAATCAGATGTGGATAAAGCGCGGGAAGACCTGAAACGACGCGAGGCACTTGCACCAGCGGGCGCCGTTTCAAAAGAAGAACTACAGCACGCACAAACAGCTTTAAGTAATGCCCTGAGTGCCATGGCGTCGGCTAAATCGAGTCTTTTGGGCTCACAGGAACAACTCAACTCAAGCCGCGCCTTGACCGAAGGCACCTCCATCGAAACTCACCCTGGGGTTGAGGCCGCGGCAGCTATGGTGCGTGATGCCTATCTGGCAAGGGCCAGGTGCGATATCACAGCACCCGTCGCCGGCCAGGTTGCAAAACGTGGAGTGCAAATCGGGCAGCGTATACAGACTGGTTCGCCGCTCATGGCAATTGTGCCGCTAGACCAGGTATGGGTAGATGCCAACTTCAAAGAAAACCAATTACGCCGCATGCGTATCGGCCAGCCCGTAGAGCTCTACACCGACATTTATGGCAGCAAGATTAAATATTCCGGCCATATTGCCGGCTTGGGCGCAGGTACTGGCTCGGCATTTTCCTTACTGCCAGCTCAAAACGCCACTGGCAACTGGATTAAAATTGTTCAGCGTATCCCTGTGCGAATCGAATTAGATAAAGACCAGCTTAAGACACATCCTTTGCGTGTTGGCCTGTCGATAGAAGCAACTGTGGACGTGAGTGATAGCAACGGCAAACTTTTGGCCGATACAACCAGAACCGCACCCTTGTCCACCAGTGCGCAAATGAAAGATGAAGCCGATGCCGCGGACCTGCTGGTGAAGCAAATCATTAATGCCAATCTGGGGAAGGTGGGAGTACAGAAGGGTAGTGTTTACTCCAATCGAACCCCCGGCGCAGCGCAATACAATAGTGACGGCAAGCTTTAAGCAGAATGGCTGAGGCAAACACCACCAGCGCCCCCGTAGTGCCCCCGCCGCTCAAGGGCAGTGCGTTACTGCTAGGGACGATTGCGTTATCTCTAGCCACATTCATGAATGTGCTGGATACCTCGATAGCGAACGTCTCCTTGCCCGCCATTGCTGGCGACCTGGGCGTCGCCCCCAATCAGGCCACCTGGGTGATCACCTCATTTGCCGTTGCCAATGCCATTTCCATTCCGCTGACCGGATGGCTGACCATGCGCTTTGGCGCCGTCAGGCTTTTTACTTTATCTGTCTTACTATTTGTAGTTGCTTCACTACTATGCGGTTTTGCACCTTCCATCGAAATGCTTATCCTGTTTCGGGTGATCCAGGGGGCAGTTGCCGGGCCCATGATCCCATTATCACAATCCCTGCTTTTATCGAGCTATCCTCCAAGCAAATCTGGCACTGCGCTGGCCATGTGGTCACTCACAACCTTGATAGCGCCTATCATGGGGCCTTTGCTTGGCGGCTATATCACTGACAACATTGCCTGGCCGTGGATTTTTTATATCAATATCCCAATCGGTGTAGCCGCTGCCTGGGTAACTTGGGCCATTTACCACAAGCGTGAAACCCCTAGAAAAAAATTGCCAGTGGATTTCATTGGGCTCGCATTACTTGTGGTATGGGTTGGTGCTTTGCAGATCGCACTGGATAAAGGCAAAGAGCTGGATTGGTTTGCGTCACCGATGATCTTAGGCCTTAGTGTCACCGCTTTTGTCGGCTTCGTTTTCTTCCTGATCTGGGAACTGACAGACAATCATCCAGTAGTAGACCTGCGCTTATTCAAGCGGCTTAATTTCAGTATTGGCGTGATTACACTATCGCTGGGTTATGGCGTATTTTTCGGTAACGTTGTGCTGTTGCCACTGTGGCTGCAGGAATACATGGGTTATACGGCTACCTGGGCTGGCTTGATTACGGCTCCGGTTGGGCTGCTGGCGATTGTATTTTCGCCTATCGTTGGCAAGAACATACAGAAAGTGGATCTGCGCATATTATCCTCAGTCGCATTCTTAGTATTTGCGCTGGTATTTTGGATGCGTTCGAACTTTACCGCCCAGACCGATGTGCAAGCATTGTTGCTACCAACCATTATTCAGGGGATTGCCATGGCATTCTTCTTCATCCCACTGGTCAGCCTGACTTTATCCGGCCTGCGCCCTGACCAGATACCGGCAGCTTCGGGGTTATCCAACTTTGTTCGCATTACCGCTGGTGCTTTTGGCACCTCTATAGCCACCACGGTTTGGGATAACCGCGCCAGCTTGCACCATGCCAGGCTGATTGAGCACATCTCCCCATTTGATTACGAGGCCAGTGATGCGATTAATAAACTGCAGCAGAGCGGCATGTCACTGGAACAAGCCACTGGGCAAATTAACCAACTTATCAATCAGCAGGCCTTCGTGCGCTCCGCAGACGATATATTTTTTGTTTCTGCAGTTATCTGTCTGGCACTAATCGGCATCGTATGGCTGGCAAGACCGGTCAAATCTGGATCCTCTGCTGAAGCAGCTGGTGCACACTAATTTTCTTAATCTTACGAAAGATTACAGTTTTAATTTCAGCTTAATGCGACGCAGCATTTGGCTAAGCAAATTGCCATCAAGCTTGTAATGTTTGTGTAATGGCTTTTTAACTTCCCAGCTACAAACCATGCCTGCCGGGAATGTCACTAAATCACCTTTACCAAACTGCACCGGCACTCCGTTTTCTGGAGTTATCACACATTCACCTTCTAGGATGTAGGCGATTTCCTGCTCGGGAAATACCCATGGAAATACGGAAACTTCCTTTTGCCACGTGGGCCATTTTGATACACCTAGAGTTTGAAGGCGATCTTGCGATGGGTTATTTGCTACAATGATATTGCTCATGTTTAGCCTTGGTTTGCCGACCGCGCGAACGGCCATGTTGGGAAGTTTGCTATGTTAATGCAATTGCATACAAACATGCCGTAGATTTTTGCCACAGCATCTTCAAAACATGAGCTTAGGCAAAGCACTGCTTCGCATAGGGCAGAGTAAATATCGCCCCGCTCCCCCTGATATCAGCCTATGATGAAGCCACATTGGTTAAGCCGATAAGCTCAGCCCCACAGGGAAATACCTGCAACTGTATCGTATGCGTAGCTGTGCATTTATGCCGGCAATGCGAGGAGAAACACCATGGCAAAAGGCCAGCAACGTAGCAAGAAGGAACTAAAGAAGCCCAAGCAGGATAAAACGGTGGTCGTGCCGATAGGTACGCTAATCACCCCTCCTAAGGCAAGTTTACCCAGGAAACAAAAGCACTAAGTATTCTCAATTGCGTGGGCTGGTTTCTCCCACACGATAGTTTCTAAATCATTTAGCATTCAGTTTGCTCAAATGCAGCAGGGTAATTACTTTGCAAATTGAGGGAACGAGTAATATGAAATAGACTCTTACAAGTTGATTGCTTTGCCCATACAGTTAATTTTAATAACAAATCAACATAATCAGTTTAATTATCCTACACAGCAGGCGCATGGCGTGTAGATGGTAAACCAACTAAATAATTGCAAAGCTCCACTTTCAGGCATTAAGAATGAAAAATATCTATTTCTTGGTTTTACTGACCTTCGCCATAGTAACGCAAGCGGCTACAGCCGACCCCACAGCTCAATTAACTGAAATAAGGCCTCTGCAAGAACAAGCTCAGGCAGCGCATTTATCTGCAGAAATCTTGACGCGTTACCACTACAAATCGATGCCGCTCGACGATGCGATGTCGAAGAAGATATTCGATGCCTACCTGAAGTCTCTTGACGGTGAAAAAATATACTTCCTGCAAGCAGACATCGACCAATTCGCCAAAGCCCAAACCAAATTAGATGACGAAATTATTAACGAAGACCTGAGCGTTCCCTTTGCCATGTTTAATTTATACAAACAACGCATTACTGAGCGTATCACTTATGCGAAGTCTTTACTCAAGCAAGGCTTTGATTTTGACAAAAAAGAATATTACCAATATGAACGCGACAAAGAACCCTGGGTGAAGTCCGAAACTGAGATGCGCGACTTGTGGCGCAAGCGCGTCAAAAACGATTGGTTACGCCTTAAGCTTGCTGGGAAGGATGATAAAAGTATTGTCGACCTGCTAGGCAAGCGCTACGACAACTACCTGAAAAGTTTAAATAAACTCAAGGGGGAAGATGCGTTTCAATCATTCATGAATGCCTACGCCATGTCGATCGACCCGCATACCAATTATTTCGGGATTCGCGCCTCAGAAGATTTTGATATTTCGATGAAACTATCCTTGGATGGCATAGGTGCAGTGCTGGAAGATAAGGATGAATACACCACCATACGCGAGTTGGTGCCAGGAGGCCCTGCGGCCTTATCCGGCAAATTAAAAATCGGTGACCGTATCCTTGGCGTGGGGCAAGGTGAAAACAACCCTGTTGTGGATGTCACGGGTTGGCGCCTGGATGACACCGTTGGCCTGATACGCGGTGCTACTGATTCAGTGGTTATTCTAGAGATATTACCCGCAGAAGCCGGGCCCGATGGTAAACATACATTCGTTTCGCTCATCCGCAAGAAAATCAGCCTGGAAAAACAGGATGCAAAGAAATCCATTATTGAGGTTAAAGATGGCAATGTAACCCACCAAATCGGCGTCATTACATTGCCGGTCTTTTACGAAGATTTTGGTGCCCGCGAAAAAGGCGATAAAAACTTTAAGAGCGCGGCTCGTGATGTGGCAGGCCTCTTAAATGAGCTCAAGAAAGACAATGTAGATAGCGTACTGATCGACTTGCGTAATAACGGTGGTGGTTCATTGGACGAAGCCGTTAATCTTACCGGCCTGTTCATTGACAAGGGCCCGGTAGTACAGGAGCGTGATTCCAAGGGTACCGTTAAAGTAGACTCCGATACAAAATCTGGAGCTATCTGGGATAAACCGATGGGGGTTTTAGTTAATCGTGCTTCGGCATCCGCCTCTGAGATTTTTGCTGCCGCAATCCAGGACTACGGCCGAGGCGTTATCATCGGTGAGCCCAGCTTTGGCAAAGGCACTGTACAAACCGTTGTTAATCTTGATCAAATAGCAAAAAATGAGCAGCCAAAATTCGGCGAGCTAAAAATGACAGTTGCGCAATTCTTCCGCATCAACGGCGGAACCACGCAACTACGTGGTGTAACTCCAGATATCAGCCTTCCAACCATTACCGATCTTGATAATTACGGTGAATCCAGCTTTGAAAATGCATTGCCATGGACACAGATCAAGGCTGCTGACTATAAGCCGGTTGCGGACTTGAAAACTATCCTGCCTGCGCTGACTAGCAGCCACGATGCTCGTGTGGCCAAAGACAAGGATTTTCAGTACCTGCTACAGGATATCAATGAGTTGAATACGGAGCGCAAAAAGAACTCCATAAGCCTCAATTTGGCTGAGCGCAAGAAAGAGCGTGATACAAGAGAGGCCAAACTGGCAGCACGCGAAAAGTCTGATGCCGCGGATAAGAGCGGTGACTCGAAAGCCAGCAATCAGGCTACGTCAGCGCAAAACTCTCCTATTCGAGACGATGGCCTGCAAGCAAATGAACGCAACCTAGATGCTGACATAGCCATGGAAAAAGCACGTAAAGACACCAAGGACGTTCTACTGATCGAAGCCGCACACATACTCAGCGATGAGTCCGGTTTGCTCAAGAACAATGCGAGCGTTTCCAGTCGTTAAAAGCATCTGCAAGCCGACTGATTGCTACATATTGATACAAATATTCACTTGTTCTGCGGAATTCAGATGCTTTATTCTGGATACCTTCAGAAAACGCAATTTTGCATTGCTGTTTCTCTGACTTCCCCTCTGTCCGGCAGTCCCCTGTCGGACATTTTTTTGTAGTTTAGCCATACTCTAACCCACCGTGTAGAATAGTTGGGTTAGTGCAGTGAATAAGGTAGTAAGCTTGGCTTGCCAAGCCGATGAGTCGTCATTGACCTAGTGTGACTCTGCCGAAATAGATTAGGCGCACTAACCCTAGCCCTATTGCTTTGGTATTTCCCTGATATTGCCTTGGCTAATCTATGCCAAGTCCATCGCGATCTTTTGACAATTGCCTGTAATCAACCGTATTCGGTAAGCGCATGATTTTATCTATCGCAAGCCGGGCGAGCGCCCAAGCCTTTTCTTCACGCATCAGCTGTATCTCAAATTCACTGTACGGTAGCAAGCGTCCACCATGGGTTAACGAATAGCGTATGGATGCCGCCTCATTCAGATAGGCCACCACCACATCCTGTACTCTTTCATCACGGCACCTGTATAACGACGGCATTCACCACTCCTTGCTGATTCACCACATACCCATGCTACCAAGCTATGAACTGGTAGAACAATACCCCAATATTTAGCTCCCCGGTAGCGATACATATCGATACAAATTTCCGGTTTTTTCTAAAAACTCTTACCAGCTTCATTGGGTCTTAATCTCTATAAAAGCTATTCACTTAAATTTAGTGAAAAGGAGTTCATCATGAAGCTCACTAAACCGCTTGCCAGCTTGACCCTTGTCATAGGCTTGTTAAGCAGCAGCCTCGCATCGGCTGACCATGGGCATGTAGGCATTGGATTCTACTTTGGGCCAGGGGCATATTATGGCCACCCTTATTACCCTTACGCTTACCCATATCCTTATTATGCTTACCCACCAGTAATAGTAACGCCTGCTCCGCAAGCGCCCCCCCTGTATATCGAGCAAGGAACACAGGCACCCGAGCAATCAGCTTCACGCCAGGATTATTACTGGTATCACTGCGATAAGCCTGAAGGCTATTACCCCTATATCAAGGCCTGCCCTGGGGGCTGGCAAAAAGTTTTACCAGATCCGCCTAAGCAGTAACAAGGAGCAGTGCCATGCCTAAATTATCAAGCTATGTCATGCTAGCTAGTGCCTTGTTTCTGTCAGCCTGCGCTACTACCCCCAAGGGTCCCAGTGTCATGTCATTACCCGGATCTGGTAAGAGTTTCGATGAATTCCGTTATGACGACAAGGATTGTCGGCAATACAGTAATGAGCAGATTGGCGGAACCTCTGCCAATCAGGCTGCCGATGAAAGCCTGGCAAAAAGTGCTGTGGTAGGTACTGCAGTTGGTGCGCTCATCGGTGCGGCTGCGGGTGGCCGTGGCAGCGCGGCCATCGGTGCTGGCACAGGTTTACTGGTAGGCAGCGTTGAGGGCACGGCTGCGGCAGACGCTTCTGCATACAATACCCAAAATCGCTACGACAACGCTTACGTACAATGCATGTATGCCAAGGGGCATCGAGTTCCGGTAAGTGGCCACCTGCTAACTGAGCCCAGAGCGAGAGTTGCAAGCCCTCGAGACAATTACCCGCCCCCTCCACCACCACCTGATTATGCGAGGTAAGCTGGTAGATACGCCTATTGATGAGGGTTTCTGGTATGGGTTTGCATTTTATTAGGCAAAAATTGTGAAATTGTGTGTTTGTTAACACATATCATGGCCCAGTCTGGGTTAAGATAGCCGTTCCCAAAATCCTTTGAGAAAAAATACCAATGAATAAACAAGAACTGATTGCACAAATCGCTGCAGAAGCCGACATTAGCAAAGCAGCAGCAGCTAAAGTAGTTGATGCCTTTACCGCTTCAGTAACCAAAGCCCTTAAAGGTGGCGACAGCGTTACCTTGATCGGCTTTGGTACTTTCAAGGTAAACGCCCGTGCTGCTCGCACTGGCCGTAACCCGCAAACCGGTAAAGAACTCAAGATCGCTGCTCGCAAGGCACCCGCCTTCACCGCAGGCAAAGCACTCAAAGACGCTTTGAACTGAGTTCAAACTGCAGCTTGCAAACACAACGCCAGCCTAGTGCTGGCGTTTTTTATTATCGATTGCTGAGTTAACAATTTCACATAGACTTTCAACTAAGACGTTATATGCTGGTCAACTTGTTTAACCTGCCCCAACCAGAAAGCTATTGATGCACGTTAACGGAATTGGTACAGCTACACCTTTGCAACGCTATAGCAAAGCCGAATGTCTAGAGGCTTTCAAAGCCTCAGCCTGGTATGCTCGTTTGGGTATCCGCGCACGTGCCATTGTCGAGGCTGTGCTATCGCACGATAACGGGATAGGCATGCGCTACCTCGCCGTAGATCGGCTGGAAGAAGTATTCGAGATCGACCCTGACACTCTGCATAAGCGCTTTCTGGCAAATGCGCCTGGCTTGGCAAGGGCAGCAGGGCGAAAGGCTCTGTCGGAAGCAAGGTTGGATGCCAGTGAAATCGACGCAGTCATCGTCAGCACCTGTACCGGTTACCTATGCCCCGGACTAAGCGGCTATGCCATCGAGCAACTGCAACTTCGGCCCGATATATTGGCTTTTGATCTGGTCGGCCAAGGTTGCGCTGGCGCCTTGCCTAACTGGCAACTAGGCGATGCGCTGCTAGCCTCAGGCAAATGCCAGCATGTGTTATCCATCTGCGTAGAAGTTTGCAGTGCAGCCATGTATCTGGATGATGACGCCGGCATTCTGATCAGTGCCTGCCTATTTGGCGATGGCGCCGGAGCCGCAGTGCTATCCACCCAGCCTGCTACGCATAAACGAAGTGTGGAATTCACGGGTAGCGGCTCACTGATTAACCCGCAGCAGCGTACGGCCCTGATGTTTGAACAGCGGCAAGGCATGCTGCGCAACATCCTTACCCGTCGCGTACCACGACTCGCTGCAGAACATGTGCGCAAGGTGACAGAAACCTTATTAAAAAATAATGGCGTCACCCGGGCTAAAATCAGCAACTGGATCATGCATGCCGGTGGCCGTGACGTACTACTGGCGCTGGAAAATGAATTGGGTATTGAAGCAGAAGATTTCCGCTATAGCGCATCCATTCTCTACAACTATGGCAACCTGAGTAGCGCTTTCGTCTATTTTGTACTGCAGGCTGCATTGGCTGATGGTGCTGAAGGCGGCTGGTGGATGATGTCTTCATTTGGCGCGGGTTTCAGTTGCCATGCGGCTCTGCTCAAGGTCGATTAGCAATCATGCCTCTGCCAAGACTTGTTAACCCGGAAACTCTGGATCATCTGGCTGAGAACGACCCACTGGCTATAGGATCGCGTCGAGACCTGCGGCGCGTCAATCGCATCATGGGTAGCGGGGCCATACTGCTCAAGGCCATAAAGCGCCTGCCGCAATCCCCAAAACGCATCCTCGAGCTGGGTGCAGGTGATGGTAGCTTGATGCTAGATATTGCCAACAAGCTAGCCAAGCAATGGCCAAATGTGCAACTTACCTTGCTGGATCGGCAAAACCTGGTGAGCGAGCAAACCATTCGAGCATTCCATCACCTCGGCTGGCGGGTGGAAATTCTGCAAGCTGATGTGCTGGATTGGATAGCCCATCCAGTCGAGATGCAGTGGGATCTGAGCATCACTAATTTATTTGTTCACCACTTTGAGGGTGACGAGTTATCGAACCTGCTGGCTGGCATCGCTGCACGAACGCAATACTTTATTGCTTGCGAGCCACGCCGTGCATGGCTACCTCTTGCTGGTAGCCACCTCATAGGCCTGCTTGGCACTAACGCTGTCACGCGTGAAGACGCCGTACTGAGTGTACATGCCGGGTTTCGCGACCATGAGTTATCGGCGTTATGGCCACAACAAGAGCACCAGCAAAACTGGTGGCTCACCGAGTATGCGGCCGGTCTGTTTAGCCATTGCCTGTTCGCTGTAAACCAACAACCGCACATCCATGCAAACACACTATGACGCCATCATCATCGGGGCCGGACCCGCTGGTTCAACGGCCGCTATTCTGCTGGCGCAGGCCGGATGGTCAGTTGCATTACTAGAAAAGCAGCCATTCCCGCGGCGTAAAGTTTGTGGTGAATGTATTGCCGCACCCAACCTTGAATTACTCGACGCGTTAGGGGTAGGTGAAGCCTTTGATCAGCTTGCTGGACCGCCGCTTACTCAAGTCGCGCTAATGAGCGGTAGCAGAACCGTAGTTGCCAGCTTACCGCCACTGGCTGAAGGCAAGCACGCATGGGGACGAGCACTGGGCCGGGAACACCTCGATACCCTTTTGCTCAACCGCGCCAAAGCAGTTGGCGCAACTGTATTACAACCCTGGTTCGTGCGCGTCATTGAGGGCGAACCGGGTAATTTCAGTTGTATTGCCCGGCCCGAAAATACAGATGAAGCTATCACATTGAGCACGCCGCTAATAATTGCGGCTCATGGCTCATGGGAATTGACGCCAGACGAGCGTAGCCAATCGCGCCAGCCACATGAGGCTAGCGATTTATTCGCCTTCAAAGCCAATTTCAGCAACACTAAGCTGACACCCGGCTTACTACCAGTAATGGCCTTTGCCGGTGGTTATGGCGGCATGGTGCTGGGTGACCATGGCATAAGCACGCTGGCGTGTTGTATTCGCCGTGACACGCTTAGCGCCTGTCGGCTGCAAATGCCGCACGCTACTGCTGCTGCCTGTGTTGAGGCTTACCTGGAAAAATCGTGTGGCGGTGTGGCAAGCGCCCTATCTGATGCCAAGCAAGAAGGGGCTTGGCTGAGCGTAGGCCCGATCAGGCCTGGCATCCGCATCAACAAGCATAGCAAGCATCTGCTGATTGGCAATGCGGCGGGGGAGGCCCACCCTATCATTGGCGAGGGTATGAGCATGGCTATGCAATCAGCCTGGCTACTTAGCGAGAAACTGATAGCAAAACGCAGCGAACTATCATCAGGCAACGGCTACGAATCACTACAGCAAGACTACACAAGGCAATGGCAGCAAAGCTTTGCACCGCGTATTCGGCTCGCGGCAGTGTTTGCACATGCTGCGATGCGGCCATGGCTGGCTAATACCGTACTGCCTATACTGCAGCGCTGGCCCGAGCTATTAACCCATGGCGCAAGGTTAAGTGGTAAGGTTAAATCGACTGTTACGCTTGAGAATTACAATCCCGCCAGATAATCTCGTTTGCCTAACTCGAGGCCATTATGGCGCAGAATGTTATAGGCAGTGGTGACATGGAAATATACATTCGGCTGAACCCAATTCAACAAATATTGCTGGCCCTTGAACTCCAGCTTGGTATCACGCACGGTGATGATGATATCGCGGCTCTCCGAACCAACTAACTGCCCAGGCTTGATGCTATCGATAAATGTCAGCGTTTTGGCAATTCGCTGCTGTAATTCGGCAAAGCTAGCCTCATTATCTTCATACTTGGGAATATCAACACCAGCGAGACGAGCAACGGCGCCCTTGGCCATATCGGTAGCTATCTGCACTTGGCGAGTAAACGGATACATGTCGGGATAAAGCCGGGCTGTAAGCAGGGCGCTATGCTCTATACCCTTAGCATCGGCGTAAGCGTTGGCCTTGGTCAGGATAGTCGAAAGGTTGGTCAGAAATCGCTTAAATACTGGGATGGATGCGTCGTACATGGAAATCATGATGTGTCCTTAATATGGTTAGAATGCTGATGGCGTATATTCTCAGATTTTAGACAGGCTCGTACCAGTTGAATTCACACTAGCTCCCTGATGACGCTTCACAGAGATGTGGGCACTCTCCATAAATACCACGAAGCAATTGTACGGTAAGGGCTCCAGGCCTCGCCCAACTGCCTGAGTGCCTTGGGCGTTGGCGCCACTGCCAAACCCTTAAGCCGCCTATAACCCTCGCGCACGCCAAGATCATCCACGGGCAGAATATCCTGCCGTGCCAGTGTGAACATCAACAACATTTCCACCGTCCAGCGGCCTATGCCGCGCAAACTCACCAGCCGCTCAATCAATTCATTATCAGGCATGCTCTCAGCACTTAGCCGATTAGGGACTAAACCGCTCAATGTGCCTTCGGCAATACCTTTGATAGTCTCGATCTTGCGCCCGGAAAAACCGCAGGCCCTGAGCGCATCAAACTCCAGCTTCAGCATCTGTTCCGGCAGTGGTATTCGCCCAGCATTCAGATTCAGCAGCCTGCCGATGATGGCATCGGCTGCCTTGCCGTGCAGTTGCTGGTAGGCCACCGCCCTCACCAGCGCCTCGTAGGGTTCACGCTCGGCTTTAAGCTCAAGGCCGCATGGGCCCACAGCTTCAATCAGCATGGCCCAGTCTTTATCAAGCGCGGCCAGAAAACGCGTTGCAGTTTCATATTGCTTCATAGGATGCAGGCAATTGTTCTAGATGTGTACCGACTTTAGGCAATAGATTTATGATGTGCAATCCCTAATCTTGCGTTTCAAACAAAATCGAATTCAAAAGCAAGACTCGGAGTGTAGGGTTTGATTGCGATTGTTAGATTAGCAACGTGGTCAAACCTTAAAGGATTTTTCTATGAAAGCTAATGTAAAGAACCTACAGCTTGCCAGCAAGACTGAGCAAGACCCGCGCTGGATATCGGTACTTGCTCGTGATTCAGCCATGGATGGCAAATTCTACTATTCAGTGAAAACCACCGGGGTTTACTGCAAGCCTTCCTGCGCCGCGCGCCCCGCAAGGCCAGAAAATGTGCAGTTTCACACGACGCGTGAAGCCGCCGAAAAAGCCGGGTTTCGTCCTTGCAAACGCTGTAGGCCCGACCAGGCGACTTTGGCAGAACAACATGCCGTTACCGTTACGGCAATCTGCCGCTTGATTGAGCAATCGGAAAACATGCCTACGCTCGATGAGCTTGCCATGCGTGCTGGCTTCAGCAGTTATTATTTCCACCGCGTATTCAAGGCGATTACCGGGCTGACGCCGAAAGGCTATGCTGCTGCTCATAGAGGCAAGCGCCTACGCAGCGAGCTCCGGCGTGGCGCCAGTGTGACCAATGCCATCTTCGATGCCGGTTACAACTCGAACAGCCGCTTCTATGAAAAGGCTGAGCAGTTACTGGGAATGACCCCTAGCAACTATCGCTCGGGTGGCACTATGACCGAGTTACGCTTCGCCATTGGTGAATGCTCACTAGGCTCAATCCTTGTTGCGGCCAGCGACAAGGGGGTCTGCGCAATCCTGATGGGTGATGACCCGGATATGTTAGCGCGGGATCTGCAAGATAGATTCCCCAAATCCAACCTGATTGGTAGTGATGCGGCTTTTGAGCAGTTGGTTGCCCAAGTAGTCGGTTTTGTTGAAGCGCCTGCTATAGGCCTTAACCTGCCGCTAGATATACGCGGTACAGCTTTTCAGCAGCGTGTATGGCAAGCATTGCGTGCGATACCAGCAGGCTCAACCGCGAGCTATAGCGAGATCGCAAATAAAATCGGCGCTCCCAAGGCCATACGAGCAGTCGCCAGTGCCTGTGCTGCCAACGCCCTAGCAGTTGCTATCCCCTGCCATCGGGTAGTGAGGAATGACGGTGGATTATCCGGCTACCGTTGGGGTGTTGAACGCAAACGTGCACTACTTGAGCGAGAGGCCATGCCTGCAGAAATGGAACGCCATAAGTGAATATGGATTTATTCATTGCCTCCAACATCGGCCAGCAGCGACTAGGCCCCGGTAGTGTGCTTTTACCTGGCTTAGCCCTAGCCAACGAACGGGCATTGCTAGCTGCAGTGAAGGCAATCGAAGCAGAATCACCTTTTCGCAACATGGTCACCCCCGGTGGCTTTGAGATGTCAGTCGCCATGACTAACTGCGGACATTTAGGCTGGGTAACAGACCGTAGCGGCTATCGTTATGATACGGTTGACCCCATGACCTGTAAGCCTTGGCCTGTGATACCAAGCGTTTTTCTCGAGCTTGCTGCGAGCGCTGCTTTAGCAGCGGGCTTTGCTGCTTTTTCCCCCGACGCCTGCCTGATCAACCGTTATGAGACAGGTGCCAGAATGAGCTTGCACCAGGATAAGAACGAGATCGACTTCAGCCAATCCATCGTATCGGTTTCTTTAGGCGTGCCAGCAATATTCCAGTTTGGTGGTTTTAAACGTACGGATAAAACCCAGCGGATTTTACTTAGCCATGGCGATGTCCTGGTGTGGGGCGGGCCAGACCGGATGCGTTATCACGGGATATTGCCACTAAAACAGAATCATCATCCCCTGTTGGATAGCCAGCGCCTCAACCTTACTTTTCGTAAAGCTGGTTAGTGGAATTCACGTGTATTAGTAATAGCAGATTAAGCTACGTCATATACAAAAACTGATTCTTCACACCCTTTTGAAAGCTAGGCATAAAAGGATTACTATCACATTTAGCCTTAGCGATATGTTTCGCTTCAAAGCATCTATGGATTAACTGCGGAGGTCGCCATGGATAACAAATACGGATTAGGTAGTACCAAAGTTGCCACTGAACATCATGAGACTCACCACAAAGTCGCCGACAAACCTGCGCTAGTGTGTAAGTTTTGTAATAGCGACCAACTGGTTTTGAGCCAGACTATGCACGATCATCGCTGCGCGCATTGCGGCGAATGGCAAAATGATGTGTCCATGAGTTATGCCACCGGCAGAAGCGCAGACTATTAACGCTTTAGTGTAACTGTCGTAAATCCAGCTTACGCAGCCTAGGTGCCAGTTTGGCCGTAGCCAAGACTATACTTATCGTCATCATCCCTCCAAAAATCACTGACGGAATCAGGCCCATCAGGCGCGCCGCCAAGCCTGATTCAAACGCCCCCAGTTCGTTAGACGAACCAATAAAAATACCGTTGATTGCCGCTACCCGGCCACGCATGTGATCTGGCGTCACCAGTTGCATGATAGTGCTACGCAGCACCACCGATACACCATCGAATGCCCCCGACAGCATGAGCAGGAATGCAGCTACCCAGAAATGTGAGGTTAGCGCGAAAAGTATGATGCATACGCCAAAACCAGCAATCGCCATCAACAATGCGCGGCCCGCATTTTTACTCAGTGGATGACGTGCAAGCACGATGCCGGTTGCAATTGCACCGATGGCTGGCGCGGCGCGTAATATGCCGAGTCCTTCTGGCCCGTAATGATAAATATCGTGGATAAATGCCGGCAGCATGGAAACGGCACCGCCAAACAACACCGCAAACATGTCCAGCGCTTGTGCTGCCAGAATGATCTGGTTGCTGTAAACGAAGCGCAGGCCCTCGGCTATGCTGGTAAATACGGGAGCGCTTTCGGCTGAAGGCGGTTCGTCTATTTTCAACAATAGCAAGGCTACAGCTGACCCTAGGCTTAGCATTACCGCCACTGCATATGCTGCGCTGATACTGACCCAACCAACCAGCGCGCCGCCAAGCGCCGGGCCAACCACCAGCCCCAACTGGAACACAGAGCTGCCCAAACCAGCCGCTCGTGCATATTGCTCACGGGGCAAGATCAGTGCAAACAAGGCGTTGTAAGTAGGGCCAATAAAAGCGCGAATAAAGCCTACACAGGCTATCGAGGCATAAATCCACAGGGTTGGATTACCTGCTATCCAGCCCAGCGAAACGGCCATCAAAGTTAGTGCGTTGATACTTAACAGCACGCCTGCCAGCACACCGAATAATCGTCGTGAATAATGATCTACAGCATAACCCGCAAATAAAGCCGAGCCAAAATATGGGATAACCTCGGCCAACCCTATCAGACCAAGGGCAAGCGGATCACCAGTCAGCTCGTAAACATGCCAACCGACCACCACCGCCATAATCTGATAGGCTAGTACGATCTGCAGGCGATAAGCCAGTAGCCTTAAAAAGGTATGGTTCTGTAATGGGGATATAGACTCTAGTGACATTTGTGGCAAAGATTTCAATTGTTTTTAATTCTTGATACTGGGGAAACCGCTATCGGTGGTTTGCGTGCAAGGTTCGCAGCTAGTTTTGTTAGACCTGGTTCACTTTCCTGAACGTCACTACCAGCACATCGCGATAAGCGGGCCTGCTAGGATCGATCTGCTCCACCGGTGTTACACCGTGCATGCAGCGTCTATCATTGACGATGGCACAATCCAGCGGCTTGGTCAGGGTAAAGCTGTCCAATTTGCGCTGCTCCAAATCGTGCATAGTGGTAGTACCGCTGGAGATATTCACGCGCCTGACCATCATTACTAATACAAAATCCACGCCATCACGGTGAACGCCCTCAGGGGTAGGTTTACCTTCTGCCTTGGTACTGGCTTCAATACGAAACTGGTGGCACTCAATATGCCACGCTGCACCTGGTAACATCTTGCCGAATACATGCAAACAAAGCTGCAACGCGCTCTGCATGGTATTGCCGAGCACTACCGCCTCTGGAATAGGCTCATATTCGCGGGCAACCCCACCGTTAAGCGCGTTGTAATCCAGGCTTTGATAATGTGGTTGATGTGGCTCCAGCCTGATTTCACTGCCATTGGCCTCGGTACTCAAAGTTGCATAACGGCGCCGGCGATAACGACCACCATCCGCCATGTATTGATCCAGTGGCATACCATCCCAACTGGCAGCAAAAGCCTCCCAGTCATTGAGCGCATCCGGGGCACCCGCCTCCAACCATCTGCGCACGTTAGTATCCGCAGCAAAACTGAAGCCAGTTTGCTCGATGGAACGACATAGATCCGAGAGTTCTGAAATTTGGGCGAAACGCTGGTCTGGCATTAATTGCATCCTACAAAGGTAAGTATATTAGCGAATTGGTCATTAATTTGAAAAAATACTTGACCAACATAACTAAATAACTAATTATATAGTTATGAAAACAATAGTTACGATTCCGGATGAATGGCAAGGCACGTCAGAGCTATTTGTAGCACTGGGCGATGAACAGCGCCAACGGATACTGTTGGCTTTCGAACCGAGCGAACGTATGAACATTATGCAGATTGTCGCAGCTTCTACCTTGAGTCGCACGGCTGTTTCGCATCACCTTAAGGTATTACGCCTAAGCGGAGCATTGAAAAGCGAGAAAATCGGTAAGGAAGTCTATTTCTGGATAAATAAAGAAGTCGTGGCTGACGCATTGCGCCGTGTGCTAGCTTACATCAACACCCAAACCTAAAAATAAGAGGGCTTTATGGTTGCTTCATTGTTACGTGTTTTATGTCGCCTGCTGTTTCGTATCGAAGTTCGTGGTAAGGAAAATGCACCTGCACATGGCAAACTTCTGATTATCGCCAACCATGAATCATTTTTGGACGGCCTGCTGCTCGGGCTGTTTCTGCCATTTCGTGCAACCTTCGTCGTGCATACCACCGTACTTAATAACTGGTTATTTCGACAGATGCTGCGCCTAGTGCCTTATCTGGAGGTAGACCCGACCAGCCCATTGGCCATGAAAAAAGTGATCAAATTGCTGGAGTCCGGCGAATCAGTAGTGATTTTCCCTGAAGGACGTATCACGCTGACCGGAAGCTTGATGAAAGTCTATGACGGCCCTGGTTTTGTCGCCGCCAAAACTGGTGCAACTTTAGTACCGGTTCGTTTGGATGGTGCCGCTCGCTCTTATTTCAGCCGTCTTTCCGGCGATTATCCACGCAAGATACTGCCTAAAGTAACGCTATCCATCTTGCCGACAACACAAATCACCATGCCCGATGCACCGAGCGCCAAGCTAAGAAGGCGGTTATCGGGCGAGGCTATGCGCCGCATCATGCAGGAGATGTTGTTCAAATCACAACCCGTGCAAACCCTATTCAGCGCATTTCTCGACGCTATCAATATCCATGGCCGCAAAACTAAACTGGTAGAAGATATGCGCCAGGTAGAGGAAAGCTATGGCGAACTGTTGAAAAAGAGCCTGGCTTTGGGCCGACTCGTGCAAAAAATCAGCAAGCCAAATGAGGCCATCGGGATTTTGTTACCCAATGTTTCCAACACCGTCTGTCTGATTTTTGGCATGAGCGCCATGCAGCGTGTGCCTGCCATGCTAAATTACACCGCAGGAACCGCTGGGATGCAGAACGCCTGTATCGCCGCTAACGTAAAAACCATCATTACTTCGAAACAATTTCTCGAAACAGCAAAACTCACTGACGTAGTCGATGCCTTGCAAAATGTGCATGTAATCTATCTGGAAGAGCTACGCAACCAGTTCAGCCTGCTCGATAAACTCTGGCTCATGGCTTTCGCCTTACGTTTCCCTAGCCTGATCGCAAAATCTAACCAACCGGATGAGCCTGCGGTCATATTGTTTACATCTGGCTCCGAAGGCAAACCCAAAGGGGTCGTACATTCACACCGTGGCATCCTTGCCAATATTGCCCAGATTCGCGCAGTCATTGATTTCTCACCTTCCGATAAATTCATGATCGCTCTACCGCTGTTCCATGCTTTTGGTTTCACATGCGGCGGTATCATGCCGCTGGTCACTGGCAGCAAACTGTTCCTTTACCCATCACCGCTGCACTACCGCGTAATCCCGGAAGTAATCTACGACCGCGGCTGCACCGTATTATTTGGCACTAGCACTTTTCTCGGCAACTATGCCAGATTTGCCCACCCTTATGATTTCTACAAACTACGCTATGTAGTTGCCGGTGCTGAGAAACTTAACGAAGAAGTGCGCAAAACCTGGATGGAGAAATTCGGCATCCGCATCCTCGAAGGCTATGGAAGCACAGAGTGCGCACCCGTATTAGCAGTTAATACCCCAATGACTAACCTGGCTGGTACTGTAGGGCCATTGTTACCGGGCTTGGAACCTAAGCTGGAAGCAGTCCCTGGCATAGAGCATGGTGGCTTGCTGTCAGTCAGGGGGCCGAATGTGATGCTTGGTTATTACCTTTATGATCATCCCGGTGTACTTAAACCTCCCACGGATGGCTGGTACAGTACCGGTGATATTGTTGATATTGATGCCAATGGTTTTGTACGCATTCTCGGACGCGTCAAGCGCTTTGCCAAAATTGCTGGTGAAATGGTTTCTTTGGAAAGTGTCGAGCAAATCGCCCACACTGCCTCACCGAATCTACAACACGCCGCAAGTACTCAGACAGACTCTCAACGTGGCGAGAATATCGTACTCTTTACCACTGACGCCGCACTCTCACGCGAAGCCCTACAAACTGCTGGGCGTGAGCTTGGTAGCCCGGAACTGGCCATACCGCGCAAAATCGTCGCACTCAAGGAATTGCCCTTGCTCGGAACCGGCAAAACTGATTATGTAACGCTAAAAACATTGGCGGAAAACGCCTGATGCAGCGTCGCCAGTTTTTACTGGGATTATCCGCCCTGACCGGAAGCAGTCTGGCATATGCAGCTTATCCTTATTGGCCAGCAGACCTTTTCAAGACTGGGCTCAGCAATCCCTGTTTAAGCGGTTTACCGAATGAGCTTATTGAGCATCCGTTATACCAACAAATCTGGCAGGGTATAGATCCCACCCAGGTCTGGGATTGCCATGTACACCTAGTCGGTACGGGTGATTCTGGCTCTGGTGCATGGTTCAACCCTGATATGGAGAGCTACCTCCACCCTATACTCAAACTGCAAAAGCATTTTTATATGAATGGCGGCTGTGTCGCTGACAAGGAAAGCGATCGCAGCTATGTAGCCAGGCTGTTGTCATTAGTTGCAGGGATGAAACCTGGTTGTAAAGCCATGCTGTTCGCCTTTGAGTGGTTTCACGATGAGAATGGACAACCCGATAAAAATCGCTCTATTTTCCATATCCCCGACAGTTACGCCGCTGAGATTGCCCGTTCACATCCCGAATCGTTCGAGTGGGTAGCCTCCATACATCCCTACCGAGCCGATTGCATAGACGCCTTACAGCAAGCCAAGGCTCAAGGTGCGAAAGCCATCAAATGGCTGCCCACGGCCATGGGTATGAATCCGCTTTCCAGTAAATGTGACCGTTTCTATCAAGCCGCTGCCGACCTAAAACTACCCATCATCAGCCATACGGGCCGTGAAAGCGCTGTACAAGGCGGAAATCAGGATTATGCCAATCCGCTACGCCTGAGGCGTGCACTAGATCATGGCGTAAAAGTTGCCTTGGCACACTGCGCCACTGATGGCGACGACGTAGACCTGGATAAAGGGAAGGATAGTTCACGTGTAAAGAGCTTTGAATTATTTACCCGCATGATGAATACCCCCGCCTATGAAAAATTGTTGGTAGGGGAAATTTCAGCCATCGCGTTACGTAACCATGAATGGTCAATCAAACCACTGCTCGCAAAGACCGAGTGGCATTCGCGTTTAATTAACGGTTCTGATTATCCGCTGCCCGCGATCATGCCACTAACAGATGCTGCCAACCTTGGTCGGGCAGGCCTGCTTAATGACATGACCGTAACCTTCTTGCAGGAAATTAAGAAACATAATGCCTTGTTGTTCGATTTTGCGCTGAAGCGCCTCCTGACATATGAGGGCCATAGCTTCTCTCCAAACATATTTGAGTCTCGCAGATTTTTTGAGACCCCTGTCGCATGACCAAGAAGAACTTACTAAGGTATTTTCTATATTGCCTACTAATTACTTATGCACTGGCATGCGTAGTCGTTTATGTTATGCAAAAACGCATGCTGTTTCCGGCCTATATGGCGCCTGTTGTAGACACAACCTGGCAGCCGACAGCCGGTGATTTGCAAGAACAAGCCATGATCGCTGGCCAATGCGGAAAACTGCATGTAGCAAGCTGGCGACTCAAGCAATCGCGTGGAACCGTGATGATTTTTCATGGTAACGGCGAAAGTATGGTAAGCGTGCAAATCCAGGCACAAAAATTTCTCGATCTTGGATATAGCGTAATGGGCTGGGACTATCCTGGATACGGCAAGTCTGACGACTGCTGGTTCAGCGAACACGATTTACTCAAGGATACCGAAACCTCTTACCAGTGGCTTCTAAAGCACGAATCTGACTCCCGTATCGTGTTCTACGGGCGCTCCATGGGTAGCGGGTTGGCGCTCTATATTGCCAGCAAGCACCCTGGTCACCGCGTATTGCTAGTTTCACCTTATGATTCATTGCTTAGTGTTGCGAAGGACAACGAGCCATTTATCATGCCTGTGGGTTTGTTAATGCGTTACCCATTATCCGCTGTGCAATGGATAGGCAAAGTAAGAGGTGACATCCATGCCATTCATGGTACGGCAGATGCCTTGATCAAGCCCGAACACGCAATAGCATTAATGAAAGCTGCTAAAGGTAATGCGGATATTGAATGGATAAAGGGTGCAGGCCATATTGATATCACCAAATTTGAGCAAAGCAATCGCTGGCTGACAAAGCAGTTAACGGGTTCAGGACAAGGAAACTAAAAATATGAATAACAACCTTTTTTCGCGCGGCATGATTGCAGTTCTGCTTGCCCAATTCATCTCGGCACTGGCAGATAATGCCCTGTTGTTTGCAGCGATTGCACTACTCAAATCACAAGCAGCACCGGGTTGGCAAACACCATTGTTACAAGAGTTCTTTGTGGTGGCTTTTATTGTACTAGCGCCTTTTGTCGGGCCCTTTGCAGATACCTTACCCAAGGGCCGTGTCATGTTGATTGCTAACGCCATGAAATTTATCGGCGCTGCGGCTATGCTCTCCGGACTGCATCCTTTGTTAGCCTATGGCATGGTAGGTATCGGCGCTGCGGCTTATTCACCGGCAAAATACGGCATTCTGAGCGAATTAGTAAGTGCCGATAAGCTAGTCAAAGCCAACAGCATGATGGAAGGCTCCACCATCGTTGCCATACTGTTGGGCGCTATTGTCGGCGGGGCATTGGCAAGCCAGTCCGTATCCGGTGCTCTAACTGCCATTACCTCCTGCTACCTGGTTGCGGCGGGCGCAAATCTCCTGATACCGCGGCTGCCACCAGCACATCCAATCAATCATTTTTCTGCCCCTGTGCTGTTCAGGGATTTTATCCATGCTTTGCGCGTCTTGTTCAGCAATGCCGATGCACGGGTTTCGCTGATAGGCACCAGCGTCTTCTGGGGAGCGGGCAGCACGCTGCGTTTTCTGCTGGTGGCATGGGTACCAGTGGCGCTCACAATTTCTGACGATGCAAAAGCGCTAAGCATGGCAGCCAATCTGAGCGGCGCTGTGGCCATAGGCATTGCACTAGGGGCAGTAGCCGCGGCTAAATTCGTAAACCTCAAGACCATTAATCGTGCCTTGCCGGCCGGCATCCTGATCGGTGGCCTGATCATGGCATTTGCATTTGTCGATAACCTGTATATGGCGATTTTCATACTCATCATTACCGGTGCCTGTGGTGGTTTCTATGTCGTGCCGCTCAACGCCTTGCTACAGGAGCGCGGGCATGAATCCGTAGGCACCGGCCACGCAATTGCCGTGCAAAATTTCTTCGAAAATTTCTGCATGCTACTCATGATCGGTTTTTATACCTTGCTCGACAAACAGGGCACACCGGTGGTGACCTCTACCGTCATTGTAGGAACTGTGGTTTTGATTGCTATTACTACGCTGGCCTGGCTGAGGGTTAAAACCCACAGATAACATGACAGTTACAATTTATTAACAATCTAATGAAAATCATTAGTGGCTTTTAATGAGTTTAGGCAGTAAAAATATTCTGGACAGGCTTATAGTCTGCAACACGTGATGCAAATGCTGTAAAGCGCTAGCAACGCGAATCAAATCTAAAAAGGAGATACAACCATGTGGACCAAGCCAGCTGCTACCGAAATGCGTTTCGGTTTTGAAGTAACCATGTACGTTTGCAATCGTTAATTTTTTAACGTTGCTCGTATAAGAAATGGACGCCTAGGCGTCCATTTTTGTTTGTCGATTGTTTCGGTTCTTCAAAATTACTCGAATTACCTCTCATTAATACTTTCGTCAACTACTCTCCAGCACCCATTCGTACCATTTATAAGGTGGCTTCTGCAGATTGGTTTTGCATATTTCAAGCAATTCCGAGTGTTCAACTGGCCTGCTAAACAAAAAGCCTTGGACTAGATCGCATCCATTTTTATACAAAAACTCCGCCTGCTCCCGTGTCTCTACCCCTTCTGCCACAATCTCTAACTTGAGTCCGTGAGCCATTCTGATAGTGGCCATCACAATAGCAACATCATCCGTATCATGTGGGATGTCGCGAACAAAACTTTGATCTATCTTAAGTTTTGCCACAGGAAAACGTTTTAGATAAGTCATGGAAGAATACCCGGTGCCAAAATCATCAATAGAAAGACTGATTCCCATCTCTTGCAATCGGCGCAAGCTTGATATGGTCACCTCAGCATGCTTCATCAATACGCTTTCCGTAATTTCCAGCGTCAGCAATTGTGGGTTAAGTCCGGTTTCTTCGAGAATTGAACTAATGCTTGCGATTAGATGATCTTCTTGGAACTGTCTCCCGGAAAGGTTAACACTGACTTGCATACCGTTATTTACTGCTTGCCAGACCTGTGCATCCATACAGGCTGTCCTTAAAACCCACTCGCCGATGGTAGTAATTAGCCCGGTTTCCTCTGCCAGTGGAATAAAGTTATCGGGGCTGATTACCCCCTTTTCGGGATGACACCAACGCAACAGGGCTTCTGCAGCTACAATACGGCCAGTGCTCAATTCGATAATAGGCTGATATCTCAGCTCAAACTCCCCCCGCTCCAGCGCATTGCGCAGGTCACCCTCCAAGGCTAGGCGATGCATCGTTTCCTTGTGCATTTCACCAGAAAACAACTGGTAGTTGTTCTTGCCTCGCGCTTTGGCAAAATACATGGCGGCATCGGCATTTCTGAGTAGGGTAGAGACGTCTTGGCCATCCTGCGGGAATGCGCTAATTCCGATACTCGCACCCACATAAAGATTGTGGTCCGCGATATTAAAAGGGGTCATTAGGGCACGAATGAACTTTTCCGCTACGGTAGCAGCTGCATCCATGGTTTTATCATCCGTTAGAATCATGGCAAATTCGTCACCACCTACGCGACAGACCACATCACCTTGCCGCACACAAGTTAATAATCTTTCAGCAACCGCCTTCAATAGCATGTCCCCAATTGAATGTCCCAGTGTGTCGTTAACTACCTTGAAATCGTCCAGATCAAGAAATAACAGTGCAAGTTTGTGACCCTCGTCATGCCCTTCTTGCAACATCGTCGCAAAACGCTCATTAAAGGCATGGCGGTTGGGCAGGCTGGTAATGGTATCGTAATAGGCTAAATAACCCATTCGCTCCTCTGCATGCACAATGACTCCCTGCAAACGTCTTAATAACAATGCAGAGGCACCTATGATGGCGATAATGACAAACACGCTAATGCCGATATACCAAAGCAGATGAATATATAGTTGGTGTAAGTTGGAACGCACATAAATGGTGCCAACATTATTATTTTCTATACCTACAATTTGCGAAAGCTCAGCAGAGGTGAAACTTAGTCTTTGAAATTGAGGCTGCGGCGCTAGCGGCAGAATCGAATCTTTCGAAACTCCCTCACGCCGATATTCAACAAAAATCTTGCCTGAGGTTGTATAAAGCACTGCTAAATCGATACTAGGCGAAGCCTCTAGCGTGTTCAGGATTTCTTTGGCAGCGTTCCGATCACTGAATAGCATGGCTGCAGCACTATTGGCACCGATGATTTTGGCCTGTACATCCAGCTGATTTATCAGTGAAGCACGCAAAATAACGTACTCGGCAACAATCAATACTACGCTTGCAAGAAGCAAAGCGGCGCCGACCATCGCCAGATTAATTTTCTGGCGACCGAAATGTCCCGATTTGTAACTCAGCCAAGTTGCGAATTCCACTAGATAAGTTCCTAATTTATGCTTTTAGCCAGATTAAGAAGCTTGGAGCTGAATGTCAGCTTTGCTCGACGCGCGCTGGCCATATTCACGTCGAAAACCAGCCTGCTTGCCTCCAACCGCATATTGATCACCAACTCCGTGCGCGCAGAGTCGAGCGAGTCTGTCACTGTTAATATGCTCGCATTGCGCACAATATCGACTATTGCCAGCAAAACTTCGTGCTGTACTGCATCAAGATACAACACATCACAGGCGCGGGCCTCCTCGGGCATCACAATCTCTTTCACTATGATCGACCTGTTATGTATCTTGCGAGCCTGCAACAGGGCCAACTGCGTACTCAAGGGATCATGCTCCAACACACAAAATATCATTGGTGCAGCGCTTTCTGTCGGCCATGTCGTAAGCAAGGCAAAATTATAGAGATAGGCAGCCTTGAGTTCATACTCTGGGACTGTTCCCGCGCCGTAGGCTTCGGATGCCAGCAAGCATAAGGATAATATCCCTAGACTTTTCGCTACTCTATACAGACACGCCCTCATTAAAAATGATAATCCAGCTTTAAGCGTAAGGTGCGGCCATCTTGGGGCAAAACATCTTGTATGAAATTTCCAGGATCGGCTGGGTCAGCATACTTCTTGTCGAACAAGTTATAGGCACTGAAAGATACATCCAGCCCCCGTAACCAATTATTTCTCGTTAACGTCAAATTAACCAAAGTGTAATCGTCCACCTCGTCGAGATTGGTACGGCGCGGTCCCGTATATTGCAACTCCAACCCGGTGCGCCAGGCATGGCCTGGTAATGGAGCCGACAGAGCCAGCTTACCCAATACGCGAGGTGAATTAACAAGTAAGCGATCCGTCAGTGCATTTTTTGCCTCTTGGTAACTAACGTTGCCTTTCATCTGTAACCCGTTATGCCAGGTTTTATCCACGCTCAATTCGACGCCCGTGGTATTGATTTTGTCTTGATTAACGAACACCAATTTCCCATCTATAGGGTCGGTAATCTGCGTAATCAGATTGTTTACCTGGTAATGGTAGAGGGAAAACGTACTATGCCAACCTTCTTTAAAAGTCTGTTCCAACACAGCTTCGTATGTGCGCATGGTCTCTTCTTGCAATGCTGGGTTGCCTTTCTGACTCGAAGCCGGCTCAGTAGCACTCCCGTAGAACATTTCATAGGCATTTGGCGCACGATAAGCTGAACCATAAATCAGTTTCAAACTATTACCGGCAAAGGGATGGTAAATTAAGGCCAAGCGTGGATTAACTGTTCCACCAGACATACTGTAATGGTCATAACGCACACCGGCATTGAGCAGAAGGTCGTCACGCAAGGTGATTTCATCTTGTACGAAAATCCCGTATTTATTCTGGGTGGTGTTGACATTGGTATAGAAAAACAGAGGTGAGGTGTCAAAATTACGTTGTACCTGACGCAAATCTTGCTGGTACTCGATCCCCCCCATCACTTTATGATCCGAGACAGCAGTACTGATTAAGCGTAATTCCCCACCTGCACGCTGACCTCGTGTTTCATCAACATTCAGAGTTGTCGCATAAGGATAATTGCCATCATAGTTGTAGATGCCATAATAAAAATTACCTGACACATCAAGCTTATCGGATAGCGCATCGTAATAACTGGCATTAACAAAAGCCTGAGTATCCACGGTTTCCATGCGCTTATCGTCAAACAGGGTGCCATAAGGTGCGGCAGGATTGAGCTTGGGCCGTTTCATGTAGCCGGCTTCCAGCGCCCAGCCTTGATAGGTGAATTTAGCGAATAGCTTGCCGTATTGTTCGGTATCTACACCATGTGCGGTCGCGCCAAATTCTGGAAAGAACCAATCTCGCCCCTCACTATGGTAACCAGTGGCTGACATCACGAGTTCCGCGCCATTATCCAATCGCCCGCCGTAACGATAACCGGCCTTATAGCTATCGTGGCTTCCTGCTTCTGCTGTAACTGTCGAACCATTCAGAGAGGAAGCTGACTTGGTGATGACATTAATCACCCCGAAAAAAGCATTATCGCCATAAGCCGAAGCGCCTGGGCCTGGAATAAACTCGACTCTTTCAATCATATCCACATCGACCAGAAATTCGTTGCCCACGTACGCCTGGTTATAGACATTGTCGTTAACCCGGTACCCGTCGACCAATAACAGAACGCGAGAGTTGTAATCGCCAGGACGTGAGAACCCACGTACGCCGATATAGCTCCAACTATGATCACTACTGATATACAGGCCTGGCATGCTGCGCAGCACATCAGCCAACGTACGATGACCATAGGTGCGTATTTCCTCTGCGGTCACCACTACGGCGGCCGAGGGGGCCTCACTGATTTGCTGGGGGTATCTGGAAGCGCTGGAGACTTCCAGCGTCACCAACTGCTCGAATGGAACATCGACAAGCTGATTAGATGTCGAATTTGAATAATCATTGGCATCTGCCGCAAAAGCGGACAGAAGTGAAATGAGGTACACCAAGCTTACGCCATGCCTGGAGCCAACCAAACAATTGGGTTTTATGTTACGCATGGTGTCATGCTGCAATCTATTTTTTTAATTATGGTTATTCTGTCAGTTTTACCACGCTTTCGCACAACTTTTAGTTGGATAGCACTATTCTGTTAAGCTCGGTCACACAACCATTATTTATCAACTGCCGACCATCCCTTGGGCAGCAATACCCAAATCTTGCCTTTCTGTTTCATAGCACCAGCTAATCTGCCTGCATCGTTACCTGCACCCCAGAACAAGTCGGCGCGCACGCCACCCTTGATAGCTCCGCCGGTATCTTGCGCCATCATCAAACGATTCAACGGCTTACTGCTGTTAGGGTAAGTAGTCGCTAAAAAGGCTGGGGCACCTAGAGGTATATAATGCGGGTCTACAGCCAGTGCACGCTCTGCCAATATTGGCACCCCCAAGGCCCCTAATGGGCCTGGTAGGCCAGCTGGCAGCTCGCGGAAAAATACATAGCTGGGGTTGCTGTTAAGCAAATCCCTCAACTTATCGAGATTATTTCTCGCCCAATTCTTGATGCCTTGCATTGAAGCTTTGTCAGCAGTCAGTTCACCGCGCTCTATCAATAGACGACCTATTGACTGATAGGCTTGGCCATTCTGATCTGCGTAACCGACATGCACCTTCTCGCCGGTATCCAACTGCACCAGGCCGGAGCCCTGAATTTGCAGGAAAAAGGCATCGATTGCATCATCAACCCAGAGCAGCTCTTTGCCTTCCAGAGGAGATGGGGCGAGATCAATTTCTCCACGAGTGTAGTAGGGTATGACGCGATTACCTGTCAGCCTTCCCCGTACACGCTTGTTCGCCAGCTCTGGGTAAAGGCTGGCTAGCTCAACGGTCACTAAGTCGTCTGGTTTGGCATATAACGGATATTGGTATTTATCTGTCTTGTTACGGCTTCCTTTGAGCAGTGGTTCGTAATAGCCAGTAATTAGGCCAGTGTCGCTACCATCCAAATTAGTCGTGCGGTACACGTTAAAGTATTGTTGGAAATAAGCCTGAATGTTCTCATTACTGGGTGTAATACCCTCTGCTGCTGAACATGCAGCCTGCCAAGGCTGCTTGTTTCTGAGTGCAGTGCAGCTTTGCAACCAGGCATCCCAAGCTTTGCTCAGGTTATCTTGGCTCAGCCCTTCTAATTCGCTCCAGCTAGCTGGCTGCAACAAACTGTAATCAGGCAAGGGAGCTTCCGCTGGCGGGGTTACTGGTGATTTTGGCGCTTCGGGAATCGGGATAGGAGGTGCTTCTGCAGCTGCAGGGCAACTGCAATTCGGTATAGGCTGAGCCGTTGGTTTGACTGGCTGCTGACTACAGGCCACCAAAAGTGTGACCAGCAACACCGGTAAATAGTAAAATTTCATAGCTGCTGGCATTGAACTACTAATCAATGCAGCACACGCGGCATGGAAAGTATGAAAGGTTCGATGGTTGTATCAAACTGCGTGCCGTCTTCCGCTGTGATGTGATAACTACCGTGCATAGTACCCATTGGGGTATTCAACACCGTACCGCTGGTGTACTGGAAATGCTCGCCTGGCTGCAGCAGGGGCTGCACACCAACTACGCCTAGACCACGAACCTCCTGCACACTATCGTTGGCATCAGTAATAATCCAGTGCCGACTGATTAATTGTGCTGCCATGCTGCCTGTATTGGTAATAATAATGGTGTAAGAAAAAACATAGCGATTTTGTTCGATGTCCGATTGATCTTCCACATACGCTGTTTCAACAGAGACCGAAAATTCATAGCGCTTGTGTGAAGTCATATGAATTACTTTCAGGAAATCAAGCCAGTGGTAGGCGAACTGGGCGTGGCCGAGTAAAGTTTTTTCGGCATACGGCCAGCAACATAGGCCTCGCGCCCCGCTTCAATTGCTTTTTTCATGGCACCTGCCATGAGTATAGGGTCACGTGCTGCAGCGATAGCGGTATTCATCAGTACACCATCACAGCCAAGCTCCATGGCAATGGCTGCGTCTGAAGCTGTACCAACACCGGCATCTACCAATACCGGGACTTTGGCGTTTTCGATGATGATCTGCAAGTTCCATGGGTTAAGTATGCCCATACCCGAACCTATCAGCGAGGCCAGCGGCATAACTGCACAACAGCCTATCTGCTCCAGCTGCTTGGCAATGATAGGGTCGTCAGAGCAATAAACCATGACATCGAAGCCATCCTTTACCAAAACCTCAGCAGCTTTAAGTGTCTCCGTCATATTGGGGTAGAGTGTTTTCGGGTCGCCCAACACCTCCAGTTTGACCAGCTTATGGCCATCCAGCAACTCACGCGCGAGACGCAAGGTGCGGACAGCTTCATCTGCTGAATAGCAGCCAGCCGTGTTGGGCAAATAGGTAAATTGTTCTGGCGGCAAAAAATCCAGCAGGGAAGGCTCGCCTGCATTCTGGCCGATATTAGTACGGCGGATTGCCACAGTAACAATCTGTGCACCGCTGGCATCGATGGCGGCACGTGTCTCAGTGAAATCCTTGTATTTTCCGGTACCAACAAGCAAGCGCGAGTTGTAAGTATTGCCTGCAATAGTGAGTTTATGCATAGTTTTAGCCGCCGCCCACAGCGCCGACAATTTCCAGTTTATCGCCTGAGCTCAATGAAGTTTGTGTAAATATACCGCGCGGAACAATCTCGCCGTTACGCTCAATTGCCAGGCGCTTGCCCTCCAGGCCGAGCTTATCGACCAGCTGGCTGAGGCTAAGCTCAGGCTCGTCAAAATGACGAGTATTGCCATTGATGATGAGAGAAATCACGAGTTGATGCCGAGTAAACGCACGAAAGAAAACATATTTTACGTAGGTTTGCGCTTAATTAGCAAACTTGCGGGATTTCTTAAAATACTATTCGTAGCTATGATAATAGTTCGCACACCATATAATATGGACGTAATACTGCCAGCAGATAATCTTTTTTGAAACATGACTGATGGCCAACTTAACTAGGGGAAACCATGCAAATTTCTAGACCATTTGCCATAAAAATACTGAGCTTCGCGCTCTTTTTCAGTTCTACAGGTTATGCGTTAGCAGATGAAAAGCCCGTTACAGAGCAATTAGTAGACACCATGACCAAGCTGGCCAATGGGCCGCACGCAGGTTATCGCGCTAATCATGCCAAAGGCATCGTAGTCAGCGGTACATTCACTCCTGCTGCCAGCGCCGCAGGCCTGAGCAAGGCTCCGCATCTGCAAAATATGGCCAGCACGGTTACGGTACGTTTCTCCGATGCAACTGGTGTACCGGATATTCCTGATACCAACCCCAACGCTAATCCTCGCGGCATGGCGATACGCTTTCAGTTGCCCGATGGTAATTACACTGATCTGGTAGCTATTTCGGTCAATCGTTTCCCCGCCGCTACACCTGAAGAATTCCTGGGTTTGCTGAATGCGATTGCTGCCAGCGGGCCTGATGCACCTAAACCATCACCGGTAGAACAATTCCTGGGCTCACATCCGGCAGCAATGAAGTTTGTGGCCGCGCCCAAGCCTGCACCAGCCAGCTTTGCCACCCAGGCTTTTTATGGTGTAAATGCATTCAGCTTTACCAATGCCAAGGGTGAAAGTCACTATGGCCGCTATCGCATCATCCCGCTTGCCGGTGAACAGGCCCTGAGTGATGCTGAGGCAGCCAAGGCTGCACCTGATTACCTGAGAGAAGAGCTGCCCGCACGTTTGCAAAAAACTGAAGCCAAATTCCGTATTTCGGTACAGTTGGCTGAAGCAGGAGACGTAATCAACGACCCTACTTCAGTATGGCCAGATAGTAGGCCGCAGGTGGAACTAGGCATTCTGACGCTTAAGGCTGTAGTAGCGGATAGTCAAAAAGCCGAAAAAGCGCTGCTGTTCAATCCACTCGCGCTCCCGGATGGCATTGCCGCCTCGGATGACCCGATATTGCTGGCTCGCCCAGCAGCTTATGCCATCAGTTACGGTCGCCGTTCAGCCAATTAAAAACTCATCGGCAACAAAAAAGCCTGAAATCCGGTAAAGGTTTCAGGCTTTTATTTTGAGCTAGTTTGCCAGTTAAGCTTGCGGCCAAGTAAAATAGCGCTATTGCGGGCGTAGTTCAATGGCAGAACGGCAGCTTCCCAAGCTGCATACGCGGGTTCGATTCCCGTCGCCCGCTCCAGTCATGATGATTAGAATTCCACCATCTCAAAATCTTCCTTGCGTGCACCACATTCGGGGCAAGTCCAATTAGGTGGGACATCTTCCCATCTAGTGCCAGGAGGAATGCCGTCTTCTGGGCAACCTTTGGCCTCATCATATATCCAGCCGCATATATTGCACATCCAGGTTTTCATAGTTTGGTTTTCATGGTCAGTTTGAGAACTTAAGCGAGGTTTTCGCCACTTTTGCAGGTGTGTTACGTTAAAATATCATTTTAGAGTTTGCAACCAATCTCGAGCAATCGCTTTCTTAATAATTTGAGCCATCGACTTTTCAGCAACTCGCCCAGAATAATGAAACCCACTATGAACTTTATGCCCCCCACCGTGATGACTTTTGCTGCGACTGACCCTAGTAGCGGCGCGGGATTACAAGCCGACATCCTGACACTGGCCAGTATCGGCTGCCATCCGCTCTCCGTGGTCACGGCGATTACCGTACAGGATACGCTAGGCGTAGATAGCGTCATGGTATTTGATGCCGACTGGATCAACGATCAGGCGCGTACGATACTGGAGGACATGCAGGTTTCCGCGTTTAAGATAGGCATGCTGGGCAGCGTGGAAAATATCGCCGTTATCGCCGAGATCATGGCTGATTATCCCGACACCCCCTTGCTGATAGATCCTGTGCTTTCATCAGGCCGCGGCGATGAGCTGGCGAACGAGGAAATGCAGGCAGCGATGATAGACCTGCTATTCCCACAAGCCACCCTGATTACGCCCAACAGCCTGGAAGCACGCCGCCTGGCATTCCACGACGATGACTCCGATGATGCCGAGAATGCCTCGCTGAATGAAGCCGCTAACAGGCTACTAGCCATGGGGCCGGAGTATGTCTTGATTACCGGTACGCATGAGCGCTCCATTGATGTGACCAATACCCTTTACGGTGAGAAAGGCCTGATCAAGACTTTTAAATGTGAGCGCCTGGCGGGTAGCTATCACGGCTCCGGTTGCACACTGACATCGGCAATTGCCGCCTGTATCGCGCATGGCCTGACGATGGAAGAAGCCATTACCGAAGCACAGGAATATACCTGGCAGACATTGAAAAATGCGTTCCGTCCTGGCATGGGCCAATACATCCCTGACCGCCTGTTCTGGGCACGCGATGAAGATGAAGATGCTGAAAAATAAGCAGGCTGCTATTCACGGCCTCTATGCCATCACTCCAGACATGGCTGATACCGCACAGCTTTGTGCACTAGTAGAAGCCAGCCTGCTTGGCGGGGCAGCGCTGCTGCAATATCGCAACAAAACTGCCAGCCACGCCTTGCGCGTCACCCAATCACGTGCATTGCTCGATCTGTGCCGCGAGCATGGTGTGCCCTTGATCATCAACGACAATATCAAGCTTTGTTTGGCAATTGATGCCGATGGCGTACATCTTGGCACTAGCGATGGCAATCTCGCAGAGAGCAGGGCACGCCTGGGGCCAGACAAAATCCTTGGGGCCTCCTGCTACAATCGATATGAACTAGCGGTGGAAGCCAAAATCCGGGGGGCCGATTATGTAGCATTCGGCGCCTGTTTTGCCTCTGCTACCAAGCCTAATGCACTTAAAGCAGATTTAACTTTACTGAATAAAGCGCGCGCGGACCTGAGTCTGCCAGCCGTGGCAATCGGCGGCATCACACTAGATAATGCCGAGCTGGCGATTAACGCTGGCGCGGATGCAGTGGCTGTGATTGCAGCGCTTTACTCTGCGCCGGACATTAAATCGACCGCACAACAATTTTCGAAACTATTCAAACAGACCTCTCAATATGACCTCACGCAATCAACAACTATTTGAAAAGTCACAGCGCCTGATCCCTGGTGGCGTTAATTCACCAGTACGCGCTTTTCGTTCGGTTGGCGGCACACCGGTATTCTTCAAACGCGGTTTGGGTTCACGGCTGTGGGATGAGGATGGCAAGGAATATATCGACTACGTCGGCTCCTGGGGGCCGATGATATTGGGTCATGCTCATCCAGAGGTCGTCTCGGCCGTACAAAAAACTGCAGAAAACAGCCTCTCATTCGGCGCCCCTACCGCGCTGGAACTGGAAATGGCGGAAACTATCATCAAACTCGTGCCAAGTATGGAGCAAGTACGCTTGGTAAGTTCCGGTACAGAGGCCACCATGAGCGCCATTCGTTTGGCAAGAGGCTTTACCAATCGCGGCAAGATTCTAAAGTTTGAGGGCTGTTACCACGGCCACGCCGATGCATTACTGGTCAAAGCGGGCTCCGGCGCGCTGACTTTTGGCCAGCCCAGCTCGGCCGGCGTTCCCGCTGAAGTTGCGGCCCATACCCTGACTTTAGCTTACAACGATAGTGCCGCGGTGGAAGCACTATTCAAGCAAGTCGGCAATGAAATTGCCTGCGTGATTGTCGAGCCTGTAGTTGGCAACATGAATCTCATCGTGCCGCAAAACAACTTTTTACAAACCTTGCGCGAGCAATGCACCAAGTATGGTGCGGTGCTGATTTTTGACGAAGTGATGACGGGCTTCCGTGTCGCCTTAGGCGGGGCACAGCAGCTCTATGGCATCAAACCTGACCTTACCACCTTGGGCAAGGTCATAGGCGGCGGCTTACCAGTCGGCGCTTTTGGCGGGCGCCATGACATCATGGCTTGTCTGGCACCTTTAGGCCCCGTCTACCAAGCAGGCACACTTTCAGGTAATCCGGTGGCAGTAGCAGCGGGCTTGGCTACATTAAAGTTGATCCAAGCGCCCGGTTTCCATGCATCACTCACCACACAAACAAAAAAAATGGTCGAGGGGCTGGTTGCGGCAGCAAAAGAAGCTGGCGTTAAATTCAGCGCACAGAACGTAGGTGGCATGTTTGGGCTCTATTTCAGTGCAACCTGCCCTAATAGCTACGACGAAGTAATGCAGTCCAACAAAGATGCTTTCAATCATTTCTTCCACGCCATGCTAGACGAAGGTGTTTACTTTGCACCTTCGGCTTTTGAAGCAGGTTTTGTATCTGCGGCGCATAGCGATAAGGATATTGAGCTCACCATCGATGCGGCGCGAAAAGTCTTTGCCAGTAAAATGCACTGAAAGTCATCGCCGCCTGCTTTTTGGCGTCTCAACAGTTCTCGCATGAATTTTGCTGTATGTGATTGAACTCATAACCTTTTAACGGTAACATTGAAGGTTCCGCTTTTTATTACATGGCCTGATGTGGATTTGGTCGAAAGCGTAAGGAGCGCTCACATTTGTGAGCCCAACAAGTTGAGATTGAGATAGGGGCAACAGTTTGGTAACGCCAGTAAACAAGCGCTTAGTATCGGGAAATCCTGAAAAGCAGGGTTTATACAACCCGAGCAACGAACATGACGCCTGCGGTGTCGGCTTTATCGCGCACATCAAAGGCCAGAAAAGTCACGCCATCGTTCGCAATGGTTTGCAGATTCTCGCAAACCTGACCCATCGCGGCGCCACAGGCTACGATCCAAAACTGGGTGACGGTGCCGGTATCTTGATTCAGATGCCTGATGCTTTCATGCGCAAAGAAACCGCCAAGCTCGGCATCACGTTACCCGCTGCTGGCGATTACGCTGCTGGCACCGTTTTCTTACCGCAATCCCAGAATGGCCGTATCGCCTGTGAATCTGTTGTTGCCCGCATCGTAAATGAAGAAGCGCAAGTGCTGCTGGGCTGGCGCGATGTTCCACGTGACAACAGTAATATCGCTAACGCAGCGCGCGAAGTTGAGCCTGTCATGCGCCAGGCATTCATTGGTCGCGGCGTTAATACACCAGACCAGAATGCTTTCGAACGCAAACTATTTGTCATCCGCAAACGTATCGAGCACGCCGTACGTGCTCTGAAGCTGGAAGACAGCTCACAATTCTACATTCCATCGCTGTCTAGCCGCACTATCGTCTACAAAGGCATGCTGCTAGCCAATGAAGTTGGTACCTACTACCAGGATTTGCAAGACGAGACCATGGTTTCTGCACTTGCACTCGTGCACCAACGTTTCTCTACCAACACCTTCCCGGCATGGGAGCTCGCGCATCCATTCCGTATGATCGCCCACAACGGCGAGATCAACACCATGCAAGGCAATGTGAACTGGATGGCAGCACGCCATGCAGCCATGCGCTCGGCCTTGATTGGTGAAGACCTGGATAAAGTCTGGCCGCTGATTGCAGAAGGCCAATCCGATTCCGCCGCGTTCGATAACGCGCTCGAGTTACTGGTGGCTGGTGGCTACTCATTGCCGCACGCCATGATGATGCTGATTCCAGAAGCCTGGTCAGACCCGTTAATGGATGAAAAGCGTCGTGCTTTTTACGAATATCATGCTGCGCTCATGGAGCCTTGGGATGGCCCAGCAGCGGTAGCCTTTACCGACGGCCGCATGATAGGCGCTACGCTGGATCGTAACGGCCTGCGTCCCGCACGTTACCTAGTGACTGACGACGACCATGTGATGATGGCCTCTGAAATGGGTGTGCTGACATTCCCACAAGAACGCATCATCAAGAAGTGGCGCCTGCAGCCAGGAAAAATGCTGCTGATTGATATGGAACAAGGCCGCATTATCGACGATGCAGAGGTTAAGAAAGACCTCGCACAAGCGAAGCCATACAAGACATGGATTGAGAAATCCCGCTATTTCCTTGGCGATCTGCCAAAGGTAGATAGCAAGTTCGAACTGGCAGCTAACCTGCTGGATATCCAGCAAGCTTTTGGTTATACGCAGGAAGACCTTAAATTCATCCTGCAACCGATGATAGCCAATGGTGAGGAGGGTGCCGGTTCCATGGGTAATGACAGCGCTTTACCCGTGCTGTCGAACAGACCAAAACCGCTCTACAACTACTTCAAGCAGCTGTTCGCGCAAGTAACCAATCCACCAATCGACCCCATCCGTGAAGAGCTGGTGATGTCACTGGTCACGTTCATCGGCCCCAAGCCTAACCTGCTTGGCATTGATGAAACCAACCCACCGCTACGCCTGGAAGCCAGCCAGCCCGTGCTGATGTTGGACGAACTGGAACAGCTCAAATCCATAGCCACGCTGACCCAGGATCGTTACCGTTCGCTAACGCTGGACATCACTTATCCATTGAACAATGGCAAGCTGGACATGGCGGCCGCTATCGAGGCTCTCTGCAAGGCAGCTGAAAAGGCCGTCAATGATGGCTTCAACGTACTGATTCTGTCTGACCGGCAGATTAGCCAGGATAGGCTTGCTATCCCCGCACTGCTGGCCTGTGCAGCCACACACCAATATCTGGTTCGTGCAGGCCTGCGTACCAACACTGGCTTGGTCATTGATACTGGCTCGGCACGTGAAGTACACCATTTTGCCCTGCTCGCCGGTTACGGTGCAGAGGCGGTCTGTCCATGGTTGGCATTTGAAACCATCGCCAATCTGACCAATAGCGCTGGCAAGGACAATAAAGAAGCAGACAAGAAATTCGTCAAGGCGATTGGCAAGGGCTTGCACAAGGTCATGTCCAAAATGGGTATTTCTACCTATCAATCCTACTGCGGCGCGCAAATATTTGAGGCGATTGGTCTTAACAGTAACTTTATCGATCATTACTTCGCTGGCACCGCGACCAATGTCGAAGGCATAGGTCTCGATGAAGTCGCTGAAGAAAGCCTGCGCCTGCATCAAGCTGCGTTCGGTAATGACCCGGTACTGGCTGAAAACCTCGATGCTGGCGGTGAATATGCTTATCGTGTGCGCGGTGAAGAGCACATGTGGACGCCGGATTCCATTTCCAAGCTGCAGCATGCCACGCGCACCGGCAGTGCAAGCACTTATAAAGAATATGCCAAGCTGATCAATGACCAGACCAAGCGGCATATGACGCTACGCGGCCTGTTTGAGATCAAGCCTGCTGGCAGCCCGATTGCGCTGGATGAAGTCGAACCAGCCAAGGAAATCGTCAAGCGCTTTGCTACTGGCGCCATGTCGCTAGGCTCTATCTCTACTGAGGCCCACGCCACACTGGCCATCGCTATGAACCGTATCGGCGGTAAATCCAATACGGGCGAAGGCGGTGAAGACCCGAAACGCTTTATTCCAGTAGCCAAGGACACTTCCATGGCTGCCGTGATTGGCAGAGACCTGATTGAGCGCGATATTCCTCTCAAGGCAGGCGATTCCATGCGCTCCAAGATCAAGCAGGTAGCCTCTGGCCGTTTTGGCGTCACTGCTGAATACCTGGCCAGTGCGGACCAGATCCAGATCAAGATGGCACAAGGTGCAAAACCCGGCGAAGGTGGTCAGCTGCCGGGCCATAAGGTGAGTCCTTACATCGCCAGGTTGCGCTTCTCGGTACCGGGTGTAGGCTTGATTTCGCCACCGCCGCACCACGACATCTACTCGATTGAAGATTTGGCTCAGTTGATTCATGACCTGAAAAATGCCAACCCTAAAGCATCAGTATCCGTAAAACTGGTTTCCGAAACCGGCATCGGCACGGTCGCTGCAGGCGTTGCCAAAGCCAAGTCCGACCACATCGTAGTTGCGGGCCATGACGGCGGCACCGGCGCATCGCCAATATCCTCCATCAAGCACGCTGGTACGCCATGGGAACTCGGCTTGGCCGAAACCCAGCAAACGCTGGTGCTGAATCAGTTGCGCGGCCGCGTGGTGGTACAGGTTGATGGCCAAATGAAAACCGGCCGTGACGTACTGATCGGCGCCTTGCTGGGCGCGGATGAATTCGGCTTTGCCACTGCTCCGCTAGTGGTTGAGGGTTGCATCATGATGCGTAAGTGTCATCTTAATACCTGCCCGGTAGGCGTCGCCACACAAGATCCTGAACTACGCAAGCGCTTTACCGGCCAACCTGAGCATGTGGTTAACTACTTCTTCTTCGTTGCTGAAGAAGTACGCGAACTCATGGCAAGCATGGGCATACGCAAATTTGACGACCTCATTGGCCGTGCAGACCTGCTGGATATGCAAGTCGGCATCGACCACTGGAAGGCGCGTGGCCTCGATTTCAGCAAGATTTTCCACCAGCCCAAGGTGGCCAACTCTGTTTCGCGTCGTCATACCGAATCACAGGAACACGGCCTGGAACGCGCCTTGGATAACAAGCTGATTGAGCTTGCCAAGCCAGCGCTGGAAAAGGGCGAGAAGGTCGTCATTGATACGCCTATCCTCAATACCAACCGTACCGTGGGTACCATGCTGTCCAACCAGGTGGCAACCCGTTATGGTCATGATGGCCTGCCGAACGACACCATTACGGTAAAACTCAGCGGTACGGCTGGCCAGAGCTTTGCAGCTTTCCTCGCCAAAGGCATCACGTTTGAGCTGACCGGTGAAGGCAACGACTACGTAGGCAAGGGCCTGTGTGGCGGCCGCATCGTTATCAAGCCGCCGGTTGCTTTCCGTGGCGTGCCAGAGCAAAACATCATCGTCGGTAACACCGTGATGTACGGCGCGACCACGGGTGAAAGCTATTTCCGCGGCGTTGCTGGTGAGCGCTTCTGTGTACGTAACTCCGGCGCTTCTGCCGTGGTTGAGGGTGTAGGCGACCATGGTTGCGAATACATGACTGGCGGCACCGTTGTCGTGCTCGGCCAGACTGGTCGTAACTTCGCTGCAGGCATGTCTGGCGGCGTGGCTTACGTGCTGGATGAAGATGGCATGTTCGGCAAGCGCTGCAACCTCAACATGGTGTCGCTGGAAAAGGTCGAGCATATCGACAATGTGCCAGAAAACACAGTACACCACCTTGATCAGCCTGATGAGCTGACTCTCAAGCACCTCATTGAAAAACATGCTGTCTACTCAGGCAGTGAGCGTGCGAAAACCATACTGCAACATTGGAATGAATACAGACCCAAGTTTGTGAAAGTCATGCCGAATGAATACAAGCGTGCATTGATCGAACTTGCTGAACAGAAACTGCTAGAGGCTGCTTAATGGGTAAGATTACTGGTTTTCTTGAATACGAACGGCTGTCCGAAGCTAATCTACCGATTCCTGAACGCGTCAAAAACTACAAAGAGTTCGTGCTGCACCTGACGGATGATCAGGCCAAGGTACAAGGCGCACGCTGCATGGATTGTGGCATCCCGTTCTGTATGACAGGTTGCCCCGTCAACAACATCATCCCTGACTGGAATGACCTGGTCTACAAGCAGGACTGGAAGCACGCGATCGAGGTATTGCACTCCACCAATAACTTCCCCGAGTTCACCGGCCGTATCTGCCCGGCACCTTGCGAAGCCGCTTGTACACTGAACATCAATGATGACGCGGTAGGTATCAAATCCATCGAGCACGCCATCATCGACAAGGCTTGGGAAAACAACTGGGTAGTGCCACAGCCACCAGCTCAAAAGACTGGCAAGAAAGTTGCCGTCGTCGGTTCCGGCCCTGCCGGTCTGGCTGCCGCACAACAACTGGCCCGTGCTGGCCATGATGTCGTCGTGCTAGAAAAAGAAACCCGCATTGGCGGCCTGTTGCGTTACGGCATCCCTGACTTCAAGATGGAAAAATCGCACATTGACCGCCGCATGGCGCAGATGGAAGCCGAAGGTGTCAAGTTCCGCACCAATCAATATGTAGGTGAAAACGTCAAAGCTGACGACATCCTCAAGGAATACGATGCCGTTATCTTGGCCGGTGGTGCTGAACAACCGCGCGATTTGCCTGTACCAGGCCGTGAACTTGATGGCGTGCACTTCGCCATGGATTTCCTCACACCACAAAACAAGGTGGTGGCCGGCGACAAGGTTGAAAACCAGATCATGGCTACCAACAAACACGTAATCGTTATCGGCGGCGGCGATACCGGCTCTGACTGTGTCGGCACCTCCAACCGCCACGGTGCAGTTTCCATCACCCAGTTCGAGCTCATGCCGCAGCCTCCCAAGGAAGAAAACAAGGAACTGACCTGGCCCAACTGGCCACTCAAGTTACGCACTTCCAGCTCACACGAGGAGGGTGCCAACCGCGATTGGTCTATCACCACCAAGGAATTGATTGGTGAAAACGGCAAGGTCACCGGCCTCAAAGCTGCACGAGTTGAGTGGAAAGACGGCAAGATGCAGGAGGTCCCCGGCTCAGAATTCACCATGCAGGCTGATTTAGTGCTGCTCGCTATGGGCTTCATCAGCCCAGTACAAAAAGTACTGGATGCCTTTGGTGTGGAAAAAGACAACCGTGGCAATGCCAAGGCCACGACCGATGGCGAAGGTTGCTACACCACCAGCAAAGCCAAGGTGTTTGCAGCTGGTGATATGCGCCGTGGCCAGTCTTTGGTGGTGTGGGCAATCCGCGAAGGCCGCCAAGCCGCTCGTGCAGTAGATGAATTCCTCATGGGTTCATCCGACTTGCCTAGATAAAGATCAAAACAAAGTAAAATCATTGGGGATACCATCACGCGTATCCCCAAATTTTTTATAAGAACAGAATCATGAGCCAGCTTAAAAACGATACTTTCCTGCGCGCACTGATGCGCCAGCCCACTGACTACACCCCGGTGTGGATGATGCGACAGGCCGGGCGCTATCTGCCGGAGTATCGCGAGAGCCGCAAAACTGCGGGCAGCTTTTTGCAACTGTGCAAAAGCCCGGATTTCGCCACTGAAGTCACGCTGCAACCGCTCGATCGCTATCCACTGCTGGATGCCTCCATCCTGTTCTCCGACATCCTCACCGTGCCCGATGCCATGGGCCTGGGTCTGTATTTCGAAGAAGGCGAAGGCCCCAAGTTCGAACGCACGCTGCGTGAAGAAGCCGACATCATGAAATTGGCGGTGCCAGATATGGCGAGCCTGCAATACGTGTTCGATGCCGTGAGCCAGATCCGCAAAAGTATCAATGGCCGCGTGCCGTTGATAGGCTTTGCTGGCAGCCCATGGACGCTGGCCACCTATATGGTGGAAGGCAAGGGCGGTACTGATTTCCTCAACATCAAGAAGATGGCCTATGCGCGGCCCGATTTATTGCATCGCATCCTCGACATCACCAGTCAGGCTGTGACTGCCTACCTAAATGCCCAGATCGACGCTGGCGCACAAGCCGTGATGATATTCGATTCATGGGGTGGCGCACTCTCGCACAATGCCTATATTGAATTCTCACTCAACTACATGAAGAAAATCATCGCCGGCCTCAAGCGCGAGAACGAAGGCCGCAAAGTGCCATGCATTATGTTCACCAAAGGCGGCGCCTTGTGGCTCGAAGCCCAAGCCGAGATTGGCGCCGATGCTTTGGGGCTGGATTGGGCTGTGGATATCGGTGAGGCCCGCAAGCGCGTAGGCGACAAGGTCGCGCTACAAGGCAATCTGGACCCAGCCATCTTGCTTTCAACACCAGCAGCCATCGAAAAAGAAGTCGCCAGCATTCTCGCCAGCTATGGTCACGGTACCGGTCATGTGTTTAATCTTGGGCATGGCATTACCCAATGGACGCCACCGGAAAATGCAGGAGCTATGATTGCAGCGGTTAAATCTTTAAGCCCTCAATATCATAATGTCTAATTAAGCAGTAAAGCTTATCCCTTAAAGAGGATTTTCCAGATTGATGGTGCGCGGGCATCTGCTAAAAGAATTCCTTGTAATTCGCGTCTTAAGGGATCAATTTTTGTTTCAAATATTTTAAATATTTCGACATTTTCAATCATCCAAGCTGACCGTGTTGCATTTCGTAGAATACTAGTTACTTCTCTAAGAGCTTTACTTAGAGCCTCTAACGTATTGAGTGCATCGCCCTCACCATATGCAATCATCAACTTTGTGTGAGGGCCTGATGTTTTAAGTAATACCGATAGCCGTTGACTGTCCGCAATATAGTCTTCGTCTGAGTCAATACCACTAAAGTTTTTAGTATAAAATCCATTTTTTCGTCCATGCATATCCTGTATGAGATGATAAATTTCATCGCAATAAGCAACTATTTCCTGCATAACCTCTCCACGAAGTTTCAATCTGTCTGAAACATACATATATTGCACAGATACAAAACTACCTATAACCGCCCCAAGAAAAGCTAACAATATGTCCATAATTAACTCTTTGATTCCATTTTATAAGTTGCAAGTTCAATACGTAGAAGACTATCAGTGAAATTTAATATATTCAACAAGATACAAAAGTGGTTATTTAAGACTTGTCGCACCTGATAAGAATTAATAATGGTAAATAATGGCATCAAACCCCGTTTTTATTAACAGGCTCCAGCCTATTGGCTGACGTTCATAGGCTGGTAATCCTCAAGCACCCCATACAACTTGTATAGCCATGCTATACAGTGCTAACATTCTGTATGATCAAAAGCTTTCGCCACAAAGGGCTTGAACAGTTTTTCGCGACGGGCAATAAGTCGGGTATACAGCCACACCATGCTGATAAGCTCAGAGTACAGCTTGCTGCCATGCATGTAGCCGAAGCCATCGATGACTTAAGAGCACCAGCATCATGGCGGCTACATATGCTCACTGGTGATTTAGCTGGCTATTGGTCACTAACAGTAAATGGAAACTGGCGCATCATTTTCAGGTTTGATGAAAATGACATAGAGCTGGTTGATTACCTGGATTACCACTAGGACAGAATCATGGATATGCACAACCCCGTACACCCCGGCGAAGTATTAAGAGAATACCTGCCAGAAGGCTTAAGCGTTACCGATGCCGCGAATCACCTTGGCGTGACTCGCGTAGCTCTCTCACGCATATTGAACTGCAAAGCTGGCATCAGTGCCGAAATGGATTTGCTGTTATCCGATGCACTTGGTACATCGGCTGGCTTCTGGTCCCGCATGCAAGTGCAATATGATATCTGGCAAGCTAGACAGAAATACTCCAAACATATTGAGCGCTTTCCGCAGGCGGCTTAATCGCATCCGGCGGATAACGCTAAGCTCATCCGCCTTACTTGCCTGCAAACCAACAACTTCATCAAATCGCGAAAACACACCTTGAATCCTAAACTCAAAAGCCTGTTATTCAGCAAACCATTCAAAATTATCGCGGCTTTGTTGGTTACCTATCTGTTATTCGCCTACTTTGCGGTAAACCCACTCGCCAAGCGCATATTGCCCTGGGTGGCAGAGAATAAGCTAGCGAGCAAGATGACGGTAGGGCAGGTGAAGTTTGACCCGCTGCGGCTGATAGTACGCGTTGATAATCTGCGCCTGACCACGCCGAATGGTGATGCCTTGGCGGGGTTTGAGCACCTGTATGTGAATGCCGAGACTTCGGGGATCTTCCACTTTGCCTGGCGGCTAAAGGATATACGCCTGACCGAACCGCAAGTGGCTTTTGACATAGACCCGCAAGGCAAGCTGAATTGGGCGGCGTTGATCGCCAAGCTGAATGAGGACAAACAGCCGAGCAGCGGCATGCCGCGGGTGATGATAGACCACATACTGATCGAGGGCGGCAACATCGCCTATACCGGGCGCAACCGCCCTAGCCCTTTCAAACTCGCACTGAAACCACTGGGGCTGGAGCTTGAAGGCCTATCGACCCTGCCGGAAGACCGTGGTGATTACCTGATCTCGGCCAAGCTGCCAGAGCAGAGCGGTACCTTGAAATGGAAAGGTGATCTCGGCCTGAACCCGATCGCCTCCAATGGCACGGTCGATCTAAGCGGTATCAACATCGCCAAACTGCTGCAAGTGGTAGAGCAGAGTGCCATGCCAGTAAAAATCACCGCTGGAGAACTGCAAACCGGATTCAGCTACAACTTTGCCATGACTAAGGGCGCAGAGCCTAAGCCAGAAGCGCAACTCAGCAATCTCGCCATCAAGCTCTCACACCTGGCTGGCAACCTGAACTCGCATGCCAGCTTGGCGCTGGATGAAGCGACCGTGAAGCTGCCAAAGCTGGAATTCAGCATGGGAAAAGGCACACAAGTACGCTTTGCCGGACTGGGCTTTGCCGCGAAACAACTGGCGCTGACTGAGGGCAAAGACGCCGTATTCAAACTGGAACAGGCCAATGTGAAAGGTGTAGATTTTGACCTGGCCGCCAACCAGCTGAAGATCGCCGACATTGTGCTTAACAACGGTGTAGTGAATGGTAGCCGCGCCAAGGATGGCAGCATCAACCTGCTGGCACTGGCGCCCGAGACTAAAGTCGAGGCAGAAGCAACTGTGGTAAAACCTGGTGAAAAGGTAGCAGATACTGGCAAGCCGTTTGCCTTCGAGATAGCCAATGTGCAACTGCAACACTGGAAAGCGGCGTTTGCCGATGCCAGCTTTAACCACCCGCTCAATGCCCAGATCAAGGACATCAACCTTGGCCTGAATGTGAACAATACCAATGGCATCACCATCAACAATGCGGGGCTGGAGCTGAACCAGATCAGCCTGCAATCGGCTCTGTCGCCACAGCCTCTCGCCAGCCTTGATAAAGTCGCGCTTAAAGATGGCAGCATCAAGCTCAAAGACAGCACGGTAAAACTGGCGTCTATCGTGCTCTCAGGTTTGCAGACACAGGTGCTGCGCGAGGCCGATAAATCGCTGAACTGGCAAACTGCACTGGCCCAGCCAGCCGTTGCTAACGCCGCACCAGCCAAACAGGCCGCATCTAACCCTTGGAAAGTAGCGCTGGATAAGCTGGCACTGGAAAACAGCAGCGTACATATTGAGGACAAGGCCACGACCAAGCCTATGGTGCTTGATCTGCAGAATCTGGCTCTGGAACTGCAAAAGCCTACACTGGACTTGAGCAAGCAATTGCCGGTGAAAGCCAAATTTGCGGTGAAGCAGGGCGGGCAATTCGATGCCAGTGGCAAGCTGGCTATATCTCCATTCAAAACCGATTTGCAGTTCAAGCTGGCTGCGCTTTCGCTGAAACCATTTACCGCTTACGTGAATCAGGCAGCCTATCTGGATCTGGATGAAGGGCAGGCCAGCATCTATGGCAAGCTGGCACTGAGTGGCGGGCAAACCTTGAATGGCGATTTTGCTGGCGGCTTTAGCGTGAATGACCTTGCGATCAGCGAAGAGAATAGCACCGAGCCTTTCGTCGCCTGGAAGGAAATCTCCAGCGATAGCCTCAAATATGGCTTTGCCAGCAACCAGCTACACATGGATGCACTCAATATCGTGCAGCTTGTGGGTAAATTCATCATCCATGAAGACAAAACGGTAAACGTGCAGCGCATCATGCGGCCACAGCCAGCATCTGCCGCGCAGCCTGTAGCAAAGGCAGTTAGAGGGCCTGAGTTTGGCGTGGCGATAGATCGCGTGAGCTTGCAAAACGCAGACATGCAGTTCACCGATCTCTCACTCAAGCCGCAATTCGGCACGCATATGAATTCACTTTCCGGGGTGATCAACGGCTTATCCAGCAACCCGGCATCTACCGCGCAAGTGGAGCTTGATGGCAAGGTAGATGAATTTGGCTCGGCCAAGATACGCGGCTCTGTGCAGCCTTTCCACGCGACTGATTTTACCGATTTGAAACTGGCATTCCATAACCTGGAAATGAAGAACCTGACGCCTTACTCAGGTAAATTCGCCGGCCGCAAGATCGACTCCGGCAAGATTTCGGTAGACCTGGAATACAAGATCAAAAACCGCCAGATGGCAGGTGAGAACAAGTTTGTGATCAACCAGCTGAAACTGGGCGAACGTGTGGATAGCCCGGATGCTGCCAACCTGCCGCTGGATTTAGCAATCGCCTTGCTGGAAGATAAAGATGGACTGATAGACCTCGACTTGCCCATCTCCGGCAGTCTGGATGACCCGCAGTTCAGCTACGGTAAGATTATCTGGAAAGCCGTGGTAAATGTGCTGGGCAAAATCGTCACTTCGCCATTCCGCGCTTTGGGCAAGCTCATGGGCTTAAGCTCTGACAAACTGGATGCGATCGTATTTGATCCGGGTAAAGCTACGCTGGCGCCGGAAGAGCAGGAAAAGGTAAAAGCCATGGGCAGTGCTATGTCTAAACGCCCTAGTCTGCTACTGACTATTTCGCCTACAACTGATGATGCAGCGGATTTGGCTGCCTTGCAGGAACAGGCTACACGCCGTGATGTGCTGAAAGAAATGGGCATCAATCTTAAAGATGGCGAACAACTGGGCCCGATTGATATTAACAACCCAAAAGCACAAACGGCGATTGAGTTATTGCTAAAGGAACGTCAAGGCGCAGGTAGCGGTAGCAAGGCCCTGACCAAGTTAAAAGGCCTATTCAAGAAATCAACCCCTGAAGATAGCCCGAAGTACGCCGACATGCTGGAGCAACTTACACTAAGGGCCAACGTGAGCGAGGCTGACGTTGCAGCCTTGGCCAAGTCACGTGCAAGCAATCTGCAAAGCTATCTCGTGGAACAGGCGGGCGTAGAAGCCGACAAAGTAAATATCGGCTCGGCTACCAAGGTACAAGCGAATGAGAAAGGTATAGCGATCAAGCTGGATTTATCAGCGAAACGCTAAAACTCCAGCGGGTCTACATCCACCGCCCAACGAATTTTGGCGTTGAGCGGATGCCCCCTCAGGCTAGCCACCAGCAATTTGAGCAAGCGTTGCAAAGTTTGCCTGTTATTGGCCTGCATCAATAACTGCCCGCGTTCCATGCCTTTCAGGCGCTCCATCTGCGGGCGAACCGGGTCATAAACCAGAACATCCTCCGCCACGCTATGCGCCTGATCGGAAGCAAATTTCAAAAAGCGTGACACCAGCGCAAAATCATTCGCCTCAGCTTTTAGCAGGGCAAGGTATTGATAGGGTGGAAACTGCGTAAGCTCTCGCTCTTGCAGCAAGGCTTGCGCATAGGCGACGTAATCCTGCACCCGTAAGGCATTGAACATGGTGTGATCCGGGAATGCGGTTTGTATCAAGACCTCACCAGCTTTATCCGCGCGACCCGCACGGCCGGAGACCTGCATCAGTTGTGCAAACAGACGCTCCGCAGCGCGAAAATCTGGGCTGAATAGGGCACTGTCGGTATCAATCACCCCCACCAGCGTGAGGTTGGGGAAATCGTGACCCTTGGCCAGCATCTGCGTACCAACCAGAATATCGACCTCATCTGCATGCACGGCGGTGAGCATGTCAGTAAGCGCATGCTTACGTCGAGTGCTATCTCTATCAACCCGCAATATGCGAGCCTCGGGCATGAGTGCAGCCAGGATTTGTTCCAGACGCTGGGTACCGTGGCCAGTGGGGTGTAAATCCGCGTTACCGCAACTTGGGCACTGGCGCGTTATCTTTTCCTCATGGCCACAATGATGGCAGCGCAAACGGCCCTGTCGCAGATGCACTACCAAACGACTGCTGCAACGCGAGCAAGGCGCTATCCAGTGGCAGGCGCTGCATAGCAGCACCGGCGCATAACCACGCCGGTTGATGAACAGCAGGCTTTGCTCGCCTTTTGCCAGGCGCTCGCGCATGGCGGCGACCAATATGGGTGACAGCCCCTCGTGCAATTCAGCGCGAGTAACATCAATACAGCGAATTTCCGGCAACTCAGCCTTGGCGACAGCGCGGCCAGTCAGCGAGAGCAGGCCATATTTTTTGGTTTGCGCATTAAACCAGGTTTCCAGCGCCGGAGTAGCTGAGCCCAGCACGATAGGCACTTTGCTGCGCTGCGCGCGCACCAGCGCGACATCGCGCGCATGGTAGCGCATGCCATCCTGCTGTTTGTATGAGCCGTCGTGCTCTTCATCGACGATGACCAGCTTTAATTTGGGTATGGGCGTGAATACGGCAAGGCGTGTGCCGATGATAATGCGTGCCTGGCCAGACTGCGCAAGGCGCCAGTTTTGTAAGCGTTCACTCTCGCCCAGATTACTGTGCAGAGACACCAGCGGGAACTCTGGTAAACGGCTGCGGAAGCGCGCTTCGAGTTGCGGAGTGAGGTTGATCTCCGGCACCAGCACCAGCGCCTGGCCATCATTATCGGCTAACACTTGCTGCAATAGCCGGATATAGACTTCGGTTTTGCCACTACCGGTGATGCCGTGCAACAACCAGGGCTTGAAGCCCTGATTAAGCGCCTGCGACGACCCAAGACTTTGTTGCGCGGTACTCGTCCCCTCACCGTACTCCGTGTACTGTTTCGGATACCGTGTTCCGTGCGCATCGTCCTGTATTCGTCTCGGCTGCTTACTCAAGGTTTCAACTGACATTCCAAGAATTGCCGAAAGTGCAACTATTTGGTCGGGGTTTAATTCAGGCTCAGCCAGAACGGGTTGATTGACTCTAGAAATACCGGCCAGTACTTCTCTTGACTCTACCAGCCCAAGCTCCTGCAGGACCTTGATAGCCTTGCGCCAACCGCCCGAAATCTCATTAAGTGCGGCTTCAGTTAATTCTATATTTTGCTGCAAAGCAGCAACTATGCGGCGCTGCGTGGCCTGCCGCTTGGGGATGACCTCCAGCCCAGCCTCGCATCCTTGCGGACTGAGCCGATAAGAGTACTGCTTACGCGAAACCGCTGGCTCGGTCTGGCGTAAGCGTGTGGGCAAGGCTGAGAGCAAGGCCTGGCCGTAGGGGTGATGATAGTAATCGGCACAGAAGCGCAGCAAGGCCAGGGTTTCATCATCCAGCGCTGGCTCATAGGGAAAGGCCTGCAAAATTGGTTTGAGTTTATCTTCTGCAAAATCACTGTGCTCTGCGTGGCCGAGCACAATGCCAACCTGCTTGCGCCGGCCGAAAGGTACCACCACGCGTTGCCCCACAGACACTTTAAAATCTTGCGCGAGGTAATCAAAACTGTGGTCCAGCGGTACATCCAGCGCGACTTTAACAATACGCATACTCATTAGAGATAATCAGGTGTCAGGCGAGTGTTGAATGGATTTTCTGCGCATGCCTGCAGTAGGTTAAAATACGTTTTTTTATTCATACATTTCTTGATCGTTCCGCCTTGAAAGCACATCTTACCGAATTACTGGCGCAAGCCGCAAAAAGCCTTGCGAGCCCTGATACACAATCGGCCATCCAGCTTGAACGTCCCAAGAATACCCAGCATGGTGATTTTTCCACCAACCTTGCCATGATGCTGGCCAAGCCGCTGCGCCAGAACCCGCGTGCGATTGCTGAGGATATTATCAAGGCTTTGCCAGCCTCGGAATTTGTCGCCAAGGTGGAAATCGCCGGTGCCGGATTCATCAATTTTTATCTGAATGCAAAAGCACAGCAGGTAGTGGTTGCCGAGATTCAGGCGCAGGGTGAAAAATTTGGCCGCAACAACAACGGACAAGGCCGCAAGGTACAGGTAGAGTTTGTTTCAGCCAACCCTACTGGCCCACTGCATGTCGGCCATGGACGGGGCGCAGCGGTCGGTGACTGTCTGGCACGCCTGCTGGCCGCCAATGGCTGGGATGTGACGCGTGAGTTCTACTACAACGATGCCGGCGCACAGATCGACAATCTGACCAAGTCAGTACAGGCGCGTTGCAAGGGTATCAGCACCGATGACCCGGCTTTCCCGGAAAACGGCTATCGCGGTGAATATATCGTAGATATTGCCAATGCTTTCCTGGCTAAAGAAACAGTAATTGCGGATGACATGGAAGTGACCGCCTCCGGTGATGTTGAAGACACTGCATCAATCTGTCATTTCTCGGTGGCTTATCTGCGCCACGAACAAGATTTGGACTTGCATGCGTTCCAAATCAAGTTTGATATGTTCTCGCTGGAGTCTGCGCTCTACACCGACGGCAAAGTGGAAAAAACCGTACAGACCCTGATTGCCAGCGGCCATACTTATGAAGAAGGCGACGCCCTGTGGCTGCGCACCACGGATTTCGGCGATGACAAAGACCGCGTGATGCGCAAGACCGATGGCGGCTATACCTACTTTGTACCGGATGTGGCTTACCACCTGGATAAATGGCAACGTGGTTTTAACCGTGTGATCAACGAACAGGGCGCTGACCACCACAGCACCATTACCCGTGTGCGTGCCGGTTTACAGGCGCTCAATATGGGCATCCCCCAAGGCTGGCCCGATTACGTGCTGCACCAGATGGTGACCGTGATGCGCGGCGGTGAAGAGGTCAAGCTTTCCAAGCGCGCAGGTAGCTATGTCACCCTGCGCGACCTGATCGAAGAAGTCGGCTGCGATGCTACGCGTTACTTCCTGGCGGCGCGCCGTGCTGATTCACAATTGGTCTTCGATATCGACCTTGCCCGGGCACAAACCAACGATAATCCGGTCTACTACATTCAGTATGCCCATGCGCGTATCTGCAGTGTGCTGAACCAATGGGGTGGTGATGTTACCAGTCTCAAACAAGCTGACCTAATCCCGCTGGATACAGCCCATGAGGCAGCATTGATGCAGCGCCTGAGCGAGTACCCGGAAACCGTGGAGAATGCCGCGACCGACTTGGCACCGCATATGGTGGCGAATTACTTGAAAGACTTAGCCAGTGACTTGCATAGCTATTACAATGCCGAGAAATTCCTGATTGATGATGAAGCGCGCAAATTGGCACGTTTAGCCTTAATCAGTGCAACCCGGCAGGTATTGAGAAACGGCTTGAACCTTCTGGGCGTAAGCGCGCCAGAGAAAATGTAATGCAAAAATTGATGAGGAATTATCGTGAGCAGAGACTATAAACCCACCCCGCAAAATTCTGGCTCCGGCAGCAAGGGCAACCCTTTCTTTGCTGGCCTATTGGTCGGGCTATTGTTGGGTGTTGGTGTTTCCGTAGGGGTTACAGTATTTATCAAGGGCCGCGAAAGCCCGTTTGTATCCAAAGTTACGCCCGGCGCGAAAAATGAAGCCGAGAACACGAATGCTGCGACCAACCCTGACGCCACTCAGCCCAAGGATGCAAGCACTGGCAAAGATGCCTCCGGTAAGCCTCGCTTCGACTTCTACACCATACTGCCAGGTAGCGAAAGCAAGGTGACCGAGCAGGAGATCAAGCAAAAAGAAGCGCAGCCAGAAGCGGCAAATGTAAAAGAAAACTACTTCTTGCAAGTAGGCGCATTCCAGACCGAGCAGGAAGCAGACAACATGAAAGCCAAGCTGGCTTTGCAAGGGCTGGAAGCGATAGTGCAAACAGCAACTATCCCTGACAAAGGCGTCTGGCACCGGGTACGCGTTGGCCCATTTACCGAGCTGGAACAAATAAACAAGGCAAGATCAGAACTAGCCAAGAACGGATTCAACGGTGACCTGATCAAAGTAAGCAGCACTACCCCAAACCAATAGTTTGTCGGCCAAAGTTAGCGCCTGGGCGTTGTATGCTGGCTAATACTAATTTATTCACAAGGAACTAAAAGAATGAGAAATCTACTAGCTGCATTGCTGTTACTGGCTTCGTGCAACCTCATGGCTGAACCAGTGGCAGGCACGGAATACAGCCCGACCATACAAGCCATCCCTACTGATAACGCATCTAAAATCGAAGTCACCGAATTATTCTGGTATGGCTGTCCGCATTGCTACGCGATGGATCCACTGCTCAATGCCTGGGTAAAGAAATTGCCAGCCGATGTCTATTTCAAGCGCGTTCCAGGTATCCCCCGCCCTGATTGGGCGCCAATGGCTAAGGCCTTTTACGCCATGGAAGCGCTTGGCCTCACGGAAAAACTGCATAGCCAGCTATTCGATGCCATTCACAAGCAGCACGTATTAAGGCCGGACGACGAGAAGGGCACGATTGACTGGATCACCAAGCAAAGCGGGTTGGATAAGAAAAAAGTGGAAGAGGCGTTCAACTCTTTCTCCAGCAATACCAAACTCAACCGTGCTGTACAGGTGTTCCGTGCCTCTGGTGCGACTGGCGTACCAAGCCTGATTATCGATGGTAAGTACCTGACCTCAAGCACCATGGCAGGCAACAATGAAGCCGCGCTTAAGGTAGCTGATTTTCTGATTGAGAAAGCCCGTCAGGAAAAAGCCGCTAAACACTAAGCTTTATTCAATGACCCCTAGCAAAAATCCCGCTGTCGAGTCGGCCAGACCACAGCGGGTTTTTATTACCGGAGCTTCCAGCGGTATCGGCCAAGCCCTGGCCAAACACTACGCTAGCCAAGGCGCACAACTTGGCCTAATAGCCAGACGTAAAGAACTGCTTGAAGAATTGCAAACTGGTTTAGCTACTGATTGCGCGATCTATGCACTGGATGTGCGCGATGCACCATCTCTGGGGAAGGCCGCAGAAGATTTTATCCAGCGCTTTGGCGTGCCGGATATCATTATTGCCAACGCTGGTGTCAGTCGCGGTACGCTCACTGAACTCAAGGAAGATATTGCAGCCTTCAAGGCAGTGCTCGAAATCAACGTATTAGGCATGCTGCACACCTTCCAGCCTTTCATTGAGGCCATGCGCAAAACGGGCAGGGGCAGCCTAGTTGGTATTGCCAGTGTGGCTGGCATTCGCGGCTTGCCTGGGGCCGGGGCCTACAGTGCCTCCAAGGCGGCAGCTATCAGTTACCTGGAAAGCCTGCGTGTGGAGATGGCGGCTCATGGCATTACAGTCACGACTATTGCACCAGGCTACATCCGCACACCGATGACGGATGTAAACAGCTACAAGATGCCTTTCCTGATGGATGCTGATGTCGCCGCCAAGAAGTTTGCCAAGGCCATTGCCTGCAAGCGGCGCTTTGTGATCATCCCATGGCAGATGGGAGTGGGGGCACGATTGATGCGTTTAGTGCCGCCCGTGCTCTGGGACTGGGCGATGAAGAATGCCCCGCACAAAGCCCGAATGAATTGGGATTGGCTCTAGGCTTTACTGCTTGTTTTCCCCGGTTGGTTTTGCCCAGAGATCCAGATACTCATCCGACTTGTTCAGTAAATCCGACGACATATCCTCGTACTCATTAGGCGATGGCAGCGCGCCATCCTTAGATATAGCCGAATAGCCCAGCCCCAGCCGCCCGCCTTCAGCCTGGATGCCAATAAATTCAAGTATGGTCGGGAACATATCAAAATGCACAATGGTTTCACGGTTCTTGGCAAAGCGTTTTGCCGAGATCAGTTCATTGAACACATGCCGCTCCGGTACTTTTTTCAACGTGTCGTAAACAGGGTTCTCCATCGCCAGGTGGTCGCCCAGAATGACGATATTGGTGTCTTTCAGGTAGCCGTTCTTCCTGATGAATCGCACAAACTCTGCTACCTGGTTTGAGGTACATTCAACAATGCCATTGAAGTCTTTCACACCGTGCTGCTTGCACAAATTCGAATAATGCCCATCCGGGCCATGCGTATCGATGGTCGTAAAAGTCAGGTTGAAAGGTTGCCCAGATTCATGCAACTGCTTCAATTTAGCTTTAACCTTCACCAGCAGGTCATCGTCATAAAGCCCCCAGTAATTCATTTGCTGGTCAGTCAGATCGCCTTTAAGCTCTTCACGACCATAGACCTCGTCATACTGATGGTCCTGGAAAAACTTGCCTTTGCCTGAGAAAGGTAAGGCATCACCACCCATGTACACGTTGTGGTAACCGAGCTTATGCAGGATATCGCTCATACAGGTGGCATTAGGCAGAAACGACTTGATGTTCTCCCCCTGGTCATTGCCATCAAACATGGTGACGCTCTTCAGTGGAATGCCGCATTGCGTAGCAGTGATGCCGGCAATCGTCCAGCCCGTGCCCGGAGCTTGGCGATAGGTCTTGAAGCTGATACCCCCCAAATTATCCAGACTAGCTATCAGATTTTTGCCAAACAACTTGGGGTCACGGTAGCTATCCTCCATGCTTTCAACATAGATCAGCACCAGGTTCTTTGGATGATTAGCATCCAGCTTAACTTTGGCCGGGTAAACATAGTTCTGCGCAAAGTAATCTTTGCCGAATTGGTTATGGATATAGGCTGTGACCGAAAACTCAATACTGAAATAAATGATGGAACACAACAGCAGGTAAAGCGGTGCCCGGTGGCCTATGCTCCAATCCAGCACGTTGAATACCCTGCCCATCCATAAGTTGATGGGGGAATCATTCACGCCAAGCGCCTGACCCAGCGCGTATCTACGTGCACGCCGCAAAAACTTTTCCAGTAATACGGCAAGGACTGCCAACAGCACAGGCAATAGCAAACTGTATTTAACAAAGCTTTTAACGATGCCGGTATCGGTATCTACCAGGCCCTCGGCACCAAATTGCAGATGGTAGAGTATCTGTTCCAGCGAGGGCTCACCAAAATTGTCATTAATCCAGTACACCAGGCACAGAACAAAAAAGCCCATTAAATAGGTCGTGAACCGCGTCACCCGTGAGACAGTGAGCCTGTGCTTTTGATGGAGTTGGCGAAAACGATGAATCATCAGGAAATATCAGCAATTCATAGAAAAATAATCAGTGCATTGTACCGCTATAAGCAAAAACCAGCCCATATTAGGGCTGGCTCAATTGCTCAGTGAAAGATTTAGCGGGTAATCGGTTTGTATCTGATACGTTTCGGTTTTGCGCCTTTGTCACCGAACTTGACACAAAATCTTTGTGGCTTAGTTCGGTGGGCATACTCGCACGAGTACAGAAGGCGGGGAGACCATTTTGATTAACTCCAGCCCAGATCAACGGGTAATCGGTTTGTATCTGATACGTTTCGGTTTTGCGCCTTCCTCACCCAACCGTTTCTTCTTGTCAGCTTCATATTCCTGGTAGTTGCCGTTAAAGAAGGTCCATTGTGAATCGCCTTCTGCGGCCAGGATATGCGTGGCAATACGGTCAAGGAACCAGCGATCATGAGAAATCACCATCACGCTACCGGCGAACTCAAGCAATGCATCTTCCAATGCACGCAGTGTTTCTACATCCAGATCATTTGAAGGTTCATCCAGTAGCAGTACATTGCCACCTGAGATAAGTGTTTTGGCCAAATGCAGCCGCCCACGCTCACCACCAGAAAGCTGGCCGACAATCTTCTGCTGGTCACCACCTTTGAAGTTGAAACGGCCGATATAGGCACGTGATGGCGTCTCATAGCGACCCACAGTGAGGATATCGGAACCACCCGATATCTCATCAAATACAGTTTTGCTATCGCTCAACGCATCGCGGCTCTGGTCTACATAAGCCAGTTTGACGGTCTGCCCGATACTCACCTCGCCGGAATCCGGTTTTTCCTGGCCGGTAATCATCTTGAACAGTGTAGATTTACCAGCGCCATTAGGGCCAATAATGCCAACAATCGCACCGGGTGGAATGCTAAAGCTCAGGTTATCCATCAGCAGGCGATCCTTAAAAGCCTTACTAACATTCTTGAATTCAATGACTTCGTTGCCCAGGCGCTCACCAGCGGGGATAAAAATTTCCTGTGTTTCATTGCGCTTCTGGTATTCAGCGCTCGCCAGCTCTTCGTAACGTGCAATACGCGCCTTGCTCTTGGCCTGGCGCGCCTTGGGGTTCTGCCGTACCCATTCCAGCTCGGTGTGCAGTGCCTTGCGGCGGGCTGACTCCTGTGACTCTTCCTGCTTCAGGCGGTCTTCTTTCTGCTCCAGCCAGCTTGAGTAGTTGCCTTTCCACGGGATGCCATGGCCGCGATCCAACTCCAATATCCATTCCGCAGCATTATCAAGGAAATATCTATCGTGGGTTACGGCCACCACCGTGCCGGGGAAGCGTACCAGGAATTGCTCGAGCCATTCCACCGATTCTGCATCCAGATGGTTGGTCGGCTCATCCAGCAACAACATGTCTGGCTTGGAGAGCAACAGCTTGCATAGTGCTACACGGCGCTTCTCGCCGCCGGAAAGCGGGCCTATCTTCGCATCCCAAGGCGGCAGGCGCAGTGCGTCAGCAGCAATCTCCAACTGGTGCTCTACATCCGAACCACTGGCGGCGATGATGTTCTCATACTTGGCCTGTTCCTCAGCCAGCTTATCAAAATCAGCATCAGGCTCGGCATAGGCAGCGTAAATCTCTTCAAGCTTATTTTTCGCCTCCATTACAGCACCCATGCCGGACTCCACTTCCTCACGTACCGTCTTTTCCGGGTCCAGCTGCGGTTCTTGTGGCAGGTAGCCAATGGAGAGATTAGGCTGCCACTGCACCTCGCCCTCAAACTCCTTATCCGCGCCTGCCATGATGCGCAGCACGGTAGATTTACCAGAGCCATTAAGACCTAGCAGGCCAATCTTGGCGCCAGGGAAAAAGGAAAGGGAAATATCCTTGATGATCTGTCGTTTGGGCGGTACGATTTTGCTCACGCGGAGCATAGACATTACATATTGGGCCATGATGCGAATTCGTTGATGTGTGAAGCCTGCAAGCTTACTGGAATGTGGGCATTTTTGGTATTAGCCAAATCAAGATGAGCGTGATTAATACCTCGGCAAAACTTAATCAAGGTATAGGTTTTGCCTTCGCTAAACCAATAGTTGTATTATCGAAATATTGCCTGAAAGTTATTGATACGATGGATATAAATCTGTTGCAGCAAGCCTTAAGTATTTCAAAAAATACCCAATCTGAATATGAACCCGTGCAGGGTCTAGCAGCAATTGATGCCTTGACACGAGTTTATAACCGTCAATTTTTTGAGTCTCTGCTGCATAGCAACTGGCAAACCGCCATAACAGATAAAACAAAACTGGCTTTTTTTCTCATTGATATTGATGAGTTCAGAAAATTTAATCAAGCATGTGACCTGCAATCTGCAAACTACGCGTTACTGAAAATAGCTAAAACCCTCAAGCTGCTTTTTCGACGAAGCTCGGATTTTATCTGCCGATATGATGGCGACCAGTTTGCTATTCTTGCGACGCGTATGGATGAGGCACAGGCCGCGAATTACGCACACGCTATAAGCGACAGAGTACGTAAATTAAAAATTCAGAATTCAGCATCCAGTCTGGGTTACCTCACTATCAGCATAGGCTATGTTTTGCACCAGCCGCAGATTAATGAAGTGCAACTGACGCTGGTAGATCAAGCCAAGCAAAGACTGCAACATGCAAAAGAACGGGGCCGTAACTGCTCAGTTGGTAATGAAGTAGAACGCTTAGAACTATGTTTTAGTCCTTGATAATTGGCAAGTAATTAATATAGCCAATTAATCTGTATACGCCTGCGGCCTTACTGGAATGCCGGCCTTTTTGGTATCATCCTTGCTTGATCTATTGTCGATCATCAGAAGAATTGAACTCCTGTAAGTCTAGTCAATGAATTCCACATGATTACGTTTTGCAGAACATATTAATTCCCCCGTTTATACAAATAGTTACTTGTGAAGGAAATGCTATGAAATCTACCCTGCAGTCGTTATTGGCAGTATTGTTTGCCGCTGCAATTTTGAGCGCGTGCTCTAAAAATGAAGAAGCCGCGCCACCACCTGATGCAGCAACAACAGCTGCGCCTATGCCAGCACCAGCGCCTGAACCTGTGAAACAGGAGCCGGGTGGTTGGGTGCCTCCACCAGCAGATGCGGTACCACCTACCCCCGCAGCAGAGGCTGCGCCAGCACCAGAAGCAGCACCTGCAAAAGCAGAATAATTCTAGCTTCTGGTTTGCATAAAAGGGCCCGCTGTGTCGGGCTCTTTTTATTCCGGATGATTGTTTTTTGCTGAATGGCGGGGAATTATTAGGTTCAATGGCCATCCTACCTTGCAGTTCAGCCAACAACAGAAAGAACATCTCTTGAAAACTATCCACCAAAGCTTGTTAGCAATGTTGTTAATGGCATCCAGCCTCTCGCTCAGGGCAGAAACCCTAGCCGAAGCCAAGGCTGCAGTAGATGCCCATGATTTCAAAACCGCCGCTACTATTTACCAGAACCTCGCCGCCCTGGGCGATGCCAAAGCACAATACAACCTTGGGCTGATGTATTCCCGCGGCGATGGTGTTAAGCAGAACTTTAATGAGGCACTAAAGTGGTATCGCCTTTCAGCCGAGCAAGGTTTTGTTGAAGCGCAATACAACCTTGGCCTGATATTGCTCAGGAGCGAATGGGTAACACCGGATTATGAGGAATCCATCAAGTGGTATACCAAGGCTGCTGAACAAGGCCACGTGAAGTCACAAGTCGACTTGGGTGTGGCCTATTTACGGGGCGAGATTGTCCAATACGATGCCGAAGCCGCCCAAAAATGGTTCATTAAGGCATCAGAGCAGGGCAATCAGGAAGCGCAATTCGATTTATCCAGCATGTATTTGCAAATTGAAGGGCCGGAACACAACATGGTACTGGGCTACATGTGGCTGCTGATTTCCGCTGACTATGCCAGTAAAGAGCCCAGCGGCAAAAAAGCCAAGATGATCCGTTTTATCGAGAGTAAAATGTCGCCCGAACAAATCGCCGAAGGCAAGCAGCTGGCCGATGCCTGTCTCGCTAAGCAACTGAAAGATTGTCCTGCAGGTACTTTTAAAAAATCGAGCTAGACAACTATTCCACAGTCACTGACTTAGCCAGATTCCTCGGCTTATCAACGTCAGTGCCTTTTAACAGTGCCGCATGGTACGCCAGCAATTGCACCGGGATAGTGTGCAAGATCGGCGACAACACCCCCACATGGCGCGGCGTACGGATGACATGCACGCCCTCGCTCTCTGAAAAGTGACTATCCAGATCTGCAAACACGAACAGCTCACCACCGCGCGCGCGAACTTCCTGCATATTGGACTTTACCTTCTCTAGCAGTACGTCATTGGGGGCAATCACTACAACCGGCATCTCCTTATCCACCAAGGCTAACGGGCCATGCTTCAGCTCGCCAGCCGGGTAAGCTTCTGCGTGGATATAGGAGATCTCCTTAAGCTTCAGCGCGCCTTCAAGAGCAATAGGGTAGTGCATGCCACGGCCCAGGAACAAGGCGTGGTCCTTATTGGCAAAGGCTTTGGCCCATTCGCGAATTTGCGGCTCCAGATTCAAGGCAAACTGTACGCTACCAGGTAGATGACGTAGTGCATCAAGGTACTCATGTTCTTGTGTTGTATTCAACAGACCGCGCTGTTTGGCCAAAGTAGCGGCAAGCGTAAATAGCGCAACCAGCTGGGTGGTAAAGGCTTTGGTGGAAGCAACGCCGATCTCTGCCCCTGCGCGTGTATAGAAGATGAGCTTGGAGGCACGTGGAATAGCACTTTCCTGCACATTGCATATTGCCAGCGTGAGGTTCTGTCCTAATGACTTGGCATGCTTGAGCGCCTCCATGGTGTCCAGCGTTTCGCCAGACTGCGAGATGGTGACAATGAGCTGTTTAGGGTTAGGTACGGACTGGCGATAGCGGTATTCGCTGGCGATCTCGACATTGGTTGGAACCCTGGCAATGCTCTCCAGCCAGTATTTGGCGGTGAGGCCAGCGTAATAGCTAGTACCAGCAGCCAGGATCAAGATGCTATCAACTTGGCCAAAAACCTCCTTGGCACCATCACCGAACAGGGCAGGGGTAAAGCTGTTGTCGTCGATGGCGGCTTCGATAGTATCAGTAAGGGCACGCGGTTGTTCGTGGATCTCCTTCTGCATGAAATGGGCGTAAGGACCAAGTTCCATAGAGGCAAGCGAAACATCGCTCATGTGGACTTTACGGCTAACTTCGACACCATCACGACCGAAGATGGTTACGCCATCACGGCGGATTTCACCTACATCGCCATCTTCAAGGTAGATTACACGGCGCGTCACAGATAACACGGCTGAGACATCAGATGCGATAAAGTTCTCACCATCACCCAGACCAATGAGTAATGGGCAACCCTGGCGTGCGCAGACCATGATGTCGGGAGATTGCACTGACACTACGCTGATGGCAAATGCACCAGTAAGCTCGGCAACAGCCTTTTGCGTGGCTGCCAGCAGGTTATTTCCTTGCTTGTGATAATAATGGATCAGGTGCGCGATGACTTCAGTATCAGTCTGTGATTCGAACACATAACCCAGGCTTTTGAGGCGGTCGCGTTCTTCGTCATGGTTTTCGATGATACCGTTATGCACCACAGCAATCTCACCGCATGAGATGTGCGGGTGAGCATTGGTTTCGGTCACACCCCCGTGCGTAGCCCAGCGCGTGTGACCGATACCGATCAAGCCTGACAGACGTTCTTCATTAGCCTTGCCCTGCATCTCAGCCACACGGCCTACGGCACGCACGCGCCTTATATTCTCACCATCCAGCACCGCTATACCGGCAGAATCATAGCCGCGATATTCCAGCCGACTCAGTCCCTCAATTAACATCGGCACGATGTTGCGCATGCCTACTGCACCTACAATTCCGCACATATCAAATTGCCTTCTAAATTTTTCTTGGCTAGCCGCCAGATTTCTTAACCGGCCGCTTCCAGCCCTTAATTGTTGTTTGCCTGCCGCGCGACACCGCCAGCTCACCCGCAGGAACATCCCTGGTAATCGTAGAGCCAGCGCCTATGGTCGCACCTTCACCTATCGTCACCGGTGCGACTAGCTGTGAATCTGAGCCTACGAACACGTTATCGCCGATTACCGTGCGGTGTTTATTAGCACCATCGTAGTTACAAGTAATGGTGCCAGCACCAATATTGACGTATTTACCAACCGTGCTATCGCCTACGTAACTAAGATGATTAACCTTGCTGCTTACATTAACCTGACTATTCTTGATTTCTACAAAATTTCCTATGTGTACATCCTGCGCCAGCTCGGTACCTGGACGCAGACGTGCATAGGGTCCGATAATGCAATCGTTGCCAACCTTGACACTATCCATATGGCTAAATGGGGCAATCAAAGTGCCATCTCCAATACTGGCATCACGTATGACGCAGTAAGCACTAACTTTTATACCGTTACCCAACGTGACGTTGCCTTCAAATATGCAACCGACATCGATTTCGACATCACGCCCAACCTGCAAATTGCCACGCACATCGATACGGTTGGGATCGGCCAGGGAAACACCCGCCTGTAATAATCGTTTGGCCACATCCTGTTGATAAACACGTTCGACAGCTGCTAAATCCAATTTGGAGTTCACGCCCGCCACCTCCCATTCGTCTTGTGATATTTCTGCTGTGACCGCCACTTTATCCTGTACTGCCATAGCGACTACATCAGTCAGGTAGTACTCACTTTGGCTATTATTGTTGCTGAGTGCGCCAAGCCATTTCTTAAGCCAGCGGTTGGGCATGGCCATCATGCCGCTATTGACCTCGTTGATGATGTGCTGAGCCGCGCTGGCATCTTTATGTTCAATAATGGCACTGACTTCACCATTGCCTGTACGTACGATGCGGCCATAGCCTGTTGGGTCTGGTTTATTCACGGTAAGCAGAGCCAGGCCTTGCTGACTTTTTGTAACGAGCTTTTCGCAAGTTGCTGGCTTGATTAGCGGAACGTCGCCTAACAAGATCAGGCAAGTCGCATCGTCATCAAGATGGGGTGCCGCCTGCATGACAGCGTGCCCTGTGCCGTGCTGTTGCGCTTGATTCGCCCAAATGATGTGTTTACCAGCAAAAGCTTGCGGCACCGCTTCGCCACCGAAGCCATAGACCACAATGATTTTGCTGGGTGACAAGGCTTCTGCACATGCAATCACATGCCCTAATAACGGCCTCCCTGCAAGTTGATGCAGGACTTTGGGCTTATCCGAGTACATGCGCGTGCCTTTGCCTGCGGCAAGGATGACGACATTCAGTTTATTGGTAGACATATTCGGCCACTGTCGACTTGATCATGCAAGATTTTAACGGCTTTTTGCGCCCAAAGGTCAGCAGGTTTACCATGTGCTCAACCCTGCAATTTAGATATGGAGTTTTTATGGATTTACAACTCGAAAATAAACTGGCTTTGGTTACCGGTAGTACCGCTGGTATTGGTTTTGCCATTGCACGTGCGCTGGCAAATGAAGGGGCGCGCGTGATTGTGAATGGGCGTACCCAGGCTGCGGTCGATGAAGCTGTGGCAAAACTATCAGCCGAAACCAAGGGCAAGATAGAGGGTTTTGCCGGTGATTTGAGCAAGGCTGATGTCGCGGATGTTTTAGTCGGCAAATTCCCTGAAGTGGAAATACTTATCAATAACCTTGGCATCTTCGAGCCAAAGCCATTTGAGAATATCCCTGATGATGACTGGTTACGCTTTTTTGAAGTCAATGTACTCAGTGGTGTGCGCCTGTCACGGCTTTATCTACCCATGATGAAACGTATCAACTGGGGCCGTATCATTTTCATTTCGAGTGAGAGCGCAGTACAGATTCCGGCAGAAATGATTCATTACGGCATGACCAAAACAGCCCAACTCGCGGTTTCACGTGGGCTGGCAGAAACACTGGCTGGCACCGGAATTACCGTCAATAGTGTACTGCCGGGGCCAACCAAATCACGTGGTGTGCTTGATTTTGTAGAATCGATGAGTAAGGCCGAACATAAGTCGTTCAACCACTTTGAAACAGAGTTCTTTCAGTCTGTTAGGCCCAGCTCACTGATCAAACGTTTTGCCACACCTGAAGAAGTCGCTTCCATGGTGGCATATGTTGCCAGTCCGCTGGCCTCAGCCACTACTGGCGCGGCATTACGCGTGGATGGTGGAACCATCAGAAGCGCCTTTTAGTAAATCTAACAGCCAACAAAAAAGGCAGCCCAAGCTACCTTTTTTATTACTGCATTTGCTTAGTGCTTCTTGCGCAGGCGCTCTATAGCTTGCAACTGCGCTACGGCTTCAGCCAGCTCAGCTTGCGCTTTGGCGTAGTCGATATCCGAAGCATGGTTCTTCATGGCTTCTTCTGCCGCGCGCCTAGCTTCTTCTGCCTTGGCCTGATCCAAATCAGCACCGCGAATAGCAGTATCAGCCAGCACGGTGATAACACCGGGCTGCACTTCCAGGATACCGCCAGAAACGAAAATCAATGTTTCTTCAGCTTGGTCCGGCACCTTGACACGCAAGGCACCCGCCTTGATGTTGGTGATAAGTGGGGCATGGCGCGGGTAAATACCGATCTCACCCATCTTGGCCGGGGCGGCGACGAATTCGGCCAGCCCAGAGAAGATGGACTCTTCAGCACTTACGACGTCCAGATGTATTGTCATTGCCATTTCCTTGTCCTTTTCCGTTTAGTCAAAGGACTAGTTAGTTCATCGTCTTGGCTTTTTCTACAGCCTCTTCAATACCGCCAACCATATAGAAAGCTTGTTCTGGCAGGTGATCATACTCACCGGCAACAATCGCCTTGAAGCCCTTGATGGTTTCTTTCAGGGTGACGTATTTGCCCGGGGAACCAGTAAATACTTCAGCAACGTGGAACGGCTGTGACAGGAAACGCTGAATCTTACGGGCACGGTTAACAGCCAACTTATCTTCCGGGGATAGTTCGTCCATACCCAGAATCGCAATAATGTCGCGCAGTTCCTTATAGCGTTGCAGGGTAGCCTGAACAGAACGTGCCACCTGATAGTGTTCTTCGCCTACGATCAGCGGGTCGAGCTGACGTGAGGAGGAATCCAGCGGGTCAACCGCCGGATAGATACCAAGTGAAGCAATATCACGCGACAGCACCACGGTGGAATCCAAGTGCTGGAAGGTGGTAGCGGGGGATGGGTCAGTCAAGTCATCCGCAGGCACGTAAACGGCCTGAATCGAAGTAATCGAACCGACCTTGGTTGAGGTAATACGCTCTTGCAAGCGGCCCATTTCGTCAGCCAGGGTAGGTTGGTAACCCACAGCGGAAGGCATACGGCCCAGCAGTGCGGATACTTCGGTACCGGCCAAAGTGTAACGGTAAATGTTATCAACGAAGAACAGGATATCACGGCCTTCGTCACGGAATTTTTCGGCCATGGTCAGGCCAGACAGCGCAACGCGCAGACGGTTGCCCGGTGGTTCGTTCATCTGACCGAACACCATCGCCACCTTGGATTCAGACATGTTATCCAGCTTGATAACGCCAGCTTCTGCCATTTCATGGTAGAAGTCATTACCTTCACGGGTACGTTCACCCACACCGGCGAATACGGACAGACCCGAGTGCTGCTTGGCGATGTTGTTAATCAGTTCCAGCATGTTCACGGTCTTGCCTACACCGGCGCCGCCGAACAGGCCAACCTTACCACCCTTGGCAAACGGGCAGACCAGGTCAATCACCTTGATGCCGGTTTCGAGCAAGTCAACAGAAGGGGAGAGCTCTTCGAAAGTTGGAGCGGGCTGGTGGATGGAGCGACGCTCATCACCTTGGATGGGGCCAGCTTCATCAATTGGGCGGCCTAATACGTCCATGATACGACCCAGTGTGCCGTTACCAACTGGCACTGTAATCTGGCTGCCAGTCGCTTTGAACTTCATGCCACGACTCAAGCCGTCGGAGGAGCCCATAGCAATGGTACGGACAATGCCGTCGCCTAGTTGCTGCTGCACTTCCAGCGTCAGGCCTTCTTCAGCAGTAGAGCCTACCTCATCGAGAATCAGCGCGTCATACACTTTTGGCATGGCATCACGTGGGAATTCAACGTCAACCACGGCACCGATACATTGAACTACTTTACCTTGACTCATCTTGGTTTCCTCAATCAATACTTATTCGTTATGTATTCAGACGCTAGCCTAGACTGCTGCTGCGCCGCCCACAATTTCAGAGATTTCTTTAGTAATCGCAGCCTGACGCGCTTTGTTGTATACCAACTTGAGCTCGCCAATGACATTCTTCGCGTTATCGGAGGCGGACTTCATGGCCACCATACGTGCACTTTGCTCAGAGGCCATGTTTTCAGCAACCGCATGGAACACCAATGACTCGACGTAACGCGTCATGAGTTCATCAACAACGCTCTTGGCTTCCGGCTCGTAGATGTAATCCCAATGGCCTTCTGCGCTGCCCATTTGTTCACCGCTCAAGGGCAATAACTGCTCAATGATGGGCTCCTGTTTCATAGTGTTGATGAAACGGGTGTAGCAGATGAACAACTGATCGATTTCACCAGCGATATAGGCATCCAGCAACAGTTTCACTGGGCCAATTAACTTGTCCATGTGCGGCCTGTCACCCAGACCAATGACGTGGGATTTAACATTAGCACCAACTCGGCCCATGAAACCAAAGCCCTTGTTGCCGATGGCACTGACCACTACACCTTTGCCTGCGTTTTCCCAAGCCTTCATCTGGTTCAGTGAAAGACGCAGTACGTTGGTATTCAAGCCACCACAGAGGCCCTTGTCAGAACTCACAACGATGATGCCAACGTTTGCGATCTTTTCACGGTTGATCAGGAATGGATGCTTGTATTCCGGATGCGCCTTGGAAAGGTGAGCTGCCACGTTGCGGATTTTTTCAGCATAAGGACGGGCAGCGCGCATACGATCCTGCGCCTTGCGCATCTTGGATGCGGCTACCATTTCCATCGCCTTGGTGATCTTGCGCGTGTTTTCTACGCTCTTGATCTTGGTACGGATTTCTTTGCTACCGGCCATTGTCGATTACCTAGTAAGGTTTTCCTGTTTAATCAAAGCCCTAACGCTTAGTAAGCGTTAGTTGCCTTGAAGTCCTGAATAGCAGCTTCTACCGCTTTTTCATCATCGCCTGCCAAGTCCTTGCTGGACTCAATCTTGTCCATCAAGCTCTTGTACTTGGAGTTCATGAAAGAGTGTAGAGCGCCTTCAAATGCCAGAACCTTGACGGTTGGCACATCATCGAAATAGCCCTTGTTAGCCGCCAGCAGAGACAGCGCCATATTGGACACGCTCAGCGGTGCATATTGTGCCTGCTTCATCAGCTCAGTGAACATACGACCGCGGTCCAGCTGCTTGCGGGTAGCTTCATCCAGATCGGATGCGAACTGCGCAAACGCAGCCAATTCACGATACTGGGCCAAAGCTAGACGTACACCGCCGCCCAGCTTCTTGATAACCTTGGTCTGCGCTGCACCACCAACGCGGGATACGGAGATACCGGCGTTGATCGCAGGACGGATACCGGCGTTGAACAAGTCACTTTCCAGGAAGATCTGGCCGTCAGTAATCGAAATCACGTTAGTTGGAACAAATGCTGAAACGTCGCCAGCTGCGGTTTCAATCACTGGCAGTGCGGTCAATGAACCGGTCTTGCCTTTGACAGCACCGTTGGTGAACTTTTCAACGTATTCCTCGTTAACGCGAGCTGCACGCTCAAGCAAACGGGAGTGAATATAGAACACGTCACCTGGGTAAGCTTCACGGCCTGGTGGGCGGCGCAGCAACAGGGAGATTTGACGATAGGCGATCGCTTGCTTGGTCAAGTCATCGTAAACAATCAGAGCGTCTTCGCCGCGGTCACGGAAGTATTCGCCCATGGTACAACCAGCGTATGGTGCAATGAATTGTAATGCTGCAGAGTCAGAAGCAGAAGCAGCAACGACGATGGTGTAAGCCATGGCGCCGTTTTCTTCGAGCTTGCGAACCACGTTGGCGATAGTCGAAGCCTTTTGGCCGATCGCAACGTAGATACAGGTCATGTTCTGACCCTTCTGATTGATGATGGCATCAACAGCTACGGCAGTCTTACCGGTCTGGCGATCGCCAATAATCAGTTCGCGCTGACCACGGCCAACTGGCACCATGGAGTCAATGGACTTGAGACCAGTTTGTACAGGTTGAGAAACAGACTTACGGGCAATAACGCCCGGGGCAATCTTCTCGATCTTGTCGGTCATCTTGGCATTAACCGGGCCCTTGCCATCAATTGGCTGACCCAGTGCATTGACTACGCGGCCAATCAGTTCTGGGCCTACCGGCACTTCCAGAATCTTGCCGGTACATTTGCAGGTATCGCCTTCGGTGATGTGCTCGTAGGCACCCAGAACCACGGCGCCGACTGAGTCGCGCTCAAGATTGAGCGCCAGACCGAAAGTATTGCCTGGGAATTCGATCATTTCACCGGCCATCACGTTGGACAGGCCATGAATACGAACAATGCCATCAGTCACTGAAATCACGGTACCTTGGGTACGCGCTTCAGCACTGGTGGAAAAATTCTCTAATCTGCTCTTAATCAGTTCACTGATTTCTGATGTGGATAACTGCATTACTCTGTCTCCTGACCCATTCTGGGTCTAATTAATAGCGGCCTAACCTTTAAGCGTATAAGCCAACTCTTGTAATTGACCACGGACGGAAGCGTCTATGACCGTATCACCGACTACAATCTTTATCCCGCCGATAATTTGCGGGTCTAACTTGACGCTTGCTTCAATTTTTTTGCCGAACTTAATTTCCAAGCGCTTTACCAAAGCCTTTACTTCAGCATCGCTGAGTTTGGCAGCCGCGGTAATCTCAGCCTCTAGCACGCCTTCATCTTCGGCCTTAAGCTCTTCAAATGCCGTTGCAACTTCTGGCATCAAAGCTAGCCGGCCATATTCGACAAGCAACTTCACCATGTTCTTACCGGAAGCATCCAACTTGTCTCCGCAAACGGCCAGGAACAATCGCTCAACATCGGCGCTAGATGCTTTGGGGTCTTCAATAAGCGCTTTCATCTGTGCGTCCGCAGTCACTGCGGCAGCAAAGCCCAACATTTCAGACCAATGTGCCAGCGCATTCTTTTCCTTCGCCAGACGGAAAGCTGCGACTGCGTAAGGTCTAACTATCGTTACCGCTTCAGCCATAATCGTGCTTACTTTCCTAAAGCTCGTTGGCGATGGTGTTCAGCATTTCTGCGTGAGCCTTGGCATCGATCTCTTTGCGCAGAATTTTCTCTGCGCCAGCCACTGCCAATGCAGAGACTTGCTGACGCAGACCCTCTTTGGCGCGGTTTACTTCCTGATCGATTTCAGCCTTGGCACCTGCAATAATGCGGTCACCTTCAGTTTTAGCGTTGCCTTTAGCTTCTTCAACGATTTCGCTGGCACGTTTGTCAGCCTGAGCGATGATGTCAGAAGCTTTTTCCTTGGCCGCATGCAGTTCCTGACTAGCCTTTTTGGCAGCCAGTTCCAGTTCGTGCTTACCGCGGTCAGCAGCTGCCAAGCCATCGGCGATCTGCTTCTGGCGATTTGCCAAGGCAGTCATGATGGGTGGCCAGACGAACGTCATGCAGAACCAGACGAATATGATGAACATAATCGCTTGTGCTATCAGGGTTGCATTGATATTCATGCAAAAGCCTTTCTTAGTTTGCTTTTAACTTAGGTTGCCTGAGGGTTTAGCCTGCAACTGCAAACAGAACATACATGGCAATACCAACAGCAATCATTGGTACGGCGTCGACCAGACCCATAACGATGAAGAACTGGGTACGCAGCATAGGGATGAGTTCTGGTTGGCGAGCAGCGCCTTCAAGGAAGCGACCACCCAAGATACCGATACCAACAGCGGCACCCAGTGCGCCCAGACCCAGCATAATCGCGCCAGCAATAAATAACAGTGCGTGTTCCATTTGTTTCTCTCTCCTGTAAAAAACTAGTGCTTAAAAATTAATGATGCTCTTGATGCGCCATATCCAAATACACAATGGTCAAGGTCATGAAAATGAACGCTTGCAGAGTGATAATCAGAATGTGGAATATTGCCCAGACCAGAGACAGCAGTATCTGCGAGCCGAACAAGGTAACACTGCCGATGCTGGCACCTACCCATGAAGCGCCCATCAGTGCTATTAGAATAAAGATCATTTCGCCGGCGTACATGTTGCCGAACAGCCGCAAGGCGAGAGAAATGGGCTTGGCGATCAGATTGACGCCTTCCAGAAATATATTGAATGGCAAGCCAAATTTACCGAATGGCTGCAAGGTCAGTTCGCCAACGAACCCGCCAAAGCCCTTCATCTTGACGCTGTAGAACAACACCAGCAGGAACACTGCGATAGACATGCCGAACGTGGCATTAGGATCAGTAGTTGGCACAATCTTAAAGTGCATATGTGGATCGATTTGGCCAATAATGAATTGGCCGACGAAGTCAATTGGGATCAAATCCATGAAGTTCATGAGGAATATCCACATGAAAATGGTCAGAGCCAAGGGTGCTACCAGGGAATTTTTGAAACTGAAGGAACCGCGAACACTGGAATCGATGAATTCGATGACCCACTCTACGAAATTAACCAGACCGCTTGGAACACCTGCGCTGGCTTTGCGAGCAGCGCGGGTAAAAAAGAATAGGAAAATGGAGCCGAGTAACAGTGACATCAGCACCGTATCCAGATTGATCGCCCAAAAGCCCATTTGTTTGGCTTCTGCAGCATCGTGAGCACAGTGAAAATGACCTTCCTGGATGGTACAGGTCAGATTTTGCAGGTGATGCCTGATATATTCAGATGAGGTTAAGGTTTCGCTAGCCATTATTTTACTTAATAATTTATTAGTCTTGATAGCTTGTGCGCTGATCAAGCTTCATTTCACCACGCGAGCCCTCGATACAACGCCGCGCACCAGTGGTACAAGCATTAATAACGCTTGCCCTAAAACAAAACCCAGGATGATTGCCGATGGCTGCAGTTTTAATCGCACCATACCAAAGGCTAGCAACCCTATTACAACAAAAAACCGCTCCAATGCGGAACGGTACATCAGTCTTAAATGCCTGTTGGCGTCTATGTTCTGTTTGTACTGCCCCATGCGCCAAATCAATAGCAACACGTTCATCAAGGCACAAATTTCGCCCCAGATGATGGATATTCCCGAATGAGGATTATCAATTAGGTAAGCAATACAGGCGCTTATTATTATCAATATTAGTTGCAAGGCAATGACGGCTGAACCGTACTTTTTACCTGCTGTTTCTGTTTTTGCGCCAGACAACAAGGATTTCGATATTATCAATGAAAGTGTGCAGTGTCAAACAGATACATCAATGTGCGTCAACGCCCATCAGGCTCAATATGCCATCCAGCTGGTCTAGGTTCTTGTATTCAATAACCAGCTTTCCGGCACCCTTGGCGCTGTGTTTGATGCTGACTTTGGCGCCCACGCGGTCTGCCGCAATCTCTTGCAAGCGCAGCAAATCGCGGTTCGGCTTGTTGCGTACTACTTTTTTTAATGGCTGCTGCTGGTGATTGACTAGGCGCTCCGCCTCTCGTACTGACATGCCTTTCAGCACGATTTGCTCAGCCAGCATAATCTGCTTGGCTGCGTCAGTAGCCAGCAATGCGCGCGCATGACCCATGTCGATATGGCCCTGCATGAGCATTTCCTGTACCGGCTGTGCCAGGTTTAGCAGCCGTAACAGATTGGTCACGGCCGTGCGTGAACGGCCCACAGCCTCAGCAGCCGCTTGATGCGTCATGGCGAACTCGTCTATCAGGCGCTTGATGCCATTAGCTTCTTCCAGCGGGTTAAGATTCTCGCGCTGGATATTTTCGATCAGCGCCATGGCCAGCGCTGATTCATCGGGGATTTCGCGTACTAGCACAGGCACTTCCGTCAACCCCGCTAGTTGTGAAGCACGCCAGCGGCGCTCACCAGCAATAATTTCGTATTTTTCGGCAGCTATTTCACGCACCAGAATAGGCTGCATAATGCCTTGGGCTTTTATGGAGTCAGCCAGGCTGGAAAGTGACTCCTGGTCCATTTGCGTACGTGGCTGATACTTGCCGGGCTGCATCTGCGCTATGTTAAGCATGCGCAAGGCGTCTGATTCACTTACGCCTGTTGAATCCCCTGCAAGCAACGCATCCAGACCACGGCCCAGCCCCTTTGTTTTTACCATTCCCAACCCCTAAACATTGGCCGCGGCATTCAGGCTCGCGCGGCTGGTGATTTCCTGTGCCAGCTCAACATAAGCCTGTGCACCTTTTGAAGCCCGATCATAGATAAGTGCCGGCAACCCGTAACTTGGAGCCTCTGCCAGTCGGATATTGCGTGGAATAACCGTACGGTAAACCTTGTCTCCGAAATGCGATTCCAATTGCGCCGATACTTGCTGTGCCAGCATGTTGCGGTTGTCGAATAGAGTACGCAACAGACCCTCGATTTCAAGTGTCGGGTTGAGATGGGTGCGCACCTTCTTGATGGTGTTGACCAAGTCCGACAAGCCCTCCAATGCGTAGTACTCGCACTGCATGGGAATCATAACGGCATGCGCAGCTGTCAAAGCATTGACGGTTACCAGGTTAAGCGCCGGCGGACAATCGAGCAGTACGTAGTCATAGCCAGTTTTCAGTGAAGACAAGGCTTGTTTCAAACGGGTTTCCCTGCCAATTTCATTCACCAGCTCAACCTCAGCACCCGCCAGATTACGGTTGGCTGGCGCAATATCAAACTTTCCTTTTTCCGAAGGCTGTATGACCTCCTGCAAAGTTTTATCACCTATCAGCACATGGTAGATAGTGTGCTTCAGGTGCGCTTTATCTAGTCCGCTACCGGTCGTAGCATTTCCTTGCGGGTCAAGGTCAACCAGTAGTACGCGCTGATTGGCAGCCGCCAGGCTAGCCGCTAGATTAACGCAGGTGGTAGTTTTCCCCACACCGCCTTTTTGATTGGTAATCGCCAGAATTCGCATGTTTTTTAACGGGCTAGGCCGCCTTCAAAAATACAAGATGTCTCTGCGCCTGCAACCCGGGCACATTAAGCGGGATAACTTGCGCTGGTTGAATTTTCAACTGCGCTAATTCGTCGTAGGGATAAACACCTTTCATCGCCAGCCATTCAGCACCGGGCGCGCACAAATGCTGAGTGAGTGCGACAAATTCAGCCAGATCAGAAAAGGCTCGTGAGATCACGATGTCATACAATTGCTCCGGCTTGTAGTTTTCCACGCGGCCACAAACCACTTCCAGATTGCTAATACCAAGTTCCGCCTTGGCTTGTCGCATGAAACTGGCCTTTTTGTGGCTGGAATCCATCACCGTGACATGCAATTCAGGCATGCACAAAGCCAGTGGAATCCCCGGTAAGCCAGCGCCGCTACCCACATCAAGCAAGCGCTTGGCCTTGATATGCGGCAATACTGAAAGGCTATCCAACAAATGCAAAGTCACCATCTCTTCCGGATCACGCACCGCTGTTAAGTTATGTACCTTATTCCACTTCTGTAGCAGCGCCAGATAATCCAGCAGTTTTTTTTGCACATCTTCTGACAAAGCAATATTGGCTTGCCGTAAGCCTTCATTCAGCTTGGTTTGCAGGCTCATGCTGCCTTACCAGCCGTTTCTTTATCTGATTCTATGGCTTTACTGCGATTCTTGCGCTTGAGGTAAACCAGCAGCAGCGAAATAGTAGCCGGAGTAATTCCGGAGATACGACTAGCCTGGCCTATAGTTTGGGGGCGCTGGGCATTGAGCTTCTGCTGCGCCTCGATGGACAGTCCATGTACATCACGATAATCCAGGTCTGCTGGCAGCATTGTATTTTCACTACCTTTCTGACGTTCGATTTCCTCCTGTTGCCTATCAATATAGCCTTGGTACTTGGCAGCTATCTCGATTTGCTGGCGCACTTGTTCATCAATATCGCTGCTATTGATTTCGCTTTTTCCTGATCCGGCCAAGCTCAGCAACGCCTCGTAGCTAACATCTGGACGGCGCAGCAGTTCAAATAGTGAATACTCATGGTCAATTGCCTTACCTAGCACTCGCAAAGCATCTTCAGGGGGCAAGCTGGATGGCTGTACAAAAGTACGCTTCAGTCTTTCCTGCTCTCGTACAATGGCTTCTTGCTTACGATTGAATACTTCCCAACGCTCATCATCGACAAGGCCAATTTTGCGACCAGCCTCAGTAAGGCGCATATCAGCATTATCCTCCCGCAGCATCAGCCTATATTCAGCACGGCTAGTAAACATGCGGTAGGGCTCACTTACACCACTGGTAATCAAATCATCAACCAATACACCAAGGTAAGCTTGCTCACGGCCAGGACACCAGCTTTCGCTATCAGTCGCATACAATGCAGCATTGGCTCCAGCCAGCAGGCCTTGAGCGGCGGCCTCTTCATAACCAGTAGTGCCGTTAATTTGGCCCGCAAAGAACAAGCCTTGCACAGCCTTGGTCTCCAATGAGTCCTTCAGTCCACGCGGGTCATAGTAGTCATACTCAATCGCATAGCCCGGGCGCAAAATATGTGCATTCTCCAAACCACGGATAGACCGCACCAACTGGTATTGAATATCGAAAGGTAAGCTGGTCGAAATACCATTTGGGTAAATTTCGTTGGTAGTGAGGCCTTCGGGCTCAAGAAATATCTGGTGCGACTCTTTATCGGCAAACCGATGGATCTTGTCTTCAACTGAAGGGCAGTAGCGCGGACCCACGCCCTCAATAACCCCTGTATACATTGGCGAACGATCTAATCCACTACGGATGATTTCGTGTGTGCGTTCATTAGTATGCGTAATCCAGCACGGGAGCTGGGCCGGATGTTGTTCAGCCCGACCAAGAAATGAAAACACGGGCACAGGATCATCTCCCGGCTGCTCAGTCATCACCGAGCAATCTATGGTTCGGCCATCTATGCGTGGTGGCGTGCCTGTTTTCAGGCGTCCGGCAGGCAAACCAATTTCACGAAGACGTGCCGCCAATGAAATGGCAGGGGGATCACCGGCACGGCCAGCACGGTAATTTTCCATGCCCACATGCACAAGGCCGTTCAAGAACGTACCCGCTGTCAGCACGATGGCTTTTGCATCGAATCGTAAGCCAATCTGGGTAACAACTCCTGTAGCGCGCTCGCCTTCGAGAATGATGTCATCCACGGCCTGCTGGAATAACCATAGGTTAGGCTGGTTTTCCAGGCGACGGCGAATAGCGGCCTTGTAAAGAACACGATCGGCTTGCGCGCGCGTGGCACGCACAGCAGGACCTTTACTGGAATTGAGTATTCGGAACTGTATACCGCCTTCATCAGTAGCAGCGGCCATTGCCCCACCCAGCGCATCAATCTCTTTTACTAGATGGCCTTTACCTATGCCACCGATAGAAGGGTTGCAAGACATTTGCCCCAAAGTTTCGATGTTGTGTGTGAGCAACAGGGTTTTACGGCCCATGCGCGCACTGGCCAAAGCTGCCTCCGTGCCAGCATGGCCTCCGCCAACAACAATTACATCAAATTGCTCCGCGTAATTCATAGGGAAATTCGTGCTTTAGCTTTAATTTCAAGACTGTGTATGTTACTGCAAAGCAATGTTTACGTCATTCAAAAGCTTGTGTTTCACGTGAAACACTCAGACATTTTCCATAGCGAAATAGGCTTGTTATATAGGCCAGAATCATCTAAGTCCATTTTTTACTATTCAAACGACACTGAAAAATGTATAAATTCAATCCTACCCCGAATAAAAATATAAAACTTTAGGTAAAACGCCCATTAGCTTAATTAGGCAGGAATTTATCAAATGAATTTGTCCAGGGTGTATAACAAAACCACCAAGGGTTCGCGAGCGGTCTCCTCGAAGAGCAGAGCCTTATCCAGCCATTACTTACGAATTCTCTCATCTATAAATGGCAAATCAACTCTCGAATCAATTTTGGCCGAGGTTGGCAAACTGACGGAGAAAAAGTTCGATGAAATAATCACTGAGCTTTTTAATGAAGGCTATATCAAGGAAACCACTGAAGACTCTTTGCTTACACCCTCGCAATTTGAAATCCGCAAACCCATAGAAGTTGAAGAAATCAGCGCCGAAGACTTCTTGAGCGCCTCAACCCCTGACGAGGATGAGAACGCCAGGAAAGAACGTGAACAAAGGGAAGCCGAAGCCCGTGCTAAGGCCTATGCCGAAGAGCAGGCCAGGCTAGCCACGGCTACGCACGAACTGAAACAATCTGAGTTATCTATGCTTAATACCGTGGATTTTCTTGCCCAAACTACGGACCCGTTGGATGGCGAATTAGCCACAGAAGCTGCACCTCAAGCCCAGTCAGCAACAGACTCAGCCACATCGGGGCTCGATGTAAATAACGAAGCCGTAGCTCGTGAACGAGCACGCATAGAAGCAGAAATAAAAGCTAGCGAAGAAGCCATACGAAAAACTCGAGAAGAAGCCGCAGCTCGCCAAAAACTCGGGGCCGAAATCAAACTTCACGATGAGACCGCTATCCGAGCCAAAGCAGAGGCAGAAGAAAAAGCTCGCGTAGACGCAGAAATAAAAGCTCAAATAATTGCTCGTGCTGAAGCTGAGCGTAAGGCGCGTGAAGAAAACGAAGCTACAGCCAGACGTGAAGCACAGGAAAAGGAGCGTCTACGGGCGGAGCGCAAAGCCCGCGAGGAAGCAGAGCTTAAGGCTCACGAAGAAGCATTAACGCGTGCCAAACGCGAAGCTGAAGAAAAAGCAAGGCTCGAAGCGGAGATCAAGGCACGTGAGGAAGCCATGCGCAAAGCTCGTGAGGAGGCAGAGACGCGCGCACGACGAGAGGCCGAAGAAAAGGCAAGAATTGAAACAGAGCGTAAAGCGCGCGAAAAGGCCAAAGCAAGAGCCAAGGCAGAGGCCGAGGAAAAAGAGCGGTTAGAAGCAGAACGCAAGGCTCGTATGGCGGAGGAAGAACGCGCCAAGCGCGAGGCAGAGGAGAAGGTACGGCTTGAAACCAAACGCTTGGCTAAAGAAGCTGCTGAGGCCCGCGCCAAACTGGAAGCTGAAGCAAAAGCTCTCGCTGATGCAGAGCGCAGGGCACAGAAACTAGCCGAAGCAGAGAGGAAGGCCGAAGCTAAGTTACGTGCAAAACTGGAGGCTGAGGAAAAGGCCCGAGCCAAAGCGGAAGAGAAGGCAAGAATAAGGGCCGAACGAGGCCCCGTTGATATTCATGCCTTGCTGGCTCCCATTTTTTCTGCCTCTAAAAGATTAGCCATTTCGTTATCTGTTATTGTTTTGCTCTTGTTGGTATTAGCCCAGCTAATTAATCTCAGTATGCTGGTTAACCCTATCCAAAAACTTGCTTCCGAAAGCATACAGGAGCCCGTCATCGTAAAAGGTGTACATGCATCACTATGGCCACAACCACATCTAGTGCTAACAGATGTCACTATCGGTGAATTGATGGACATTAAAGCTAGTGACATCAGCGTCTATCCTGAGTTATCAAGCGCCTTTTCAGAAGTAAAAACTCTCAAATCCATACAAATTGAATCCCTAACCATAGATCAGGATAATCTGACTCGCCCCATGGGCTGGATCGCGTCCACTAACAAACTTGGTAAATTGAAAATTGGCCAAGTTTACTTAGGTAAAACCTTGGTTAAAACTCATGATTTTGACTTACCCATGCTCAATGCAGATATCAAGTTTGATGATGCTGGCGGCCTTATAAATACGACCATCAGCAATGAAAACAACCACATGACTGCTGTAATCACACCGCACAATAATGATTATGAGATTAACCTAACAGCTCAGGATTGGCAGGCTCCACTAGGTCCAGCTGTGGTATTTGATGAACTCACTGTACGTGGCACGGCCACTAGGGGCCAAGCCAATCTGACTCAAGCGGAAGCCAAACTATATGGCGGCACCGTCAATGCGCAATTCAATATTAACTGGACAGACTCATGGAACGCAGCCGGTAGTTTTCAATTAGCCAAAGTTAATCTAGAGAAAATAATCCCCGTATTCAGCGAACAGGCCTCCCTTAAAGGTCGGCTCAATGCGATTGGCACTTTTTCCATGAAAGCAAACGACCCAGCCAAATTAATTGTAACTCCCGAAATAAATGCGAACTTTGAAGCTAGTGATGGTTATATAGACAGAATAGACCTCGTGCATACCTTACAAATCGGTGGCAATAAACAGGGTGGTGGTGTATCGACACACTTTGATAGTTTCTCAGGTAGCCTGGCACTGAAAGACGGGCATTACCAATTCAAACAGCTAGCCCTAGAAGCCGGCCAGCTTAAGGCAATCGGTGAGGTCGACATTCAAAACAATCAGAATATTTCCGGAAAAATTCATACCGAATTAAACATGAAGTCCCGCCAGCTGCAATCCAACTCCACACTTTCCGGGACCGTTGGTAGCCCAACGTTGAATTAGCAGCATCCATTCAACTTATGTTTCACGTGGAACGTAGGCTAATAATCTCAACCTCACACGCTATAAGATATTGTTTTTATTTCCCAATACAAAAACGGCTAAAAATCTCCCCCAACAAATCATCTGGAGTATATTCACCGGTAATTGTATTTAAGGCCTCTTGGGCTAGGCGCAACTCCTCTGCCACAAGCTCTGGCTGTGAGAGCCTTACAGTTGCCAGATCCAAATGTGTCTTTACAGTTTCCAGTGCTGACAAATGACGGGTACGAGCCATGTAAACGCCTTCCCCTGTCGGCTGCCAGCCAGCCAGCTTGAGTAAACAGCCCCGCAATAAATCTACGCCAGCCCCGGTTTTTGCCGAGAGGTAAATGTGAGTCTCGCCATCGATAATTTCAGATTTTGGTTCTTCAGTACTCAAATCGATTTTATTATGTACGCGTATTTTGGGTAAAACCGACGGCAAACGCTGCAGAATAGATTTTTCCGACTCGGTAATACCGTGGGCTGCGTCAACCAATAATAATGCGATATCGGCGTTTTCTAGAGCTCGCCATGTCCGAGCAATCCCCTGTTGTTCAACCTCATCAACGGTCTCACGTAATCCGGCGGTATCAATAATATGCAGCGGTATGCCATTGATCTGGATTAAGTTTTTTACCGTATCACGCGTTGTACCGGCTATGGGGGTGACTATGGCAACTTCTTCGCCTGCCAGCTGATTCATGAGGCTGGATTTACCAACATTAGGTTGGCCTACTAGTACCACCTGAATGCCATCTCGCAATAAATTGCCCTGCTTGGCTTTGGTAAATACCGATTGCAATTCGGTAGTGATAGCAGAAAGTTTCTCAGCAACGCGACCTTGGGTAATGAAATCTATCTCTTCTTCTGGAAAGTCCAGACAGGCTTCGACATACATACGCAAATCAACCAGGCGAGTCAGCAAGGTGCGGATGCATTGTGAAAATTCGCCGGAAAGAGATCGAATTGCACTGCGCGCAGCTTCTGCCGTGGCGGCACTGATCACATCAGCAACCGCTTCAGCTTGCGCCAGATCTAGTTTGTCATTAAGAAATGCGCGGCGCGTGAATTCACCAGGCTCAGCTTGGCGCGCACCCAAAGCCAGGCATCGGGTCAATATCAATTGCATAAGAGCTGGGCCGCCGTGGGCCTGCAACTCCAGCACATCCTCACCAGTGTATGAATGAGGTGCTGCGTAATAGATGGCTATGCCACGATCGATCAGACTATCGTCAGACTCTTTGAATGCCAGATAAACTGCGTAACGTGGGACTGGGCAAGTACCCAGGATACCTTGTGCAATTAGCTGGCAAGCAGGGCCGGATACTCGAACAATACCTATGCCGCCGGAGCCTGCAGCGGTTGCAATGGCGGCGATGGTATCCGAGCTGGCATTAACGGCCGACATTTCCTTTTCTCTTGGCCGCCGATGCCTTCTCCATGTTGCGATTGATGTACTGCTGTTGTGCAATGGACAGCACATTATTAACCAGCCAGTAAAGCACCAAGCCTGCCGGGAAGAAGAAGAAGAAGATGCTGAATACGACAGGCATAATCATCATGACCTTGGCCTGAATTGGATCAGGCGGTGTAGGGTTCAGCCTAGACTGAATAATCATGGTAGCACCCATCAAGAGGGGCAGCACATAGTAAGGGTCTATCGCAGACAGGTCATGTATCCACAAGGCGAACGGCGCGTGACGCATCTCGACCGTACCCAACAATACCCAGTAAAGCGAAATGAATACGGGAATCTGCACCAGCACTGGCAGACACCCACCCATTGGGTTGATTTTCTCGGTTTTATACAGTTCCATCATAGCCTGTTGCAGCTTTTGGCGATCATCGCCAAATTTTTCTTTCAAGCTCTGCAAGCGGGGCGCCAGTTCTCGCATTTGCGCCATAGACCGGTAACTGGCCGCTGATAAGGGGTAAAACGCTAGTTTAAGTAACATGGTCAGAATAATGATGGCCACACCCCAATTGTGTACCAATTTTTCAATTGCGGATAACACCCAAAACAATGGCGAAGCAATTACTGTTAGCCAACCATAATCAACCGTATATTCAAGCCCTGGAGCAGTTGCCGTAAGATCACTATGAGTTTGTGGTCCGGCATAGAACTTAGCTTCTACACTAACGGTGGCGCCTGGTGCAATGCTGCTTAGATGGCTAAGGCTGCCTATCGAAAAAATCGTATCCGATAGTTGCTTGGTATAAAACTCTCGAGCCAGGCCTTCCTCGGGTACCCACGCACTGACAAAATAATGTTGTACCAGACCAATCCAGCCATCTTTAGTATTCTTGGAAAGATTGGTCTTGGCCATATCCTTAAAAGACAGCTTCTTATATTTATCTGTTTCGTCGTAATAAGCCCCACCAGTAAAGGTCGGCATCATTCTGCTGCCTTGATTCGAAACGTTGTCGTGGACAATTTGATAATAGACTGATGGCTGAATTGGGGCATTGCTGTTATTGTGGATCCGGTAGGTCACATTTACCGCATAGTTGCCGCGATGAAAGGTATAAATTTTATCTACTTGAGTGGTATTGCCCGTCCAGGAGAGACGAACCTCAAGCTTGTCACTGCCATCCTGCATCTTGTAATTAGTGGCACTACTAGTAAAAACTGTTTTATGGGTTGGCAGGTCCCCTCCTATCAACCCTGTTTGTGCCACGTAAACCATAGGTGTGGCGGCATCATCCAGCAATACAAAGTTTTTGTCGTTAGCATCAGCTGCTCTATGTTGAGTAAGCTCAAGCTTGCGCAAATCACCACCAACGGTATCAATATCCGCCTTGAACAAATCTGTTTCTACAGTAATGCGCTGTCCTTTTTGCAACTGGAAATCTGCTTCTTTAGGCAGATCGGACTGTTGCGCACTAGAAACGTCTTTAGCTGCCTGCGGAATACTGGCGTCTAATGTTTGCTGTGTTTCTACTGATCCGGGTTGTGGTATATGCTGACTTTGCCAAGCATCCCACAACATAAGGATAGAAAAAGAAAAAATAACAAATAGAATTAGTCGCTTAGTATCCATAAATTTCTAGTATATGTTTTAAGTATTCGGTTTTAGATAACTACGAAATCATTCAAGGCACAGGATCATGACCGCCAGCGTGCCATGGGTGACAATGTGATAAACGACGTATGGTATACGCACTACCATGTAATGCACCATGTTTATTAATGGCTTCAATAGCATATTGGGAACAAGTGGGACTAAAACGACATTGTTGGCCGAAGAAGGGGCTTAAAGTCCATTGATAAATTCTAATTAATCCTATCAATAAGCGTGACATAAAAATTTCAGTTATAACTTCAAGCGCTAACCGTTGTCATTAGGCAATTTTGCCACCAGTCGATGAAACTCATGTTTTACCAATGCGTAATGGCTACGATCAAACATATGCTGCGTACGAACAACCATATCCAGGCCTGTCAACCGCTCCTGCTGAGTTCTGAACAATTCACGCAATACGCGTCTCATATAATTACGAGTTACTGATAAGCGCGCATTTTTCTTGCTCACGATCAAACCCAGCCGCGGCCTATCAAGCAGATTGTATTGATAGTGTATGGCGAGATAATGACCAGAAATGCGTTTGCGGAAATTAAAAACGGATGAAAAATCATCCGTTTTAATTAATTTGGCAGTGCGTGGAAAAGAATAGTCAGGCAAAACTTTAACCAGCAAATCCAGTATTCGGCAATGCCGAATCTAACATCACCAACTATACTGCTAAGCGGGCGCGGCCCTTAGCGCGGCGCGCAGCTATTACAGCACGGCCGCCGCGAGTTTTCATGCGCACCAAGAAGCCGTGGGTACGTGCACGACGAACTTTCGATGGCTGGTAGGTACGTTTCATAGCAAATCTCCAGTAACTTCAATAAATAATGCAAAACAAAGGCCGTGATTAGACCTTACTTAACACTGTTTTGTCAATGTTTATTTAGTTTGCAGAATATGTATCGGCCTGTGGATAAGTTGGAATAAACAGGCTAGAATGGAATCAAATATTGTCGTACAAGAAACATAAAAAGTCTGTTTTTATTATGTTCTCAGTCACGACCTCTGGCGCTCGAAACATAAGAAAATAATTCGAGCATATACCACTCTTACTATCAGTTGAGGTCTCGGGCAACCGATGGAAAATTTTTGGTCTATTTGTCTCGGTCGTTTTCAACAAGAGCTCTCTGCCCAGCAATTCAATACATGGATCAAACCATTACAGGTTGAGGCCAATAATGATGCCTTGCGTCTTCTGGCACCCAATAGGTTCGTACAACAGTGGGTCAAAGACCGTTTTCTGCGGCGCATAGAGCTACTAGCCGAAGAGCTCATGTCGCAACCAGTACGTATTGAATTAGCTTTGCTGGAAAATGGCCATATTGTCTTTGAACAACCAATATTGAAGGCATTTACCAAACCGGTAAATGGGCAAGATATATTAGCGGTAAATAATAAACCCATCGATAAAGCTGCTACTGCACCAAAAAAAGCCAAACCCAAGACTGACAGCGAACTTTGTGGATTAAATCCCAGTTTCAACTTTGATAATTTTGTTACTGGTAAAGCCAACCAGCTAGCACGTGCTGCTGCGCTACAAGTGGCTGATAACCCAGGTACGGCTTATAACCCTTTATTCATATATGGCGGTGTGGGTTTAGGGAAAACTCATTTACTACAAGCCATAGGCAATCATTTGAAACAACACCGGCCTGATGCAAAAGTGCGTTACCTGCATGCTGAGCGTTACGTATCTGATGTAGTAAAAGCGTATGAACATAAAGCATTTGATGAGTTCAAACGACAGTATCATTCCTTGGATTTACTGCTTATCGACGATATTCAGTTTTTCGCTAAAAAAAGCCGCACACAAGAAGAGTTTTTTTATGCTTTCAACTCACTGATCGAGGCCAAAAAACAGATCATCATTACCTGCGATACTTACCCCAAGGAAATTGCAGATGTTGACGAGCGCCTGCGCACTCGTTTCAGCTGGGGATTAACAGTTGCGGTAGAGCCGCCAGAACTTGAAATGCGCGTTGCTATTTTGCTTAAGAAAGCTGAAGCTGCGCAGTTCCATCTACATGAGGATGTTGCTTTTTTTATCGCCAAACAAGTACGTTCCAGTGTACGTGAGCTGGAAGGCGCTTTGAATCGTATTGTCGCTATGGCGAAATTCACTGGTCACAGTATTGATGTAAGTCTTGCCAAAGAAGCACTAAAAGACCTTATTGCGGTACGTGGTCGACAAATTACTATGGAAAACATTCAGAAGACCGTAGCTGACTATTACAAAATAAAAGTTGCTGAAATGTATAGTAAAAAACGTTCGCGTAACTTCGCTCGTCCACGTCAAATCGCCATGGCATTAGCTCGTGAATTAACTAATCATAGCTTTCCTGAGATCGGTGAGGCTTTTGGCAGCAGGCACCATACGACAGTAATGCATGCATGTGATGAAGTAGAACAGCTGCGCCAAAACGATCCTAATGTGGCACGTGACATTGCTTTTCTAGTACAGGTTATTCGTGATTAAGAAACTGGATAGTTATACAAAGTTCGCATGTTATGCGGTGGATAGCCTGTGCAGTGATATGTGGTTTAGTCTGGGTTTTGGTAAAGAGGTAAAATAGCCAACATTTTATCCACAGCAGTTTCTAGGGTTTTGCTGCTCTTGTTATGCATTCTAATTTATTGATTAAAAGTAGTAAGTAAAGTTATCAACAGAAAATCAACGCATTATTTTTATTACTAATGTTTTTATTATTTAAAGTATTAATTAATTAGGTTCTAAAAAATGAACATCAATATAAACCGCGACACCTTACTTAAACCACTATCTTCAGTAAGCAGCATTGTTGAAAGACGTCATACCTTACCTATTCTTTCCAATATATTGCTCGAAGCCAAGCAGGAAAAAATCACATTAACGGCTACCGATCTGGAAATGCAGATTTCTTTATCAGTGCAATCAGCAGTAGGTGGTGAACTCTCAACAACTATCTCAGCCAAGAAATTACTGGATATTTGCCGCTCATTGCCCGAGAACGCTGATATAACAATGGCGACCCAGGAAAGCCGTATTCAAGTAAAGGCCGGCAAAAGCCGATTTAATTTACAAACTTTACCGGCTGCCGATTATCCCTTGATGACGAAAGCAACAGGCGCGGTAGCAGCAGTCATTAAAATTGGTCAAGGTGAGCTAAAACGTTTGTTCAAGCAAGTAGAGTTCGCCATGGCTCAGCAGGATATACGCTACTATTTAAATGGTTTGCTATTCGAAGTAACAGCAAACAGATTGAATGTTGTGGGTACCGATGGCCACCGTTTAAGTTTTACTTCAACGCAGCTATCACAAAATTATGAAAAACAGGAACTCATTCTTCCACGTAAAACAGTTATCGAATTAATCAAGCTTTTGGATGATAGTGAAGAGGAAGTCACGATAGAAATAGCAACCGGACAGGTGAATTTCACTTTTGGTGATATTCGATTGATTTCAAAAGTCATTGATGGGAAATTCCCAGACTATACACGCGTAATTCCTATAGGCCACCAGAATAGTTTCACGGTGGATCGCATGACGATATTGCTTTCTATGCAACGCGCTTCGATACTTTCTAATGAAAAATATCGCGGCATACGCATGGTGTTAGGTAAAGATAATCTACGCCTGATTAGTACTAATAGTGAGCAAGAAGAAGCGGAAGAAGAGTTGGAAATTACCTATCCTGGCGATTCTCTGGATATCGGCTTTAATGTTACTTATATGATTGATGTTCTGAATAATGTGAGTAATGAAAAAATAATTTTCTCTTTCGCAGATGCGAATAGTAGTTGTTTAGTCACAGTGCCTGATGATGATAATTACAAGTATGTGGTGATGCCTATGCGTATATAGGCGTGATTTGTTTCACGTGAAACGCAAAGCATTTAAACCATCCAACCATATGCAATCAAGATAGAGAATGAGCTAGATAAATACCATGAGCCAAAAAGATAAACCGGAAACTGATTACGATTCATCAAGCATTACCATATTGGAAGGGTTGGACGCAGTGCGCAAACGGCCTGGTATGTATATTGGCGATACATCCGATGGTAGTGGTTTGCATCATATGGTGTTTGAGGTTGTGGATAATGCCATTGATGAAGCCTTGGCTGGCCATTGCGACGATATCAAAATCATTATCCATCCAGATAACTCCATCAGTGTGACGGACAATGGTCGTGGTATTCCTGTTGATATTAAACAGGACGATAAAAACGACATTAAGCGTTCTGCAGCTGAGATCGTCATGACTGAATTGCATGCAGGCGGCAAGTTTGACCAGAACTCCTATAAGGTTTCAGGCGGTTTGCACGGCGTAGGTGTTTCTGTAGTTAATGCGTTATCGGATTGGTTGCGTTTGCGCATTTGCCGCAACGGGAAAATGTACCAGATGGAATTCAAACGCGGCGCTCCAGTAGCGCCATTGGCGGAAACGGGCACTACTGAACGTAAGGGCACAGAAGTACACTTTTTCCCATCCATCGAAACCTTTGGCCTAATCGAATTTCATTTCGATATTCTGGCAAAACGTCTGCGTGAGCTGTCTTTTCTCAATAATGGCGTCAAAATCGAGTTGATCGACCAGCGTAATGGCAAAAGTGAGAATTTTGCATATTCAGGTGGTGTCAGAGGTTTTGTCGAGTATATGAACCGTACCAAGACTGTACTTCACCCCAAGCCATTTTACGCAGTGGGTGAAAAAGATGGCATGACCATTGAAGTTTCCATGCAGTGGAACGATTCATACTCAGAAACAGTGCAATGTTTTACCAATAATATTCCCCAGCGCGATGGCGGTACTCACCTGACAGGCTTACGTACGGCTATGACGCGTACGCTAAATAACTACATTGAAGAGAACGAACTCGCCAAAAAGGCCAAAATCGAAACCAGTGGTGACGATATGCGCGAAGGCCTAACCTGTGTGTTATCAGTAAAAGTACCAGAGCCAAAGTTTTCATCCCAAACTAAAGACAAGCTGGTTTCAGGTGAAGTACAGCCAGTGGTACAGGAAATCGTTTCCGCCAAGCTATCCGAATTTCTTCTGGAAAACCCTATTGATGCCAAAGTAATCTGTAATAAGATTGTTGATGCAGCAAGAGCACGCGATGCTGCTCGCAAAGCGCGTGAAATGACTCGACGCAAAGGCGCTATGGATACCATGGGTTTGCCTGGAAAGCTGGCTGATTGCCAGGAGCGCGATCCTAGCAAGTGCGAGATTTACCTGGTAGAAGGTGATTCTGCCGGCGGTTCTGCCAAGCAGGGCCGGGATCGTAAATTCCAGGCGATTTTGCCACTCAAGGGCAAGATACTTAACGTGGAAAAAGCGCGATTTGATAAGTTGCTATCGAGCCAGGAAATAGCAACGTTGATTACTGCATTGGGTACTGGCATTGGCAAAGACGATTTCAGTGCCGAAAAGCTACGCTATCACCGCATCATCATCATGACCGATGCTGACGTCGACGGCGCTCATATACGTACGCTGCTACTCACTTTCTTCTATCGCCAGATGACAGAGCTGGTCGAACGCGGCCACATCTATATTGCCCAGCCGCCGCTATATAAAGTCAAACAAGGCAGGGATGAGCGTTATCTCAAGGATCAGCACGAGCTGGACGAGTATTTGCTGCAATCAGCGCTTAAGGGAGCCGAGTTGCTAACACGTGAGAACGGAGAAACGCTCACTGGTGAACCATTGGCCGCTATCGCTAAGCAAATGGTGCTAACAGAGGCCGTCATTCGTCGTTTAGTGTCTCTATATGATGAAAGCGTGCTACGTGCGCTACAGGATCTTGGCGAGCTAAATCTCTCTACGGAGAGAGGCGCAGAAACAGCGGCTGAAAAGCTGCGCCCACTGCTGGGTCATACCGGCTCTGAGGTAATTGTAGGTTTTGATCAGGAGACCGCAAATTATCGGCTGGAAATTAATAAATACGTACACGGAAATCTACAGTGCTGCGTAATTGATGCGGATTTTCTGGCTGGTGGTGATTACCGACAGATCAACCGTATCTCAGTTATGTTGCAAGGCCTGCTAGGTAATGGAGCGATCATAAAACGCGGTGAGAAGCAGGAATCGGTAAGCACTTTCAAGTCCGCACTAGATTGGTTACTGGAAGAAGCCAAACACAATCTCGGCGTGCAACGGTACAAAGGTTTGGGCGAGATGAATCCGGAGCAACTATGGGAAACAACCATGGATCCTAATATTCGCCGCTTACTTAAGGTTCAGATTGATGACGCCATAGCGGCCGATGAAATCTTTACTACCTTGATGGGCGATCAGGTTGAACCACGCCGTGCATTTATTGAGAACAATGCACTAGGTGTAAATAATTTGGATATATAAGCTGGATTCTCTCACTGGATTTCTGCAAAAAGAGCTGTACCAAAATCAGCTGCCGGACATTGAGTTTACGCAGCTACTGAAAGATATTGCCAATGCTTGCAAGCAGATATCCAGTGCCGTTGGTAGGGGCGCGTTGACCGGTAGCATGGGCAGTCTGACGACCGAGAACATACAGGGCGAGATGCAGAAGCAACTGGACGTGATTAGCAATGATATCTTCCTGCAAGCCAACCAAAAGGCTGGCTATTATTGCGGCATGGCATCGGAGGAGATGGATGATCCTTATGAGGTTCCACAGCATTACCGTAAAAATGGGAAGTACCTACTGCTGTTCGATCCTCTAGACGGTTCATCCAACGTTAACCTTAATATTTCCGTCGGCACTATCTTTTCCATTCTACGTAGCCCTAGCGTTGCTGGTAGCCCTAAAGTAGAAGATTATCTGCAACCTGGTACCGCCCAGGTCTGTGCCGGTTACGCGCTTTATGGGTCATCTACCATCCTGGTATTGACCGCTGGTTTTGGCGTTAATGGCTTCACTCTGGATAATGAGACTGGTGAATTTATCCTGACCCATCCCGCGATGCGGATCCCTGTGGATACTGGAGAATTCGCCATCAATATGTCTCATGAGAGGTTTTGGGAGCTGCCTGTGCAGCGTTATATTGAGGAGTGTTTACAAGGCCGTGAAGGGCCGCGTGGCAAGGACTTTAACATGCGTTGGGTTGCCTCCATGGTGGCTGAGGTACATCGTATACTGATACGTGGCGGTATTTTTATGTATCCAATGGATAGCAGCATCCGCCAGCAAGGTGGCAAGCTGCGTCTGATGTACGAAGCAAACCCGATGAGCTTTATTGTTGAGCAGGCAGGCGGACTATCCTCAACTGGCCGTCAGCGAATCATGGAGATTCAGCCAGAGGCCTTACATCAGAGGGTTCCAGTGGTGCTGGGGTCTAGAAATGAAGTTGAACGTATATCAGGCTATTACAACACATCAAATTAGCTTTATTTGATGCTGTGCTGAGCCACCGTAGCTATAAAGAACCAGAACATTTAGACGGTAATCATCTCGAAATCGGACTTCGAAACGCCACAGTCCGGACAAGCCCAATCAGCAGGAACATCTTCCCACCGGGTGCCGGGGGCAATGCCATCATCAGGCCAGCCTTGAGCCTCATTGTAAATTAAACCGCAAACTAAACACTGCCAAACTTTCATTAACTACCCCTAAATAATACATAATTATCCTAAGCGGCTATTTTAGCAGTATTACCTAGTAGTTTATTCTGGCTGGAGATTCTGAAATAAAAGCTATTGGTACAGACAAAATAAAAACGGAGGCATGCGCCTCCGTTTTCGTATCGATTGAATGCTAAATATTAGCGATTGCAAACGTACATGGTAACTTCAAAGCCAAAACGCATTTCAGTAGCAGCTGGTTTGGTCCACATGTTGATATCTCCTAATTCGTTTGAGTTTGATGAAGATTTTCTTAAATCTACACAACTTATGACTCACATAATATACGACGATTCAATTTAACCAATCGGCATAGTCATTAAAAGTGACTAATGATTTTCATTAGTGTTGAAGTTATGGATATTTGAGAAATACCCGATATCCTGCAACAGCTACTCCGCTAGTGGAAAAGTTAAGCTTGATGCGCACTTCTTCACCAGCTGGAATGCCGTTACTAATATCTGAGCCGGCTGGCAAGTACTCACTGGCGGTAAATGCTCGACGTAATATGGGTTTATCATCTGTATCGGTTAACGATAATTCAAATAACGGGTACTCAAGAGCGGAAGATGCGTGATTGATGAGTGTGCTTGAGAGGTGTATCAAATCTTGATGATCAGCATCTTCCTGCAAATCTGAGTCGTCAATCGTTAACTGGTTGATGTCGCGAGGTAATTCAACTACGCACGCCATGAATCCACAAGCTTTCACGAGGTAGGGTTTGGCAATAGGCCATTGAACGGCAATAGGGGTGCGTAGGAAGTAGAGGCTTTGGGCAATAGCAGAAAAGGAAAATAGCGCAATCAAGCCAGCTAACAGCCATTTAGGAAGCTGGCGCCTAGTTACACTTTCACGCTCAGCTTTTTGAGCAACGTCCGCAACAAATTTTGGTGTTTCTGCTTTTATCGTTGCTGGTGGGGAATTTAATTCTTCGGTCTTTAATCCGGCTGTGTCAGTCAACCGGTCCCCAGCGTTAAACACATGGCTGCATTTACCGCAGCGTACTTCACCATGATGTGCCAGCAGCTGTTCTGGCGTTATGTGAAAGCTGGTGGAGCAGGCAGGGCAAGAGGTAACCAGGCTCATTTTTTTCTGCCTGTAAGTAACACCCAGCTATCCATAAAAACAGGGGTGGCCATCTCGAACCATTCTGAGTAGATGCTTGAAACCTGCTCAGTTTGTTCGCGCAAAATTCCAGAGAGAGCAATCTGTCCATCGCGCTTGCAGGCAGATGCCAGAACCGGCGCCAGCACCATGAGGGCACTGGAGAGTATATTAGCCACCACCAAATCAAATTGAGTAATTGCCAGCTCGTCTGTGGGTAAAGTATTCGCCATCAAGAACTCGGCAATCACCTGATTTTGCTCGGCATTGTAGTTGCTGGACTGTATAGCCTGTGGATCTATATCGGTACCAATAACCTTGCCAGCACCAAGCTTTTTCGCAGCGATAGCTAGAATGCCAGAGCCGCAACCGTAGTCGAGAACTGAATGATGGCTTTTTACATGGTCCGCCAGCCAAGCCAGGCAGAGATGGGTTGTTGGGTGACTCCCAGTACCAAAGGCCAAGCCAGGATCGAGCACGATATTAAGTGCGCCAGGGTTAGGTGCGTTATGCCAGGAGGGGACAATCCATAAGTCGTCACGGATACGGATGGGATCAAACTGCGACTGCGTGGCGCGCACCCAATCCTGCTCAGCAATCATTTCTGTGGAGTAACTGAGATTATGCAACCCAGTGCTTTGCTGTAGCGAAAGCATTATTTCAGAGGCTACTACTTGTTCGTCAAATAACGCGCTGACAACATTGTGCTGCCATATTCCTGGCGGCGGGTCACCAGGCTCACCAAAAATGGGTTGTTCATCCTGGGTTTCAGCATTCGCATCCTCAATACTTGCAGACAGCGCGCCTAACTCCATCAAGGTATCGCTCAAGAGATCAGCGATATTGTCCCTAGCCTCAATTTTCAGCGATAGCCAAGCCATTTACTGTAACGAGCAAAGCATCATTTAGAGCTGATGCCGAGCTTTTGCTCCAGATAGTGGATGCTGGTCGCACCCAAGTGAAAAGCAGCGTCTGCCATTAAATCACTGTGTAGCGGCACATTGGTTTTGATTCCTTGAACCACCATTTCGGATAATGCAATGCGCATACGGGCAATTGCCTGCTCACGTGTGTCGCCGTAGGCAATCAGTTTGCCTATCATCGAATCATAGTGTGGGGGCACGGTGTAATTCTGGTAAGCATGGGTATCAACACGGATACCAGGGCCACCTGGCATGTGGAAGGTTGTGATACGGCCAGGTGATGGTACAAAGGTATACGGGTCTTCAGCATTGATGCGGCATTCGATAGCGTGGCCACGGAACTGGATATCTTTTTGACGGAAAGGCAGTTTTTCGCCAGCAGCGATGCGGATTTGCTGTTGCACAATGTCGATGCCGGTAATCATTTCTGTTACCGGATGCTCAACTTGTACACGGGTGTTCATTTCAATGAAGTAAAACTCATTGTTTTCGTATAGGAATTCAAACGTGCCCGCGCCGCGATAATTGATTTTACGGCAGGCGTCAGCACAACGTGCGCCAACCTTGTCGCGTAACCTGGTGCTGAGGCCTGGTGCGGGCGCTTCTTCCAATACCTTTTGATGGCGACGTTGCATTGAGCAATCGCGCTCACCCAGATAGACAGCATTGCCGTGCTGGTCTGCTAATACCTGAAATTCGATATGACGTGGTTGCTCAAGAAATTTTTCCATGTAAACCATGGGATTGCCAAACGCAGCCTGGGCTTCAGCCTTGGTCATATTCACTGAGGCAAGCAAGGCCGCTTCTGTATGTACTACACGCATGCCACGACCGCCGCCGCCGCCGGCGGCTTTGATAATTACCGGATAGCCGATTTCCCGCGCTGTGCGCATGATTATTTCCGGGTCGTCTGGTAAAGCACCTTCTGAGCCCGGTACACAAGGTACGCCGGCTTTCTTCATGGTGTCTTTAGCGCTAACTTTATCGCCCATGAGACGTATGGTCTCAGCTCTGGGGCCGATAAATACGAAACCACTTTGCTCTACGCGTTCAGCAAAATCGGCGTTTTCCGAGAGGAAACCATAACCTGGGTGTATCGCTTCTGCATCTGTGACTTCAGCTGCGCTGATGACTGCAGGAATATTAAGGTAGCTCTGGCCAGAGGGTGCAGGCCCAATACAGACCGATTCATCTGCTAGTTTTACGTACTTGGCTTCGCGGTCTGCTTCAGAGTGAACGGCTACGGTCTTGATACCCAGCTCGCGACAAGCACGCTGGATACGCAAGGCGATTTCGCCGCGGTTGGCAATGAGGACTTTTTCAAACATAGAGACCTCGTTTAGCCGATGATGAAAAGGGGTTCGCCGTATTCAACGGGTTGCCCATTTTCAACCAGAATAGCTTTGATTACACCCGCATGATCGGCTTCAATTTCATTCAGCAGTTTCATGGCCTCGATAATACAGATCGTATCGCCAACCGAAACGCTGGAGCCTATTTCTACAAACGGGCTGCTATCTGGGGAAGAGGATCGGTAAAAAGTGCCAACCATGGGTGATTTGACCACATGACCTTCGATGACTGGTTCTGTTGGCTCAGTGGCTGTTGCAGCCACTGGCGCAGCATGCTGCGCGGGCATTTGCTGCATATAAGGCTGGGCATAGTGCATCATAGGTTGGGAGTTAGGCAGGTTGCGACTGATACGCACTTTTTCCTCGCCTTCTGTTAATTCAAGCTCAGAAATACCGGATTCCTCAACCAGATCGATCAGTTTTTTCAGTTTACGTAAGTCCATGATTAACCTCTTTTAAAGCAATATAGTGTTGAACGCATATTTCTTGATGCGAATGGATTGGCGATACTAGTTACTTGAGTCTGGTAATTGCGTAGTCCAAGGCCAGTGAATAGCCTTGGGAACCTAAGCCACTGATTACGCCTACCGCAATATCACTGAAATAGGAGTGATGGCGGAAGCTTTCACGCGCGTGGACATTGGAAAGGTGAACTTCTATAAATGGAATCTTGACCGCGGCTAGTGCATCGCGCATCGCAACAGATGTATGTGTGAAGGCTGCAGGATTGATAATAATAAAATCGACGTTTTTAGCTGCTAATGACTGGATTTTACCGATTAACTCTGCCTCGGCATTACTTTGGAAAGCTGCCAGCTTCAGGCCGGCTTTTTTCGCCTGCTCCAATAACCGCTTGTTGATACCCTCAAGCGTATCTTTGCCGTAATGCTCGGGCTCGCGCGTACCCAGCAAGTTAAGGTTGGGGCCATGCAGTACCAGTATGGATTTGGTGGATTTATCAGCCATATACGGTGGTTTTATGTGACCAGCGGCAGTAATTCATGGCTGCAAGTTTGCCGCAAATAGGGGGATGTTGTCTAGCGGATTGGCGATATTTAACGAAATTACAAGGTTTTCAGTAACTTAGTTTTAGCTCGACTGAGCTAACTTGATTAAAGGTAGCAAGGTTTGCTCTAAAAGTGGCTGATCTATACGTCCGAAATAGGTTTTGGCTACCGTGCCATCAGCTTTAATGATTACAGTATATGGCAATATGCCTTTATCATTGCCAAGGCTGGCAGCCAGATTCATACCTTCCATATCGGCGGCAAGCAAAGGGTAGCTTACTTTGACTTCTTTGCTAAATTCGCGGATTTTAGCTACATCATCGGTGGAAATTCCTAGCACAATTACGTTATTGTCGTGATACTGGTCCTGTAGGTGGGACAATTCCGGCATTTCTTCACGACATGGCGGACACCAGGTTGCCCAGAAATTAACAACTATAATCTTGCCTTGCCATTGTTTAAGCAATTGCGATTTGCCACTCGCATCTTCGAAGCTTGCTGTATATAAGCCGCTAGTTGAAATATTGACGGGTTGAGAGATCGAAGGGTTGATAATGTAGTGTCGCGTCGCCAGGCCGAGAATGATGATGGCTAGGCTAACCGCAAAAATCTGCAGGGATTTTTTAATCATGTTTTTATTTTTTAATTTCTGGAGGTTATTTGATGGAGAGTCTGCTTAAATTCTTCTGCATCTTGATAGCCAACGACTTTCAAGGACGGAATTTGCTGTCCATTACTATCAAAAAAAATGATGCCAGGCAGGCCAAATAGACCGAAACGCTTGAGTAGTGCATCACCTTCATTGGAAGGCGTGGTCAAATCAGCCTGCAATAGAACCACGTTTTCCAGGGATTTTTGTACTCCCATGTCGCTGAAAGTAAACTGCTCCAGTTCCTTGCAGGCGACACACCAGTCAGCATAGAAATCCAGCATGACGGTTTTTCCTGCCGAGTTTTGCATATAGTTTTCAAGTTCAGCCAGGCTATTTATCCGTTGAAAAGATAGCTTGGCCTTTGGCGTACTACTGACGTTTGCCTGCAAACCAGAAAGTGGTTGCAATGGTGATTTAGCCCCAGACAGTGCGCCTATCAATAAGGCGACACCCAGTACCAAAGCAATGACACCCATGCCTTTCCAGAACTTCATCCATGGGCTGGCATGCACTGGCAACCCATCCAGTGCATGCATGTATATTGCAGGTACGATGAGTAGTGCTGCCCACATTGCTATCTGTAGGCTGACCGGGACTAATGGCGTAATAATCCAGATTGCTACCCCTAGCATAACCACGCCAAAAAAGTTACGTACCGTATTCATCCACTGCCCGGTCTTGGGCAACAGGCTACCAGCAGAGGCGCCTAGAAGCAGCAATGGCACCCCCATGCCTATTGAGAGAGAAAATAGTGCTATACCACCCAAGAGTACATCATGAGTTTTGCTAATATAAATTAAGGCACCAGCCAGAGGAGCCGCTACACAAGGGCTTACAATCAATGCTGATAAAGCGCCCATGATGAATACACCGACGAAACGGCCTCCCTTGATGCGATTGCTGACATTGACCATGCTGCTCTCAAATGCAGCTGGTAGCTTGAGCTCATAAAAGCCGAACATGGATAAAGCTAGTAGTACAAATACCAAGCCAGTTGCGCTTAGTACCCAGGCATTTTGCAGTGTATTACTTAATAGTTGCCCAGAAAGCCCGGCTGCGATACCTGCCAAGGTATAGCTCAACGCCATGCCCAAAGTGTAGGCAAGGGAAAGATTAAAGGAATGTAGTCGAGAAGGTGCTTTATTCGCGGTTTGCTTGCTGCCTACGATGATGCCGGAAAGTATAGGTATCATCGGTAGCACACAAGGCGTCAGTGATAACAGTAAACCAAAACCAAAAAAGCCGATGACTATTAGCCAAAGTTTGCCACTTTTGAGTAAGTTGGCCGCCTCACCGTCATTGCCAGTATTTTGGCTGACAAAGCCTAAGGTATTAGTGTTCTGAGTCCTGCCACCAGTGGAGGCCAAGTCCAAGTCATAATTTTTATGGATAGGGGCATAACACAAACCTTTTTCACTGCAGCCCTGATAAGTAGCCGCTAACGTCACCTTGCCTTCGACAGGTTGAGCCAGTTTGATTTCAGCCATAATGTCATGGTGATAAACCTCGCTCTGGCCAAAAGTGGCATCTTGTTTAATCTCACCTTTGGGCAGGTCTATAGATTTAACGCTGTTCCCGATGGGGGATTTGAGTTCAAAACTAATGCGCGCACGATATAAATAATGGCCAGGTGCTACTTTGAAAGCGGCTTGCAGCGTCTGTGAATCCAAGACATTGACAGAGAGTTTGAAAGCCTCGTCAGGGGATAAAAACTTTTCTTCATCATTATTTGCGAGGAAAGCGCTCTTGCCGCTGCCGCCATTGTTTTCTGCCAATACAGTAAAAGGTAAAGTGAATAACAAGCCTACAAATAAGGCGGCGAGCAAGCGTTTCTGGATGGTTGATAAATAAGTGTTCAAACTAAAGTATCCGTTGTTGTTGAAGTAATCCATTGAAAATATGCGCTGAAACCACCATCTAGAGAGACATAGACGATTTCGGGAAGTTCGTAAGGATGCAGCTTGCGTATTGCTTGTTCTAGAGCGGGGTAGCGGTCAACGGTGGTTTTGATTAATACCGGGATTTCCCGGGCGCTTTCGATTTTCCCCTGCCAATGGTAGATTGAACTGCAGGGCGATAATATGTTTACACAGGCAGCAAGCCGCGTTTCAACCAGATACTGAGCCAATTTCTCGGCGCTAGCCTGATCGGGTAAGTTGCTCATTACCATGATGGCACCTGTTGATTTATCTACTGAATTCACTTCATCGGCCTTAATTTACTAAGCATAATAGATTGGAGTTTCATGCGTTTGCTTGTTCTATTGTTGATTTTACTCGCTTTTCCCGCGCTCGAGATATGGCTGCTAATAGAGCTGGGCCATCGTTATGGCTGGGGGCTCATGGGATATTTACTGTTAGTCGCGGCACTGGGCTGGCGCTTACTGCAAGAAGAAAAACTTTTGCTGCTGGGCCGCATGGCTCAGACCCTGAGCCAAGGCGGTACCCCCGCCAAGGCATTATTCGGCACGGCAAAAAACCTATTGGCTGGCATATTACTGATTCTGCCCGGAGTTATCAGTGACGTAATAGCCGTAATTTTATTGTTGCTGCCATCACCCAAAATCAGTGCCGGGGAGCGTTATGCTGAAAAAGCAGCAAACGATGACGTTATAGAGGGTGAGTTTCGCCGCGAAGATTAGCTCGCGAGCGTTCGAGTAAATGGCTGTGATAAACTAGCGCCCTTTTAAGTCGTTGCCCCAGCTAGGAATTTTCTGCATGTCCTACCAAGTTACCATACAACCCAGTGGCCATACTTTTACTGTTAATAGTGGTGAAACCATTCTCAACGCTGCTGTAGAAGCAGGCTTCAACTTGCCTTATGGCTGCCGTAACGGTGCCTGTGGTGCTTGTAAGGGGAAGGTGCTGGAGGGGCAGGTACATCAGGGTGACTACCAAGGCAATGCCATGACCGAAGACGAGGAGAAGTCCGGCCAGGCATTGTTCTGTTGTGCGTTAGCCATGAGTGACCTAGTCATTGAATGCCGTGAAGTGACTGGCAAGGATGGCATACGCCCGCGCATCATGCCTGCGCGCGTACAAAATCTGGAAAAACTATCGCATGACGTCATGGCTATGTTCCTGAAGCTACCTAGTAACGAGCGCATGCAGTTTATGGCCGGCCAATACATAGATTTTTTGCTGAAAGACGGCAAGCGGCGCGCTTTTTCAATAGCCAATGCGCCGCATAGTGACGATCTATTGGAGTTACATCTGCGCCTGATACCAGGCGGGCAATTTACCGAATACGTATTTAATGAGATGCACGAAAAAGCCATATTGCGGCTGGAAGGCCCATTCGGAAGCTTCTATCTGCGCGAAGACTCACAGAAGCCCATCATCTTTGTTGCTGGCGGTACAGGTTTTGCGCCGATTAAGGGCATTATTGAGCATATGATGCATCATCACATGCAACGCAAAATGGTGCTGTATTGGGGGGCGCGTAGCCGAGAAGATCTCTACATGCCGAAGCTACCAGCAACATGGCAATCCAATTATTCCGGCTTTAGCTTTGTGCCAGTATTGTCTGAGCCGTTGCCCGAAGATAACTGGCAAGGCAGGGTAGGCTTGGTGCATGAAGCCGTGCTGGAAGACCATGCAGATTTGAGCGAATACCAAGTGTATTGCTGTGGTGCGCCGGGCATGGTGGAAACTGCACATCGGGAATTCCAGCAGCATGGCATGCCGGAAGACGAGTTCTTCTCGGACGCTTTTACTTTCTCCAACCCATTGCCAAAAGTCGCGGTTTAATCACTGGCCATAAACGACCGGCATAGCTGGACGCTGTGTCGGTAATGTTGATTAGCCGCTTCACTATTGCCTTGGCTATCCAGCATTTTGGCCAATGCGAGGTGAGCTGGTGCGCTTGGTTTCACGCTGATGCTAGCTTCCAGATAACTTTGTGCCTTGCCCCACAGGCCCATGTTCACGCACATATTGCCCAAAGCCATTAGCAGATTGGCATCGCCCTGATGGCTGAGTAACCAGTATTCTGCCTGCTGCAGCTGTTTTTGCGGGTTATCAGTGATGCAATCGCCTAGCAAGCCTGCCAGTTCACTATCCCAGCTTTTTGTCAGGCTCATTTCTACTATTTCTGCAGCCTTGTTAGCCGCTCCAGCTTGAATAAAACTTTGAGCACCAAGCATAGCCAACCGGTTATTCAATCGGTCTTCCTCGGGTATTTTCCCCCAATACGCACTTAGCGCTGGCAAATCAACTGCGTGACGCTTAATAAGCTGCTGGTGGGCTTGCTGCCGGATTTCCCGTAGTTGCCAGGAGTCGATGGCATCTTGTTTTTCCAACAGATTTAGAATTACCAACACCTGCTCCCAATTGCTCAACCGTAATTGCACCTTGAGCTCAAGACGCAATGCCGGCGGGTATTTGGGCTCAATTTTCTCCAACTGCTGTATGACATGCAATGCTTGGCTATATTGCCTGTCGTCCACTAGCAACTCGATCTGGGTCAACAGCCTCGCCACGGTGGCTTGCGGCGCTAGTCGCTCCGCTTCTGCCAAATAGTAGTCACGCTGGCTTTTATGCTTGAGCTTGTGCGAGGCACGCGCGGCAATCAACGCGCTCAGGCCAGCATCTTCACCCAGATCCAGAGCGCGAGCAGCAGATTTTTCAGCGGTTTCATAGCGGCCTTCCACCATAGCATGCAGGCTTTCCAGCATGGCGGCATGGCCCTTCTTGAGGCGTTGGCTTTCCTTGTAGGCGCGCACGTTGCCAGGCAGGCGGCGGGTATAATTGATTAGACGCAAACCTAGATGCAATGAGATAAAGGCCAGCACTATCAATACCAGCAGCAGATTGAGTGATAACTCCAAGCGGTAAGGTGGCCGTACTATCAGCACGTAACCTTCGTTGCTGGCCACCAGTAGTGATAGACCTATCGCCACAGCCAGAAGAAGTAATATCCAGACCAGCCAGCGCACTATTTATGCCGTCCCGGGCTATGTTCTTGGCTTCCGTTACGCTCCAGCGAGAGCTTGTACTTGCTTACTAGCCCAAGGCTCTCGCTAATGTCCGGCAAGTCTATGACTATATTGTTAGCAGATAGCTCCTTGATGGTTGCCAAGGCGCTGATCGTTGCGGCTTCACGCAAGTCGAAATGACCTTTCAGCCATTTTTCCGCTGCTTCAAGATCGGTCCGGTAGGTTGCTTCGTCATGTTGTAATAATGCAATCCGTGCAGTGAGCAAGTGCAACTTGATGTTTTCACGCAGGAAGAAAGTCTGGTCTGGCGCCAATAATGGAGGTTCTGGCCGGTCTATGCGCTCAATCCGGATCATCTGCTTCAGATCTTGCCAGACTTCCTGTGCCAGCCTGTGCCAGGGGTTGGAGTTCCAGTCCGGCTTGGGTGCAATAGCGGGGCTTGGGTGCCGTTCACTTACCAAAGGCAGGCTGTCGATGTTTTCGGACAGGCTTTCAAGTTTCAAGCTCATACCAACCACGTCTATGCTGGGCAGGCTCTGCAAGTGTTGAATGTCCTGTGCTACTGCTTTGCGCAATTGGATCACCTGCGGCGTATCGAGTTCTTGCAGACGAGAGTCAGCCGTCTGTAATGCAAGCAATGCCGGCTTGACGTTGCCAGCCAGCTGCAACTGTTGATTGGCAATGATCATCAATTGCTCTACTTCAGCAATCACACGCTCTTCACGATTATTCGCTAGCTCGAGATAAAGTGTTTGCAGCGCTTCCTGTTGATTTTGTGACTCGGCCAGCTTCTGTTCCAGTAAGGCAACATGCGCAGAGGTTTCAGCGGTACGGTCATCGGCATTTTTGGCAAGTGCTAGGCTTTGCTGATTATTGGCGCTATATTGTTCCAGTCGCTGAGTAAGCGTTTGCTCTAGCTGCGTGAAGCGCTGGTGGGTGTTTAGCCATTGCCAGACCAAGATACAGAGTGCAACCAATACCAGCACCAGCGCGGTGCTAGCGAATATGGAAGGTTTTTGGTTTTCCTTGGTTGAGGCCAAAGTATTTTCCGTCTCAGTCACTTGTATGGATGACTCGATCTCAGTATCGGGCTGGTTTTGGTTAGTCATGTTGAGCTTGTAGGGTGTATATCCTGTTTAATGCCAATTAGCGCCTTAATCAGACATTGCAGCATGGCTTCATCGCCAGGTGCCTCGGCAATCGCGACCTTTAAACCCAGTTGGCTGGGTTGCTCAGCGATACGCATATGGTTCACACACAATAAGGTATTTTTTATCCAGGTTGCGTTCCCTGATCCTGAAATGTTCAACAAATGGCGCATGGCTTCGCTACTGGTAATGACAGCAGCATCCAGTTGCCCATTTTGCCACAGCGAGGCTAAAAAACTTGCATCGGATTGTGGATTTACGCGTTGGTAGCATTCAGCAAAACTTACTTCAGCGCCGCGCTCTTTAAGGGTATCGGCCAGCACTTCACGCCCACCTACGCCGCGAAATATTATCACGCGCTTGCCAGCCAAGTCCTGCATCTCATGTAACCCCAGTAGCGACTCACTATCAAACCGGTCTTGTGGCGCCAAAGGGTTGGCGACACCGAATCTTGTCAGTTCCGCCGCTGTCATGGGGCCAATGCTGGCAAAACGTAAATTTTGAGGTATCCGACCAAATTTTTCCAGCAATCTGGGCATGCTGTTTTGTACAGCATTGGAGCTGATAAAAATAGCCCAGTCATAATTCAATAGTTTGCTTAAAGTCTGGTCGAACTGGGTGTAATCCTGTAATGGTGCGATCGCTATCAGCGGGAACAGGATTGGGTTGCCACCTTGTTCCGAGATTAATTTACTGAGCTTACCGGCTTGCCCAGCAGGGCGTGTGATGGCAATATTGCAGCCAGCTAGTGCGGTCTCAGGCATGGTCTGCAGGCTGTTGCTGGCCTATGTTGGAGAGTATGCGATCAGCGCCACGGGCAATCAGCTTTTTGGCCAACGCTTGCCCCAAAGCTTCAGGATGGTCGCTAGTGCCGCGTATTTCATCACGCAATAGCTCGCGACCATCAGTGGTGGCGACGAAGCCGGTGATGATGATCTCATTGCCAGAGCGTTCTGCATAAGCACCTAGTGGCACTGTGCAGCTGCCTGCCAATGCACGGCTCATGCTGCGTTCAGCTTCAACACAGACAGCAGTGTCTGCGTGATTTAATGGGGCCAGCACTGGCAGCAAATCCAAGCGCGATGCGCTGATCTCGATACCCAGTGCGCCTTGGCCTACGGCCGGGATGCTATGTTGGGTGGAGATGAATTGCCGGATACGCGATTCCAGCCCAAGGCGCTTGAGCCCAGCAGCAGCAAGGATAATCGCTGCATATTGGCCCTCATCTAATTTGCGTAAGCGCGTTTGCAAGTTGCCCCGCAAGGATTCGATTTTTAGGTGTGGTAATCGAGCTTGCAGCTGGCTTTGGCGGCGCAAGCTGGACGTACCAACTATGCTGCCCGCTGGCAATTCATCCAGGCTGTCATGGTTGTTGGAGACAAAAGCATCGCGCGGATCCTCACGCTCACCAATTGCTGCGATTGCAAAGCCTTCCGGTAGGTGCATGGGCACATCTTTCATGGAATGTACGGCAAGATCGGCACGGCCATCCGCCAGGGCCTGTTCCAGCTCTTTGACGAACAGCCCTTTGCCGCCAATCAGCGCCAAAGGCGAATCCAGAATCTGGTCGCCGGTAGTGGTCATACCGAGGATTTCCACCGTCATCTCTGGATATAGCGTCTGCAAGGTGCTTTGGATATAACGTGCTTGCCACATGGCAAGGGCACTTTCGCGTGAGGCAATGACTAGTTTTTTGGGCAGGGCATTCATGGATTAACCGGCTAGGCTGTTTTGAGGGACAGAATAATCATGAAATTTTAACACAGCAGGCTATCAGTCGAACTTATCTGCTAGCCGCCCAAGCCACGTAGCACATGTTGCTGGCGGCGACTGACAGCAATAGTTTCGGGTACATCCTTGAGCAGCGCTACCCAGTGGCTTTCACCATCAGGCTCATGGCGCTTTTCATAGCCGAGTAAGCTGGATTGCGCTACCAGGCAGTTGCGGTGCAGTCGCAGGAAACGTTCCCCGAATTCATGTTCGATGCTGGTTAGCGATTCTTCAATCAGGTATTCACGCTCTCTAGTACGCAAGGTGATGTATTTGAGTTCGGCGCGCAGATAGATGACATCATTTACCGGGACCAGAATGACGCGGCCGCGCTCAATCACGCTGAAATGCGTGCGTTGCGGCTGCAATGGTTTGAGCGCGGCAAGTTGCTTGGGGACCAGCACACGTGCTTTGTTGATGGCTGTTTGCAAGCGTTCCAGGCGGATCGGTTTCAACAGGTAGTCGACTGCGCTGACGTCAAAGGCCTGCATCGCATAGGCATCAAACGCGGTGGTGAAAATAATGGCAGGCGGAGGTTCTATTTTCTGCATATGCTGTGCCGCTTCCAGGCCATCCATCTGTGGCATGCGGATATCAAGCAACACTATGTCTGGCTTGGTTTCCATGGCGAATGTGAGTGCTTCCTTACCATTTTTGGCTTCGCCAACAACAGTAAAGTTACCGATATCTGTCAGCAGCTCGCGCAAGCGATTACGCGCTGGCGTTTCATCATCTGCGATCAGGATATTCAACATAGGGGTGTTCATATCGATATCTGTTGATGGTAGGGGATGACGATATGCACTTCGTAGCGATTTTCTGTAACCCTGCTAGTAAGCGAAGCTTCAGCATCGAAATGCAGTGCTAGTCGTTCACGGATATTGGTTAGCGCCATTTTATTACCGCCGTAATGCTCATTCTGCTTGTGATAAGGGTTACTCAAGACCAGATGTACCTGATCGCGATTGGCGTAAATATTGATATTAATTTCGCCACCTTCTGCCATGGGCTCTATACCGTGGTATACCGCATTTTCCAGCAAAGGCTGCAACACTAGCGGCGGGATCAAGGCGTCTGGCGGCATGTTGTCGATTTGCCAGACTACGTTCAGGCGTTCTTCCAGCCGCAGCTTTTCCAAAGCGAGATATTGCCGACTTAACCCAAGCTCCTGCGCCAATGGCACCAAATCACGATTATCTGCCATCAGTACGCGAAACAGGTCGGCCATATCCTCAAGCGCAACTTCGGCGCGCTTGGGGTCACTACGAACCAAAGACAGTACAGCATTAATGCTGTTGAATAGGAAATGCGGCCTGATCCGCGCCTGTAAAGCCTGTAGACGGGCTTCGGTAATAGCAGGTGTGAGAGCTTTATGGCGAAGATTAAAGTAGTAGAGCACGACGGATGTCACGATCAACGTCAACAGCCAGCTGCGTGACAACACGGGCATGGAATCGAGCCCGAATATACTGAGGCCGATATAATGCGCGGCGCTGGTGAGCATGAGTTCCAGCAGCATGATGCAAGCAGTCGCAAGAAAGTACGGCATTTTTTGCAATAAAGGATAAGCCAGATATAACAGTAGCAAGCTTGCCAGCAATATGGGTTGAATAAGGGCTGAAAGCTCGGTTAGCTCGCGCAAGGCATCTTTTAAGTTTGGGGACAGCAGGATGGCTGCAATTACAGCTAACAGATTGACCAATAACAATATACGCAAACTGACACCAAGATTGTGCAAATCCGGCAGCCGACCAGCCGGACGTACAGAAATGTTGCGATTTTGCTTTATACTAATCATATAAGTATATTATTATTAATCATTTTTCATCATACAAGCTAATTTAAGTTGAAAAAATCACAGTTGCAAACTGAAATAGAAGTAAAACTGGAAAAAGTGAAATCAGGAAATAATGAAAGAAGATAAACCCAAAACTTGGTCAGGTCGTTTTAACGAGCCTGTAGCTGAGCTGGTGAAACGTTATACCGCTTCAGTAAGTTTCGATCAGCGCTTAGCTGAATTTGATATTCAGGGCTCGCTTGCACATGCTCGCATGCTGGGTGCGCAGGGCATTATTAGTATGGCTGACGTCAAGGTTATCGAGGCTGGCTTGGATGAGATATTACAAGAAATTCGTGCAGGTAAATTCGAATGGCTGCTTGATCTGGAAGATGTCCACCTTAATATCGAGAAACGCCTTACTGACAAGATAGGCGATGCAGGCAAGCGCTTACATACTGGCCGTTCCCGCAACGACCAAGTGGCCACTGACGTGCGCTTATGGTTACGCGCAACATCGGATGATGTGATTGCGGCCATCCGCAAGCTACAGTTATCCATTGTTGACCTTGCGGAGCAGCATGCGGAAACTGCCATGCCCGGTTTTACCCACCTACAAGTGGCGCAACCGGTGACTTTTGGCCACCACCTGCTGGCTTATTTTGAGATGCTGCAGCGCGATGCCGAGCGTTTTGCTGATGCACGCAAACGTATCAACCGCTTACCTCTGGGGGCTGCTGCCTTGGCGGGTACCAGCTATCCGATTAACCGCGAGATGGTGGCCAGGGAACTGGGTTTCGACAGCGTCTGTGAAAATTCACTGGATGCTGTTTCCGATCGTGACTTTGCGATTGAATTCACCGCTGCTGCGGCACTGGTGATGACCCATCTTTCGCGCTTTTCGGAAGAACTCATCCTCTGGTCCAGCCCACGTTTTGGTTTTATTGATATAGCTGACCGCTTCTGTACCGGCTCATCCATCATGCCGCAGAAAAAGAACCCGGATGTACCTGAATTGGTGCGCGGTAAGACCGGTCGCGTCAATGGCCATCTGGTGGCCTTGCTTACCCTGATGAAAGGCCAGCCATTGGCCTACAACAAGGATAACCAGGAAGACAAGGAACCGTTGTTTGATACAGCGGATACCATACTAGTGACGCTGGAAATCTATGCCGACATGCTGCGCGGTATCAAGGTGGATAAGGACGCGATGCACGCTGCTGCGACAGAGGGTTTTGCTACCGCTACCGATCTCGCCGACTATCTGGTGAAAAAGGGTACACCATTCCGTGATGCCCATGAGGTAGTTGCGCTGGCGGTGCGTCACGCGGTGGCTAAAGGCTGTGATCTGGCGGATTTGTCCTTGTCGGAGCTACAGCAATTCAGTAAGCAGATTAGGGAAGATGTTTATGCTGTGTTGACCCTGGAAGGCTCGCTTGCCAGCCGCAATCATCGCGGTGGTACTGCACCGGACCAAGTCAAGCTGGCAATTGGCCGTGCTCGCCAGTTGCTCGAGGCTACTTGAGTTGGGGTCATTGCGCTTATGCTTGGGCGCTAATTTATTCCTTCGGCAAAACGGGTTTTTTGCCAAGATATCCAACGCCGGATTTCCCCTGCTGCTGGCGGCTGTAATGTGGTGTAGTAGCTTGGTGATGGCAGAATTATCAGCCGATGATCCCATTGTGGATACGCCGGATACTATTACTTGGCCTATGCTGCCAGGGGATAGCGTGAACCGCATAGCTGCGCTGTTTTACCCCGGCAATAAACCCATGCAGCGGCGCTTCGTTGCCAAGACGCTGAAGCTTAGCCATGAGCTCTACCCAAACTTGAATCCGGCAGAAACCTTCGCACAGCCTGCCACCTTGATTGTCCCCGAACTGAGAGCTTTATCCTCGCAGGCCAAGCCTTTCAAGGCGCATCGTCGTCATTCCGGTAAAACCCTCAAATTGCGCATGAGTTACAAGATTCAAGAGCAAGTTACACCAGAAATGCAGGCTAAGTATGAAGACTTGAGCAGTCGCAACCAAGCCATGAAGCAGGATCTGGAACGCCTGAATCTGCGGTTGAGCGATTTGCAATTGAATCTGGATCAACTCAAGCTTGCCGCAGAGAATAATCAGGTCACCAAGCAGATCGCGGTTTCTGTGTTTATCAAAGCACCGGCTCCAGAAAGCCCGGTATCTCCGAAATCCCCGCCACCGGCTAATATGCCGCCACTACCACCACATCGGTCGGTAGAAGTGCAACAGGACTGGATGGATTCTGCGTGGGTCATGTTATTGGTGCAGTTTTTAATGCTGGTGTTAGGGCTGATTCTGGCGATTTTTGTCTGGCGCTGGCTGCGCAAGCGCATGGCCAGGCAGCTTGAGGACAAGACCGATAAACAGATGGATGCCATGCATAAAAACGCACTGGATAAAATCAATGCGCCACTATTTGACTTGAACAAAGTAGAAACCAGTGGCGATGTAGATCCTGGCATTCTCTCTGTTGAAGAGATTGATTCAGTGGTTGAAGAAGCCAGGATTTTTGTCAGCATGGACCGGGTGAATGAAGCCAAATCATTGTTGACTAGTTATATTGAAGAGTTACCGAAGGCTGCTCTGGCGCCCTGGCTTTACCTCATGGACATCTATCGCGATGAGAACCAGAAAGACGAATTTATAGCATTGGCCAAGCGCTTCCATCAGACATTTAATGTGATGGCGCCACAATGGGAAGATGTGCAGGTGGCGATGGTAGTGGCAAAAAGCCTGGAAGAGTTCCCGCACATCGTTTCACAGCTGTTAAACAAGTGGGCAGCGGGCCAGGCGAAACCTTACCTGGAAGAATTGCTGTCAGATAATCGTGAAGGCGAGCGTACTGGCTTCAGCTTGGAGGTTCTGGAAGAAATCATGACCTTGCAGGGCTTGTTGGAAATACGCGACGAGATCTCGGTGCAGGCCTAGCATAAAATCAAGGCAAAAAGAGTTGTAGCAGTTCGTTCAAAAAGCGCTGACCCAATAGCGTCGGCTTAATCGTCTCAGCATTCACCTCAATCAATCCGCGCTGCTTTGCCTGTTTCAGGCCAGCTTCTACTTTGGCTAGCGGCAAACCCGTGCGTTGCTGGAATAAGCCTATGGGGAAACCTTCGGTTAGGCGCAGCGCATTCATCATGAATTCAAATCCCAGCTCGTCAGTGCCAATTACCCATTCGCGCTCCACGGCTTCACCGGCCTTTTCCAGAAACAACTTGGGGTGTTTGTGGCGGCTTTCGCGCGTTATCTTGTCGTGATAGCTTAATTTGCTATGGGCCCCGGCGCCTATTCCCAGGTAATCGCCAAACTGCCAGTAGTTAAGGTTGTGCCGACATTGTTTGCCATGCTTGGCAAAGGCCGAGGTTTCATAATGCTCGTAACCGTGAGTGCTGAGCACATCCTCAATCGCTTCCTGCATGGCGGCGCTGGTGTCGTCATCTGGTAGTGGCGGAGGGGTGCGGTGGAAGGGCGTATTGGGTTCCAGAGTCAGGTGGTAAAAGGATAGGTGCGCCGGGCTTAGGCTACAGGCGCGCTCGGCATCGGCAAGCGCATCGGACATGCTCTGCCCGGGCAGCGCATACATGACATCAAGATTCACCTGCTCAAAGGTCGCGAGTGCCAGCTCGGCAGCGATATAGGCCTGCCGGTCGTCGTGGATGCGGCCCAAGGCTCTTAGGTAGCGACTATCAAAGCTTTGTATGCCGAGTGATAAACGATTAACGCCGGCCTCGTGGTAGCCCTTGAAATGCGCCGAATCAACTGTGCCTGGATTGGCCTCCAACGTGATCTCTGCGCCGTACTCAAGCTGTGTCAATGCACGAACATTGCTCAGAATCCGGTCTATGGATTCAGGCGAAAACAGGCTGGGTGTGCCACCACCAAAAAAGATACTACGCACTTTGCGGCCCCAGATTTTTGGGGTGGCCTGCTCTAAATCAGCAATCAGTGCCGAAACGTATTGCTTCTCGGGAATATCGGTGCGCGACTCATGCGAATTGAAATCGCAATATGGGCATTTTTTCACACACCATGGGATGTGGATGTAGAGTGAGAGAGGCGGCGGAGTCTTGAGTCCAGAAGCAGTGATATCGCCGGCGAGCGGCGCTTCACTTACCGGTATGATCGGGATCATTGGGTAGATAAGGATTGATAAGCTCGTCCACCAGTTTGTGCAAAGCCGCGCGTATCTGGGCTTCCGAGACTTCCATCAGCAGGCCATCCTCCAGCGCGTCCTGGGCGATCTGCTTGAGCTCGTCAAAGTTTTCAGTCATGACTTTGACCTTTTCGGTACATGAGACGATAGATTTATCATCACGTACCCATTTCGGCCATTTGTTGCTACTCATTTCAATCTCTCTAACATATGCAGCATTTTTGCCAGTGCCTGACCGCGATGGCTGATGCGGTTCTTAATCTCTATCGGCAACTCTGCGCCAGTTTTATCGGTTTTGGCATCGAGAAAAATCGGGTCGTAACCAAATCCACCTTCACCACGCGGTGATTCAAGGATTTCGCCTGGCCATATACCCTCAGCTATTAGTGGCTGTGGGTCATCAGCGTATCTCACCAGCACCATCACACAATAATAGTGGGCATAACGGTTTTTCTCACCCTTAAGGCTTTGAAGCAATTTTGCGTTATTTTGTTCATCCTGCTTCCCTGATGTGTTGCCCTCACCAGCGTAGCGCGCAGAGTGCACGCCTGGTGCGCCTTGCAAGGCATCCACACAGATACCGGAATCATCAGCCAAAGCAGGCAGGCCCGTATGGCGGCTAGCGTGGCGTGCCTTGGTGAGCGCGTTTTCGATGAACGTGCAATAGGGCTCCTCTGCTTCTGGGATTGCAAATTCAGACTGCGGTAGTACCTCAATACTCAAGGGCTGAAGCAGGTGCTGAATCTCACGCAGTTTTCCAGCGTTACCTGTGGCGATGACCAGTTTTTTTAGTGGGTATTGCACGCTTAAATACCTAATACAGCTTTCTGCTTGGCCAGTAATTCGCGTATGCCACCTGCTGCCAGATCCAGCATGGCGTTCATGGCGTCGCGCTGGAATGGCTCGCCCTCGGCTGTACCCTGAATCTCAACAAAGCCACCGTTCCCGGTCATCACCACGTTCATGTCGGTATCGCAGTCGGAATCTTCTATATAGTCCAAGTCCAGTACTGGCATACCCTGATACACTCCGACCGAAATCGCAGCGACTGTGTCACGCAGGGGAGATTCAGTGATCAGGCCTTTTTTGAGTAAATGGCTTACGGCGTCATGCAACGCCACATAAGCGCCGGTAATGGCGGCAGTACGGGTGCCGCCGTCGGCCTGGATGACGTCACAATCAATCTGGATGCTGCGTTCGCCAAGTTTTTGCAAATCGATGATCGCTCTAAGGCTGCGGCCAATCAGGCGCTGGATTTCTTGCGTGCGGCCTGATTGCTTGCCCTTTGCTGCTTCCCTGTCCATACGGCTACCGGTAGAGCGTGGCAGCATGCCGTATTCAGCAGTGACCCAGCCTTGGTTTTTGCCACGTAAGAACCCTGGGACTTTTTCATCGACGCTTGCCGTGCATAACACATGCGTATCGCCAAACTTGACCAGTACCGAGCCCTCGGCATGCTTAGTGTAATGGCGGATGATTTCAACAGGGCGCAACTGGTTTGCTGCGCGTTGGCTTGGTCGCATGGAATTTTCCGAATACGTTAAAAACGGAATTATAAGCCAACGCTATGAAATCAGCTTCGTTGCGTTCGCTTAAGTGCGTTTTGGATCTCTGCGATGGCCTTTTCGATTTCATCGTCGGTCAGGTCGGCCACAGCGGCAGCATCACTGTCGCGAGGCTGATGAGTGAGAGGGTTGATGATGGTGGTCGTGGCATCCAGCGGCATGGTGATGGTAGAGATGGCGAGCAGGCTATCGTCCGGGCGTCCGCCCCATTGCAGGCCGATGGCGCTGACGTTGTCGCTGTCTTTGCCGCTTAACGATTCGGCGTCGCTTAGTAACAGAGGTATGGTTTCACTGACCATTCCATCATGCAGGGTCTCACCGATGGTTTCATCACTGAGCGCCGACCATAAGCCATCGGTGCATAGCAACAACATATCGCCGTATTCCAGGCTCTGCGGCGGCGCTAATTCAATCTGTGGCGTGATGTTACCGCCCAAACAATTATAAATTTTGTGGCGTTCAGGATGTGTAAGCATCTCTTCCTCGCTGATTTGCCCGCGGCGATGAAGCATTTGTACCAAGGAGTGGTCTTCAGTACGAAATAGCAGCTTCTGGTCGCGGAACAGGTAAAGCCTTGAGTCACCAACGTGTGCGCAGTAGAGCATGTCGTCCTGCACAATGGCCGCTACTATGGTGGTGCGTGGCGCTTCCAGCAAGTCTTCGGCAATCATGAGATGGTCGATGGCGGTATGCGTGAGCTGGATGTATTCGGTCAGAAATTGTGCGGGGTCTGGCAAGGTGGGTACCGCTAATGTCTGAAATGCATCAGTCAGGGTTTTAACCGCCAATTGAGCTGCCAGCTCACCATGGCGATGCCCGCCCATACCGTCGGCAATCACCAATAACAGCGCTTGCTTGCTGTAAGAATAAGCTAGCCTGTCCTGGTTGTAGGGTCGTGCGCCTTGTCGGCTATCCTGATAAACGGTGAATTTCATAATGATTCTTAGTTGTTATTTATGCAGATAGTCTTTGAGTTTATCCAGCAGGCCAGATTTTTTGTCATCCAGCGGCACGTCTTCCAATAACGCTTTTTGCAAGGAGAACACACTTTGCGGCCGCTCCAGGTGATCTAGCGCCATACAGTTATCAATAATCTGCAACAGGTTTTTGGAATAGATATCCTTACCCAGTTTTTCTGCGGAAACCAGCATATCTTTTTTCAGGCGCAAGTCAGCAGCCATGGGCGCTGCCCGCACCAGGCAGGCATACATGGTAGCTCCTATGCTGTAGATATCGCTCCAAGGCCCAAGCAGCTTGCGGTCATAATATTGTTCAGGAGAAGCAAACCCGGGGGTATAGCTCGGTGTTAATTGGGGCTGTACATCGGTCAAGGTTTGCCGGGCGGAGCCAAAATCCAGTAACACCGGTGAACCGTCAAGGCGGATATAGATATTGGCCGGCTTGATATCCAGGTGCAGCAATTTCTGGGTGTGTACTTCGCGCAGGCCGTTGAGCAGTTCGCTGAATACGCGTCGCACAAAGTTTTCTGTGACTGGTTCAGTTTGCCCTAAAATAGACTCCTGCAGCGATTTGCCGCGCTCGTACTGCATGACCATATAAACCGTATCGTTCTCGCGAAAGAAATTAAGCACACGTACGATGTTTTTATGGTCGATATTGGCTAGCGCGCGGCCTTCCTCAAAAAAACATTTGAGTCCATGGCGGAAACTGTTCGCGGCTTCGGCAGAGCTGACCTTTACCTGAGCGCCTTTATCACGAAGGGCGAGGGCGGCAGGCAGGTATTCCTTGATGGCAACAGTTTTCTTATCTTTGTCGCGAGCAATGTAGACAAAACTGAAACCGCCTACACTCAAGACTTTACGGATTTCGTAGTCTTGTAGCATGTAGCCGACGGGTAGGGCCTGATTATTAGTAACCTGCATCCTCGCCAAATCGCTGTAAGGGGTTATTGCTGTAAGTGATTGTTTAAGTGACTAACTGTAAGACAATTATTATGTGCCGACCTATTTTGGCATGAATAGTGCCAGATTTGATACCATGGACCAAATTTAATAGGAAACTTTCTGCCCATGATTTTTAGCATGACCGGCTTTGCCGCACTGGAGCGTGAAACTGTCAGTGGCATACTGATTATCGAATTGCGTTCGGTCAACCACCGTTACCTCGAGTTGCAACTCAAGTTGGATGACAACTTGCGTAGTTTTGAGCCACTGGTACGTGAACTGGTCGCCGCCAAGCTTGGGCGTGGCAAGGTGGAGTGCCGCATGAGCCTTATGCAGGCGCCTTCTAATACAAGGCAGTTACAGCTCGACGAGGTTATCCTGCAGCAATTACAGCAGCTGAGCGCAACTGTGCAGCAAAGCTTTCCGCAAAGCCAGCCTTTAACCTTGGCCGAGATTTTGCGCTGGCCGGGCGTGCTCGTTAATGACAGCTTGAATCATGAGGCGCTGGAACAGGATATCCGTGGCAGTCTCACCCAGGCACTGGATGACATGGCGGCTTCTAGAGCCAGGGAGGGCGCCAAACTCAAAGTTCTTATCCTCGAGCGCTTAGCATATATGGAGCGGCAGGTGCAACAGGTTAAACCATTATTGCCGATGCAGATCAAGGCTTACCAGGAGCGGTTAACAGCCAAGTTGCAGGAAACCATTAAAACGATAGACGCTGAACGCATCGGCCAAGAACTTATCCTGTTTGCCCAGCGCGTTGATGTGGACGAGGAACTCACGAGGCTTACAGCGCATATTGATGAAGTGAAGCGCATATTGGATGCAAATGGTGCTGCTGGAAAACGTCTGGATTTCTTGATGCAGGAGCTTAATCGCGAGGCCAATACGCTAGGCTCAAAATCCGTTTCTACTGAAGTTTCCCAAGCATCGATGGCGCTCAAGGTATTGATTGAGCAAATGCGTGAACAGATTCAGAATATTGAATAATGAGCTAAGGAGCTCGCAGCAATGACAGGTAATTTATTTATCATCACCGCACCATCCGGCGCTGGCAAAACCAGCCTGGTGAGGTCGCTATTGGCGGCCGATAGCCACGCCAGACTGTCTGTTTCTTACACCACCCGTAAGCCACGGTCGGGAGAAACCGATGGGGTGGACTACCATTTTGTCGACGAAGCGCAGTTCTTGCGAATGCTAGGGGAAGGCGATTTCCTCGAAAGCGCAGAAGTTTATGGTGCGCGTTACGGTACTTCGCAAACCCGCGTGGATGATGTGTTGAAGGCTGGCAATGACGTCATCCTCGAGATTGACTGGCAAGGCGCAGAGCAGGTACGCACACTTTATCCGGAAGCCATCAGTATTTTTATTCTGCCGCCTTCGATAGAGGCGCTGGAGCAGCGTCTCCATTATCGTGCTACCGATAGCGCAGAGGTAATAGCGCGTCGTTTGGCAGCAGCGCGTGAGGAGATGAGCCATGTCGGTGAGTTCGACTATGTTACAATTAACGACAAGTTTGAAGTGGCGCTACAAGACTTGTGCGCCATTATTCGTACACAGCGCCTCAAGCGCGACAAACAATTGCAGCAGCATGAAAAACTGTTGCAAACCCTGATGTAATCTGGAGATAACAAGATGGCACGTATTACTGTTGATGATTGTCTGGACAAAATCCCTAACCGTTTCCAGCTCACTCTGGTCGCGGCCTATCGCTCACGCCAGCTGGCAAATGGTTCAGAGCCATTGGTTAATACTCATGGCCAGAAAGATAAGCCTACCGTACTGGCGCTGCGCGAAATCGCTGCCGGCAAGGTGGGTCTTGAAGTCCTGAATCGTGGGCACGCATAACACTATCAAGTAGAAATACGGTGTTATGTCTAAAGCAGCCGCAAAGCGTTCGGCGGAATCAGTAAAGCCCCAAGATCCCCCCTTGCTGCCCGCCGACAGCGAGGATTCCCAGCTTACGCTGCGCCTTAAAGAATACCTCAAGCCTGAAGATATCGCCCAAGTGTGGGCGGCTTATCGTTTCAGTGCTAATGCCCATGAAGGGCAAATACGCAAAAGTGGTGAGCCATATATCACCCATCCAGTAGCAGTGGCAGGCATTCTAGCCGAGTTGCATCTGGATACACCGACGCTGGTCGCTGCACTGTTACACGATGTTGTCGAAGATACCGGTGTGACCAAGCAGGAGGTCAGCGACATGTTTGGCAAGCAGGTAGCCGAGCTGGTCGATGGCCTGTCCAAGTTGGACAAAATCGAGTTTCAGAGTGCCACACAGGCGCAAGCGGAGAATTTTCGCAAGATGCTGTTGGCCATGTCGCAGGATGTACGCGTTATCCTGGTCAAGCTGGCTGACCGCTTGCACAACATGCAGACACTGGAAGTGATGGGCCCGGAAAAACGTCGTCGCATTGCACGTGAGACGCTGGACATCTATGCACCTATCGCTAACCGTTTGGGCTTGAATGCCATATTCCAGGAACTGGAAGACCTGAGCTTCAAATACCTCTACCCTATGCGCTACCGTGTGATTGCCAAAGCCATTAAGGCTGCGCGCGGAAATCGCAAGGAAGTGGTAGGCAAGATACTGGATGCGATCAAGCTACGCTTGCAGGATATGCAGATTGAGGCGGACATTACTGGCCGTGAGAAGCACCTGTACAGCATCTACAAAAAGATGACGGGTAAAACCACGACTTTTTCGCAGATTTACGACATCTATGGTTTTCGCATCATCGTAAAAGACATGTCTACCTGCTATCTGGCACTGGGGGTCTTGCACGGCTTGTACAAACCGATTCCAGGCAAGTTCAAGGACTACATCGCCATTCCCAAGGCGAATGGCTATCAGTCACTACATACCACATTATTTGGCCCTTTCGGTACGCCTATCGAAGTGCAGATCCGCAGCCAGGAAATGCACAATATCGCCGAGGCTGGGGTGGCTGCGCACTGGCTGTACAAGACCACTGATGCGCACCTGACCGCATTGCAACAACAGACTCATCAATGGCTGCAGCGCCTGCTGGATATACAGAGCGAGAGCGCAGATTCGCTGGAATTCCTCGAGCATTTCAAGGTGGACCTGTTCCCGGACGAAGTTTATGTGTTCACGCCAAAAGGCAAGATCATGGCGCTACCTAAGGGCGCAACAGCGGTGGATTTTGCTTACGCTGTGCATACCGATATCGGTAATCGTTGTGTGGCGGTCAAGATCAATCAGGAGCTGGCGCCATTACGTACTGAGCTGCATAACGGTGATCACGTTGAGATCATCACCGCCACTCATGCCAAGCCCAATCCCGCCTGGCTTAATTACGTGGTGTCGGGTAAGGCACGTGCGCATATCCGACATTTCCTCAAGAGTATGCAATCCAAGGAGTCGGCGCACTTGGGCGAGCGCATGTTGAATCAGGCGATACGTGCGCTGCATGCAGACCCGGCAAGCGTTGACGAAGCTGCCTGGCAAAAGCTCATTCGCGACTATGGCGCCAAGAATAAGGAAGAAATACTGACCGACATTGGTCTAGGCAAGCGTCTCAATGTCATGGTGGCACACCAGTTGTTGGCCATGGGTGAAGAGCAAGGCGAGCGCCATGCCAAGCACACTAACAAGCCGCTAGGTAGCATCACCATTCGCGGCTCCGAAGGCATGGCCGTGCAGTTTGCTCAATGCTGCCGCCCTATCCCAGGGGACCCGATTCTAGGTTTCATCAATAAGGATAAGGGCCTGGTGATTCATACCCATGACTGCCCTGCTATCCGCAAATTCCGCGTCGATCCGGAAAAATGGCTGGACGTCGAATGGGAACCGGAAGGTAAGCGCCTGTTCAAGGTCAACCTGAAGCTGGCTGCGGCCAACAAACCCGGCATGCTGGCCAAGATAGCTGCTGGCATTGCCGAGGCGGGCTCTAATATTGATAACGTTAGCATGGAAGAGTCGGACGATAGTGCCTACACCAATATGCACTTTATCGTGCAAGTGGAAAACCGTGTGCACCTTGCTGACCTGATGCGGCGACTGCGCAAGATTCCCGACGTAGTCAGGATTAATCGCGTCAAAGGCGCGGGCAACGAACAACGAGTTCAGTAGTTTTAGTCAGAGAGCGAAAATGGCAAAGCAAATTATCCATACCGATGGCGCCCCCCAAGCCATCGGCACCTACTCACAAGCGGTCAAAGTGGGCAGTACCGTTTACTTATCCGGCCAGATTGGGCTAGACCCAGCCAGTATGCAAATGGTGGAGGGCATAGAGAACCAGGTGCATCGCGTATTCCAGAACCTCAAGGCCGTGGCCGATGCGTCTGGTGGTTCGTTGGCGGATGTGGTCAAGCTCAATGTGTTCCTCACCGATTTGTCCAATTTTGCGCTAGTGAATAGCATCATGGCGGAGTACTTTACCCAGCCTTACCCGGCACGGGCTGCAGTCGGTGTTGCTTCGTTGCCCAGAGGTGCGCTGGTCGAAGCTGATGGCGTTATTGAACTAGAAAATTAGAGAACCTCTGAGCAAGCCCGCCGATTTTTCGCTGATTCCCAAACCCACGCAGGCCAACCTGCGCAAGCTTGGTATCCATGATATCCAAGGCTTGTTGCTGCATTTGCCGCTACGCTACATTGATGAAACCCGTATCACTCCGATCCGCGACTTACGCCATGGTGATCAGGTACAGGTCGAAGGTGAGGTTGTGCATGCGGAGGTCCAGTACAAACCACGCAAGGCGCTGATCTGCCAACTGGAAGACCCTAGCGGCCAGCTTATTTTGCGCTTCCTGCACTTCTACCCGAGCCAGATTGCGGCGCTCAAAGTCGGTACCCACTTGCGTGTATTCGGTGATGTGCGGGGCGGTTTTTTCGGCTGGGAGATGGTACACCCGCAATATCGGCCAGTACGTGCGCAAGAGGCAGTGCTGGAGACTTTGACGCCCGTGTATCCGACTACCGCTGGCCTGACGCAGGCCAATTTGCGTAAATGGATCGCCTGGGCGCTCGAGAACGATGCATTAGCGGAAACACTACCGGGTAAGATATATAGCAAGCTTCATCTGCCGAGCTTTGCCAACAGTTTGCGGGCTTTGCATCACCCACCTCCAGACACTAATCTGCAAGCCTTGGAGGATAGAGATACCCTGGCCTGGCGGCGCCTGGCTTTTGATGAGCTGCTGGCACAACAGTTATCCATGCGCCGTCACTATGCCAAAAGACGCAGTCTGGGCGCCCCTACTCTCAGGCCCTCACAGGCGCTGGTACACGACTTATTAGCTAGCCTGCCATTTTCCCTGACCAAAGCTCAGCAAAAAACAGCTGCCGAAATCAGCCATGACTTGGCTCAACCGCATCCCATGCAGCGGCTGTTGCAGGGGGATGTCGGCAGTGGCAAGACCATTGTCGCGGCCATGGCGGCCTTGCAAACAATAGAGAGTGGCTGGCAGGCCGTCATCATGGCGCCGACTGAGATTCTGGCAGAGCAGCATTTACGCAAGATGCAGACTTGGCTTACACCGTTAGGTATAGAAGTCGCCTGGCTTTCTGGCAGCCAAGGCAAAAAAGATCGTGCTGCAGCACTAGAGTCGGTTGCTAGTGGGGCCGCTAAACTAGTGGTGGGTACTCATGCATTATTTCAAGAGCAGGTGCAATTTGCCAAACTGGGCCTTACCATCGTCGATGAGCAGCACCGTTTTGGTGTCCAGCAACGCCTGATGCTCAGGCAAAAAGGACAGCCCGAGCCGCATCAGCTTATGATGAGTGCCACGCCCATCCCGCGTACTTTATCCATGAGCTATTACGCCGACCTCGATGTGTCAGTGATCGATGAGCTACCGCCAGGTCGCACACCAATTGCTACCAGGCTGGTATCAGATGCGCGCCGTGATGAAGTGCTGGCAAGGGTGCGCGAGGCATGCATGCAGGGGCGGCAGGCTTATTGGGTATGCCCGTTGATTGAGGAAAGCGAAGCACTACAATTGCAAACTGCGATGGATACTTACCAATTGATGCAGTCCTCGTTTGCCGATTTGCGTGTGGGCTTGCTGCATGGCCGCATGAAGCAAGCTGAGAAACAGGCTGTGATGGAAGCTTTTAGTAAAGGTGAATTACAGCTACTGGTTGCGACTACCGTGATTGAAGTGGGGGTCGACGTGCCAAACGCCAGCCTTATGGTGATTGAACACGCTGAACGCATGGGCCTGTCACAACTGCACCAATTGCGTGGCCGCGTTGGCCGGGGTGTAGCACAGAGCAGCTGCATCCTCATGTACCAGAATCCATTATCAGAGACCGCCAGAGCCCGCCTTAAGGTGATTTACGAAAACAGTGATGGCTTTATCATTGCTCAGGCCGATCTTCATCTGCGCGGCCCCGGCGAGTTCCTTGGAGTGCGGCAGAGTGGGGTGCCTATGCTCAAAATCGCCGATCTGGAGCGAGACGAGGATTTGCTGCAGATAGCTAAAAACCTGGCGGAAGAATTGCTGCGTGAAAATCCCAAGGCAGTTGAAGCACACCTGCAAAGATGGCTGGGTCATACCGAGCAACTGGTAAAAGTTTAGTGACAGCTGCGATAATCATGTCGTGAAAGTTTTTGCCAAATCATTTCCATCGCACTCGCAATGGCTGAAAAAACCAGTCAATAGCGGTGTATATCGCCACTGGCTGATTGATGGAGGCTCACTTACACAACGGTTGCAGTTACGCTGTGCGGATTTTGCAGTGCACCCACTCAGGCTGTATCACGCCAAGCCGCAAGCTGATGAGGCTGAATTGCTGGCACTTGAGCCACGGCAAAAGGCGCTGCTGCGAGAAGTGCATCTCCATTGCGCCGGGCAGCCGGTGGTGTTTGCCCATAGTGTGCTGCCGCCTGGAGCGCTTCGGGGTGATTGGCAGGGTCTTGGGCGTCTGGGAAATAAGCCCTTGGGCGGCGCTTTGTTTTCCGACCCCAGAGTGGTACGCACGCCGCTGCAATATAAAAAGCTATCCAGCCACCACGCCTTGTATCATCGCGCCATTGCGCACCTTGAGGCGCCACCAAAGGTATTGTGGGCAAGGCGCTCAGTATTTACACTAAAACGTGCAGCGATTCTGGTCACAGAGGTTTTTCTGCCGCAGACTTTGCTGATATAGATACATATTTATATGCATATTCAAAAACAATACTGGGCAAAAAAGCTGGATGCCTATGAGCGCCTGATGCGGCTGGATAAACCCATCGGCATTTTATTACTCTTGTGGCCTACACTATGGGCGTTGTGGCTGGCTGGGTATGGTCATCCTGACTGGGTGGTGGTGTGGATATTTGTGCTAGGCACAGTGTTGATGCGCTCAGCTGGCTGCGTGATGAATGACCTGGCTGACCGAAAGTTTGATGGACGGGTCGAGCGTACGCGTCAACGGCCATTGGCGACTGGCGAAGTCAGTGTAAAAGAGGCACTGTTGTTGGCAACGGGCTTAAGTCTCGCGGCTTTTTGTCTGGTGCTCTATCTTAACAGGCTCACCATACTATTATCTTTTGCCGCCTTATTTCTTGCTGCCAGCTATCCTTTCACCAAGCGCTTTCTAGCGATTCCACAGGCTTATCTTGGTATTGCTTTCGGTTTCGGCATACCCATGGCCTATGCGGCACTAGATTATTATGTGCCAATGGTCGCCTGGCTGCTGCTGCTGGCGAATATTTTCTGGGCTATCGCCTATGATACGGAGTACGCCATGGTTGACCGTGAAGATGACCTTAAAATAGGTATACGCTCTTCAGCCATATTCTTTGGCCGTTTTGAAGTACTGGCTGTGATGGTTTGCTATGTAATAATGCTGGCTTTGCTGGTAATGGCTGGCTATCTGCTGGGTTTGAAATGGCCTTATTATCTAGGCTTGTTGGCCGCTGCTGGTATTGCTGTCTATCATTATGCATTGATTCGTGGGCGCGATCGTGCAAGCTGCTTCAAGGCTTTTATGCACAACAACTGGTTAGGTGCGGCGATATTCCTCGGCGTAGTCATGAGTTATGTGCTACTGAATTTCGGACATAAGTGGCAGATAAGCCCACATATCGTTTGACAAACGCGCAAGCGATGACATAGAATCGCCCTCTTAATTTTTTCAGCGATTATTGACAGTTCCGATGAAAACCTTTTCCGCAAAAGCGCATGAAGTAAAGCGCGACTGGTTCGTGGTAGATGCCACTGATCTGGTGCTGGGCCGTCTGGCCAGTGAGATTGCTCACCGCCTGCGTGGCAAGCATAAAACCATTTACACACCGCACGTTGATACGGGCGATTACATTGTCGTGATCAATGCCGACAAGATTAAGGTAACTGGCAACAAGTCTGGCGATAAGCTTTATCATCGTCACTCGGGTTATCCAGGTGGTATTTCCACCACCACTTTTGGCAAGATGCAAGAGCGCTTTCCTGGCCGCGCGCTGGAAAAGGCTGTTAAAGGCATGTTGCCCAAGGGTCCACTGGGTTATGCCATGTTCCGCAAGATGAAGGTCTATGCTGGCGCCAAGCATGATCATATTGCACAACAGCCACAACCTCTGGTTATCAAAAGCCAGGCTTAAGGACACAAGATGATTGGTAAATATAACTATGGTACTGGCCGCCGCAAAAGTTCGGTAGCTCGTGTTTTCCTGAAGACCGGTAAGGGTAATATCATTGTCAATGATAAGCCTGCTGACGAGTACTTCTCACGTGTAACCTCACGCATGATTCTGCGTCAGCCTCTGGAACTGACCGACAACGTAGCCAGTTTCGATATCCTGGTGAACGTAGTGGGTGGCGGTGAATCCGGCCAGGCTGGTGCCGTGCGTCACGGTATTACCCGTGCATTGATTGACTACGATGCTGCCCTGAAGAGCGCCTTGTCCAAGGCAGGCTTCGTTACTCGCGATGCACGTGAAGTAGAACGTAAAAAGGTTGGCTTGCGTAAAGCGCGTCGCCGTAAACAATTCTCCAAGCGCTAAGCTTGCAAGTATTGTCAAAAAAGCCGCTTTATGCGGCTTTTTTGTTTTCGTCGGAGCTTTTGTTACTATGCAACACTGAATGGACTGTTAACTATGGATATGACAGCTAAAAAACTAAAAATCGGCATTGTTGGTGGAACAGGTTATACGGGCGTTGAACTGTTGCGTTTGTTGGCAGTGCACCCGAATGCACAACTCAGTGTGATTACCTCAAGAGGTGAGGCCGGGCTACCAGTTGCGGACATGTTTCCAAGTCTGCGTGGTTATGTTGATATAGCCTTTACGGAGCCCGCCCAGTCTGACCTGAGTAGTTGTGACATAGTGTTCTTCGCCACGCCCAATGGTATTGCCATGCAGCAGACACGGGATTTGCTGACCAAGGGTGTCCGCGTTATCGACCTTGCCGCAGATTTCCGCATCAAGGATATCGCTACTTGGGAGAAATGGTATGGCATGACCCATGCCTGTCCTGATTTGGTAGCCCAAGCTGTTTATGGCTTGCCGGAACTAAATCGTGAAAAGATCAAAACTGCCCAATTGGTGGCTAACCCTGGTTGTTACCCAACCGCAGTGCAACTCGGCTTTATGCCTTTGCTTGAGGCCGGTGTTGTCGATATAAGTCACTTGATTGCTGATGCCAAGTCTGGTGTCAGTGGCGCTGGGCGTAAGGCAGAGGTGCATACCTTGTTTAGCGAAGCAGGTGATAATTTCAAGGCCTATGGTGTATCAGGCCATCGCCATCTTCCAGAAATCAGCCAAGGCTTGACGGAGATGGCGAGCAAGAAGACCGGTCTGACATTCGTGCCACACTTGACCCCGTTGATACGGGGTATTCATGCTACGCTCTACGCCAAACTGACCAAATCGGTTGATTTGCAGCAGCTGTTTGAGAGCCGCTACGCAAATGAGCGCTTTGTCGATGTGTTGCCTGAAGGAGCGCATCCTGAGACCCGTTCTGTGCGGGGCTCCAACCTTTGTCGTATCGCTGTGCATCAACCACAAGGCGGCGATACCGTGGTAGTGTTATCGGTAATTGATAATCTTGTGAAAGGTGCTGCCGGACAGGCTGTGCAAAATATGAATATCATGTTTGGTTTTGCCGAAAATGCTGGTTTAGAAGTGGTTCCTTTACTGCCGTGATGCCAAGATGAAAGCTTTTATTCGTCGAATAAAACGCCATTTTGGCATTAGTGCTGAGCATGTTGCGGTTAAACCCGAACATGCTTGGTACTGGCGGCTGCTGTTTGCAGTGGGTTTGATTTTTTTTGGTTATTTGATTGCATATTGGCAATTTGCTGTAAGTAGCAGTGGCGCCAACATGCAACAAATCATGCAAGAGAATCAGACTTTGCAATCAAAAGTTGTGCAAACCGAGCGCCAGTTACAAGTAGAGCATGCTGCGCAGAGTAACCTGGCTAAAGAGCTTGTGAGTTTGCAGGATGAAGGTATGCACTTGAAGGAAGATGTGGCTTTTTATAAGAGCATACTGAACGATTATCCAGGTGAAAGTCAGGTCAAACTCTATAGCTTCAAGCTCACTAAATCAGATGAGCAGGGTAAATATGACTACAGAATTTTGCTTGTGCAATCGGGCCGGCATGAAAAAATGGTACAGGGCAGGCTTGATTTAAGCCTGATAGCAACACAGGCGGGGAAAGCGGTTGTCTTGCCTATTGCGCAATCTGCTGCGCAGTCAATCAAGATTAATTTCAAGTATTATCAGGTAGTGGAGGGCAGTTTTGGTGTACCCGCGGATACTTCGGTACAGTCAGTTGAAGCTGGATTTATCGAGATGGGTGCAAATCAACCCAAGATTACCCAGAGAGCTAATTTGCCTGGATGATTAGGCCAACCCTGCTACAAATAGCATTGCCAAGAGAGTTAAAAGGATAGCCATGTTGTTCAAAAATCGTAATAAGCCGCAAAGTCGTATTGATACGCTAATAGGCGCTGATACCAGAGTGGAAGGTGATATGCACTTTACCGGAGGCTTGCGCGTTGATGGCAGCATTCGTGGCAACGTGAGTGAGGCTACTGCCACGCCGGGAACACTGGTTCTAAGTGAGCACGGCCGTATTGAAGGTGCCATTACCGTCTCTCACGTGGTAATTAACGGCAAAGTGTTAGGGCCGGTGCGCGCGAGTCAATATATTGAACTACAAACTAAATCCAGGGTCACTGGAGATGTCTATTACAAATCATTGGAAATGCATACTGGTGCTGTTGTTGAAGGTAAGTTGATTTACCTTGGTGATGCGGCTGTCGAAGCTTTAGTTGATCCGTTGCTCAATGATAAAGATTGACCCGTAACCAGTAGCGCAGGATAATGATTTAGTTGAGGAATTTAAGGAGTACGTGATGAATGCAGTTACCGAAATGCCAAGCCCATTGATTTTTACTGATAATGCGGCAAAAAAAGTGAAAGAACTGATTGAAGAAGAAGGTTCGCCAGACCTTAAGCTACGCGTGTTTGTTAGCGGTGGCGGCTGTTCCGGCTTTCAGTATGGCTTCACTTTTGAAGACACTGTGAACGAAGATGACACGCAAGTGGAGCGCGACAGCGTGACATTGCTGATTGACCCAATGAGCCTGCAATATCTGATGGGTGCAGAAATTGACTATCAGGATAGCCTGCAAGGTTCGCAATTTGTGATTCGCAATCCGAATGCAACCAGTACCTGCGGTTGCGGTTCTTCTTTCTCGGCTTGATTTAATATTCGAGGCAATAAAAAAGGGGCGAAAGCCCCTTTTTTATTGCCAGGTTTTTGTTAATTGTTGCCTAGCGGTTCTCTACGGGCAAGAACTCACGCCGACTGGAGCCAGTGTAGAGTTGGCGTGGCCGCCCAATCTTGGCTTCCGGGTCTGACATCATTTCATTCCACTGCGCTACCCAGCCTACTGTACGCGCCAAGGCAAAAATGGCGGTGAACATCGAGTTGGGAATACCCATCGCGCGCATTACGATACCAGAGTAAAAGTCCACGTTGGGGTAGAGCCGTTTGTTGACGAAATACTCATCTTCCAGTGCAATTTGTTCTAGCTTGAGTGCGAGTTTAAGCATGGGGTCATCATGTAGACCCAGTTCATCGAGCACCTGATGGCAGGTCTCACGCATAATGGCTGCGCGTGGATCCATGTTACGGTATACGCGATGACCAAAGCCCATGAGCCGGAACGAATCGGATTTATCCTTGGCACGCTTGATGTATTCACCTATACGGCTGACATCACCAATTTCTTCCAGCATCTTCAATGTGGCCTCATTGGCACCGCCATGAGCTGGGCCCCACAAAGAGGCAATACCAGCGGCAACGCATGCGTATGGATTGGCGCCACTAGAGCCAACCAATCTTACAGTTGAAGTTGAGGCATTTTGCTCATGGTCGGCATGCAGTATCAGTATGCGTTCCAGCGCTTTAGCCAATATCGGATTGGGTTCGTATTCCTCGCAAGGGGTGGCAAACATCATATGTAGGATATTTTCCGCGTAGCTATAGCGATTTTGCGGATACATGAAAGGTTGGCCCAGATTATATTTGTAGCTCCAGGCAGCGATGGTGGGTACCTTGGCTAGCAGGCGGTGGGCTGAAATCTCACGATGTTGTGGGTTAGCTACGTCCATCGCATCGTGATAGAAAGCCGACATCGAGCCGACAACACCGACCATAACAGCCATCGGATGCGCATCGCGCCTGAAGCCGCGAAAGATGGTGCTAAGTTGGTCGTGTAGCATGGTGTGGCTGCTAATGGTTGCGCTGAATTGCTGCTTTTGCTCGTTATTGGGCAGCTCACCATGAATCAGCAGATAAGAAACTTCCATAAAGTCACAATGCTGCGCAAGCTGCTCAATCGGATAGCCGCGGTAATACAACAAGCCTTTTTCACCATCAATAAAAGTGATGTCTGAGCTGCATGAGGCGGTCGACAAAAAGCCCGGGTCATAGGTAAACACGCCGTGCTTGCCTAAAGCACGGATATCAATGACATCTGGCCCGAGATTGCCTGACAACATGGGCAACTCGATTGGTGGATTACCGTTATCAAAAGTGAGTGTTACTTTGCTAGGTTTCATATGGATTATTCTAAATTCAATTCAAATTCTTGGTTAGCTAGCATAAATTGCGCCCAAAATTCTCGCACCATTAGCGCCAGTAACGGCGGGCAAGTTGGCAGGCTTTTGCTGCAAGGCCTGTTTGGCAAGCCAAGCAAAGGCTGCAGCCTCTACCCAGTCGACACTGATGCCTAGTAGGTTGCTAGTGGCGATTTTCACAGGATGCAGCAATTGCTGCAAGCGTTCCACGAGTAACTTGTTATGGGCGCCTCCGCCACAGAGGTAAATTTCTAGAGCCGCACCATAATGTTGCCTGACTGCTGTAGCAATTGTTTGGGCAGATAACTCCAGTAGTGTGCGCTGAACATCATTAGCTGCGTATCCTGGCTGCAGTTTCTGCGTGAGCCATGCCAGATTGAACATATCGCGCCCAGTGCTCTTAGGTGGAGCCTGTTCAAAGAATGGATGGGCTAGCCATGCATCCAGCAACTTATCAATGACTTGGCCGGTGGCTGCCCAGCTTCCGGATTCATCGTAAGCCTTGCCTAGGTGTTGTTCAGCCCAGGCATCCATCAACATATTGCCTGGCCCACTATCAAACCCACTGATTAAGCCATTGGCTGGCAGATTAGTGAGATTGGCAATACCGCCAATATTGATAATTACCCGATGAATTCGCGTATCGGCGAATACGGCTTGATGAAATGCCGGTACTAATGGCGCACCTTGACCACCGGCAGCTATGTCGCGACTGCGGAAATCGGCCACTACATTGATGCCAGTCAGTTCGGCCAGTAGGGCCGGGTTGCCGATCTGCATAGTAAAACCGAGTTCGGGCCTATGGCGTATAGTCTGTCCATGGCAGCCGATAGCAGTAATCTGGTGGTGATCGATATGAGTGTTTTGCAGCAGCTGTTGCACAGCTTGCGCATAGAGTCGCGATAGCTGGTTTCCTGCCAGTGCGGTACGTTCGAGTTCATTCTCACTGCTTACGTGCAAGGCTAATAGCTCTGTACGTAAATCAAGTGAGTACGGAACAAAATGCGTATGGATAAGCTGGCACGGCTGCGAGCCAATCTCATTATTTGATGCGTCAGGGAATTCAACGATGACTGCATCGACCCCGTCCAGGCTAGTGCCGGACATCAGGCCTATGAAAAGCTTGCTAGTCACCGTGACAGAAAAAGATATTATTCCAGCGAGGCAAGCTTGCTCGAGTCTAACAGGCTGAGCTGTGCCAGTAGGCTCGCCTTATTGCTGGCGAAATCTGCCGCATATTTTGCTGGTAGCGGGATGGCGGTTGGCAGGGCAATCTTCATAGGATCGCGTTGCTGGCCATTCACCAAGAACTCATAATGCAGGTGCGGGCCGGTAGCTAGACCAGTCATTCCAACAAAACCAATAATTTCGCCCTGCGCTACTTTTGTACCTTTACGGACTCCCTGGGCAAAACCGGACATATGCCCATAAACCGTGCTGATGCCATTCTGGTGCTGTAAAACAACGACGTTACCATAACCGCCTTTAACTCCGGCAAAAGCCACTGTGCCATCTGCCGCAGCCTTTATCCGGGTACCGGTAGGCGCCGCATAATCAACGCCTTTGTGCGCACGCATAGTTTGTAAGATGGGGTGGAAACGTGCCAAGCTGAAGCCGGAACTAATGCGTGAAAATTCCAAAGGCGACCTTAGGAAAGATTTGTGCAGGCTCTTGCCCTCTGGCGTGTAGTAGCTGGTCTGACCTTCAGGGTTGCGATACATGATAGCGCGATAGGTTTTGCCGTCATTGATGAATTCGGCAGCCAACACTTGGCCGGTTTTGACCAGCTCGCCATTATGGTAGCTGGCTTCATAAACCACCATGAAGCGGTCGCCACGACGTAAATCGCTATGAAAATCGATATCGCTGGAGAATATATCCGTCAGTTGTAATGCCACTTGGTCAGGAATGTCAGCGCTATCTGTCGCTTCAAATAAAGAGCTTTTTATCTCGGCAGATTTCAGTACATTGTGGGTTTCAAGCTCAGGGGTAATAGACTCAGCTTGGTAGCCGGATTCGCCGAGCTCAATCTTCAAGGTACTATTTACGCCGGTTTGATATTGCAATTTAAGTAGTTCGCCATCCTGATTTGTTTGCGCCTCGATAGTCCGCCCCGGGCGTAATCCTGAGGCTAGCGCATTGGCTTCTGGACTACGTCGTAGGAAGTCAAGGGCAGCCTGGTTGCGCACATTCAGGCGTGCCATGAGGCTGGCCAATGTATCATCACGGCGTACTTGGTCAACTTGCCAGAAATTTGATGGCTGGGCGGTAACTTGCTCTGCAGTAGCTTGTGGCAAAGCAATATCTTCAGTAATGGTAGATATCGGGATATTCTGGGTAACGGTTTGCGGAGCAATACCAAAAGCGGCAAAAATACCAAATAGCGGAATGCTGGAAATAGCTAGTAACCAACGTAGACGAAGTCTGCGTTCTTTGAATCGACTGTTTTGCGCTAAAATGCCACGTTTAATAATAGGCTCGTTATGCTGCACCGGCACTACCCCTAATGCTTAATCTGAGGTGGGATGCTAACAGAAAAATTCCGGACAGTGAAATTGGCCAAATTTAAGGTTTGCAAGTGAATACTCAAATAAATGAAGCACTAGCGATAATCAAGCGCGGCAGTGACGAACTGCTGATAGAACAGGAGCTGGTAGATAAGCTGAAGACCGGTAAGCCCTTGCGCGTAAAAGCGGGTTTTGACCCTACTGCTCCGGATTTACACTTGGGCCATACGGTTCTCATCAATAAGCTGCGGCAGTTTCAAGAGCTCGGTCATCAGGTGCTTTTTCTCATTGGCGACTTTACTGGCATGATAGGTGACCCCACTGGCAAAAGTGCAACACGGCCGCCATTGACTACGGAACAGGTGCAGGAGAATGCCAAGTCTTACGCTGAACAGGTATTCAAGATTTTGAAACCTGAGCAGACTGAGGTGGTATTTAACTCCAAATGGCTGAACGACCTAGGTGCTGCAGGCATGGTTAGGCTAGCTGCCAGCCATACCGTGGCACGTATGCTGGAGCGTGATGATTTCAATAAGCGCTACAAATCTAATCAGCCTATTGCTATCCATGAATTTCTATATCCACTATTGCAGGGTTATGACTCGGTGGCCCTGAAGGCTGATGTAGAACTGGGCGGTACCGACCAGAAATTCAATCTACTCATGGGCCGTGAGTTACAGAAGCAAGCTGGACAGCCTCAGCAATGCGTATTGACTATGCCATTGCTTGAAGGCCTGGATGGGGTTAACAAGATGTCCAAGTCGCTCGGCAACTATATAGGGGTGGCTGAGCCGGCCACACAAATCTTCGCAAAGACTATGTCTATATCTGATGACTTAATGTGGCGATATCTAGACTTACTCTCCTTCCAGCCTATGGAGCTAATTGCTACTAAAAGGCGCGCTGTATCAGAAGGCAGTAATCCTCGCGATATAAAATTTGATTTCGCCTTGGAATTAACAGAGCGCTTTCACGGGCGCAATGCCGCACAACTCGCTGCTAAAGACTTCATTGATCGTTCTAGAGGTGCCATTCCCGATGAGGTGCCTGAAGTTACTATCAATATAGAGGGCGATAATATCGGTGTTGCGCAATTACTCAAACAGGCCGGATTAGTAGCCAGTACCTCGGAAGCCTTCCGTGCGATTGAGCAAGGCGGTATTAAGCTGGATGGTGAGAAGGTTTCAGATAAAGCACTGACTTTAAGAAAAGGCATTGAAGTGGTAGCCCAGGTTGGCAAGCGTAAATTCGCCAAAATAAAGATTATGTAACTTTTTTGACATTGCCTATTGACCATTCAAATAAGGTCTGTAGAATGCGCGGCTCGCTTGAACGACGGCGCGCAGAGAAAAACGAAACGCAATAAAAAATTCGGCTTTTCTCTTGACCAAATGAACTCGGTCTGTATAATGCGCCCCTCTCGTTACTTACGTAGCGACCGCTCTTTAACAAGATGAACAACCGATAGGTGTGGGTGCTTGTGGATTTGGGAAGTCACCGGATGGTCTGGATAACTGTAACAGGTTAGAAGGATTGCAGAAGGCTGACACTCAAGATACAAGTCCTTACACCTTGAAT
>DATBRG010000005.1:0-101003 GCA_036560445.1 Methylophilaceae bacterium
GGGTTTCCAGCAACTTGATGCCGTTATGCTTGATGCATGGGGTACCGATTTCAAGGATGTCTACGTGTGGAGCAACCTTTTCAGCCAGTGCTACGGTTGCGTCAAAATCCAGTGAATCTAATGCCATTTGAGTTAATGCCACGATACTTCCTCCAATAGGGTTACAGATAAATACTACTTTTATTAAAAAAGCCGGACTGCAATCTTAAAACGCAATCCGACCCGAGTCAACGCATAATGCGTGACATGTACTACCTCGTTGTTACAACTTCTCAGCCAGAGCCTTTTCCAGTTTAATCTGGTCGGCAACGAAGCCACGAATGCCTTCAGACAACTTTTCAGTTGCCATTGCATCTTCGTTAAGCTGGAAGCGGAACTCTTTTTCGCTCAGCATCGCTGGACGTTGGGTAGTAGCACCCTTGTCACTCAGCACACGTGGCAGGCTACCTTCAGTCTTACCCAGCTCTTCCAGCAGTGCTGGGGCAATGGTCAGACGGTCGCAACCAGCCAGAGCAGTGATCTCACCGATGTTACGGAAAGACGCCCCCATAACCACAGTCTTGTACCCGTGTTCTTTGTAGTATGCGTAAATCTTGCGAACTGACAGAACGCCTGGATCGGTTTCCGAGGTGTAGGCTTCACCAGTCTTGGCCTTGTACCAGTCAAGGATACGGCCAACAAACGGCGAGATCAGGAATACGCCAGCTTCAGCACAGGCGCGAGCTTGACCAAAACCAAACAGCAGGGTCAGGTTGCAGTTGATGCCTTCTTTTTCAAGCTGTTCACCAGCCTTGATACCTTCCCAGGTAGATGCCAGCTTGATCAGTACACGGCTTTTATCTACGCCGGCTTCCTTGTATAGCTGAATGATCTTGCGGCCTTTGGCCACCATAGCGTCGATGTCGAATGACAGACGTGCATCCACTTCAGTGGAGATACGGCCAGGAATATGTTTCTGGATTTCCAGCCCGATAGAAACAGCCAGCTTGTCGGCTGCGTTTTCAATTTGTTGTTCCTTGCTGCCGCCATGCTTCTTGGCATAGGCGATCGCATCTTCAATCAGTGGTGCGTATTGTGGCAGGGTGCTGGCCTTGAGCAACAGCGATGGGTTGGTGGTGGCGTCAACCGGTTTCAGGGTCTTGATCGCTTCAACGTCGCCGGTATCAGCAACGATTGTGGTCATGTCCTTTAATTGTTCTAACAAACTAGCCATGATGCTCCTCCTTGGTATGCTTACTAAATTAGTTCTGAAATGCGAAACGAAAATCTCGAAGATGAAATCTTTAGAAAGCGGATATTACTACGACAAGCAGCCAGTTTGAACTCATTTTTTACTTTTGATGCTGTTGCACTACAAGAGTGCGCAAGTCAAATACTCAAAAATTGAGGCGTCTAGTTAGCACATATATTCAGTAAATCCGCTACCAGCAAGCTCGCCACGGTAAGGTCGGCACTGGTCCCGGGATTCAGGCCGCGCGCTTTGAGTGAGGCATCGAACTTAAGCAGTTCACGCTGGTATTGTTTGGGGTTGTCTGCAGTCAGCAAGGCTTGCTCGTGAACCGTAGCCTCCTCTCGCAAGCTAGCCGCAACGATTTTCCCAAGCTTACGTGCGACATGGCTATCGTCAAATCTAGCCAGGAACCCCAGATACACGGCGCTTACAGCCCAAGCTGGCCGACCCCAATGCTCAATGGTTTCGAGGTAGCGCGTGACTCCAAAATCAAAAATGTCGATAAACCCATGTGCATACTGATAGGCAATGCGGTCACGTGACTCAGCCTCTATCATGGCATCAAGCAAAGTAACTTCCGGTAAACCATGCACATCGTAATTTGCACTCTCTCCCAACCCTGCCGGATTAGCTCTGACTATTGCCTGGTATGCGAATCTGGCATCTTCCACCGTGAGGTTTTGCAGCACATCAACCAGCGACTCCCTGAAGCCAGACTTCTGACCATGTAGTGCGGCATGAATCAACGGGGAGCAAAGCAGGACTATGCCAAGATTAGTATTGCAACCAACGGCCAGCCAAGTAGCATCTACAGCCGCATCAATACGCTCACCAACAGTTAACCCCGGCTTGGCAATAACACGGGAAGAGGCATCAGCACTTTTAACAAAATCCTGCACCACCATGCCATGCCCATCGGCAAAGATATGTACATTACCGGGCTTTAACGCCTCGATCTCGGCCAGGCAAGCCGCTTTGAAGGCTGCCGCTGCTTCAGCAGGGGCTATGTTCCGGATCATGAAGCAACCGCATACCCTGTTTTTGTACGATCGATCCTGGAAAGAAAATCGTCTACCAGCACCTGTGCAATATCCAGCTCGCTGACCGCCTGCAGACCTTTCCAGGCTGGGATGCTATTCACTTCCAACACATACAGGCGGCCTTTGCGATCACGGATTATATCGACCCCACAATAATCAATATCTACCGCCTTGGCTGCTGCGATTGCGAGTTCTGCAATCTCCCCCTCGGCCCTGACCGCCTCGCAGCGTCCGCCCAGAGCGACATTATTGACCCAGCTGGCCCCATGCCGCGCCATGGCCGAAACTGCCTTACCATCGATGACAAATACCCGGAAGTCATGCCATGCGCCCTCACCGCTATCTATATAAGTTTGCAGATAATAAAGGCCATCAACATGTTCCTGCATGGGCACTGGCAACGGATTATTATGGCTAAGCAGACGCACACCCTGCCCTTGCGAACCGAATAATGGCTTGATGACCAGGGCCCGGCCAGCCATGGTTTCCCGGCGCATGATCGTTTCTGCGTGATGGCGCGATTCACAGACCCAGGTAGGCGGCGTTGGCACCTGGTTAAGGTGCAAAAGCAAGCTGGTCATGGCTTTATCTACTGTACGCTCGATAGCCCGACCATCGTTATAGACCAGCACCCCAAGCAAGTTGAGCGCATGCAGGATATCCAGCCGTGCTATAACCTGTTGCAAGGTACCGCCCGGCACCCCGCGCACAAAAACCGCTTCAGGTAATGCATCCTCAAAATGCGGAATCTCTACTCCTACTTGGCCCGGCGCCAAGTCAAAACGGCAATCTTTGAGGGAGATAAATACCGCTTCCCTGCCACGCACGGCAAAAGCCTCGCTTAACTTCTTACCGTGCCAGCCAGGATCGTCAGTAAAAACAGGAACTTTGGGATTCACTAGCCTGGGTAACCGAACGATTGATCCAGCAAGCCAGCATCGAGCTTGCCGGCACTGAAGCTGTTACCAGACTCCAAAGCAGTGACGGTCACTGCGGCCGGACTGAACAGCATGGGATCTATCTGGTAAAAATCCATATTGACCACCTTGAATACTTCGGCGAATGGGCGACCATAGTCACGCGAAGCACTGCTCGGCAATTCTTTAGCCAGCTTGGCGGCAGCTTCATCGCCGCCTTTAACAAAAATATGTGCATGCCCGCCAAACAGAATAGCGTCATTGGTACGTCCCATTCCTGTCAGGAAATCGGGCGATGGTGGTGGTAATGGTGCACTCGCCATGCCGTCGACTACCTGTTCCAAGGGGAAACGCAGGACGTGGATCTTATGCATGGCAACTTCAAGCACGCGCGCAACAATCTGCACTGTGCCAGCTAGGCTTCGCGTTGGGGCCAGGATAAAAGTAAGGTTTTCCGACTTGATACCGGTGTCATGCGACACTTTATCTATCACCTCTATTGGGGGCACCTGATCACTCTCCAACACCAGGCAGGCTGCACCGGTTTTATCTTGGTAACCCAGCTCTTGGTATAACTCCTCACGGCCAGCCAAAGCACGGCCAGGACCTGAACCCAGTGAAAAGAACTTGTCGTGCGCCAAGCTCCATCCAGCATATTGGCTACCGAGGCAAGACAAAACCGGATTATTGGAGTGCACAGACAGCATCCATGGCCAGTGGCTGAATTGACTGGAACTATGCAAACTGACATGGCCAAGACCGCCCATGCATATTTCAGCAATCAGGCGCCCAGCCTCAAGCCCTCCGGTATGGTTGATGCCGGCGTCAACGATGGTACAACCATTTGCAAGCCTATCAACGCCAAGACGCAAAGATTTTGCATTATCAAGCAGAGACTTGACCAAGGGATTGGTCAGTTGGTTGACACTAGGCCAGTTGCTGCTATCTATCCTGCCCATGATTAAATTATGGCCCCCGGTGATTTTCTTATTATATTTAGCTAACAATACTTTATTGTGCTATCAGGGACAACAATGCTTTAGCCCTGAGCATGACCAACTCCTGCGCTGCTTCCGTCTTATCAGCTTCAGCTAATAAGGTGCAGAGGGGGTTATCTGCGGCAACCACACTGCCGCCGACCGGGATATCTGCCACCCAATCCGGCCATTCAGCTGCATCAGGCAACTCCAGATTACACGGGGCATAGACAATATAATGCGCTTTTGCCCGCTTTGGTACTTGCGGCCAATCCGATATATCCCTGGCACATGCCCGTAGATGTAGCTCAAAAAGATTAAAATCTGGTGACTGGTACAGGTCAAAACTCGCACTCAAGCGCGGATTAATCTCCAACACCAACACCTCGTCACCATTGACCATTGCATCCAGGCTATTCAGGCCGCGCAGGCCCACCGCCGCTGTCAGTTGCTGTGCGGCATAGATCAGTTGCTGTTTGACAGATTCGGGCAGACTCACATTAGACACCGCGCCGCCATAACGATAGGGCATGGAGGGAGATGGCGAAACCCATTGCAGATTAAACCCCACCACTTTGATCTGCATACCATCAGCAGCAAAAAGCAATGATATCGGCACACCGGGAGCTTCTCGCTGGAAATAGTAACCGGCCTGTGGGCCTATACTGGAAAGCGGCAAAGCCTTGCGTATGTGCGTGCCGCCAGAGCCGCCGCATTGCTTGTACAACCAGCCAGAAGCATTCTCAAGTGGTTTGAAACTCACTTCCGGATGTGGAATGCGCAACACGCTGAGTAAGGTAAAAAACTGCAGCGGCCGCTTGAGATTACGCACTACCTTGGGTGAGTTGCCTATCAAGGGAATGCGTTTACCAACCGACTCCAGTAGATCGGCTGAAGCATCAAAACCGCTAGCGTAGGCGAACCCGATAACCTCATCGCAATTAATTTTTGCCATGCAGGCTTCAAAATCTGCCACCTCGAAACCACTCTGTACATAACTTACTGCATAGCTTTGGCTGGCAGCAGACCTTGTATCCGCGTCAGCAAAAGCATCCACAGTAATTACCTCATAGCCTGCTGCCGAAGCAGCCTGGGCATAGGGTCTGGCAGAAACTGCCGCAATGATGACCTTGTTATTCACGCGGCTCTTTTTGATTGCATGTCTGAGCTACTTAATACTTTTGCGCGCCATTTCAAAGGCGGAGACAAAATCCAGGTATTGTGGTTTTTCAGCATCCAGCATCTGCTTAAGCAGGTTATGCTGGGTACTATATTTCACGTTGCCAATGGCCAGCGCACCTATGCCAAAAGCCTGTGTGCCTGCAATCGGCACTCCATCGGCCATCACATCGACACCTTCGGCACCAGCTGGTGGTACAGCATTGACATCGGCCACTATCTTGAGTGTTTTTGAGCCGGCCATCTGTGCCAGCGATAGCACTTGCACCCCAGCAGCAGCGGCGCATAGGGCGATATCCGTCTGCTGCAAGATAGCCTCTTTCAGTTGCTCACTACTGCCATCCGTACAACCGATATTGAGGTTATAACGCCGGTTAAAATTTTCCGCCTTGGCTTGAGTGTCCTGGATTGAGCGGTGTGATACCAGCTCAACATTCGCGCCATACTTTGCTGCAATCACTGCAGTACAACCACCAACAGGGCCAGTAGCGCCGAAAACGCTTACCCTGCGACCACGCAAATCACCGCCGAAGCCTTTAATCAAGTGCTGCTCGACCTTGGCCATCATGGCACCAGCAGTGGTAAATGCACCTGAGGGGTCAGCAAACAGTGAGATTTCGAATGGCGGGAACATCGCCTCTCTGGCTGCGGCAAGCATATCCATGGCCACATCAATATCGCGACCACCGATAAAGATCGCTTCACGTTTCACACCACTAGGGCTACGCGAGAACATGGCGTCCTGTACTAGTGTGGCGACCTCTTTAAGCTCTACATGCGGATAGGGCATGATTTTGTCGAAACCGGCGTCGTATGCCATATTGACATCAAACGGACTGGCATTTTTCGCTGCCGTGATTAAATGGAGGATGGAGACTTTTTCCATATTTATTCAGACATATTCAATTTAGTTGATGCCTCATTGAGGTCGAATACCTCACCGCCTCGATTACGGCCTTTACACAGCATAAATGTCAACGAAGCATAATGCGAGAACTGCGTCTGAATTTTTAATAAAAACTCTTCCGCTTCTGCCTCACTGGCAAATGCCGCAAAACTGGTTGGCCCCCATGAACTTTGGCCATAACAGGCAATGCCTTGCATACCCAGCCACTCCAACACCTCCGCCACTCGCGGACTAGCGTAACGGCCACCCTGGGCAGGGGCAAAATGGTCGCCGGTACGCTCCTGTAATTCACGTATCGCAGCGCCAAAAGTCGCCAGATCATGCTCGGCAAGGGCTGGCAGGGCCTGCATCAAAACACGACGGCAAAGCGCTGCTGCAATATCTGCCGGGAACTCCGGCAAACGACGGAAGGCTTCAATTTCCTGCTCGCCATGCATTCCCTCACTAGCGTTATCAAAAATGAGCAGAATACGCCAGGCATCGGGGAAGTCTGCCCGTGCAATCACCGGAGGAATCACTGTTCGAGCGCCACGCCCGCCATCAATGACCACACCACCTGCAGCAAAGGTACCTAGGCCAATACCAGAGCGCGCGCCGCGCTCAGTCAGCATAGCAACATCTTGCGGAATAAGATTAAGGCTATATAGCCTGTTGATGGCCAGCCCTACCGCCATCGACATCTGTGTACCAGAACCCAACCCCGCATGCTCAGGAATGCTTTGCCCTAACCGCATATGCATACCTCCCTGCAAATTCAAGACCTTGGCCAGCTTCTCAGCTACTTTCTTGGCACGGCTGGCGCCCGGCCCTTCTGCTTCAAACTCATCAGCCCGCCAAGCTTGCAGTTCAATTGCGGGGCGATCCAGCGACAATCCTATACTGCCAAAGCGCCGCCCCAGGTCGCCGTTCAAATCAAAAAACCCCATATGCAAGCGTGCGCTAGTCACTACGGCTACCGCGTTTGCTTGACTCAAGCTGCTTGATGACATGGGCTGATTAACATGGCTAGTGTTCAAAATAATTGCGATTTGGCTTCGTATTGTAACGTAGCGACCAGCATTGCAACACTCGGGGCGAGCAGATTAGTAGCATGGCTTGGCCTTGTGTTGTATTAAGGAAACGATGGGCGTAGATTTGAAAACGGGATCCCGAGGCAGCATTCGGAAGATATTAAACTGCCTGATGAGTCAGCTTTGTCGCCTTGACGCTCGCTTTCCTTCAGTTGCATAATCAATCAAGTTTTAGTTGCCGCTTGCCTGCTTAAGTTTAATCATCATTGGCATGCCCCCAGCTGCAGACATTTTGAACCGAACCAGGAATCAATTTGTGCTGCTGCAATCTAAAAACTTTTACTCAAAATCAAATTTGAAGCACGCCGCTGAGAGCGTGCCTATTGAGGATAAGGTTGCGGATGGAGAAGTTTTCCCATAAATCAAATGCAGGCCATGCTGTAGTAGCAGATGCGTTTGAATCTGTTACCTGCCCGGCCTGTGGCTTGTTATGTGATGACCTGGCAATCCGCAGGAATGCAGATGGCAGCCTTAAGGTCCTCGCCAAGGGTTGTGCCAAAAGCATTAACTTCTTCGAGCGCGCAATCACCCAAACCAATCCCAGGTTCAACGGCAAGAATGTCACTCTTGATGCTGCCATTACCGAGGCCTGCGATATCCTGCGCCATGCCAGACAGCCCCTGATTGGCGGCCTCTCCACAGATGTACAAGGCATGCGCGCCATCATGAGTCTGGCCGATCAAACCGGCGCCACGCTGGACCATATGAACTCGGCTGCCAATATACGCAATACGCTGGTTGTCCAGAATTCCGGATGGCAGGTCACCACGTTGACCGAGGTACGTAACCGTGTCGATCTGCTGGTGATCATCGGCACTGATATCGTCAACACCTTCCCGCGCTTTTTTGAGCGCCATGTATGGAATAGCGAGAGTATGTTTGGCCAGGATACGTCCGAACGCCAAGTGGTATACCTTGGTGGCCGCAATCTGGACACTCAAGCGGGTATCTCGCCTAAAGGTGTGAAACCGCAAGTGCTGGCTTGCGATCATCAGCACTTGCCTGAAGTTGCCACAGCCTTGCGAGCACTGGTGGGTGGTAAGGAAATCATGGCACAGGAGGTAGCCGGCATCAGTATCGCTGATCTGAAGAGCCTTGCTGTTCGTCTGCAAAATGCCAAGTACAGCGTGATTGCCTGGGCTGCTGCAACATTGGATTTCCCTCATGCCGAGCTGGCGATACAGAACATCACTGGCGTCATTGCCAAGCTTAATGAAACCACCCGCAGTTCTGGTCTACCGTTGGCTGGGAATGACGCTGATATCAGCGCTAATCAGGTCAGTACCTGGATAACTGGTTATCCGGTGCGAAACTCATACAAGCGTGGGTACCCCGAATACGACCCCTATCATTTCAATGCTTCAGAATTGCTGGGGCAAGATGAAACCGATGCCTTGCTCTGGATCAGTACTTTTAATCCCGATCGCCTACCGCCAACGACGGAAACTCCGACCATTGTCATTGGCCATCCTGATATGAAATTTAGCAGTGAGCCCGATGTTTTTATCCCTGTAGGCATACCTGGGGTTGATCACAAGGCCACTCTCTTTCGTAGTGATAATGTCGTTTCGCTACCGCTGGCAAAACTACGTGATACCTCGCTGCCCAGCTTGGCCGAAGTTCTCATTGCGCTAGCGACAAGATTACGGGGCTCCGCTCATGTTGCTTAAATTAACTGGCGGCATCGTCTACGACCCGGCACACCAAATTGATGGCAAGGTGATGGATATTTACATCCGCGACGGGCGCATCTCTGAGCGTCCGCGCGATGGGGAGCACATAGACCAGGAATACGATTTGCGCGGCAAGGTGGTCATGGCAGGCGCCATCGACATGCATACTCATATTGGCGGCGGCAAGGTCAATATCGCACGTGCCATGCTGCCGGAAGACCACAGGGGTGACCCGGTCGCTCACTCTGAATTGTGTCGAGCAGGCTGCGGCCATGCCGTACCTTCTACCCTGACTACCGGCTACCGTTATGCAGAGATGGGCTATACCGCTGGTTTTGAGCCAGCCTTGCTACCAGTAAATGCACGTCAGGCGCATCTTGAAATGGGCGACACCCCTATCATCGATAAAGGTGGCTACGCCATGCTTGGCAGCGACGACTTCTTCCTGCGCATGCTGACAGCAAAAAAAGACCAGAACGCGATCAACGACTATGTAGCATGGACACTACACGCCAGCCAGGCCATCGGCATCAAGGTCGTGAACCCAGGCGGCATCAGTGCATTCAAGTTCAACCAGCGAGCACTTGACCTTGACGAGCAGAATAGCTTCTACCAAGTAACGCCGCGTGAGGTGTTGAAAGCCTTGTCACGCGCTGTGCATGAGCTGGGCGTACCACACCCGCTGCATGTGCACGCCAACAACCTCGGCGTACCGGGCAATATGGAGACCACGCTCAAAACCATGGGAGCGGTCGAGGGTTTCCCCGTGCATCTTACGCATATCCAGTTCCACAGCTACGGTACCGAGGGTGATCGTAAATTCTCTTCCGGCGCGGCGGCGATTGCCGAGGCATTGAATAAACACAAAAACATATCGGCTGATGTTGGCCAAATCCTGTTCGGCCAGACGGTGACTGCCTCTGGCGACAACATGCGCCAGCATGCCAATGCCCATCTTGGCAGCCCGAAAAAATCGGTCATTATGGATATCGAATGTGATGCCGGTTGTGGCGTAGTGCCGTTCAAATACAAGGACCAGAACTTCGTCAATGCGCTGCAATGGGCTATCGGCCTGGAGATATTCCTGCTGGCGGATGACCCCTGGCGCATCTTCCTGACTACGGATCACCCCAATGGCGCGCCATTTACCAGCTACCCACACCTGATCCGCCTGCTCATGGACAAAAGCTTTCGTAATGAAACCTTCGCCAAGCTCAACCTGGATGCGCAGGCCATGAGCACACTATCCAGCATAGACCGTGAATACAGCCTGTATGAGATCGCCATCATGACGCGTGCTGGCGCTGCCAAGCTAGTCGGCCTGCATGACCGTGGCCACCTGGGTATTGGTGCTGGCGCCGATATCACGGTGTACACCAACAACACCGACCGCGAAAAGATGTTCGCCAAGCCTGATTACGTGTTCAAGGATGGTGAACTGGTGGTACGCAATGGCCAGGTAGTAAAAGTCACCTGGGGCAGCACGCACACAGTGAAGCCTGAATTCGACCGTAGCGGCATCGAAAAAGACCTTAAATCCTATTTCGACCGCTACCACACCATGAGTATGGAAAACTTCAAGGTTGCCGAGGATGAGATTGTCGATGGTGGCCGCGGACGTGTCGTGGTGCAGGAATGCAAAGGCCGCCGGGAGAAGTCGGCATGAACATTAATGGCGTGCACATAGACGATACTTTCGCCGAAGCCTTTAACATGCGCGGCACACGCGTGCTGATCACCGCACAGAACTTGAAGTGGGCTTACCACGGTGCCAATGCCATGACCGGCTTTGCCACCTCGGTGATTGGCTGCGGTGTGGAAGCCGGGATTGAACGTGAACTCTTGCCTGAAGAAACCCCAGATGGACGCCCAGGAGTCAGTATCCTCATGTTTTCCATGGGCAGTGCCGTCCTCATGAAACAGCTGGAAACCCGTATGGGACAATGTATATTGACCTGCCCTACCGCTGCGGCCTTTTCCGGCATCGAAGGTGGTGACCGCATCAATCTGGGTAAGAACCTGCGCTTTTTTGGTGACGGCTATCAGACCTCAAAACAGTTCGGCGGCAAACGCTACTGGCGGGTGCCGGTGATGGATGGTGAGTTTCTTACCGAAGAAACCACCGGCATGGTACGCGCCATCGGCGGCGGCAATTTCCTGGTGTTGGCTGAGTCGCAACCGCAGGCACTAGCCGCCTGTGAAGCAGCCATAGAGGCAATGCGTAAACTACCCAATGTCATCATGCCCTTCCCCGGTGGCGTAGTACGCTCGGGCTCCAAGGTCGGCTCCAAGTACAAATCCATGTTCGCCTCGACCAACGATGCTTTCTGCCCAACCTTAAAGGGGTTAGTCAAAACTGAGCTATCGCCTGAAATTGAGTCGGTCATGGAAATTGTGATTGATGGGTTGACTGAAGCCGATATACGCAAGGCCACACGAGCCGGCATTGCTGCCGCCTGCGAACTTGGTGCCAAGAATGGCATCAAGCGCATATCCGCCGGCAATTACGGCGGCAAGCTGGGCCAATTCCAGTTCCACCTGCGCGACATCATGAATGAGGTTAGCGAATGAGTGCGCTGACCTTCTCCCTCAAAACCACACTACAACAGCGTGTCGACTGCTCACCGCTGATACCAGACAACCTGGCTGGAAAATCAATAGCAGACATCGCTGCGATTGAACTTTCCTGGGGCAATCGCATGCTGCGTGTGGATAGCCTGTTCGAAATCAGCGGTAGCGATACCAATCATATCGAATTCAAGAATAGCAATAGAAAGCTGGATTACATCGGTAGTCACATGCGGTCTGGCAGCATCACCATCCATGGTGGTGCCGGTTCTTACCTGGGCCTGCAGATGAGTAACGGCGTCATCGTTCTGCACGGCGATGCCGATGCCTTTGCTGCAAGCGGCATGTCAGGTGGCCTGCTGCATATTCATGGCGACGCGGGAGACTTTTTGGCAGCGGCCATCGTCGGCGACCGTAAAGGCATGCACGGCGGCATCGTGATCGTCACTGGCAATGTCGGTGACCGCGCCGGAGATCAACTGCGCCGCGGTATTGTGTTGATCGAAGGCAATGCCGGCAGCTACTGTGCTTCCCGCATGCTCGCTGGTACTATAGCTGTGCTAGGCACAGTGGGTGATTTTGCGGCTTATGGCATGCAGCGCGGCACATTAGTGTTGACGCAGCAACCAAGGCTACATGTAACGATACAGGACTGCGGCATCCATACGCTGCCATTCCTGAGCCTGATGTTTAAATCGTTCAGCAAGCTGCCAACAAAATTCGCACAGATGAATAAAAATCGTGTCCAACGCTTTGCAGGGGATATCGCAAACGATGGCAAAGGGGAAATATTAGTTCTCCTGTAATATCAATATCAGTGGTAGAGAGGCTTATTAGGTATGTCGCAGGTGAAAGAGATTTCTCAACAACTATTGAAAAAACGTCAGGGCAAGCCCAAGGGCCGCATAGTCGAGCCTGCTGCACGCGAAACCATCATCGCCCTGTTGGGTAATGCTTCCCGTACCCCTGATATGCTCATCGAGCACCTGCATAAAATCCAGGACAAATTCGGCCATATCTCAGTGCAGCACCTGGCCGCACTCGCAGCCGAAATGAAGCTATCGCAGACTGAAGCTTATGAAGTTGCGACCTTTTATCACCACTTCGACATCATCAAGGAAGGTGAAACTCCTCCACCCGCGCTCACTGTTCGCGTCTGCGACTCGGTGAGTTGCGAGATGTTCGGTGCCAAGGATTTAATCCGCGACCTCAAAGCTGAATTAGGCAGCGGCATACGGGTGCAACCAGTACCTTGCGTAGGCCGTTGCCAACATGCACCTGTCGCTGTCGTCGGGCAAAATCCAGTCGACCACGCAGATGTAGCAAGTGTTAAATCCAAAGTCGATGCCAAAGCTACAAAAGCAGCTATCACCGATTACATCCCTTTCGAACAGTACCTCAAGGCTGGCGGTTACCAGCTTTACAAAGATTGTGTGGCAGGCAAGCACACAGCAGAATATCTCATCAAGATCATGGAGAATTCCGGCCTGCGCGGCCTCGGCGGTGCCGGTTTCCCGGTCGGGCGCAAATGGCGCATCGTTTCCGGCTATGAAGCGCCACGCTACATGGCAGTGAATATCGACGAAGGCGAGCCGGGAACTTTCAAGGACAGGCACTATCTTGAGCTCGACCCGCACCGTTTCCTCGAAGGCATGCTGGTCGCTGCCTGGGCCGTAGGCATAGAAAAGATATGGATCTACCTGCGCGATGAGTACGCGGGCTGCCGCCAGATACTGGAAACCGAGCTAGCCAAACTCAAGGCCAACCCGCCTGCAGCTTTTCCGGAAATAGAGCTGCGCCGCGGTGCAGGCGCCTATATCTGTGGCGAAGAATCAGCCATGGTGGAATCCATCGAAGGCAAACGCGGTATGCCGCGGCTGCGCCCGCCATTCCTTGCCGAAGTTGGCCTGTTCGGGCGACCAACGCTGGAACACAACATGGAATCAGTTTACTGGGTCCGCGATATTGTCGAAAAAGGCGCCGAGTGGTTCACCTCCCACGGCCGTCATGAGCGCAAGGGTTTACGCTCCTTCTCCGTCAGCGGGCGTGTGAAGAAGCCCGGTGTACATCTTGCCCCGGCAGGCATCACCATGCGCGAGCTCATAGACGAATACTGCGGCGGCATGCTGGACGGCCACGAATTCTACGGCTACTTCCCCGGCGGTGCCTCGGGCGGCATCCTGCCCGCCAGCCTCGGTAATGTCCCGCTGGATTTCGATACACTCAACCAGTACGGCTGCTTCATCGGTTCCGCAGCCATCATTGTCTTCTCGCAACATGACCGTGCACGTGACCTTGCGCTGAATTCGCTCAAATTCTTCGAAGATGAATCCTGTGGCCAATGTACGCCGTGCCGCGCAGGTACTGCCAAAGCAGTCCAACTCATGCAAAAGCCGAAATGGGATCAACCCTTGCTAAATGAACTCTCTAGCGCGATGATGGATGCTTCGATATGCGGCCTGGGGCAGGCAGCCCCTAACCCGTTGAAATGCGTGATGAAATACTTCCCGCATGAGCTTGCAGGAGAGCAGAAATGAACGCTCCAAACTATCTGCCAAAAACAATCATATTCAATCTCAATGGCGAGTCGGTTGAAGCTTTTGAAGGCGAAACTATTATCCAGGCCGCGAAGCGTCACGGCGTAGAAATCCCTCATCTTTGCTACATGGAGGGCATGCGCCCGGATGGCAATTGCCGCTCCTGCATGGTTGAGATCAAGGGCGAACGTGTGCTGGCCCCCTCCTGCTGCCGTATGCCCAAGCCGGATATGGAAGTCAGCAGCAACAATGAGCGTGCTGTCGCCTCGCAGAAGATGGTGCTGGAACTACTACTGGCCGATATGCCAGACCACGACTACAAACCTGACAACGAGCTCACTTACTGGGCAAAGAAGATGGAGGTTACCAAACCACGCTTCGAGCCACGCCTGTCACCTAACCCTGATCTCAGCAACCCGGCCATTGCCGTCAATCTAGATGCCTGTATCCAGTGCACGCGCTGCGTGCGCGCCTGCCGCGAAGAGCAGGTCAACGACGTCATCGGCTATGCTTTCCGTGGTGCACATTCCGAAATCGTGTTCGATATGCAAGACCCAATGGGCGATTCCACCTGCGTTACCTGCGGCGAATGTGTGCAGGCCTGCCCGACTGGCGCGCTAGCGCCGGCAAAGAATGTAGCGCAGATCGTGCCAGACAAGATTGTGGATTCGGTTTGCCCGTATTGTGGCGTTGGCTGCCAGCTTAGCTATCACGTCAAGGATAACCATATCATCCAGGTGGTCGGCAAGGATGGGCCCGCCAATCATGGCCGATTGTGTGTCAAGGGCCGTTATGGTTTCGATTACCCCAAGCACCAGCACCGCCTGACTACACCGCTGATCCGTCGTGCGGATGCGCCCAAGTCAGAAAGCTACACGATAGACCCGGCCAACCCTTTCGCCGCCTTCCGTGAAGCAAGCTGGGATGAGGCGCTGGATTTTGCCGCCAACGGCTTCAAAAAAATCCTCAAGGAAAAAGGCAAATACGCGCTGGCCGGTTTTGGCTCGGCCAAGGGCAGCAACGAGGAAGCCTACCTGTTCCAGAAACTCATCCGCACCGGCTTCGGCACCAATAATGTAGACCACTGCACACGCTTGTGCCATGCCTCATCTGTTGTAGCACTGCTGGAGGGCGTTGGCTCCGGCGCCGTTTCCAACCCGGTTGCCGACGTGCAGTATTCGGAAGTCATTGTCATCATTGGCGCCAACCCGATTGTGAATCACCCTGTTGCCGCAACATTCATCAAGAATGCAGCGAAGAAAGGCGCCAAGCTTATCTTGATAGACCCGCGCCGTACCGAGCTGGCGCGGCTTGCTACGTATTACCTGCCGTTCAAGCCGGATACCGATGTTGCCTTGCTGAATGCCTTGCTGCACGTGATCGTTACAGAAGGCCTTGTGGATGAGAAATTCGTCGCCGAGCGTACCGAAAACTACCAGGCATTGAAGGAGAACGTACAAGGTTACAGCCCGGAAGCGATGGCGCCGATCTGCGGCATCGATGCCCAGACCATCCGCGAAGTCGCACGGCTTTACGCCAAATCCAAAGCCTCCATCATCCTGTGGGGCATGGGCATTTCGCAGCACGTGCATGGCACTGATAATTCACGCTGCCTGATCGCGCTATCCATGGTCACGGGCCAAGTTGGCCGCCGCGGCACAGGCCTGCATCCGCTGCGTGGGCAGAACAACGTGCAAGGCGCCTCCGATGTCGGCCTCATCCCCATGAGCTTCCCGGATTATGTGCGCGTGGATAACCCCGAAGCCCACGCCAAATTCCAGAAGCTGTGGAATACCGAGCTCGACAGCAAACCCGGCCTCACCGTGGTTGAGATCATCGACGCTGCCTGCGAAGGCAGCATCACCGGCATGTATATCGAAGGCGAGAACCCGGCCATGTCCGACCCGGATACGCATCACGCTCGCCTCGGCTTATCCAAACTGGAACACCTCGTGGTGCAGGATATCTTCATGACAGAAACCGCCTACCTGGCCGATGTCATCCTGCCTGCCAGCACGCATGCCGAGAAGCTGGGCACCTTCACTAATACCGACCGCCTTGTACAGATGGGCCGTCCAGCGATTGATATGCCGGGTGATGTCAAACAGGATTTATGGATTATTCAGGAGATCGGCAAGCGCTTGGGGTTGGATTGGAACTACAGCGGACCCAAGGATGTGTTCAATGAAATGCGGCTGGCCATGCCAAGCATCGCCGGCATCACCTGGGAAAGGCTGGAAGCCGAAGATGGTGTGACCTACCCATGCGAACAGGAAGGCGACCCCGGCCAGGAAGTGATTTTTGAAGAGGGCTTCCCGCGCCCCAATGGCCGTGCCAAGCTGGTTCCCGCCGACATCATCCCCGCAGCCGAACGGCCAGATGCGGATTACCCTATGGTGCTCATCACTGGCCGCATGCTGGAGCACTGGCATACCGGCAGCATGACGCGACGTGCCAGCGCGCTCGATGCCATCGAGCCCGCCCCCAACGCCAGCCTGCACCCGCTGGATATGGATATGCTGGGCATAGAGGCAGGCGACATCATCACCGTGGAATCGCGCCGCGGGGAGATCGCGCTCATCGCCCGCACTGATGACGGTATCCCGCGTAATTCCGTCTTTATCGCCTTCTGCTACTACGAAGCCGCCGCCAACCTGCTTACCAACCCGGCACTGGACCCATTCGCCAAGATCGCCGAGGTGAAATACTGCGCGGTAAAGATCAAGAAAGGCGGACATTTGCCGACTGCACTTGGCTATCACAGCACAGTAAATTAGCAGTGTGTTTTCTCGATGTTTGGTTATTTGAATCTTTGAAAATAAATTACTTATGTGCAATTTATTGGCAAAATTTTATATACCGTTATTGATGCCTATTTAACGTTAACCTCTACAAGAATAGCGCCACACGAAGGGGAGCTAAGCCTATGAGCATGGTCGGACAGGAGGTTCAAGTCGGGATGATGTCGGGTGCCCGATACAAAATTGAAGAGATATTTCTGTGCGAAGAAGCGCAGTTGAGAAAGGCCCAGGCGCTCCGTGCGGCCACCGCACAAAGCCTCGTTGGAGTTTCAACAGGAATCGGTTTCTGGGGATCACCCGAGTGGGCGTTGAGCGGGACACTGGCGCTCGGAATATTGGAAGGCATCGCAAGCAACGCAACCGCAAAGAAGGGGATGGCCCAGTTGGAAGAGGCCAATCAGCTAAGTGCGGCGGCACAAAGAGAAGGCACTTTTGTTCCCGTATCAGATATCCGCAACATTACTGCTCCTCATCCAGGCAGTTGGATAGCGGTCCTCAAGTCCACTCGAAAAGCGTATGCGCATAGTGGTGAGTCGTTCATCACCGTTCGCACATCGGAAGAAGGAGTGATCTGTCTCGCTTGGGACAAAGTCGAATCATTTATTGCGCCAAAGCCGATTCAGCCAAGCGACAAGCAGCTAATGGAGCAATATGGCATCACCTTCGATGGCGCACAGTATTGTTACGAAATGCACCGCTACGACAAGTTGTCGGATGCGATTGGTTTTGCACAGACGGAGTACGCGAGGCTGTCGAGGCTGTGAGCCGAGGCCCAACCCATAATTCCACCGGCATGTGCGAAAAGCACCGCAGGTCGCTGAATTCAGACGTTAGATATCCATGAGCCACGACACGCAAGTCACCGAACTGATGGGCCGTAACTATCTTATCAATCAACTTCTTGCTGCGGGCATTGAAGTTGCAGTTCCCGTGAGGGATCACGGGGTCGATCTGGTCGCATATTTAGATGTTGAAACAATTGCAGAGGGCTATTCTGCAAGGCCCATACAGATTAAAGCATCTTCTGCACAAGCATTTAGTATCGACAAAAAATATGCCCGTTTCCCACATTTAATCTTGGCCTACATCTGGAACTTGCGAAGTTCAGAGAAAGTCGTGATATATGGATTGGACTATGAAGATGCACTGAGTGTTGCTAAAAAGATGGGCTATCTAGAAACTAAATCGTGGGCAAAAGGCAAATATACGACCACTGCGCCAAGTGCAAAACTCAAGAAACTCTTACAACCATATGAGATGAACGAGAAAAAATGGGCCGCCACTCTCAAAGAGTTTTAAGAGCATCTAACATGGCGGTCGAAAGGGACAGTCACAATCTACGCTTCTGAAATTGAAGTCATTCCACATGGAAAACTCACCGTATCAACACCGAGTAATGCAGACACAGCGAACCCTTGCGTATACGCCTGATGAAATCTATGTGGCATTTTCTGACCCCAGCCGGTTGGCAAAGTGGTGGGGGCCGAAGGGCTTCACGAATACCTTTGAAATCTTTGATTTCAAAGCGGGAGGAAACTGGAAATTCATGATGCATGGGCCTGACGGCACCAATTACCCTAACAACAGCGTATTCAGGGAACTTGAACCCGGGAAGAAAGTTGTGATCCGGCATGTTTCCACTCCGCATTTCACACTCTCAGTAACACTCCTGCCTGACAATGAAGGCACTCAAATCCTTTGGGCTCAGGAGTTCGATGACCCAAAGGTTGCAGCAGCGGTTCGCCACATCGTCGAGCCAAGCAATGAGCAAAACCTTGATCGCCTCACGAAGTTGCTGGGCGAGCTGAAGTGAGACCTGACAATTCAACCGGAAAATCGACATGAAATACAAAGGAAGCTGTCATTGCGGCAGGATTGCATTTGAAGTCGAAGGTGAGATCAAGAGAGCAATGGCGTGCAACTGCTCAATCTGCCAGCGCAAGGGGGTATTGATGTGGTTCGTTCCACGGGAAAAGCTCCAACTGCTCACACCTGAAACAGCAGTGAGCACCTATATATTCAACAAGCACGTCATCAAGCATCGGTTCTGCCCGGTCTGCGGTATTCATCCGTATGCGGAAGGCACCGACCCCAAAGGCAATCCAATGGCTGCCATCAACATTCGTTGCCTTGAGGATATCGACATAACGGCCATTCCGGTCAAAACCTATGACGGCCGCTCGCTCTGAGCTCTGAGGCCTAATATCTTACCCTGCCCAATATTTAACCATAAATCGAAAGGAGAATAAGTCATGTCCAGCACTATCCGACTTCATCGTGTGCTTCGTGCAACACCCGAAATAATCTATCGAGCCTTCCTCGATGCAGACGCAATGGCCAAGTGGCTGCCGCCGAACGGATTCACCGGCAAGGTTCACCATATCGATGTCAAGGTTGGCGGTACCTACCAGATGTCATTCACGAACTTCAGCACAGGCCACAGCCACTCTTTTGGCGGGAAGTATCTCGAATTGGTGCCATACGAACTGATTCGGCACACAGATATATTCGATGACCCGAATTTGCCGGGGGAAATGCGGACGACAATTTCCTTGAAGCAGGTTTTCTGCGGTACCGAGTTGAGTATTGTGCAGGAAGGAATACCCGAAGCCATTCCGCCCGAGATGTGCTATCTCGGCTGGCAAGATTCGCTCAGGCTGCTTGGGCAACTGGTCGAGACAGAGGCCGCAGAGTAAACCTGCCCGTTCGGCGATCACTTTAAACACCATCATTCCGTTAAACCAACTTCGGAGAACAAAACATGGATCCAGTCGTCCACTTTGAAATGCCCTATAACGACCGCACGCGTATCTCGGCCTTTTATGAATCGGCTTTCGGCTGGAAAATGCAGATGCTGGGCGAAGAAATGGGCAACTATGTTGTAGCAACCACTTTCGAGCCTGACGAGCGCAAGCCCGGCCCCTCTGGTGCAATCAATGGCGGCTTTTACCAGAACAAACCCGATTGGCCTGCGCAGCATCCATCTGTCGTCATTGCGGTTGAGGACATAAAAACCTCTATCCGGAAGATTCAGGCAGCAGGCGGCAAGGTGCTCGGGGAACCCATGGAAATACCCGGCATCGGGCAGTATGTGTCATTCATCGATACTGAAGGTAACCGCATCAGCATACTGCAGCCCCTGCCACGAAATACGGGTTGAACTACTTAAGCTTTCTGCCTCAGGCGATCTAACCGTTATAATTCGGTCTTAGATTAATTTTCCACATTCAAGTCGATGTCCAAGTATCTCACCGCTGCACTATACAAATTCGTCAGCCTGCCTGATTACAAAGAGCTGCAGGCCCCTTTGCTTGCCTGCTGTGAGGCCAATAAAATCAAGGGCACGTTGCTGCTGGCTGAAGAAGGTATCAATGGCACCATTGCTGGCTTGCCTGAGAATATTCATGCGTTACTGCACTATCTGCGTAACGACCCAATCTTCAAAACCAGGTTGGCCGATCTTGAACACAAGGAGGCATGGGCAGCCAGGATGCCCTTCTACCGCATGAAGGTGCGACTCAAGCAGGAAATCGTCAAACTGGGTGTGCCTGAAGTTAAACCCAGCGAGATGGCTGGTACCTATGTTAAGCCGGAAGACTGGAATAGCTTGATTAGCGACCCGAATGTTATCTTGGTTGATACGCGTAATGACTATGAAGTAGCGATTGGTACATTTCAGGGCGCAATCAACCCGAATACCAAGAGCTTTACCGAACTACCGGCATGGGTAAAGCAGGAACAGGCATTGCGCGAAAAGCCCAAAGTCGCGATGTTCTGCACCGGCGGCATCCGCTGCGAAAAGTCCACGGCCTACCTGCGTAGCCAGGGCTTTGAAGAGGTTTACCATTTGCAAGGCGGTATCCTCAAATACCTGGAAACCGTGCCAGAAGAGCAAAGTATGTGGCAAGGCGAATGCTTTGTATTTGATGAGCGCGTATCAGTTGGTCACGGCCTGAAACAAGGGGATTACCAGCTATGCCGTGCCTGCCGCTTTCCGCTTGGCCCGGAAGACAGGAAATCGCCCCACTTCGTGCTTGGCGTAAGTTGTGAACACTGTTACGACAAGACTACTGATGAACAGAAGCAGGCTTTTGCCGAGCGCCAGCGCCAAGTAGAGCTGGCTGAGAAACGTCGCCGCGACCATATAGGCGCTAAGTTTGAGCCTAAACCAAAACTCGCCAAGGAATAATTAGCTTGTGCTGTAGCGCTGTTTGAAAGCTTCTGCCTCGCTTGCTGGTAAAGAGGCCACTAATTCCACGTATTCCCCAAACTGCTTATCCAGGATTTCACCATTAAGCTTGGTAAGGTCACGCGTAAAGTTATCCAGGCTTTTGTAATCCAGCACGACACGAATCTGCTGCATCTCGACATAGGGCATGATAGTCGCGGCCTCAAGCGCCATCTTGGCAGTGCCGCCGTAAGCGCGTGCCAGCCCGCCTGTGCCAAGGTTTATGCCACCGTAATAGCGAATAACACCCACGCAGACATTGATTAGCCCCCGCCCCTCGATGAACTGCAGGATAGGCTTGCCTGCCGTACCTGAAGGTTCACCAGCATCACTGAAACGCTGGATAATGCCTTGGTCCGTCTTGATACGGAAAGCATAGGCAAGATGGTGCGCATTCTGGTTAGCACTAGCCAGTTTACGTAGGCTGATGGCAACGGCACGTTCACTGTCACAGTATTCGGCCACAGCAATGAAGCGCGATTTGTTGATGGTCTGCTCGGCTTGACCTCTCTTTACTATTCGCTGCACGTTTACTCAAGATTATCTATGGTTTTTAAGACTGAGTGTCGCGCCTCAGTGATTCTGGCACTTATTTCCTCTTCACTCCTGGCGTCTTTCCCCAAATCTTCCCAATCCTGTTGCCAGGTCGCATATAGTAGCTGCCCGCGCTCTGCTGATTGGGGCGATAACAGTCTTGACAGGTCACGCACCATGACGACATTTTTCCAGCCATCAATAGGATTGCCACGTGATTTGTCACCAGCATAGTGCGCGTAATCCACGACAGTTTGTAACTCACTAAGATCCCTGAGCACTTCAAATGCGGCGAGACGCATATTGTGATTAATCTCATTATGATGGTCGAGCCAGGTGTTATAGCTTACGCCGAACAAAGCAGTAGCAAGACTCACGAGGCCAACACTATTCATCTTGATCTGGTTAATGAACCAGGCATGGCTGAACCGCTTAATACCGGTCATATTACAGCTCCCCTCTGCGAGCTTTCTCGATAATATCGATCAGCGTATTCTCAAGTTCCTGAGCCGCATGCTGTGCACGTGGCGTTGGATTCTTGATACTTTTAAGATCAAAAGTTGGCCTGTCCAAAGCCAGGAACAATCTGCCCTGCCTTTGATATAGCGCTATGCGGCATGGAGCAAAAACAGCAAATTCTGGATGATCCAGCATAATCTCGCCACCCAATCCCAGATTACATAAAGCATGCACTTCCAAAGGGCCTTCTGGATTAAGACCTCGTTTTTTCAGGTTCTCGCCTATAGGGAAGTTTGCAGGATTTACAAAGTTTTTTCCTTCGGAAACCACTTTCAAACTTTCTATTACATCGTCATAACTAACCCCAGGCTCGACCGGCACTTCATATATCGCAATGCTCTGATCTATCTGCGGCATGGGGCTTGCTGCAATAGCCAATGTTGAAAGCAATAGCCCGCAAACCAATATGAATACTTTTTTTATCACAATCAACCCTCCGCCGTATCATGGCTGGCAACGAATAACGTGCTTCATTGATTCTGCAGAAAAATTCTCCAGACAAAACTTCGTCGATGCAATGCAACTATGCTTACAAATTATCGGTCGTTATTCGGATTTTTTGCGGGCAGCATCCACCGCCTTGCGGTCAAAATGTGGCGCCAGTAGTTGAATAAAGGCGTAGGTGTATCCACGCAGATAGGCATCACGCCTTACGCCCACATAGGTAGTGCTGGGGGCAAACAGATGGCTGGCATCTATCATGGCAAGGCTGTTGTCACGCTCCGGGTCGAATGCCATGTTAGCCAGCAAGCCTATACCCAGCCCAAGGCTGACATAAGTCTTGATAACATCGGCATCAATCGCCGTCAGGACGACGTTTGGCGTCAAGCCTTGTTCAGCAAAAGTGCGGCTCACCAGTGAGCCGCCGGTAAAGGCAAAGTCATAGGTAATAAGCGGATAATGCGTAATTTTTTCCAGGGTTAGCGGCTTGTCCGTGACCAAAGGGTGTCCGGGTGGGACGACCAGGCAGCGGTTCCATTGATAGCATGGCAGGCAAAGCAGCTTTTCATAATCACTGATGGATTCAGTCGCTATGCCTATATCAGCCTCGCCATTGGCTACCTGCTCACCCACCTGCGCAGGACTACCCTGGTGGATCGTCAGCTTAACCTTGGGATATTGCTCCATGAATAACTTGACCGCTGCGGGCAAGCGATAACGGGCTTGCGTGTGGGTGGTTGCGATAATCAGGTCGCCAGATGCTTCCTGCGTGAACTCCTCGCCTACCCGTTTTATATTCTCCATTTCGCTCATGACGCGCTCGGCTAGGTCCAGTATAATCTTGCCTGGCTCAGTGATCCCGATGAGTCGTTTGCCGTTGCGTTGGAAAATCTGCAGTTTCAGTTCTTCTTCCAGCAACTGGATCTGCTTACTGACTCCCGGCTGGGATGTGTGTAAAGAATCCGCTGCTGTGGAGACATTCAAGCCCTGACGCGCCACCTCGCGGGCATAACGTAATTGATGCAGTTTCATCGCTCCAACCCTATATAACCAAAATAAGATGTTGTTAGAATAACATATTATTAAAATGTCACTATTTAGCTGTTAAAATAGCGGACTCAGCCAGTTTCACGTATGGCTTTATGAAAAGTATTCAATGGATTTTGCATATATAGTCTCCGGTTTTACGGTTGGCTTGCTTGTCGGGATTACCGGGGTTGGCGGCGGCTCATTGATGACACCGTTGCTGGTATTCCTATTCAGCTTTAAACCTGCCGTTGCCGTTGGTACTGACCTGCTATTTGCGGCCATTACCAAGACTGGCGGCGTTTGGGTGCATCATGGTACTCACGGCTCTGTCGATTGGCGTGTAGTCAGCTTCCTTTCCATGGGCAGCCTGCCTTTTGCGGTAGGGACGATTTTCGTTATCAAGCACCTGATTTCGATTGGCAAGGAAACTACCGGCCTCATTACCTACTCCCTGGGTATCGCACTGATACTCACTGCCTGTGCAATATTGATTCGTAGCTACCTGACCCGTAACACTGAGCGCGAAGTAGAAAGTGTAGTTGTCAGTACTGGCCGATTCAATGGTATGCAAATCCCTGCGACTATATTCACCGGAGCCGTACTGGGCGTGCTGGTAACGCTTTCATCAGTGGGTGCGGGAGCACTCGGCACTATTGCAATTCTGTTCCTTTACCCCAAGATGACGACCTTGAAGGTCGTGGGCACCGACCTGGCGCATGCTATTCCACTCACGGCAATTGCCGGCATCGGCCACTGGACATTGGGCCATGTAGATTTCACCTTATTGGGCAGTCTGCTGATAGGCTCATTGCCTGGCATCTGGGCTGGTAGCCATATCGGAGCAAAGATCCCCGAAAAGATTTTACGTCCGGTACTGGCATCGATACTGCTGCTAGTCGGCATGAAGTTTGTTCTCGCTTAAGATAAAGTTTACGCATGTATAAATACGACGAAATTGACCAGGCCATTGTTAACGAACGTGTCGCACAGTACCGCGACCAGGTTCGCCGTTACCTGGCTGGGGAACTCAGCGACGATGAGTTCCGTCCGCTACGCCTGCAAAATGGCCTTTACATCCAACGCCATGCGCCTATGCTGCGCATCGCAGTGCCTTATGGCACCCTAGCCTCCTATCAGTTGCGCAAGCTAGGTGACATCGCTAAGCATTATGACAAAGGCTACGGCCATTTCACCACGCGTACCAATATGCAACTCAACTGGCCGAAGTTGGAAGAAACGCCGGACATTCTTGCTGAGCTTGCCAGCGTGCAGATGCACGCTATCCAGACCTCCGGTAACTGTATTCGTAACATTACTACGGATCAGTTTGCAGGAATCGCCCCAGACGAAGTGATTGACCCTCGCGCGATTGCAGAAATCATTCGCCAGTGGAGTACGTTCCACCCTGAATTCGCCTTATTACCTCGCAAATTCAAGATTGCTGTCTCTGGCAGCAAGCATGATCGCGCCGTAGTGCAAGTACATGATATCGGCCTGGAGTTTTACCTTGACTCACACAATAAAGTTGCAGTTAAGGTATGGGTAGGCGGCGGCCTGGGAAGAACCCCGATATTAGGCCAGGTCATACGTGAACACTTGGAATGGCAACACATACTGACCTATTGCGAATCCATTGTGCGCGTCTACAACATGCATGGGCGTCGCGATAACTCATTCAAGGCCCGCATCAAAATTCTGGTAAAGGCTCTCGGCGTCGAAGAGTTCCGTAAGCAGGTAGAAGCTGATTGGGCTAATATCAAAGATAGCCCGAATACCATTACCGAAGCAGAACTGACTCGTGTCAGCCAATATTTCACAGCCATGCCCTATGAGACCCTGCCTGCGCATGATGCCTCTTATGATAAAGCACTGGCTACGAACCCGGCCTTCGCTGCGTGGGCAAAACGTTGCGTACACCCGCATAAAAAAGCTGGGTATCGCGCCATTACCTTATCGCTAAAACCCCATGGCAAACCACCAGGTGATGCAACTACTGAACAGATGCACTTGATAGCCGACTTGGCCGATCACTATAGCTTCGGTGAAATACGCGTCACCCATGAACAAAACCTGGTTCTTACAGACGTGAAATTGAGTGAAATGTTCAGCGTGTGGGAAATTGCCCGTGCAAACGGCTTGGCAACGCCAAATATCGGCCTGCTAACCGATATTATCTGCTGCCCGGGTGGCGACTTCTGCTCGCTGGCCAATGCCAAGAGCATCCCGATTGCTGAAGCTATCCAGATGCAGTTTGATAATCTCGACTACCTGCATGAAATCGGAGATATTGAACTCAATATCTCCGGCTGCATGAACGCCTGCGGCCACCATCATGTCGGCCACATCGGCATCCTGGGCGTAGATAAGGATGGTTCCGAATGGTACCAAGTAAGCATAGGCGGCAAGCAGGGCAATGACGCTAGCCTGGGTACTGTCATTGGCCCATCTTTCGCTGCTGAGGAAATGCCTGGTGTGGTACAGCGCCTGATCGAGGTCTACATTGCTCGGCGCACACCTGAAGAGCTCTTTATCGACACAGTCCGGCGTATCGGCGTAGAGCCATTCAAATCTCATGTATATGCCAAAGATGCAGCTCAGGAGGTGAGCCATGCCTAAGTCAAACCTCATACGCAACGATGCTATCGCCACAGACGAATGGGCGCTGGTGACCCTGCCTGCAGGCGAGGAAGCCGTACGCAAGCAAGCCGGCAAGGTTGTCCTGTTCAAGTTAACGGGTGAAGTCACGCATACGCAGGAGCAGATTGACGCAACCAATATCCCGGCAACTGGCAAGGTACTAATACCTCTTGCAGTGTGGCTTGCGCGTAAAGAACAACTGGCAGACAGACTCGCCAAAGGTGAGATTGGTATCTGGCTGGCGACTCACGAGGTGCTTGAATCGCTTACCGAAGCCCTGCCTGATTTAAATACACTTCCATTGATTGCGGTATTTGTTGAACGCTTCGCCGATGGCCGCATCTTCTCAATCGGCAATCTGTTGCGTACACGTTACGAATACAAGAATGAACTGCGCGCCTTTGGTGATGTGCTACGCGACCAGTTATTCTTCCTCAAGCGCTGTGGCTACGATAGCTACCTGATACGTGCGGATCGTTCAGCTGAAGAAGCATTGGCCAGCCTCAAGGATTTCTCACAACCATACCAGGGTGCGGTGGACATCAACCAGCCCGTATGGCGGCGCGTGAACAGAGGGGCGCCCTAGTAACATGAGTGGTGAAGTTTCCATATTACGCCCTGTGGCCAGCAACCCTGCTACCAAGCCTGAGTTGACCGAGGCGTTACGCGCATCAGTCACGGCCAAGCGCGCCCAAGTGCTAACGCTGCTGAGAGACGCTATAACTGAACTGGGTGGTAACAGCAACATCACCCTCGCCAACAGCATGGGCGCAGAAGACATGGTGCTAACCGACATCATTCTGCGTGAAAAGCTACCGATAGAGATTTTCTCGCTGGATACCGGGCGCCTGCCAGTAGAGACCTATGACCTGATAGCTGAAGTCGAGAATATCTATGACACCAAGCTGAAGATATTTTTCCCGCTTGCTGACACCGTTGAACAATATGTTCGTCAGAATGGGATCAATGCATTCTACGAATCTGTGGATTTGCGTAAGGCCTGCTGCCACATGCGCAAGGTGGAACCATTAGGACGTGCCCTTAAAGGTAAAAAGGCCTGGATTACCGGCATGCGCGCACAGCAATCGGCCACACGTACCGATTTGCCCATCAGGGAATTTGATGCTGGCAATAATCTGGAAAAATTCAACCCGCTTTCCGATTGGACCGAGCAGGAAACCTGGGCTTATATCCGTATGCATGAAGTGCCTTATAACAAGCTGCATGACCAGTTCTACCCCAGCATAGGCTGCGCACCATGCACGCGCGCAGTGGCGATGGGCGAAGATATACGTGCTGGCCGCTGGTGGTGGGAAAACCCAGACTCCAAGGAGTGCGGGCTTCACGTTAAGAAATAATATATAGGACCTACTTTAATATCTCGTAGAAATTCATTTTATGGGATGCAGCGCGCGAAGTCGCGCAGCGAATGACGAAGGCATATCAAGTTAGATAGACAAGGAATGAGCGAGCACGCGACAAAGCGGTGCGCCCATAAAATGGATTTATAGAGATATTTATGACGACGTTGACCAAACAAACCCTCAGCCATCTCGACTGGCTTGAATCCGAAGCAATATACATATTGCGTGAAGTCGCCGGCCAATGCTCCAACCCGGTGTTGCTGTTTTCCGGAGGCAAGGATTCGCTGTGTATCCTGCGGCTGGCTGAAAAAGCTTTTCGCCCTGGCCGGTTCCCCTTCCCGCTCATGCATATCGATACCGGCCACAACTATCAGGAAGTCATCAACTTCCGTGACCAGCGTGCTACAGAGCTTGGCGAACGCCTGATCGTGCGCTCGGTGGAAGACTCCATGAAACGTGGTAGCGTGGTACTCAAATCTCCCGATGAACCCCGCAACAAGCACCAGTCAGTCACCCTGCTGGAAGCCATTGAAGAATTCGGTTTTGATTGCTGTATCGGTGGTGCGCGCCGCGACGAAGAAAAAGCCCGCGCCAAGGAACGCATCATGAGTTTCCGTGACGAGTTCGGCCAATGGGATCCGAAGAACCAGCGCCCAGAACTATGGAACCTCTACAATGCCCGTTCGCACAAGGGCGAGAATATACGCGCCTTCCCGATTTCCAATTGGACTGAAATGGATGTCTGGCAATATATCGAGAGAGAGAAGCTGGCCCTGCCTAGCATCTATTTTGCGCACCAGCGTGATGTGGTCATGCGTAATGGCGCTATCTTCCCGGTGAATGTTCCACTGACTAGCGGCGAAGTCATCAACCCGCCCAAGTCAGGCGAGGAAATCATCAATATACAGGTACGTTTCCGCACTGTGGGCGATATAACCTGTACCGCTCCAGTTCAAAGCGATGCGAGCACCACCGAGAAAATCGTGCTGGAAACCGCGACTACAACCATCACCGAACGCGGCGCTACCCGCCTCGATGACCAGACCTCCGATGCCTCCATGGAGCAGCGTAAAAAAGAAGGTTACTTTTAAGATGTCCAAGATTGAAAATTTACCAGCGCACAGTGATAGTCTCCTGCGCTTCATGACCTGCGGCAGTGTCGATGACGGCAAAAGCACGCTGATTGGCCGCCTGCTGTTCGATACCAAGACTATCCTGGCAGATACGCTGACGCAGATTACGCGCACCTCTAAAAAGCGCGGCCTAGATGTTGTTGATTTATCCTTGCTCACCGATGGCCTGCAGGCTGAGCGCGAGCAAGGTATTACTATTGATGTAGCCTACCGCTACTTCAGCACCGGCACACGCAAATACATCATTGCCGATGCTCCTGGCCATGAGCAATACACGCGCAATATGGTGACTGCTGCTTCTACTGCCAACCTTGCCATCATCCTCATAGATGCGCGCAAAGGCGTGCTCACACAGACTCGTCGCCATTCCTTCCTGGCTCATCTGGTTGGCATTCCGCACATCGTGGTGGCCGTGAACAAGATGGATCTGGTAAATTACGACCAAGCCGTTTATGACAAGATTTGCGCGGATTACCTGGCGTTTGCTACCGAAATCGAACTGCAACGTTCCGGCCATGACATCCAGTTCATCCCGATGTCGGCTCTGAATGGCGACATGATTGTAGATCGCGGCGATGCCATGCCCTGGTATAGCGGCCCGACCATGCTGGAAATGTTGGAAACCGCACCACCTGCGCATTCCGAACAAGCCGAGCAGTTCCGCTTTCCGGTGCAATACGTCTGTCGCCCACAAGCTTCTGACAATCCCGAGTTGCATGATTTCCGCGGCTTTATGGGCCGCATTGAAGCCGGCGAGATTGCCATTGGCGATGCGGTAACAGTGTTGCCCTCCGGCTTAAGTTCGCGCGTCAAAGCCATACAGATTGGCGATGAGAAAATACCGCATGCGATTACCGAGCAATCCATCACACTGCTGCTGGAAGATGAAATCGATACTTCCCGTGGCGACATGATTGTTAAGACCGGCCAGTCACCAGAGCCAGTCAAACAGATCGAGGCAATGCTATGCTGGCTGTCAGAAACGCCTTTGTCCCCGGCCCGTACTTATATCGTGCGCCATACCACGCGCGAATCCAAAGCCAAGGTCGGCACCATTAGCTACAAAGTGGATGTGAATACGCTGGAAGAATTACCTGCAAGTGGCTTGGCGATGAACGATATCGCACGTATCAGCTTCAAGCTGGCACAGCCGCTCATGGTGGATTCGTACCATGTAAACCGGGCCACTGGCGCATTTATCCTGATTGATGAATCGACCAACAACACCGTTGGCGCAGGTATGATTATCTAGTCAGATTTAATTAAACAGCAAAATCTATTAAAATGATGCTTTGGCAAACACAAAGCGCTTCAAGAGGAAACCAATATGACTTATGTCGTGACTGAAAACTGTATCCAATGCAAGTACACCGACTGCGTTGATGTATGCCCTGTCGATTGCTTTGTTGAAGGCCCCAACTTTCTGGCTATCAATCCCGATGAGTGTATAGATTGCACACTCTGTGTAGCAGAATGCCCGGTAGAAGCCATTTTCGCAGAAGATGATGTACCGGCAGACCAGCAGGAATATATTGAGCTAAATGCCCGCCTTGCACAGCTCTGGCCAGCCATCACCTCAAGAAAAGATGCTTTGCCTGAGGCTGATAAATACAGCAAGATTACTGGCAAGCGGGACATGCTGGTAGAGTAACCTAGCCATTCAGAAATAAAAAAGGAGACTAAGTCTCCTTTTTTATTGTTCAATCATCCGGCCTTCTGCCAAAGCTCACTCTTTCTCACCGCTAGCCACCCCAGCAACAAGTATCCCCCCATTGCCCATGCCAAGCCCGATGGTGCATACCAGACCAGCGGCACAACCAATCCCGCTGAGACCGTAGAGAGCAGCATCTGTACAAAAGTCTGGCCGGAAGCTGCGGTACCACGTATTTTAGGATGCCTATCCAGTGCAGCAAGTGAGAGTATCGGCATGGCAAGTGCCATCCCTATATTGAACAGACCGATTGGGGCAATGTTATAGATAGGCTCCGCGGGCAAGGCAAAACATATCAGTAAATTAAGTAGTACTACCGCCGTCATCCAGGCATAAGCGATCTTGACTACTTTCTGCCGCGAATAACGCCCTGCAGCGCGTTTGGCAAGATAAGAGCCAAGAACCATGCCGCAAACGGTAGGAACGAACATCATACCGAATTGATGCTGGTTCAGACCCAAATGCTTAACCAGGAATACAGGGCTTGCCAGAACATAAATAAAGAATCCGGCAAAATTCGCACCTGAGGCTATCGTGACATAGTTGAACTCTTTATCCCCAAAAATCAGGCCATAATCCTTAATTACTTGCCTTGCTGAAAGCGCTACGCGTTTTTCACTAGGCATGGTTTCTGGCAGGTACACGATTGCGGCCCAGAGCGAAAGCGCAGCATACAGGGCCAGAAAGAAAAAAATCGCCTGCCAGTGAATACCAAGCAGCACACCGCCAATGATTGGTGCGATTGCCGGAGCAATCCCAAATAGCATCTGCACTGTAGCCATTACGCGCTGCGCTTGTGCGCCTTCAAACAAATCACGCACCATAGCTCGCGCTACTACATTACCGGCCCCACCTGATAAGCCTTGCAACACGCGGAAAAACCATAAAGTCTCAACATTTGGTGCAAATGCACAGCCTATAGAAGCTAGCACAAAAACACCCAGACCCAGTTTAATCGTTGTGATGCGACCTATGGAATCTGAAATCGCACCATGCCAGAGCGTCATTAACGTATAAGGCAATAGGTAAAAAGTCAGGCTCTGCTGAATGTCTACCGTGGTGCCATGCAGCGCCGTTTCCAGCGTGGGAAACGCAGGCAAATAGGTATCAATGGCGAACGGCGCAAGCGCAGCAAGGCCTGCCAGCACTACGGAAATTACAATGTCAGAGGTTTTTCTCATCGTTTATTCTGATTTTTGATACTAAAAAGTCAGCGCTTGACTGACTCTGATGTTGGACTGGGCTTAACGCACGACAATACAAATACATGCAGATTGATTAGCGCTTCTTCCAATGATCCTGAGGAGTTTTGATTTCATTCAACTCAATATTTGCGTGCATCTCATTGGGCAGACAAAGCATATTCACCGAGAGTAATCCCTTGAAGATATTCTCTGGATTATTTTTAAAGTTATTGGGGTTGTACAGTGCTGGCAAATGCCACCAGAGCCGGTAGCCCATATTCTGAATCAGGCTAATCAGAGCTTCGGACTTTAGCTCTCTATCGTTCTCAACATATAACACCGGCCGCAAGCGCTTGATAGTCTCTTTGGCGCCGCTTAACACTTCATGTTCCATACCTTCAACATCGGCCTTGATCAAGCGACAACGGGCAAGGTTCAGTGAATCTATGGTCATCACCGGGACCGGCTCACCAACTGCATGCCCTTGAACACCAAGCCCGCCAAAATTATTAGCTTGATTTGGGTCAAGCAAGGGCACGATGATGTTACCAGGCTGTGGCCCCAAGGCGGCCTGGAAAGTCATCACGTTATCCAGGGAATTCAGGGCTATGTTGGCACATAGATTCTGGAATACCAGTCGTTGCGGCTCAAAAGCCAAGACCCTGCCGCCAGCGCCTACCATTTGTGCCATGGCGACGGTATGAGTACCTATATTTGCGCCAGCCTCTACAACCACATCCCCTGGCCGCAAAGTTTGCCGGAAGAAATCGACCTCGCCCTCAGAAAACTCACCGTAGTGCTCAATTGAGCCACCAATATATTGATCGTGCTTGTTATACGCTATCCAGCCGTACTTAGTCTTAGAAAGTGCAATGAACCCCTGTTCGCTGAGCGGAACAGTAGTAGTTGGCTGGGGGATAGGTGTTGCCTTGCTTGCTGTTTTTTGCGTTCTTTTGGCCACACTAATCTCTCAATAAAAATGGAAAAAATGAATCAGGGTAGTGCGTGAAACTCCTTCACTAACTCACTGGATTCACCGTTGATGATTTTGCGCGAATTCTTGTCATTACGGAAGACTATTGGTTGGCCCTGTAGTTGCGGGTTCTTCGAGTCTTCAATGGCCTTCTCAATCAGGTAATGGTTGGGCGATAGGCTACATACAGGGTCTGCACTTTCTGCATCCCCTGACAAGAGGAAAGCCTGGCAACGACAGCCAGCCAAGTCATTTTCTTTTTCCGGGCAGGTGCGGCAAGGCTCTTTCATCCAGCTATCACCCCGATATTTATTGAATGCCGGAGAATCCTTCCATGCCCATTCCAAGCCTTTATCACGAACATTGGGGAACTGCATGTTAGGGAGCACACGTGCTGAATGGCATGGCAAAACATCGCCATTGGCCGTTACTATCATGAATACTTCACCCCAGCCATTCATGCACTTCTTGGGGCGATCCGAGAAATAATCCGGTACCACAAAAAAGATTTTCATTTTGTTGCCGACTTTTTTACGGAATTCATTAGTCACGGCTTCAGCATGATCAATTTGTTCTTTAGTTGGCATCAGTTGGCTGCGGTTAATCAATGACCAGCCATAATATTGGGTATTAGCCAACTCGACATAATCAGCACCGAGCGCCTCAGCCATTTCCAGGATTTCCTTGATATGACCGATGTTGTATCGATGGATGACCACATTCAGCACCATAGGGTAGCCATGGCCCTTAATCATGGCTGCGACTTTTTTCTTGAGTTCAAAAGTCTTGGTATTGGTGATGAAATTGTTAATCTCTTCAGTGATATCGTGCATGGAGAGCTGGATATGATCCAACCCACCCTCCTTGAATGCTTGTATACGCTTCTCGGTCAGGCCAACACCCGAAGTAATCAGGTTGCTGTAGTAGCCAAGCTTCTTCGCCTCGATGACGATATCTTCAATATCATCGCGCAATAGTGGCTCACCACCAGATATGCCTAGTTGCAATGCCCCTAGCTTGCGAGCGTCCCGCAATGCCTGAATCCATTGTTCCGTGCTGAGTTCGTTTTGCGTGTGTTTGTCGTAATCGGTGGGGTTATAGCAAAAAGCACAATGCAATGGACAACGATAAGTTACCTCGGCCAGTAACCAAAGCGGCTGCGTGTGGGTGATATTGGCGGCTACACCATTGTTTTGTTGTGCATGTACCTCTTTTTGCACGACTGAATCACCTAAAGATGCTTGTGTCATTTTGCTACTCCTTAATGTTGGCTTGCATCAAGATCAGATCTTGCGCAACCAAGCCTTACCCACTGCCAGATCAAACATCCCAATAATATCGTTTTCAATATCTTCAGCATCCGGGAATGCTACCTTCAAGTCAGCCACGATGTCGCCGACCGTTGCTTTCCCATCTACTCGTTTCAGCACTTCGCCTGCACCGCCGTGAAGTTTGACCATGCCTTCGGGGAAAAGTATCACATAACTTTGCTGCGCTTCTTCCCACTGAAAGCGGTGGTGAAGTGCAATAGCGTAGACATCCGAATGTTGTATCTCGTTTTCCATAATCATTTCATCAATTAAAGTTCACAACCGGTTGACGCAGGTAATCACGACCTTCTACCTTGATATCAGTAGACGCCAACATGATGGAATCGGCAATCACCCACAGTACATTCAACTTGAATTGCAGGATATCGAGCGCTTTTAATTGCATCTCACGTGAGGTACTGAAGTAATCCAGCGTCACACTCAAGCCCTGCTCTACGTCACGACGGGCTTCAGTCAGGCGTTTCTTGAAGTAACTTAAGCCTTCTTCCTTGATCCAGGGGTACATCGTAGGCCAGGAGCTGATACGTTGCTGGTGGATGTGGGGAGCAAATAGCTCGGTTAACGAGGAGCACACTGACTCTTGCCAGGGGCGTTGCTTGGCGAAATTGATGTAAGCATCCACGGCAAAACGTACGCCGGGGCTAACCATTTCAAGTGAGGTTACCTGTTCACGCGTCAAACCAACCACCTGGCCAAGCTGGATCCAGGCTTCAATACCACCTACCTGATCGCCAACGCCATCATGGTCTGTAATGCGCACGATCCACTCTTTACGAATCTCTTTGTCTGGGCAATTGGAAAGGATGGCTGCATCCTTCATCGGGATGGCGATTTGATAATAAAACCGGTTGGCGACCCAGCATTGCAGCTGCTCTTTGCTCAGCTTGCCTTCATACATCATCACGTGAAACGGATGATAGATATGGTAACCCTTACCCTTCTCGCGCAGCTTTTCTTCAAACTCTTCGCGCGTCCAAGGCGCGTTGATCACTGGTGCATTCATTTCTCTCTCCTAAAGAATAATATCCATACCGTCGTAAGCAACCTCTATCCCATGACGGGTTAGCTCGGCTCGCTCGGCAGAATCTTCTCTTAGTATTGGATTGGTGTTGTTGATATGTATCAAAACCTTGCGCGAAGCATTAAATTCGTCCAGTTTTTCTATCATACCCCCGGGGCCTGATTGCGGGTTGTGACCAATGCTACGAGCGGTTTTGGTCATCAGGCCCATATCGATCATTTCTGTATTGGTCCAGAAAGTACCATCCACCATGATGCAATCTGCCTGTGACATCAGAGCTGGCAAGTGTGGCTCGATCTCACCCAGACCCGGCGCGTAAAAACATTTTTTGCCGCTACTGGTATCTTCGATCAGCACCCCTATGGTATCGCCAGGGTGTGGATCGTTACGATGTGGGGAATATGGTGGTGCGGCGCTCTTGAGTGCTACGGCTGTAAATTTGAGATTGGTAGCGCCCTTAACCTCAAATGAAGTTTTGCCATCGGTTGGCACTTGGTGATGGTTAATACCACAGTAGTGACCAAGTATGTTGAGCAATGGGTTGCCAGTCGTCAAATCCTGATAAACCATGTCCGTACAATAGATTTCGCGTTTTACGGTGCCTTCACGCAGCATCAGTAGGCCTGTTGTATGGTCGATCTGCGCATCAATCAGCACGATACCGACAATGCCGCTGTCTCGAATTGCCCGGCCTGGCTGCAAAGGTGCAAACTCCTGTATCTGCTGCAATACATCTGGCGAAGCATTGAACAGCACCCAATTGACACCATCACCACTCACACAGATGGAAGATTGGGTGCGACGTGTTGCCTTGATAGTGCCTTTTCTCAGTCCATCACAATTCGGACAATTACAATTCCACTGAGGAAAACCACCACCTGCGCCTGCGCCTAGAACATGAATATGCATAAAAACTCTCTCTAAATAAATATAGGGTGCAAACCGGGAAACCTCCCTGTAAGCCACCCTATTATTATACCGAGCCGCGGTTAGGCAGCCCGGTTAATTGCATCTTAGCGATTGCAAACGTACATGGTAACTTCAAAGCCGAAACGCATTTCAGTCGCTGCTGGTTTGGTCCACATATTAAAGCTCCTTAAAAGTTTGATTTACCAAAAATCCACCACAACATCCGGATACTTGCATGTTGATGGCGTGGATTGCATTCTCCGCGTCAGGTCTTGTTTCCGACAGTGCAATATTCTGGAAACTCGCCTCATGATTTTCATTATCGACTTTGGCTAAGTTTGCAATTCTAGTTGTTAACTATCTTCGTCAGCACTTCGAGAAAACGCGCATTCTCGGAATACAGCCCTATACTAACGCGCAGATATTCTGGCAATTCATAATTGGCAATAGGCCTTACTATCACGCCTTCTTGCAGCAAACGGCGATAGGCGCCTGCGGCATCAGCAATTTTGAAACTGACAAAATTACCAAATGAAGGAATGAACTGTAGTCCAAGAGCAGTCAAGCCTTGGGTAATCTGCGCCATACCAGCCTGGTTCAAGGCATAACTGCGGGCAACAAATTCATCATCCGCTAGTGAAGCGACAGCTGCAGCTTGCGCAATAGCATTCACATTAAATGGCTGCCTGACGCGGTTCATAATGTCGGCTAATTCACTGGAGGCCATGCCAAAACCGATACGCAAACCAGCCAGTCCATAAGCCTTGGAGAAAGTACGTGAGATGATCAGGTTTTCAAATTCGGCCAGCCAGCTTATTGCTTCAGATTTCAGTGACTCCGGCAGGTATTCATCATAAGCTTCGTCCAGAACCAGTAGTACCTGTTTAGGTACTTTGCGCATAAATGCCAGCAGTTCTGCTTTTCCTAGTAGTGTTCCCGTCGGGTTATTCGGGTTGGCAATAAATAGCATTCTTGTCCGCGACGTAATCGCCGCCAGCATTGCATCCAGATCGTGGCCAAAATTCTTGGCCGGTACGACAATACCTTTAGCACCAACAGCCTGTGTCACCAGTGGATAAACTGCAAATGCATGTTGAGAATAAATCGCCTCGGATTCTGGCTCCAGAAAGGCGCGTGCGGCTAACTCAAGAATATCATTTGAGCCATTACCAAACACCAGCTGTGTTGATTGTAGGCCAAACTTTCGGCTAACTGCATCACGTAACGCGAAACTATTGCCATCTGGATAGCGAGCGATATCAGTCAGTGCAGTTTGTATGGCCTGCTCTGCTTTCGGGCTTATTCCTAATGGATTCTCATTGGAGGCGAGTTTGACGATTTGTTCTGGCTGTAAGCCCATTTCACGCGCCAATTCCGCAATCGGCTTACCGGGCTGGTATGGCGCGATTGAGCGGATGTAGGACGGTGCAAGGTCGCACGGTCTAGTCACGATAAAACCTCTGTAATATTTGAATTAGGTAAATTGTAGAAATAAAAATGCGGCTAATGCCGCAATATTGCTCTAATTGATTTTACCACCAACTATAATGCCATCGAGCCATAAGTCGCGATTAACTGGCCTTGTTGTTTTGTTTTGCTATATACATTGCCTGATCTGCACGGCGGATGACATCGACAGCGGTCGCATCTCTATATGGCAATAAACAGATGCCTATGCTGACCGATATCTTGGTGATAAACGGCAAATCTTGCAGGCCAAATGGAGTATTAAGCTGCTCTGCCAATTTGTTAGCCAGACTCTTGGCATCCTCTTCTGACTTGATATCCCGCGCAAGCAGGAAAAACTCATCCCCTCCCAGCCGACTTAGAGTGTCTGTTTCCCGTGTAATACGTTTTAGCCTGACAGCGACTTCCTGCAACACCAAATCCCCAACCGCATGCCCGTATGTATCGTTGATGGGCTTGAAATTATCCAGATCAAGGAAGAATCCCGCACATAGCTGATCATTACGCTCTGAATAATTGATTGCCTGCTCAATACGATCTATCAGCAGCTCGCGATTAGGCAAGCCGGTTAAACGATCATGCAGGGCCCGCTCCTGCTGAAGATGTCGTTCTCTATCCAGTTCTTGTTCGCGCAGAAATAAGGCTCTGCTTTGGGTTTCGCTAGTATGGCTGGCAAAAGCGCCTACGATATTGGCTGAGACGATAAAAAAATCGAAACAAGCCATAGCCAGTAAAGGCAGTTGTCGCAGCCATAAAAACATGCAGTTGAAGAGAAGGAGCAGAGATAAGCTAACCCATGTTGCGTGAATAAAACGAAGGCCTGAAAAACAATGGCACCAGAAAATAATCAGGATCAATCCAGCATAAAAATAGCTGATAGAAATATCCGGCAATAGCCACATTTTTCCCAATAGCCCTAGCCCACCGAGAAAGCCCGTGGATGCTAGGGTGAACTGGTTAATCCGTGCGAAACGCTTATGAAAAGTTAAAGCAAATACGGCGAGCGCAGTAATAATCACTAAGGCCAGAATGAACCAAACTGGCCCCATCGCTTCAGCCGGGATGAGGAGCGAATCAATGACACCGTAAAGGCCATACATCATCGCCCCAACAAGTAAGGCAATTCTGGCTTGACGGCTAAGATTGGGTAATGCGTAACGAAGATATAGGAACTCAAGGCGCTTATTCTTGAAACTGAGCGCCCAAGGGTCTAGGGATGCTGATTGCAGTAATTGATGGCTGATAGTCATAAAACTATAAGTACATCGTTAACCCCGTTATTAGTATGAGTACTATACTACCCCGTCTATCATATCACTGCGACAGGATAGGAACCGAGCACCTTAAGCAGCGAGGCGCGCTGCCGTAATTCCGATAACGCGTTAGCAACCTCAGTATCCTGATGATGGCCTTCTATATCTACAAAAAAGACATATTCCCACATACCTATTCTTGATGGCCTGGATTCAAACTTCGTCATACTCACGCGATGCTGAGCTAGCGGCTCCAACAGTGCGACAACTGCCCCTGGCTGGTTTTTGGCAGCCAGCACCAGTGATGTCTTGTCTTTACCAGATGGGCCAACATCGTGGGTCGCCAGAACTAAAAAGCGCGTAGTATTTTTAGGATCATCTTCAATATTTTCAGCAACAATATTCAAGCCAAACAGTTCTCCCGCACGCCTACTGGCAATTGCAGCCGCCCCACCATCTGCCATGGCAAGTTTGGCAGCTTCCGCATTACTAACTACAGCCTGCAACTCAACTCCGGGCAGATTCTGGTTCAACCATTCATGACATTGCGAGAGTGATTGGGCATGCGAATAGACTTTGCGTATGCTCGATAACTCAGTCGTTTTACTCAACAGGTTATGATGCACGGCCAGCTCTATCTCTCCACAGATATTGAGGCTGGTCGCCATCAGTAAATCCAGTGTGCGCCCTACTGCACCTTCAGTTGAGTTTTCTACCGGTACGACACCGTAGTCAACCTTTGCGGATTCCACCATACGAAACACTTCGTCGATGGAACTGCATTGCACAGGGGCTGATAAACCACCAAATTGCTTGTTGGCAGCTTCTTCGCTAAAAGTACCCAGCGGGCCCAGAAATGCGACTGAAAGTTCCTTTTCCAAAGCACGGCAGTTCGACATCACGCTACGAAAAATTGCCGTTACCGCATCACCAGACAAAGGGCCAGCATTATGCTCCAACAGCCTGCGTAATACCTGCGCTTCTCGCTCAGGACGATATATGGGGCCGCCATTCTTGAGGTTGCCAATTTCACGTGCCAATTTAGCGCGCTCATTCACAAGCGTCAGCAGCTGCCCGTCTATAGCATCAATTTGGTCACGACATTGTTTGAGTTTATCGCTCATTATTACTTTCAATCATTTAATGGCAAGGCGCGTACATTAAGCACACCTTCCAGTTTACGCAAATCTGCGATGACTTTGGTCGGTACTGCCGAGTCTAGATCAACCAAGGTATAAGCCATTTCACCACGTGACTTGTTCGTCATATTATGAATATTCAGCCCAGCCTGCGCCATCGCAGTGGATATCTGCCCCAACATATTGGGAACATTGGCATTGGCAATTGCCAACCGATGTGAGGATTCACGATTCATCTGCACATTGGGAAAGTTTACTGCATTGAGAATATTGCCATTTTCCAGGTAATCTCGCAGTTGATCCGCCACCATTACCGCACAATTATCCTCCGCCTCCTGCGTTGAAGCCCCCAGATGGGGCAAGGCAACCACCGAAGGATGATCTTTTAATGCGCTGGTAGGAAAATCACAAATATAGCTGCGCAGCTTTTTGGCATCCAGAGCAGTCTTGATGGCATGCTCGTCAACGATACCTTCACGAGCGAAATTAAGGAGTACAGCACTATGCTTCATAACGGCAATACGCTCGGTATTGATCAGGTGCTTGGTAGCGGGAATCAAAGGTACATGCAGGGTGATAAAATCACTATGCCTAAGCAAATCTTCCACACTATGCGCACGCTTGACCTGTGAGGACAAGCGCCAGGCTGAGTCCACCGATATTTCCGGGTCGTAGCCCAGCACATGCATGCCAAGCTTGAGGGCCGTATCCGCCACCATTCCGCCAATGGCACCCAGGCCGATGATACCTAAAGTACGGCCAGGCAGTTCGATCCCGGCGAAATGTTTTTTTTCGTCCTCAACCACCTTAGCTATAGTAACGTCATCGCCTTGTATGGTTTCCACAAATTTCAATGCTGGGCCCAAGTTACGAGCCGCCATCAGCATGCCCGTAAGTACCAGTTCTTTAACTGCATTGGCATTGGCACCAGGACTATTGAATACTGGTATGCCACGCTGAGTAAGCGTGGCTACCGGAATGTTATTAGTACCCGCACCCGCCCGGGCCACCGCTTGTACACTCGTGGGAATCTCCATTGAATGCATGTCCTGTGAACGAACCAAGACTGCATCTGGTGTAGATATCTCACTGCTAACTTCATATTGTTCTGTCGGTAAACGTTTTAGCCCATGTGCAGAAATCTTGTTAAGCATCAGTATCTTGTACTTGCCCATCCTCATCCCCTTTATGCACTTTCTGTCACCGACAGAACTGTTTGTTGTTTTCTAGCTGTGGTTTTTTTCGAACGCTTTCATAAAATCGACGAGTACCTGTACACCCTCAACAGGCATGGCGTTATAGATGGAAGCCCGCATACCGCCTACTGAGCGATGGCCCTTCAATTGCAACAGGCCACGATTCTTGGCTTCTTTAAGAAACTCCTCATCCAGCGCTTCGTCCTTGAGTGTAAAGGGGATGTTCATGCGTGAACGGTTTTCGCGCGCGGTTGGGCAACGGTAAAAATCTGTACTGTCCAGATAGTCATACAGCAGGCCAGACTTGATGATATTTGTTTTTTCCATGGCGGCCAGGCCACCTTTGGCCTTGAGCAGCTTGAAAACCAAACCGGCCACGTAGATGGCATATGTCGGCGGAGTGTTATACATGGAGTCATTTTCGGCATGTATTTTATAGTCATACATATTGGGCGTACTAGGCAGGACTTCACCAATGAGGTCATCACGCACAATGACTATGGTCAGCCCGGCTGGCCCGATATTCTTTTGTGCGCCGGCATAAATAAGCGCGTACTTGGACACATCAATTGGACGCGAAAGAATATGCGACGACATATCAGCCACCAGCGGCACCTTGCCGCTATCTGGCGTCCAGAAAATCTCTACGCCGCCTATAGTCTCATTTGAGGTGTAATGAAGATAAGCAGCTTCTGGATTGGTTTTCCACTCCGACTGTGCTGGCGCGTAGCTGAAGTTCTTGTCTGCTGAGCTTGCGACCACATTCACTTCACAGTATTTTTTCGCCTCGGCAATAGCCTTTTTCGACCATTCGCCAGTATTGAGATAGTCTGCACCTTTCTTGCCGCGCAGCAGATTCATCGGGATCATGCCAAACTGTGCAGATGCCCCACCTTGCAGAAACAGCACTTTGTAATTGGCAGGGATATTCATAAGCTCGCGCAAATCAGCTTCTGCTTCCGCTGCAATCTGCATGAATTCCTTGCCGCGATGCGACATCTCCATGACTGACATACCTGAGCCATGCCAATCAACCAGTTCAGCCTGCGCCTGGACTAATACCTCTTTAGGCAACACAGCAGGACCAGCGGAGAAATTGTAAATCTGCGTCATGTGCTATCCCCTCATCAAATAATGAATCGTATTATTCTTCAACATCATCCGTTTCTACAACCTTTTCCAAACCTGAAAGTTTCTCACCCTCACCCAGATTAATCAGGGTCACACCTTGCGTTGCACGCCCCAGCTCACGTATCTCCTTAACACGTGTACGGATCAGCACGCCGCCAGTGGTGATCAGCATAATCTCATCTTCATCATTGACGAGACGGGCGACTACCACAGTGCCATTACGCTCACTGATTGCGATAGCTTTTACGCCCTGTGTTGCCCGGCCGGAATGTCGGAAATCAGAAAGCACGGTGCGTTTGCCATAGCCGTTCTCAGTAGCGACCAGCACAGTTTGCTTGTCATTTTCGGCAATCAGCAAGGAAATCACCTGCTGTTTGGCTTGCAGTTTCATGCCACGTACACCGCGCGTATTGCGGCCCATGGCGCGGACATCTTCTTCGTCGAACCATACTGCCTTGCCACCGTTGGAAACCAGCACGATATCGTTCGAGCCGTTAGTAATTTCGGCACCAATCAAGTAATCGTTGTCATCAAGGTTGATAGCGATAATGCCGGACTTACGCGGGTTGGAGAATTCCACCAGTGCAGTCTTTTTGACGGTTCCCATGGCTGTGGCCATGAAAATAAAGTGGTTTTCGTCAAACTCTTTTACCGGCAAGATGGCGTTAATCTTCTCACCTTCTTCCAGCGGGAATAGGTTAACGATAGGCTTGCCACGGCTGATGCGGCTACCCTGTGGTACTTCATAGACCTTCAGCCAGTAAACACGGCCACGACTTGAGAAACACAGGATGTAATCGTGCGTATTGGCAACGAACATCTTATCGATAAAATCGTCTTCCTTAGTGGCAGTTGCCTGCTTACCACGCCCACCACGACGCTGTGCCCGGTACTCATCTAGTGGCTGGGATTTAATATAGCCGGTATGCGACAGTGTCACGACCACATCCTGCGGCGTAATCAGGTCTTCCAACGACAGATCCTGGGCGTTATGCACAATCTCACTGCGACGCTTGTCGCCGAATTGCTGGCGGATGGCCGACAGTTCATCAACGATCATCTGCGTAACACGCTCAGACTTGGCCAGAATATCGAGTAAATCAGCAATCTGATCCATGACTTCTTTGTATTCGTTGACGATCTTGTCCTGCTCAAGGCCAGTCAGGCGTTGCAAGCGCATCTGCAGAATTTCCTGCGCTTGCACTTCAGATAAACGGTAACCTTGAGGTGTCAGACCGAAATCGACAGAGAGGCCATCTGGCCTGGAGGCCTCCATCGCAGCGCGCTTGAGCATCTCTTCCACAACTGGCGATTTCCAGCTACGGGCCATCAAATCTACTTTGGCCTCTGGCGGTGTTGGCGCTGCCTTGATGATGGCAATCATCTCATCAACGTTAGCCAACGCAACCGCCAAGCCTTCCAGCACATGGCCACGCTCGCGTGCTTTGCGTAGCTCGAACACCGTGCGGCGTGTAATCACCTCGCGCCTGTGTCGTAGGAATGCTTCCAGCATCTGCTTCAGGTTGAGCAGCCGCGGCTGACCATCCAGCAGCGCCACCATATTCATCCCAAAGGTATCTTGCAGCTGGGTCTGTTTATATAGGTTGTTGAGGATGACCTCTGGTACTTCGCCGCGCTTAAGCTCAATGACGACACGCATGCCAGATTTATCTGACTCATCGCGCAGGTCAGAGATACCCTCGATTTTCTTGTCGTTGACCAGTTCGGCGATTTTCTCGACAAATGTCTTTTTGTTTACCTGGTAAGGTAACTCATCAACAATCAGCGCCTGGCGGCCACCTTTCTCCAAATCTTCCACGTGGGTACGTCCACGCATGACCACGCGGCCGCGGCCTGTGCGATAACCTTCCTTGACACCTATGGTGCCGTAGATAATGCCGGCCGTTGGGAAATCAGGAGCTGGAACTAGCTCGATAAGCTCGTCGATCGTGGTTTCCGGATTCCTCAGCAAGGTAAAACAGGCATCCAGAATCTCATTGAGATTATGTGGGGGGATATTGGTTGCCATACCAACAGCGATACCAGAGCTGCCATTAATAAGTAGATTGGGAATACGTGCTGGCATGATGAGTGGTTCATGCTCAGAACCATCATAATTGGGACCAAAATCGACGGTTTCCTTATCAATATCAGCGAGCAATTCATGCGCAATTCTGGCCATACGGATTTCGGTGTATCGCATGGCAGCTGCGTTATCACCGTCCACCGAACCAAAGTTACCCTGGCCATCTACCAACATGTAGCGCAAGGAGAAATTCTGTGCCATACGCACAATGGTGTCATATACAGCAGTGTCCCCATGCGGGTGATATTTACCGATAACGTCACCCACGATACGCGCAGATTTTTTATAGGGTCGATTCCAGTCATTGCTTAGTTCGTGCATAGCGTAAAGTACGCGCCTGTGTACTGGTTTTAAGCCATCACGAACATCTGGTAGCGCCCGCCCGACGATCACGCTCATGGCGTAATCGAGATAGGAGCGGCGCATCTCATCTTCGAGGCTGATAGGGAGTGTTTCTTTTGCGAACTGGTCCATGTGTGCGCTTATCTTTTATTAGGCTAAAAAGTGGGCTTAAAGGTCGGGATTTTAGCATGATACGGTGGTCATATCATGCTCAAGTTTCAGACCGACTCCAGCCCCTGCCACCCCAGATTTTTCTCGCCTTCTAGAGTGGCTAGCCCAACACAATCCGGCTTCTCGACAATCGTTATCAATTAGATGCCAGCCATAGTTAAAACTAATCAACTCGATTGAAAGCAGTGATTAGACAAAGGCTTTGCAAACGACTAATTTAATCATGCTGTCGTGTTCGACAGGCATATTGCTATTGTCTTTCAGCTGCCTGTCTGACAATTGTTTACACAAATTTTTAGGAGGTCATTATGCAACTCAAAGGATCCAAAACCGAAGTTTGCCTGAAGGAAGCCTTCGCTGGCGAATCCCAGGCGAACCGTCGTTACCTGTACTTCGCAAACAAAGCCGATATCGAAGGCCAAAATGATGTTGCCGCATTGTTCCGCTCAACTGCAGAAGGTGAAACTGGCCATGCTCATGGCCACCTTGAGTTCCTCGAGCAATCGGGCGACCCGGCAACTGGGCTGCCTATTGGCCCAACTCGTCACAACCTTGAAGCAGCCGTTGCTGGTGAAACCCATGAGTACACCGACATGTACCCAGGCATGGCCAAAACTGCTCGCGAAGAAGGTTTTGACGAAGTCGCTGATTGGTTTGAAACCTTGGCAAAAGCAGAGCGTTCACACGCTAACCGCTACGCCAAGGCATTAGCTGAGTTAGTAGACTAAGTACGCATCATCCCTTTCTATAAAGGGGATGATGTAAAGGAATGCTAAGACTTCTTTAACGTTTCTTTACATCATCCATAAAAACAAAATATCGAGGTCAAAATGAGTCGCGAAGGTAATCTGGAAGCACCTACCCGTCACCCAATAGACTGGAAAAACCCTGACTTTTACAATCAAGAAAAATGCGAAGCTGAGCTGGAACGAATTTTCGACATCTGTCATGGCTGCCGCCGTTGTGTCAGTCTCTGTAATGCATTCCCTACCCTGTTTGATCTAGTTGATGCCAGCCCGACTTTAGAAGTAGATGGCGTTGATAAAAAAGATTTTATGAGCGTAGTCGACCAATGCTACCTGTGCGACCTTTGCTACATGACCAAGTGTCCCTACACCCCGCCGCATGAGTGGAATCTAGATTTCCCGCATACGATGCTACGCGCCAAAGCTATCAAATTTAAAAAAGGGGAAGTCAGTTTTTCTGAAAAGCTACTGGCCTCTACCGACATGCATGGCCAATTTGCAGGTATTCCTGTTGTGGTCCAAATGGTAAATGCTGTCAACAAAACCAAAGTCGCTCGTGCTGTGATGGAAAGTGTTCTGGATGTCGACAAGGATGCATGGATGCCTTCTTTCGCTAGCAAGAAATTTCGTTCTTCTGCAGAAAAAAGTTCAAGTCATCCCGTCACGGATGGGGCAAAAACGCCGGGCAAAGTCGCAATCTACTCTACCTGTTACGTCAATTACAATGAACCCGGTATCGGTCACGACCTGCTCAAGATACTTGAGCATAACGAGATACCTTATGTACTGGTAGAAAAGGAAAAGTGTTGCGGCATGCCTAAGCTGGAGCTGGGTGATCTTGAAAGTGTGAATGCCAGTAAGGAAGCTAACATCCCAGTATTGGCCAGATATGCCAAGGAAGGCTACGCTATCCTGTCAGCCATACCTTCTTGCACCCTGATGTTCAAGCAGGAAATTCCCCTACTCTACCCTGATGAAGCAGATGTCAAAGCAGTACAAGAAGCGATGTGGGATCCTTTCGAATACCTGATTGCTCGCAAAAAAGATGGCCTGCTCAAGACCGACTTCAAAAAGCCGCTAGGCAAGGTCAGCTATCACATCCCTTGCCATGGTCGGGTGCAAAATATCGGCAGAAAAACTGAAGAGTTTCTGAAGCTTGTTCCTGAAACCACACTGAATACTGTGGAACGTTGTTCGGGCCATGCCGGTACATATGGTGTAAAGAAGGCCCACCACAAAACTGCCATGAAGTTAGGCAAGCCCGTATTCAAGGCTATGGCGAAGGATCAGCCTGATTACATCAGTTCAGACTGCCAACTGGCTGGACACCATATTGAACAGGGTATGCAGGAAAACGATTTGCCAGCATCCAAACTGGCACACCCGCTTACACTGGCCCGTACGGCCTACGGAATAGATTAAGAAAGAAGGATGCACAATGAGTATTACCAGAGAAAACCTGATGACGCTGGAGGCGTATTCCAAATACCGTAAAGCCAACAAGGCTGGCATTATCACCCACCGTCGTTTGCGTTCAGTCAGGCTGGGGGAGCATATCAATATGCTGTTTGAAAGCGAGTTGACCATACGCTATCAGATCCAGGAAATGCTGCGTATAGAAAAAATATTTGAAGAAGAGGAAATACAGGCTGAAATAGACGTCTACACACCACTGGTACCAGATGGCGACAACTGGAAAGCTACCATGTTGATTGAGTACAGCGATGAGCAGGAACGTAAGCGCGCCTTAGCCAGCATGATAGGCATCGAAGACAAGATGTATATTGAGGCTGAAGGCCAGAAGCGTATCTACGCGATTGCTGATGAAGACCTTGACCGCGAGAACGAGGAGAAAACATCTGCGGTGCATTTCGTGCGTTTCCAGTTCCCTGCAGCTATCATCAATGCCATCAAGGGTGGCGCGATTGTCAAGCTAGGCTGCGAGCACAAGAGCTATACCATGAGTACAGCCATCCCCCAGGAAACGTTAGCTGCGCTGATAGAAGACCTCAAGTAACACTACCGAATAAAACGGGCCCTCTCCGTTTTATTCGGTGCGTCGGCATTATTTGCCACGGCCACCGATTGCTATCACGATGACACCGGCAGCTATGGCCACTATGCCCAAGATATTAGGGATAGGTACATTCTTCTCAGTTTCTGCCGTAGCTTTCAACGAACCTATCTGCAACACTGTTTCTTCCGATGTATAGCTAAAGTTCTTATAAATCAGTGCTGCTGCGCCCAGCACAATCAGCGTCACACCTATCACAATGGATGATTTCATCTAAGCTCCCTGTTAAACGGCTGGCTGGTTTAATCGCCAAATTTCTTGCGGGCTTCTGCAACAGCATGCTTGATAGCATCCAAAGCTTCATCACTGCCCTTTTTCAGCTCCTGCCAGGCATCACCAGCAGATACACGAATCTCGGCGAGCTTGACTCTGGCTTCATCACGTTTGACCCTGAGAGTTATCAGCTGACTCTCATATTGAATGCGCAAATCAGCATCGGCCTTACGAGCTTTGGCTTCTATCTGGTCAATATCAGCGCTCCACTCATCAAGCTGGGCTTTCAATTTATCAATGTAAGCATCTTTCAAACTCATAGCTAAACTCCTTTTTACTATTGGTTTGGGTAACCTTTACTCACTGGTTTTAGGCTACCTTATCTTTGTGACAGGCCATCACACTTAAAGTGCCCGGCTTTATGCCAGTATTGTCAGATCAGCCTTGAGATCATCAATATGTTCCAAGCCTACAGCAATACGCACCAACCCATCGCTGATGCCCGCAATGGCGCGTGCTTCAGCGCTCACACGGCTATGCGTCGTGGTTGCCGGATGCGTGATAGTGCTCTTGGCATCTCCAAGATTAGCAGTAATAGAGATCATGCGTGTGGCATCAATCAGGCGCCATGCAGCATCCTTGCCACCCTTCACTTCGAACGAAACGATAGCCCCACCACTCTTTTGCTGCTTCATGGCCAATGCATGCTGTGGATGCGATTCGAGACCTGGATAATATACCCGCACTACACCAGATTGTTGTTCGAGCCATTGCGCTAATTCCAATGCGTTACGCGCATGCGCCTCCATACGCACATGTAAAGTCTCCAAGCCTTTAAGGAATACCCAGGCATTAAACGCGCTCATGGTAGGGCCAGCGGTGCGCAGAAAGCCATAAACTGGCTCCAGTACGTCTTTCTTGCCCAACACGGCACCACCTAAGCAACGGCCCTGGCCATCGATATACTTGGTTGCAGAGTGAATAATGATATCCGCTCCCAACTCCAGTGGCTTTTGCAATGCAGGGGTGCAGAAGCAGTTATCCACTGCCAGCAAGGCACCTGCTTTATGAGCAATCTTGGCCAACAATCCAATATCGCACACCTCAGTAAGCGGGTTGGATGGGGTCTCTACGAATAGTAACTTGGTATTGGGACGCACTGCAGCCTCCCATTCACCTGGGTCCGTCAGTGAGACGAAGGTCGTCTGTAGCCCCCAGCGTTGCAGGATGTTGCTGAACAATTGCACTGACGTGCCGAAAATACTGCGCGAGGCAATCACATGATCGCCAGCCGAGCATAAGCCCATGACACAAGCCAGTATTGCCGACATACCTGAAGATGTAGCGACGCAGAACTCGGCCCCTTCCAGGGCCGCTAGCTTGTTCTGGAACATGGTCACAGTCGGGTTGGTAAAACGGGAGTAGATATTGCCTGGCTCCTGCCCGCCAAAACGTGCCGCTGCTTGTGCCGCATTTTCAAATACAAAGCTTGATGTAAGGAACATCGCCTCGGAGTTCTCACCAAACTGGGTGTGCTCGCTGCCTGCCCGCACCCCAAGAGTCTCTGGCTGCCATTGATTTTTCATAGTATTAATACCTTTCCGACCAAGCTATTCGTTCTCAAAAATGTTTGGGCGTAAAAAAACCCGTCCTAGCAATGCTAAAACGGGTTGTTTTACTCGCTTTAGCTGAATTTATTATGCGCCCGCAAGCTGAGTTATCACCGTTGTCGGCAAGCTCAAATCAGCGCAAATCAGATGGTAGCCCTTGAAGGCCCATCAGGTCAAGGCTTTAGGCCGCTTCCTCTTCGTGCTCCTTGGTAGTTACCAGGTTAAGGTCCATCTGTGTGATGGAATTGGCCGGCTTCTTCTGCTTGGTACCATCACCACGAGCAGCCTCAATATTGGCCAGATAAGCATCATCAACATCACCGGTCACATAATTGCCGTCAAAACAGGAGCAATCGAAGAATTCAATATTTGGATTACTCAAGCGTACATCTTTGACCAGCGCATCCAAGTCCTGATAAATCAAAGCATCGGCGCCAATTTCTGCACATATTTCTTCATCAGTACGGCCTGTGGCAAGCAATTCGTCACGGCTAGGCATATCAATTCCATAAACGTTGGGAAATCGAACCGGTGGTGCTGCAGAAGCAAAATAAACCTTATTAGCACCGGCATCCCTGGCCATCTGTACGATTTGCTGGGAGGTGGTGCCACGGACAATGGAGTCATCTACCAGCAGTACATTTTTCCCCTTGAACTCCATGCCGATAGGGTTGAGTTTCTGGCGCACAGATTTCTTTCGTAAAGCTTGGCCGGGCATAATAAAAGTACGGCCGATATAACGATTCTTGATGAAGCCTTCACGATAAGTCAGGTTAAGCGCATTAGCTAACTGCAAGGCGCTTGGACGACTGGTATCAGGGATAGGAATGACCACATCAATTTGAAGATGCTTCCATTCGCGATGAATTTTTTCGGCTAGGCTCTCGCCCATGTGCAGACGTGTTTGATATACCGATATACCATCAATTACTGAATCAGGGCGTGCCAAGTAAACATACTCGAAAATACACGGATTCAACTTAGGATTTTCAGCACATTGGCGCGAGAAGAAATTACCATCCATATCGATGAAAATGGCTTCACCGGGATCAACGTCACGCAGCAAGGTATAGCCCAACACATCCAGCGCAACGCTTTCAGAAGCGACAATGTATTCAACTCCCTCTTCACCCTCACGCTTACCAATTACCAGTGGTCGAATCCCGTTGGGATCGCGGAAAGCCAGCAGGCCGAAATTGGCCACCATAGCCACCACGGCATAGGCACCTCGGCAACGTTTATGAACCCCAGCAACAGCCTCAAATATCATGTCCGCATTCAGCACGGCACTATGAGCAGTATGCTCAATCTCATGTGCCAGGACGTTAAGCAGGACTTCAGAATCGGAGCTGGTATTGATATGGCGCAGATCCTGGCGGAACATCTCCTGCTTGAGTTGGGCGGAATTGGTAAGATTGCCGTTATGCCCAAGGACGATGCCGAAAGGTGAATTCACATAGAAAGGCTGGGCTTCGGCAGCTGAGGATGAACCTGCTGTTGGATAGCGTACGTGTGCGATACCAGCATTGCCTTGCAGGCTACGCATATGGCGAGTCTGGAATACATCTTGTACCAAGCCATTATTCTTGTGCATGTAGAAGGTGTTGCCATCACAGGTAACAATACCCGCAGCATCCTGACCTCGATGCTGTAAAACCAGCAGCCCATCGTACAGCAATTGATTCACTGGACTCTTGCTGACTACGCCAATAATTCCGCACATGAAGTTAGCGCCCTAAAAACTAGAAACCGGATGACTAAATTGCATTCAGTTGATTCAATTTAGTCGTATTTAACGTGTTTGGCAATGTCGTTTGGAAACCATGGCAATACACTGACCACCATCGCTTCCAGTGGCGCGCTGAACATTGCGTTGCGCCAACGCCCATCCTTGGGCAGGCCGGTCAATCCAGCCAGCATGACCAATACACCAATAATCACTATGCCTCGGGCTAAGCCAAAGAATGCACCAAGAAATCGATCTACCCAGCTTAAACCAAGATTCTTGAATATCTGTGCTAGCGCGATAGCCAGCAAGCTGGATACCAGCAACGTAGCTAAAAACAAAATCAGAAAAGCCGCCAGCAAACGCAGTGATTCACTTGGAATCTCCTGCGGGAGCAGAGGCGCCAGCTCAAGGGTATAAAGCTTGGCAACAAAAAATGCCGCAACCCAGCTTGCCAATGACAAAATCTCGCGTACAAACCCGCGCATCATGCTAAGCAAAATCGATAGTCCTACTATCGCAAGAACAGCGTAATCAAAACTCGTCATAGCTAAGTACTTGAGTTCCTGTTCGTCTACTTATTCGTCACTATCATGCCCGACAGGCCAGACTCTTTAATTTTTGCCAAAGCACTTTCAGCGTCAGCTCTGGTATCAAAAGGCCCTGCACGCAAACGTATCTTCTCGCCCTTCGCTGTACTCAATTTTTCCGTATATGACTTATAACCCTGGGTTTCCAGCTTTTGCTGTAGTTGTTTGACATTGGCAACATCGGAAAAAACCCCTATTTGCACAGCTAATCCATTGCCCTTAGCAGTATTGGGTTCGGTAACCTTTTTTTCAAGTACTGGCTTATGAACCGCTTCATTCTGTACTGGTTCAGAGCTTGAGCTTTCTGCCGGGGTCAGCGCTTTCTCTACCGGCTTAGGAGCGGGGGCTGATGCATCAGCAACTGGAGCCGCGGGGAGTTCAGTGGATTTACTGTTTTCTGCTTTTGGTTCAGGCTGCTGTTCGGGCTTGACCACGTCTGCTGGCGGAGTTTCGGTAGGTTTGTTGTCTGGGGTGACAGGAACAATCTTGGATGTGAATTCAGTGCCGTCCTGGCTAGGAATACTAATTGAAATTTCTTGCTGCGGGTTTTTTGCAGCACGGTCATCTAACACCATGGGCAATACAGTTACCATCAAAAGAACCAGTGCAATAGCGCCCACCAAGCGTCGGCGAGCACGTTTCTTGAATTGGATTTCCTGTTCATTCATCTGAACTGACGATCTTTCCTGTGCCATCTAAAGGGTCCTAGTCATTAGGTTAAGTCGCCTGTAAAACACGCATAATGTCGGCTACAGTGAAGAACGAACCGAATACGACAATTCTATCATTTTCACCCGCATCAATACAGGCTTGGGCAAAAGCCGAAGTCACATTTGGATATTTATGCAACTGATTATCAGGAACTTGGTGATGAATCAGCTCAACAAGTTGGTCGGCGCTCGCGCCTCGCGGATGCTCAATGCCTGCGACATACCAGATGTCGATTTCCTCCTGCAAAGCATTAATCACCCCAGTAATATCTTTGTCCGAAAGCATGGCGAAAACAGCGAAGGTACGACCTTTGCATGGCTGTTGCTTCAAGTTCTCAGCCAACGCATCGGATGCGTGTGGATTATGTGCAACATCCAGGATTACCTGTGGGTTTTGCCGACATACTTGAAAACGCCCCGCCAAACTCACGTTATGCAAACCAGCCGCTATTTGATCTGTGCTTATTGGCAATCTGGCTTGTAGAACTCTTACCGCTGTTACAACACAAGCAGCGTTATATAGTTGAAATGCGCCTCTAAGCGCAGGAATAGGCAATTGGGCGATTTTTGTATCCCCCGCAACATACGCCCAAGTACCATCAGTAGCTGTCGTAAAACTGAAATCCTGTTGAATTTGGCTTAAATCCGCCCCCGTTTCCGCCGCATGGCGCAATAGGCTGGCTGGTGGATCAGGGTCTCCACAAATAGCAGCAATGCCCTGACGAAAGATACCGGCTTTCTCGTAGCCTATGCTTTCTCGACTACTGCCAAGAAAATCCATGTGGTCGAGATCTATGCTGGTAACAATTGTACAATCCGGGTCAAATATATTAACCGCATCCAACCGGCCTCCCAAGCCAACTTCCAGTATCGCCAGATCAAGCCCAGCCTGCATAAAATGGCACATGGCTGCCAGCGTACCGAATTCAAAATAGGTCAGCAGCGTAGATTGTCTTGCGGTTTCAACGGCAGCAAACGCACTACATAGCTCATTGTCACTGATTTCCTGACAAGAAATCCTGACACGCTCGTTGTAGCGTAATAGGTGAGGAGATGAGTAACTGCCAACTCGATAGCCAGCCTCGTGATAAATACGCTCCAGCATGGCACATGTGGAGCCCTTGCCATTGGTGCCCGCTACAGTGATTAAAGGGAATGTTGGGTAAAGATTGAGTCGCTGCCTGACTTCGTCAACCCTATCCAGCCCCATGGCAATGGATTTTGGATGCAGTGCTTCAATATAAGTAAGCCAACCCGGCAGATCAGCAGGCAAGCCCAAAGGAACGGTCACTGAGGAAAAACGTGCGAAATTAGGCAATGGCCGGTAGACGCATCAGGCTGCTAAGCAAGGTAGCAATTTTATCCCGCATCTCGCGTCTATCCACAATCATATCAATAGCCCCATGCTCCAGCAGGAACTCTGCACGCTGAAAACCATCTGGCAAGGTTTCACGGACGGTCTGTTCTATCACCCGCGGCCCGGCAAAACCTATCAGGGCTTGCGGTTCAGCAATAATAATATCGCCAAGCATGGCAAAACTAGCCGATACACCACCCATAGTCGGATCCGTCAATACAGAGATGTATGGCAAGCCAGCATTGCTCAATGCGCTAAGAGCGGCACTAGTCTTAGCCATCTGCATAAGTGAGAACAAACCTTCCTGCATGCGCGCACCACCACTGGCGGAGATACAGATAAACGGCATTTTTTGCTCGATACTGGTCAGTACACCGCGGACAAAACGCTCTCCAACTACAGAACCCATAGAGCCGCCCATGAACTTAAACTCAAAAGAAGCAACAACAGCCGGCACAGCCTTAATGCTGCCTTGCATCACAATTAGCGCATCCGTCTCACCAACTTCCGATTGACTAGCCTTGAGGCGATCCGCATAGCGCTTACTGTCTTTGAATTTGAGTGGATCGATTGGTTGTACTTCGGCACCAATCTCAAACCTGCCCTCAGCGTCCAGAAGCAAATCCAAACGTGCTCTGGCTGATATGCGGTTATGGTATGCACATTTCGGGCAGACTTCTGCGTTGCTTTCCAGATCAGTACGGTACAGTACTGACTCACATGACGGGCATTTACTCCACAGCCCTTCGGGTACGTTTTTCTTGCTAGTGCCTGAAGGCCGATTGATCTTCGGCGGTAATAGTTTTTGTAACCAGCTCATGATAATTCCTTAGTTTGAATCAATTGCTGTCCGTAATTCATGCATCAGCTTTGCTATATTAGCCGCCACATTCTGCTCCGTCGATTGCTCAATCTCCTGCACCATTCGGCTTCCAACCACCACCGCGTCCGATATGGCGGCCACAGCCTTGGCTGTAGCTGCGTCACGTACGCCAAAACCCACACCTATAGGCAAACTGGTTTTCTCACGAATCGCAGCAACACGATTTGCCACTTCGACAATATCAAGGTTCTGCGCACCAGTCACGCCTTTGAGTGAAACGTAATAAACAAAACCGCTGGCCTGGTTAACTATGGTAGTAACGCGCGACTGCTCAGTTGTTGGCGATAGTAAAAATATAGGGTCTATACCTCGACTACGCAACAACTCCACAAACTCACCACATTCTTCAGGTGGGTAATCCACAGTCAATATACCATCAACACCAGCCGCTTTCGCCCGGTCAGAAAAACGCTCCGCTCCCATGGCTTCTACTGGGTTGGCATAGCCCATCAGCACGATTGGTGTAGCGCTATCCTGCTGGCGAAATTCCTTGACCATCTCCAGCACATTGCCTAGACCCACGTGATGCACCAAGGCACGTTCACTTGCGCGCTGGATTACTGGACCATCTGCCATAGGATCAGAAAAAGGTACGCCAAGCTCAATCATATCGGCGCCATTTTTAACCAACGTGTGCATCAGGCCAACTGTATGCTTAGGATGAGGGTCGCCCGCCGTGATATATGGGATAAGCGCTTTTTTGCCTTGCTGCTTCAAGGCAGCAAAGGTGGATTGAATTCGAGACATGGATTAATACACTATTTTAGAATAGGTTAGAGAGAAATGCCGGACAGTCTGGCGACGGTATTGATGTCCTTATCGCCACGACCAGATAGGTTTACCAGCAGCACTTCTTCCGGAGACATGGTAGCCGCGAGCTTTTCTGCGTAGGCAAGAGCATGGCTGGACTCCAATGCCGGGATAATACCTTCCGTACGACAAAGATTATGGAAAGCCTGCATAGCTTCATCATCAGTAACAGCAACATATTCAGCACGCTTGATATCCTTGAGCCATGCATGTTCCGGACCTACTCCCGGATAATCCAGACCCGCAGAAATAGAATGCGTTTCGATTATCTGTCCATCAGCATCTTGCATCAAATAGGTACGGTTACCATGTAACACCCCTATTGGGCTATTTGCAGTCAGTGGTGCGGCGTGTTTTCCGGTCTCGATACCATGACCAGCGGCCTCCACGCCTATTAGACGTACGTTTTTCTCATCGATATAAGGATAAAAAATCCCCATTGCATTCGAACCACCCCCTACACAGGCAATGATGGCGTCTGGCTGACGGCCCAGCATTTCCTGCATTTGCTGTTTGGCTTCGACGCCAATGACTGACTGAAAATCACGAACCATCATGGGGTATGGATGAGGGCCAGCAACTGTCCCAATAATGTAAAAAGTATCGGCAACATTGGTTACCCAATCACGCATGGCTTCATTCAGTGCATCTTTAAGTGTTTTTGAGCCACTATCTACCGGCACCACGGTAGCTCCCAGTAATTTCATGCGGAAGACATTGGGCGCTTGGCGCTTAACATCTTCGGAACCCATATAAACGACGCATTCTAGGCCCAGGCGGGCTGCAATCGTCGCCGTAGCAACGCCGTGTTGGCCAGCACCGGTTTCAGCAATTACTCGTGGCTTACCCATACGCTTAGCCAACAAAGCCTGCCCTACTGTGTTGTTTACCTTATGCGCGCCGGTATGATTGAGGTCTTCACGCTTAAGGTAGATGCGCGCACCACCGATTCTTTCTGACCAGCGTTTCGCATAGTAGATGGGGCTTGGGCGACCTACAAAATGCTTGAGGTCATATGCAAATTCAGCGAGAAACTCTGGGTCATGGCGGTAGCGCTCATACATCAGCCTTAATTCATCGAGCGCCTCGACCAGGGTTTCGGCGACGAAAATGCCACCATAAGGGCCGAAGTGGCCGCGTTCATCCGGCATATCATAAACTTGCATTACCTGCTCCTTGCTTCAATTCCGCACTCCTCGCATGAATGCAGCTATTTTATCCGCATCCTTGATCCCTTTATCGGACTCCACCCCGCCGCTCACATCAACCGCATAAGGGTGAACCTGGCGTATCGCTTCTGCGACATTGTTGGCATTCAAACCTCCAGCCAGCACAACAGGTAACGATAACTTTTCAGGGATCAGCTTCCAATCAAATACCTGTCCAGTACCACCGGCCACGCCCTCAGCGTAAGTATCCAGCAACAACGCTCGGGCATCCGCATAATTAACTGCATATTGTAGCAAATTTGTGTCGGCCTTGACTCTTATTGCCTTCATATATGGCACGCCATACTGTCGGCATTGCTCAGGCGTCTCTTCACCGTGAAACTGCAATAAATCCAGCCGCACCTTTGCCAGCACTGCCCGAACTTCTTCCGGCTCGGCATCAACAAACAAGCCGACAGCAGTGACAAATGCCGGGAGATTTGCAACAATCTTTGCAGCCTGTTGAATACTCACGTTACGTGGGCTTGGGGCATAGAACACCAAGCCTATGGCATCACAGCCATGGTGGATAGCAGTCAGCGCATCTTCTATTCGGGTGATGCCACAGATTTTTACTCGGGTTCGCACTGGTGTGGGAGATATTAAGTTAACAGTGTGCTAGCGTAACTGAAAGCAGCTTTGCTGTCACATCCAGCAAAGGCTGGGACTCAATCAAATAACAATACTCAGGCTACGATGTGTATCAGGCAAGCCCCATTTGGGGTCGTAAGTCACCCCAGTGAGATACAAGCCATCTGGCGAGAAAGTAGGTGGCGATTTCGTACGGTCGCGACTTTGTAGAAGTTGTTCAATATATTCCGGGGGTTGACTACCTTTGCCGACATATACCAAGGCGCCTACCATGTTACGTACTTGGTGATGCAAAAATGCGCTGGCACAAAAATCAAACAGGACATAAGAACCATTACTACGCACTTCTGCCCGATATAGCTGCTTAATAGGCGTTTTTGCCTGGCATTCAGCGGCGCGAAAAGCGCTAAAATCATGCTCGCCAATCAGAAACTTTGCTGCTTCGGCCATAGCCGATATATCCAATGGCAAGTGAAACCAACCAGCCTTACCTATCATTAAAGCTGGGGCAATCGGCTGATTAAGTAAGAGGTATTGATAACTGCGTTGGCAAGCATCGAAACGCGCACTAAAACTCTCATCTACAATATGCGCCCACAGTACGCGTAGGCTACTGGGTAATCTTGCATTGACGCCACGTACCCAGGCATTAAGTGGTCGCTGAGCATTGGTATCAAAATGCACGACCTGACTAAGTGCATGCACCCCGGTATCGGTTCGGCCTGCTGCAGTAACCCTGAGGGCATGTCCTGCCATCATCTGTAGCGACTGTTCCAAACTATCCTGCACGCCGCAGCCGCCAGGCTGGCTCTGCCAACCGCAAAAGTCTGTACCATCATATTCGAGGCCAAGTGCTATTCTCATAACAGATAAGCCCCAATCCCTATCAAGGCGAATATGGTCAGGATATCCAACCACCTGATAGCAGGCAGCTCGAGCTCAATCGACTCGGGGCCGTCATACGAATGATCATAATGAATTTTTAACTCATCGAGCCGCTCAAAAAAATTCGTTCTTCCCTTAATTTCTGTTGCCTGTTCGGCATAGTGCAAAGTCAGCCATAGCCTTGCGGCAAATCGTTCCGGGCTGAGTTTGATATAGCGTAACGGATAAAGCAGTAGAAAAAATCCAGCCATTAACTCTTCGCGACGAGTAGTGACCAATAATAACGACAAACCAGCTAACATCATGCACAGCCGGACGGACTGCAACAACCCGGCCTGCACACCTTCGTAAGTCGGTGCAAGATCAAAAGGCCATGGTTGCAAATACTCTCCCGGTGTATTAAAAGCAAAAATCAGCAGGAGTGACAATAACAACCATCGTAGGCGCTTAAGCATACGCAGAAAGCCTTTTGCACGATAATAAAGCAGAGCAGCGACTAGCAGACTGGACATAGCGATTAGCAGCCCGTAGTCCAGAACATGGACGGCTATTGCAAATACTAATAAGCAGAGAATTTTGATGGAAGGATGCACAGTCTTGCTATTTTAATCTATTGCAATAAAAAAGCCGGACGACAAGTCCGGCTTCTTCATATGCTGCACCTATCAAGCAAGGCTATCGAGCAGTTTTTGTGCGCGTTCTCGCTGTTGACTACCGCCCTCTTTTAGCACTTCATCCAGCAGTTCACGAGCACCTTCACTGTCACCCATATCGATATATGCGGTTACCAGATCAAGCTTGGTATCAACTTCCGGCGATTCTCCACCAGATGTCGCTATCTGTTCGGCTGCTGGCTCGGCACTTGAGTCAAAATCCAGGCTGATACCCGATAAATCAAGCTCCGCTGCTTTAGTCATCTCTGCTTCTATCGGTGTTTCTGAAGCAGCCTCTGCGCCAAGATCAAAGTTGAAGTCCAGATCAGTCGAGGCATTAGTATCAGCCGGCTCCGCAACTTCCAGCGAGGGTTCCATTGCAGGAGGCACATCCATCTGCGGCAACTCAAGTGGAGCAGATGCCGGTTCTGGGGCAGCCTCAAACACGATATCCCCCGCATTGAATTCCGGTTTCATTATCATCGTTTTATCAAAATCCGGCATATCCAGTTCGGCTGCGGGTGCTGGGGCAGCTTCAACAGTACCAATTTCTGGTAGATCGAAACTGATATCCGCTTCCGTGAAAGCTTCTGCGATTGCAGGCGTTTCAGCCTCTTTCTCGGCCTTGTCTTCAACAGACCCCATACCAGACATATCAAGACCAGGCAGAGTTTGCCCAAATTCGGCTACGTTAAACTGTAGTGAGTTGTCTGTCTTTTCCTCGGCAACTTGCTGAGGGGGCGTGGGGGCCGGAGCTAATTCTGGCATTTCCATAGGGAAATCCAGGCTGTTATCAGCTTCTGGCTCTGGTGCTGAAATACTTGCAGGCATGCCGAGATCAGGCAGAGTCTCAGCTTCAGCGAGGCTCTCAGTTGGCGCAGCTGGCATACCCAGATCAAAATCAAGGCTTGAATCCTGCGCTGCTTCCACAGGCGTAGCAACAGAACCCTCATTACTATCGGCATCAAGAGAGAAATCGAGGCTGGATTCGGTCATTACTTCTGCATTGGCAAATTCATCTGCATCAAGTTTCTGCTCAGTGCTAGCGGGGGCATGGCTTGTAGCGGCTGCGGTTGATGCAGAGGCAGTATCGTAGAGCGGATTATCCGGTTCCATTTTGCGGCCGATCTCAGCCACTTTTGCCCAGGTAGGATCGTTAGAACCCAGCGTCGAGTAGAGTTCTCCAGCGACTGTTTCAAAGCCGGATGAGTCCTTTCTGGCAGCAAGTATTTCAAGTAACTTGAGATGCAACTCATAGCGTTTGGGCTCTTTTGCGATAGCGTCCTTGAGTATTTCCTCTGCCTGCGCATCGCGACCATAGGCCATGTAGACTTCTGCTTCAGCGATAGGGTCCACATCATGCGTATCTATCATACCGGCGCTACTTTGCGAGAAATCGGTAAGGAAAGAAGTATCCCCTGTGTCTACTGTACCGCCGGCAGTGTTACCAAACACCGTATTAGCCTTGAGGCCGCCAGAAGTAAGAATGCCCTGCTCAAAACTATCCAGGCCACGCTTACGTTTATTACGCATAAATAGCCAGCCACCGATCAGCAAGACTACACCGCCGCCTATACCACCTAGCACCAATGGATCTAACGGCAGCCCATCAAGCAAACCTGGCTCTGGTTGAGGCGTAGGCTGGGGAGGATGCACGATGATTTTCTTTTTCTTGGCTGGCTTGACTGCATCGGGCGTTGCTTCAGGGTTAGGTTGAGCCGCTGGCGGCGGCGCTGGTGTAGCAGCAGGTTTCTCCGCCACAACAGGTGCCGCAGGTTTGGGGGCTTCTACCGGCTTAGCTGCCTCAGCAGGTTTAGGAACCTCTACCGGTTTGGCTGGTTCTGCGGGTTTGGTAGCTTGCGCCGGTTTGGGTGGCTCTACTACCGGCTTGGCCGGTACCGGAGCTTCTGGTTTAGTTGCAGGAGTGGGCGCTGCAGCACTCTTCTGCATATCCGCCATCGCCTGATTCTTGACGGTCAACAACTTCTGCATGTCCGCAACCTGTTTTTCCAGCATTGCGGTGCGCTCATTAGCCTCTTTTATGGTCTTTTCACGTGCGGTGGCTTCTTCATCAAGTGCGTTGAGTTTTTCTTTTAACGCTTTGGCATCAGAAGCCTTACCATTATTTGTTCCAGTATCGTTTTTGGAAAGTTTGACCACATCGTGTGGGCCCTCAGCTGCGGGCGCAGATTTATCTTCTGCCGCCGAAGTAATCTTACCGCCAGTAGACTGATTGCTGCCCTCACCGGCCGGAGCTGATTCAGCAACAATGCCTGCAAGCTTGTTGCGATAAGCATTCCAGTCTGCTGTTTGAACATGGATTTGCTGCGCCGCTTCCTTGCGGCTAATAGCCTGTAATTCCTCAGGACTCGGCGCATGCAGAATCTGCCCTACTTTCAGTCGATTCATGTTATCGCCAACAAATGCATTCTTATTGGCGCGATAAAGTCCTACCAGCATTTGCTCAAGATTGACGCCTTCAGGCTTCATCTGGCCGGCAATCGCGCTCAGCGTATCGCCACGTACTGTTGTATGGTCCTCGCCGTTTACACTTTCAGTAGAACCACTATCGCCAGGCGCAGGCTCAGCTGGCGGTGGGCTCTCTTCAGCAGGCATAGCATGCTTACCGGATTTTTTGCCATTAGCGCTCTTACTGCCAGAAGCCTTGCTAACGCTAGCACTCTTGGACTTTTTTGTTATTGGGGTAGCAGACTCGTACTCAGCCATGTTGTCTCTAACTGGCGGCGACATGGCGCTAGAGGAGTTTCCAGAATGCTCGGCATAACCTGGGGGATCAAGCAACACAGTATATTCACGCAGCAATCGACCCGTAGACCAGTCTACCTGTATCAACATATCAAGGAAGGGATCGCTGACAGCCTGATTGGTACTTAGCTTAAGAATGGGGGAGCCATCTGGTTTTTTACTGACTTCGATTTTGATAGCGCCTTGCAGGCCGGTGCGTTCGATGCCCTGTACCGCATAAGCCTCTTCCGGGGCGATGGCAGCCGTTAACGAAGCTAGCTCTTCAGCGCTGGTGGATAGTAATTCAATTTCCGCATTGAGCGGTTCACCCAAGCCAGAAATGACCGTCAATCTGCCAAGGCCAGCTGCGTCAGCTGCAAATGGCATCAATGCAAGACACACCGCTAGAGAAATCTGTCTTAATTTGGACTTATGCACTATCCCACCCTTATCGAACTTTTAGTAGCTTTATTAAGCTAACATCAAATAGTTAGAGATGCAAGCTCATGCCACTTATTATATTTGCGTGCTATCTCTAAGTTCAGATTTCTAACTTAGTCTTCTACCAAAATTCTCAGCATACGACGCAGTGGTTCCGCAGCACCCCAAAGCAACTGATCGCCTACAGTAAATGCAGACAGATAATCAGCCCCCATGCTCATCTTGCGCAGACGTCCCACCGGCACCGAGAGACTGCCGGTGACGGCTGCAGGTGTCAATTCACGCATGCTGGCTTCACGCTCATTAGGTACGACTTTTACCCAGTCATTGGCAGAGGCAATGATACTGTTAATATCTTCGAGTGGAACATCTGTCCTAAGCTTGATAGTCAATGCCTGTGAATGGCAGCGCATGGCGCCGATGCGCACACATAGGCCATCAATCGCGATTGGGTTGGCTTCACGTCCGAGTATCTTATTGGTCTCGGCAGGCCCCTTCCACTCCTCCTTGCTCTGGCCATTACCCAAATCCTTGTCTATCCAGGGTATCAGGCTGCCAGCCAACGGAACGCCAAAATGAGCCGTTGGGAAACGCTCATCACGCAAGGTTCCTGCCACTTCTCGATCAATATCCAGTATTGCCGAAGCCGGATCAGAAAGTAGCTCATTAGCCACGCGATGCGCTTCGCCCATCTGCTTTAATAGCTCACGCATATTTTGTGCACCTGCACCTGAAGCTGCCTGATAGGTCATGGAGGTAGCCCATTCAACGAGATTCTCACGGAACAACCCACCCAGCGCCATAAGCATGAGCGAAACTGTACAGTTACCACCGACCCAGTTCTTGCCACCATTGCCTAAAGCATCTTCAATCACGTGACGGTTCACTGGGTCAAGAATAATGACCGCATCTTTTTCCATACGCAGGGTGGAGGCTGCATCTATCCAGTGCCCATTCCAACCCCCAGCACGCAGTTTGGGGAAGATTTCGGTGGTGTAGTCGCCACCCTGGCAAGAAATAATGGCATCCATCTCTTTCAGTTCAGAGATGCTCCTTGCATCCTTCAATAGAGGTACTTCACGGCCAATATCCGGCCCCTTGCCACCAAGCTGTGAGGTAGTAAAGAAAACCGGCTCTATCAGTGCAAAATCGTTTTCTTCGCGCATGCGTTGCATGAGCACCGAGCCCACCATACCGCGCCAACCTATGAAACCTACTCTTAACATCTTGTTTTCCTGAAATTTAATTCAAGTCAGATATAATTACCTGGCTTTCTGCAGAAACTATTTGGTGGATTTTTGAATTGCTTCGCCACCCTTTTCAATATCCTGACCCATGCCGCGGATTGTGTTACAGCCAGACAGAACCAGCATCAAACCCAACAACACAATAATTAAAACTTTATTCATTACTGCCCCTTTCTATTGTTATCGGTCAAATCAATCCCTGAAATTACCAAACTGCAATGGAAAATCGGTTACCGACTTTTTTACCAGTGCAATAGTTTCTTGTAACAGATCGCGCTTGGCACCATTCACGCGTACCGTATCACCCTGGATGCTAGCCTGTACTTTGAGGCCGGAATCCTTGATCAGTTTCACTAAACGTTTGGCCAGATCGCTATCAATGCCAGCACGGATTTTAAGATCCTGTTTGACCTTATTACCGGAGACCTTTTGTACATCCTGATGATCCAGACGTTTGCTGCTATCAACTTCCTTCTTTTCCATAGCTGGCAGCAGGATATCTTTCACCTGATCAAGCTGGAAATCAGAATCTCCATAGATAGTGATGACCTTGTCTTTCTCGTTCAACTCGACCTTGGCACTGGTACCCTTAAAATCGTAACGATTGGTAATCTGGCGGCCTGCAACGTCAATCGCGTTTTTAAGGCCAACCATATCAACCTCAGAACTGATATCAAACGATGGCATATATTTTCCTCAAATTTTCAACTGAGAATCGCGCAGGCCAGATGCGGCGAGAGTGCGAAAACAGTACATCTAGTACGGCTAGCACGAGCAACAACGCCTAGCTGAGCGAAATCGGTCGAGTTACTCAAAGTGGCAAACGTAGTCCAGCATTTCAACAGTTTCAATATCAAAGGAAGAATTACCTGGCACGGTAAATTTATCTCCGGCTTTGTAAGTCTTCCATTCGCTTTCGCCTTGAAGCCGTACCTTGCATTCGCCTAGGCTAATCTCCATCAACTCTGGCGCGACAGTATTAAATGTCAGCGTGCTAGGGAAAATTACGCCAATCGTGCTACGTGTACCATTAGGAAACAGCACAGTGTGGCTTACACATTTGCCATCAAAATAGACATTCGCTTTTTTCTTGACACTGACGTTATCGAACTGGGCCATCAATTTCTCCTTATTTCTTCCTGTTTCTGAGGTTCGCGGCAATACGCATGCGCAACGCATTCAACTTGATAAAACCACCTGCATCTTTTTGGTCATAGGCACCGGCATCATCTTCAAAAGTGGCAATGGTTGGATCGAACAGTGAGTCGGTCCTGCTCTCACGGCCAGTCACAATTACGTTACCCTTGTAGAGTTTGACGCGCACAAAGCCATTTACACTCTTTTGCGTATAATCGATAAGCGTTTGCAGGGCAATACGCTCCGGGCTCCACCAGTAGCCGTTGTAGATCAGGCTAGCATAACGTGGCATCAGGTCATCTTTCAGGTGCGCCACTTCGCGATCCAGCGTCAGTGACTCAATGGCACGGTGCGCCCTGAGCATAATGGTGCCGCCAGGGGTCTCGTAACAGCCACGTGACTTCATGCCGACGTAACGGTTTTCCACCAGGTCGAGACGGCCAATGCCATGCTTGCCACCTAGCTTATTCAATTCCGCCAAAAGCTCATGCGGCTTGAGTTTCTTCCCATTGAGCGAAACCGGGTCGCCGTTGGCGTACTCGATATCCAGGTATTCAGCCTGATCTGGTGCTTTTTCTGGCGACACCGTCCAGCGCCACATCGATTCTTCGGCCTCGGCGGAAGGGTCTTCCAGATGGCGGCCTTCGTAGCTGATATGCAGCAAATTGGCATCCATAGAATATGGCGAACCGCCATGCTTGTGTTTCATATCGACCGGAATACCATGCGTTTCAGCATAAGCCATGAGCTTCTCACGGCTCAACAGATCCCACTCACGCCAAGGGGCGATCACCTTAATATTGGGGTTGAGTGCATAAGCGCCCAACTCAAAACGTACCTGATCATTGCCCTTGCCAGTAGCACCATGCGAAATGGCATCTGCCTTGGTTTCACTGGCAATCTCGATCAAACGCTTGGCGATCAAGGGACGCGCAATGGAAGTGCCGAGCAGGTATTCGCCTTCATACACGGTATTAGCGCGGAACATCGGGAATACGAAATCGCGCACAAACTCCTCGCGCAGGTCATCAATATAGATTTCCTTGACGCCAAATGCCTTGGCCTTGGCACGCGCCGGCTCCAGCTCTTCACCCTGGCCAATATCGGCGGTAAAGGTGACCACTTCGCAATCATAGACATCGGTCAGCCACTTCAGGATAACGGAGGTATCCAAGCCGCCCGAATAGGCTAGAACTACTTTCTTAATTTCACTCATTACTTCACTTTTCCTAACAATAAATATTCCATCAAAGCTTTTTGCACATGCAGGCGATTTTCTGCTTCGTCCCAAACTACAGACTGCGGACCGTCGATAACTTCAGCCGCCACTTCCTCACCGCGATGCGCAGGCAGGCAGTGCATAAATACTGCGTCTTTCGCTGCTGCCCTCATCATATCGCCATCTACCTGCCAGTCAGCAAAATCACGGCGACGCTCTTCGTTTTCTGCCTCAAAACCCATCGAAGTCCATACGTCAGTAGTCACTAGGTCGGCACCTTCGGCCGCCTGCATTGGATCAGCAAATTCTTCGTAGTGGTCGGTCCCATAAAGGCCGGCACGTTCAGGCTCAACTTCATAGCCGGGCGGAGTCGATACGTGCACATTGAAATCGAAGACTTCAGCCGCTTGCAACCAGGTATTGCAGACGTTGTTCGAGTCGCCAATCCACGCAACCGTCTTGCCCTGTATTGGCCCTCTATGTTCAATAAAGGTATAGATATCCGCCAATATCTGGCATGGGTGATACTCATTAGTGAGTCCATTAATCACTGGCACTCGCGAATTGGCAGCAAAGCGCTCGATCACATCCTGCTCAAAAGTGCGGATCATGACAATATCACTCATGCGCGAGATCACCTGCGCTGCATCTTCTACCGGCTCGCCACGCCCCAACTGCGAATCGCGCGTGTTAAGGTAAATTGCTGAGCCTCCAAGCTGCTGCATGCCAGCCTCGAACGACAGGCGCGTGCGCGTGCTGGCTTTCTCAAAAATCATCACCAGCGTACGGTCAGAAAGTGGCCAGTATTGTTGATAAGCCTTGAACTGTTGCTTGATCCAGCGCGTACGCTCGAACACATAATCAAGCTCTTCACGCGTGAGATCGTTAAATTGCAGAAAATGTTTAACGGCCATCATCAGTTACCGGCTTAAAAAATTCTTGATTAATGGTGCCAGGATATCCACCAGTTGCTTAGCTTCTTCGCTGTTCATCACCAGCGGCGGCAACAGACGCACTACGTTATCTGCGGTAACGTTAATCAGCAGCTTTGCCTCCAGCGCCTGTTTAACCAACTCAGCACAAGGCCTATCCAGCTCAATCCCTATCATGAGCCCAGCGTTGCGTATATTCACAACCCCTTTGACATCCTTGAATTCCGTCCTAAACGCGTCGGCAATCCAGTTACCCAATTGTTCGGCATGCGCGAGCAAACCGTCCTTTTCCAGCACATTTAAAGTAGTCAGTCCCGCAATCGAGGCTAATGGGTTACCACCAAACGTTGAGCCATGCTTGCCGTAAGTAAACACTTCTGATGCCTTACCTTGTGCCAGGCAAGCGCCAATCGGTACGCCAGAGCCCAAGCCCTTCGCCAAGGTCATCACATCGGGCACGATACTCGTATGCTGAAAGGCAAACCAGGTGCCGGTACGGCCTATACCACTTTGCACTTCATCCAGCATCAGCAGCCAGCCATGCTCGTCACAAAGCTTGCGCAAACCTTGCAAATAGGCATTTGCATCATGCGGAACATTGATACCACCTTCGCCTTGCACTGGTTCAACCAATACAGCTACGACATTGGCATTACGCGAGGCCACTTGACTTACAGCATCAAGATCATCAAATGGCACACGAACAAAACCACTGACTAATGGCTCGAAACCTGCCTGCGTCTTGCGATTTCCAGTAGCTGACAACGTCGCTAGTGTGCGGCCATGGAAAGCTTTTTCCATAACAATAATCTCTGGACTCTCAATACCTTTCTGGTGACCATATAGCCGCGCCAGCTTGATTGCAGCTTCGTTTGCCTCACAGCCAGAATTACAGAAAAATACGCGATCCATCCCTGATACGGCGCATAACTTCTCAGCCAGTGCATCTTGCACAGGGTTGCTATAGATATTCGATAGATGAATCAGGGTGCCGGCTTGGGCGCTGATTGCAGCTACGAGCTCAGGATGTGCGTGGCCGAGGCCATTCACTGCGATTCCAGCCAGCGCATCGAGATAACGCTGGCCCTGTTCATCCCAAAGCCAAACGCCATCACCTTTGACAAAGGTAACGGGCTGCCTGGCATAGGTATTCATTAAGTGTTGCGACATGATTTTAATTAATGTTTCTAAACTCTAAAAATAAAAATGGCGGCAATTAATTGCCGCAGCTATAAAAAGAAACGGCGGCATTAGCCGCCGTGTGCAGCTTATATTAACTTTTATTACAGACCTAAGGCCACCGCATGGCTCCATCCGTTTGCCATGAAAAACAGCATAGGGATGGACAGCATGGTATTAGTTCGTGATGTCAGGAATGCTACTCGTCGTGCCTTGGCTTTTTCCTCATCCGTTGCCGAAACAATGCCGAGAATCTTCTTCTGGTTAGGCCAGATCAGCACCCATACATTGAACAGCATAATAGTACCTAACCAAGCTCCGATGCCAATACCTGCGAGACCATGTTGTAAGGTAAATGCCGGAACAAAGTTGGGGCCGAGCAATGCTGCACCAGCCAGCCAAGTCACTACTGCGGCCCAGCGGAACCACAGTAATGCACGTGGAGCCACATATTTGCTGATACCAGCCCCGCCGGGGCCTTCCTTATCAGCCGCCGCAGCAGCCATCGCCGGCGCTTGTACAAAATTAAAGTAATAAAGCAGGCCAATCCAGGTAATACCTGCCATAAAATGAACCCAACGGGCGATGCCAGGAACGAAATCCATGATTTACACCCCCGCCAAAATAAAGTTTTTCAGGAAAACACACAAAACAAGCGTGAGTACCAACCCCGATATGATCGTGCCTAAAATGGAATCCAGCGGATTTTTCATTGATAGCCCCTTGTATAATTTTGTTTTACATCAAGAGCCTCGAGGTTATCGCAAAACCACAGATTAAGCAAGAATGAGAGGCTTCATACAACTTGAGGACACAGGCTCGGCGGCTGTTTTCTGGCAAATTCCACGGCAAAAATTGCTTGAAAAAAACGCTGATTCGGGCAAAATCGCCAACCTGTAACTATTATGGTTCACTATTCAGCATCGAATCCGTTTTATCTTTGAATAATCTGGCGTTGAATTAGCCGTTTATCCATCACGCTACCCCCTCAATTCATGGCATCCATTACATCCATTAACGCGCTTAAACAGCAAACCAGCCCCCAGCTCCCAATAGCTTGGTATACCGATGCTGCCATATACGCCTTGGAACAGCAGATATTGTTTCCTGTAGCACCAAAATACGTAGGTCATGAACTGATGGTGCCTAATCACGGCGACTTTCATACCCTCGAATGGATGCGGGAGGCAAAAGTACTTGTACATGGACAGCAAGGAATCGAGCTTATCAGCAATGTCTGCCGGCACAGGCAAGCATTGATGCTTAAAGGTAAAGGCCATGCCAATCATATTGTTTGTCCACTGCACAGATGGACTTACAACCTGCAGGGCGAACTGCTAGGTGCACCACATTTCGCAGAAAACCCCTGCCTGCATCTTGGTAAAACCACGCTGCAGAACTGGAAGGGTTTATTATTTGACAGTAAGCGTGATATCGCCAAAGACCTCAGCCAATTAGGCTGCAAGCAGGATTTTGATTTCACCGGCTATATGCTTGACCGCATAATGATCGAAGAATATAACTTCAACTGGAAGACTTTTATTGAAGTCTATCTGGAAGACTATCATGTCGGCCCTTTCCATCCAGGCTTGAACCAGTTTGTAGACTGCGATAACTTAAATTGGGAATTTGGCGAAAATTACAGTGCTCAGATAGTCGGCGTCAAGCAGGCACTACAAAAATCCGGGTCTGCCACTTATCAACGCTGGCAACAGCAAGTTCTGCAATACAGCCAAAACAGAACACCCCGACACGGTGCCATTTGGATGGTTTATTATCCATTTCTGATGATTGAATGGTATCCACACGTGCTCGTGGTATCGCACATCATCCCGCGTGACGTGAATAGCTGTAGCAACGTAGTCGAATTTTACTACCCGGAAGACATCGCCCTATTTGAACGCGAATTCACTGAAGCACAGCAGGCGGCCTATGAAGAAACCGCCATTGAAGACAAGGAAATCTGCCAGCGCATGCACGAGGGGCGCCGTGCATTATTTGCTCAAGGTATTGATGAGCGAGGCCCCTATCAGCATCCAATGGAAACTGGGCTGGAACATTTCCACCGCTGGCTACGTACACAACTCGAAGCTCATTTGTGACATTACCTCGCCTAGGTAGCCTGTGGATGTTAGTCGCCGGGCTGTTTTTTGCCGTCATGGGTGCACTGGTCAAGATAGGCGCACAAAAATTCAGCGCGCCAGAACTGGTCTTTTACCGTTCATTTTTTGGCCTTGCCTCAATCTGTGCATTGGCGCAAATACGCCAGCTACCTTTAGCAACGCCGTTTCTAGGCAAACAGCTATGGCGTGCATTTCTTGGTTTTGTATCGTTGGTGCTGTTCTTTTATGCTATCAGTGCGTTACCGCTGGCGACGGCGATTACACTCAACTACACCTCCCCCTTATTCATGGCGATGTTCCTGCCATTTGTGTTACATGAACGGCCACGCAAGATATTGATACTCGCTATCATACTGGGCTTTATTGGCGTAGCGCTTCTACTCAAGCCCAGCCTGCATATTGATGAATTGGTTGCAGGTGCAATGGGCCTGCTCTCCGGGCTGTTAGCCGGGATAGTTTATATCAACGTTACTCAGCTAGGCCGAGCCGGCGAACCCGACTGGCGCACAGTATTTTATTTCAGCCTTGTATGTACCATCGGCGGCGGGTTGTGGATGCTGCTCCATCACTTTAGCCGACTAACATGGCAGGATCTGCCACTTTTACTGGGCATCGGCATCTCTGCTACTATCGCCCAACTGGCAATGACCCGTGCTTATCGCACTGGCAACCCGCTAGTGGTTGGGAGTCTGGCCTATAGTACTGTAGTACTGGCTAGCCTTTTTGGAATTATCCTTTGGGGTGAAACCCTCTCGCCAGACCGCTGGCTGGCAGTGGCATTAATCATCATCAGCGGCATTATCAGCGTACGGGCCAGCCCGCGTTAAGTAATTTTGTTTAAGTCATGCTAGACAAGCACTTAAACTAAGATTAATCTGACCCTCCCGCGTTAAAAACGTATTGATGAACTGTCTGAAAACTTACGGTCATGCATGTACCCAACCGCACAGTGAGCTGGCTCGCTCTGGCGTTACTTTCAGTAGCGCTGGGTGGCTGTATGGGAGGGACAATAGGCCAGCAACTGGCGAGGTCGTTACTGCTTCACGGTGCGGATAAAATCACCTCCAACGCCTATGATGCACAACAACGTAAGGAAGCAGAGAGCCGACGCAATGTAGTGCTGAAAGATACGGTCCCGGACGAATACTGGGCAGCTTTCGTCACATCCAGTTTTCCAACAATCACCCCAACTGTTGAGCAACTCCCTCAGAACGATTCTGATAACAAGGCCGCATCACTACAAGCTACGAGACTGGTACGTGTCGAGATGTGGAACCTGCTGGTGGGGGATGAAAAACTTTCTGTACTGGAAAAAGGTCGCTTGCTAGGCGCTAGCGACGTGCCCCCGCAAAGTGAGTGGAAACACTGGCAGGTAGCGACTGGGGCCATTGATGGTGATAAAAAAGATAGCTCCAAGAATAACCAGATTACCTTTTTAATACCACCAGACTTCGGAAAAATCAGTAGCGGTGAACGTGCGTTCGTTGAGCTTGCGGGAGGCAGTGACTTCAGCGTAGCGCGTTACCCAGCCCGGTAAATCTATTTAACTCAAGGGTCTATAAGCCCGGAGCGCATGGCGATCAAAGCTATTTCGGCTGAATTATTGGCATTGAGTTTCTGTTTGATATTATAAAGATGCGTACCCACAGTACGCGGTGACAGACATAAAGTATCGGCAATATCGTTGGTGGTTTTGCCTTTAGCCAGCGCAATAAATACCTCAAACTCCCGGTCTGACAAAACATCTACCGGATTCGCCTCACCAGACAGTTGCTGTATCGCCATTTGCTGGGCGATGTTGGCTTCCAGATACATCTTACGGCTAGCCACCGTGCGTATTGCCTTGATCAGCTCTTCTGCTGCACTGCGCTTGGTCAAATAGCCCATGGCACCGGCGTTCAGGACACGTTTAGGGTGTACCGAGTCTTCATGTGCAGATAGCACCAGCACACGCGCCGAATTATCCTTGGCCATGATGCGCTCTATGGCTTCCAGCCCACCAATACCTGGCATGGTGATATCCATCACCACTACATCCGGTTGATGTTCGACGTACATCTTCACAGCCTGTTCGCCATTTTCAGCCTCCGCGACCACCTTGATATCGGATGCCGATTCCAGCAGCATCTTGAATCCCATGCGAACTACAGCGTGGTCATCAACCAACATGACGTTAATCTGTCCACTCATAAGTAATTTCCTTTGGGAATATTGATATAGATCGTTGTGCCTTTTTTCGGTCCCGAATCAAGGTTAAAGCTTCCATGCAATGCTTGGGCTCGCTCACGCATGCCCAACAAACCAAAATGGCTGGTCTGGTCGACTGTATTGATATCCATGCCCTTGCCGTTATCCTTGATGATGAGTTGCAGTTCACCAGTTTTGGTAATGGCAAGCTTGATATCTATGCTGCTTGCTTCTGAATGGCGCAAAGCGTTGGTCACTGATTCCTGCACTATACGATAGAGATTGATATTTAATGTCTCTCCTAGGGCATCGAATTTGCCTGATAAGTTCAAACTAAAGCCGATGTGTGGGTGCTGTGCCTGCCAACCCGCAACCGCATCGCGTAAGGTTTCTGACAGGCCAAGATTATCCAATGAGCCTGGCCGTAACTGGCGAATAATATTATGCATGCCATCATAAATATGGTTGGCGGCCGCCACTATGGTCTGCGCGTTAGCCTCAATATCTGGCATCTGGCTTTTGGTCTTGTTGGCAATGCCTACAGCGAAGGTCTTGATTGCCGTGACATACTGCCCCAGCTCATCGTGTAGTTCGCGTGCCAAGCTACGCCGTTCGTCCTCGATATGGCGCTGGATCAGATGTGTAAGCTGGCGGTTCTCTTCCAGCTCTTTTTCTGCAGCTTCAGCATGCTTGCGTTCGGTGATGTCGCGCATGGTGCATATATCGCCTATCACCTCCCCGCTTTTAGGGTCAACCAGCGGTGAGGCTGATAGCGAGACATCCACTAAACGCCCATCACGGGCCACCCGCTTGGTATCGTAATGTTCAACTGTACGTTTGGCATTGATCGCGCGGAGATTCTGCTCAAGATCCTCCTTCTGGTCAGGTGGCGTAAGCAATGTCGCTGATTGACCGATAATGTCTTCTGGCGCATAGCCAAATATGCGCTGTGCAGCGGGGTTCCAGAACGATATCTTGCCATCTAGATCATGGATCATGATGGCGTCCGCGGTCTGTTTGACAATAAGTGCCAAGCGGCGATTTTCTTCAGTTCTGCTTTGCAACGATTCACCCATGAGGTTGAAATTTTGCGCAATTCGCGAGAATTCCGGCAAATTAAATTTCGGCATGCGAGTGCCGAGGTCGCCCTGCTCCACCTCACTGATCGCTTTCAGCATGCCATTCAGTGGGCGTAACCAGAGGCCGAGCATCCAGTAAATCACAACGTTCACTACTACAAAAAAACCTATCCCCAGCAGCAAAAGGTTGCTCACGCGCTCCCAGCCTTCGCTGATCGCACCCGCGGGATTAGATGCCACGACCAACAACCCGAAATGGATACGCCGGGTCATAATCTCTTGCTTGGGCTCAACCAGCTCCACAAACCATTGTGGCGGTTTCTCGGTCGTGCGGAATTTGGAAGGTGGCGACTGAAAGATCAAATCCCCACGCAAATCGTAGAGCAATATGTCATTGCTACGCACATGGCCTAATTGCTCCAGGAATCGGTGCAAGACCTCATGCGTAGGGCCTCCTTCAGGGTTCTGAAAAGAACTGAGGATTACCGTATCCAGCAATTGGACTGTGACACGCGTAGCAGCTTCCACACCCTCTTGGATCGAGGTACGCATACTCTTGATGATGACAAAACCTACTGACGACATAAACATCAGCAATAGCACCGTGATCAGTAGATTAAGACGGAAACGCAAACTCATGAAGTTGAATACCAAGGCAGTAGAATTAGGCCTGATTGTGTATCACATCTCCAGCAAACGGCAAGAGTGAAATTCATGAATCAGGATCATGCAGAGACATGTATTTAATCAACACTGGCTAGCAAGTGCCTTCTTTAGTAGATTAGCATCTTCAATTGACGTGGATTTTTTATGGACACATTAATGCCAGCCATTTTCTTTGGCCACGGCAACCCCATAAATGCACTGCAAAGGAATTCCTACACCGAGGCCTGGGCTGACATCGGCAAGGCGGTGCCGAGACCTAAGGCCATCGTGGTCATTTCGGCACACTGGTATCTGCCAGGCACGGCAATCACGGCCAACCTGCAGCCACCGACTATTCACGATTTTGGCGGCTTCCCACAAGCTTTGTATGATGTCGAGTACCAAGCTCCAGGCGACCCGCCACTGGCAAAACATATTCAGGATATGCTCGCCCCTCTTACGGTAAATCTCGATGAAAATTGGGGACTGGATCATGGGGCATGGTCTGTTCTATGCCATGCTTTTCCTGAAGCAGATATCCCCGTCGTGCAACTCAGCATAGATGCAAGCAAGCCTCCACAATTTCACTATGAACTCGGCAAGCAACTGGCAGCGCTTCGCAGCGAGGGCATATTGCTAATGGGGAGTGGGAATATTGTCCATAACTTGCGAACTTATGCATGGGGAAAAACTGAAGTGACCGCTTATGACTGGGCTGACCGCTTTGAAAACCAGATTCGAAAATTCATATTCGAGGGCGATCATGAATCGCTCATCAACTACATGCAACTTGGCACTGATGCTGCACTTGCCGTTCCGACCCCCGAACATTACCTGCCATTACTCTATGTGCTAGGCTCAAAGCAGGCCGGTGAGGAAATTAGCTTACCTGTTGAGGGCATGGAAGGCGGTTCTATATCCATGCTATCGGTACAAATCGGTTAAATCTATTCATTCTGCTCAAGGAGAAACTCATGCAACACATACTCGTTTACTCCGACTCATTATCATGGGGCATCATCCCCACCACTCGAAAACGCCTGGAGTTCGATCAAAGATGGCCAGGTGTTATGGAACTCGAACTCAACGCTATGGGTAAAAGTACCAGAGTCATTGAAGACTGCCTGAATGGCCGACGTACAGTATGGGATGATCCATTCAAGCCCGGTCGTAATGGCTTGGTGGGATTGGCTCAACGCATAGAAGCCCACTCTCCACTAGCTCTGGTAGTACTGATGCTAGGTACCAATGATTTCCAGTCCATGCATCCACATAATGCCTCACATTCTGCCCAAGGCATTACGGCCTTGGTCAATACAATCCGCCAGGCCCCTATCGAACCGGGCATGCCAATACCGCCTATCCTGATTGTTGCACCGCCATCTATCGATAACCCTAAAGGGCCCCTGGCGGCCAAGTTTGAAGGTGCACAGAAGAAAAGCGAGGGATTGGCTATGGCGTTTCAGGAAATCGCAAACACACTAGGCTGCCATTTCTTCGATGCTGGCAAGATAACGCCTGTCAGCCTGATTGATGGAATTCACCTGGATGCAGACCAGCACATCCTGCTTGGTAAAGCACTTGCGAAGAATGTTGCTAGTCTGATCTGATTTAGTCGGGTAGCCGGTTATTGCTACTCCTCAAGCGGCTGCTTGTTGCTGCGGCTCTTTAGCCATAGTCTCGACCAAGCGGTGCAGGGTGTCTTTTAGCTGGTTGAATTCTTGCGGCCCTAAGCCCGTCTGGCACGCCACATTATTCTGCACACGAGCGATTTCATCCTGTAATTGATTTCCGGCTTCTGTTAACCGAATCTCTACCACACGCTCATCGTTCAGGTTACGGGTTCGTGAGACCAACCCTGCTGTTTCCAGCCTCTTCAACATTGGTGTCAATGTCGCTGAATCAAGATCCAGTCGTTGAGCAATGTTACCAACGCTGACGCCATCACCTTCCCACAACACCAGCATGACGAGATACTGTGTGTAGGTAAGCCCTGCCCGCTCCAGCGCGCCGCGATAAGCCCTGGTTAAGGCATGCGTGGCCGCATACAGCGCAAAGCATAATTGATGGTCCAGCTTGAGATTATCGTATTTTGTCATAATGGCTTTTAGTAAAACTTTTGATGTCCAAATCTTACATTAAGTTAATAGTAAATAAACTAAATCATTCGTCCGCAATATATCAAGAACTCTCTCGATCATTATGCTAGAAAAACCTTTTCCCAAAGCGCCTTTACTGCTTCTACATGCGCACTTATTTCCATAATATCCACGCGGGCCATACTCTCGCCTTGCAACCGTATCGCATGCTGTTTGCTGCGTAACTGGCGATAGGCCTCGCCTACATGCTGGGCAAGTTGCAATTCAATCAGCTTTAGCTTGCCGAGCGATAGCAGTAAGTCGATATTGCCGCTGTTATCGGTGAGCTGTGGATATTTATCGGCATAGGCAAGCACCAGGTATTGCACAATGAATTCAACATCAATAATCCCACCCCTATCGTGCTTGAGGTCAAACAAGCCACTATGATTGGGATGAGCGTTTTCCATCTTCTGTCGCATGGCAATCACTTCAGCCTTGAGTTGCATATGGTCTCGAGGCTGTTGTAATACTGTTACCCGAATCTGTTCGAAAGCCTGCCCAATTGATACATCACCCGCACTGAATCGTGCCCTAGTCAAAGCCTGGTGTTCCCAGACCCATGCCTTGTGTTGTTGATATTCGCGGAATGCTTCAATTGAGCTCACCAGTAAGCCGCTTGCGCCGTCTGGCCGCAATGCCAGATCAGTTTCATACAGCATGCCTGCAGAGGTCAGGCTGTTGAGCCAGTTGTTGATACGCTGACCAAAGCGCGCATAGATTTCCCCCGCCCCGGGCGCATCATCATCGTAAAGAAATATGATATCCAGATCGGAGGCATATCCCAGCTCTTTTCCACCGAGCTTGCCATAGCTGATGACTGCAAATTTTGGTTGCTCACAATGTTTACCGCGCAATATCGGCCAGATGGTTTCCAGCGTCTGCTGCAATATAAGGTCTGCCAGTTCACTGAGATAATCAGAAAGTGTACGCAGAGGTAATTCACCAGCCACATCCTTGGCAGCAAAACGGAATACCGCTGCATGTTTAAAATGGCGCATGACGTCCATCTGTCGCTCAACATCCCCATCTACTTCACTTAGACGCTGCTTAAGCTCTGCTCGCATCGCTATAAAATCCGGGGCTGCGTAAAGATTGCGCGTATCTAGCAACTCATCCAGTAAAATCGGGTGTTGAGAAAGGTACTGGGCGAGCCATGGGCTCGCACTGCAAAGCTTGATAACCAGTTCTAGAGCTTGCGGATATTCGGCCAGTAAGGCTAGATAGCTGGCACGACGACATATGCTATCCAACAAGTCAGATACTCGCATCAATGTCACTTCCGGCCGAGACTCAGTTGCCGCCTGCGCAATCACCAGTGGCATCAGTGCATCAAAACGCTGTCGACTGGTTTCTGGCAAGCTCTTGTAGCGGCTACTCGCATGCTGCCCCACAAGGCGACGCAAAGTCTCGGTAGTATCTTCATAGCCCAAGGACTTTAGCGCATCCAGTGCGCCAGACTCAGTCAACAAGCCCTGCCAAACATCACTAGCAAGCCCGTTATAGCCTGACAGAGTTTTATTCGGGTCGGCATCAGGCACGCTGAACAGCTCATCAAAATGCAGTTGTACCTTCGCACGGTGCTGTTCCAAGGCATCCTTGAAAGCACCCCAGCTGGCAAAATCCATGGCCAATGCAATACGTGCCTGTGCTGCCTCATTTCTCGGCAACTCCTGCGTTTGCGCATCCTCCATGTATTGCAGGCGATGTTCGAGATTGCGCAGAAATGTATAAGCTTGAGAGAGCTCGTCCACTGTACTCGCCTGCAACAGTTCCTTTGCTTTAATTAAAGCCAGAACGCCCAAGGTTGGCCGTATCTGCAAGCTGCTGTCGCGCCCACCACGGATAAGCTGGAATACTTGCGCGATAAACTCTACTTCGCGAATACCACCACGGCCCAACTTGATGTTGTCATGCATATCGCGTCGATTAACATCGCGTTGAATCTGAACTTTCAACTCCCGCATGGAGGCAAAGGCACCATAATCCAGATATTTTCGGAACACGAATGGCCGCAGCAAATCCGCCAGATTCCGACCCGGGCCAGCGATTACGCGACCCTTGATCCAGGCATAGCGCTCCCATTCACGGCCCTGGTTTTGGTAATACTCCTCCAGCATGGCAAAACTGCATGCCAGAGGCCCCTCGGAGCCATAAGGCCGTAGCCGCATATCAACACGGAAAACAAATCCATCCTCAGTCGATTCATCAATTGCTGCGATCAGCTTTTTCGCTAACCGCGTGAAAAATTCGCTATTACTGATGGGATGAGGGCTGCTGGTTTCACCATCTTCCTCGAAGGCAAAAATCAGGTCGATATCTGATGAAACGTTGAGCTCGCCACCGCCAAGTTTGCCCATGCCAACCACAATCAGTTGTTGCCGCCCCCCACTCTCGCCCAGCGGCTGGCCCAAACTGGCTTCAAGCGTCGGCACCAAGTGATGCAATGCAAATTGCACGCTGACTTCTGCCAGCCAACTCGCGACGCGCATGACCTCCTGCAAATCTGCCATGTGATTCAGGTCACGCACAATGAGTCTTAGAAGTACGCGCTGCCGTAACTTACGCAAGGTACGCTTGAGACTGGCCTCATCACTGACAACCATAGTCGCCAGCCAATCACGCATGGCCTGCTCAGTCCAGGCCTCATGCAAATGCTGCAACAGCTCACGCAGCAACTCTGCATCACTAGTCAGCAAACGCTGGGTAAACGGGCTGCACTTGATGGCGTGGGAAACGCAGGCTTCGTCGGTTGAAAGAGTGACTTTTTCTTCTAATATCTGGTCTAGCGTGCGCATTTCTTCTTCTGGTGATGATGGCTTCCTAAGCCAATATTACTGCAGCTATGCGACTCGTAGAACTGCTCTCTCTCATGCCGCAGGTTTCCAGCGCTTTAAAAGCAAGGCATTCGAAACCACACTCACACTGCTCAGGGCCATGGCAGCGCCTGCAATCACCGGGCTTAACAAACCGAATGCTGCTAGCGGTATGCCGACCACGTTGAATACAAACGCCCAGAACAAATTTTGCCGGATCTTGTGATAGGTACGGCGCGAGATGGCAATGGCATCGGCAACCAGTGCCGGGTCGCCTCGCATCAAGGTGATACCTGCTGCCTGCATAGCCACATCGGTACCACCGGACATGGCAATACCAATATCTGCTGCTGCCAGCGCGGGGGCATCATTGATGCCATCGCCCACCATAGCCACTAGCCTGGCAGGCTGTTGTGCCAGGATATCTGCTTTTTCGCCCGGAAGAACCCCGGCATATACCTGGCTGATGCCAAGCTGATCTGCAATCGCAGTCGCACTGCCTTGATTGTCGCCTGTGACCAGAACGGTATGGATCCCCTGTACTTGCAACCTCTTGATAGCGTCGATAGCAGTGGCTTTAAGCGTATCTCCAAACGCCAAAAGGCCTAGTAATCTCGGGGCTGGTTCTAACGCGGCCAACCAGGCAACACTGTAGCCTTGGGTCTCTTGCACAGCAGCCTTGTCTTTCCATACGGTCATCTCAATACCTAGCTCTTGTATCAATCGCGTATTGCCCAAGTACAATTGCTGACTACCAACCTTGCCGGACACACCCTTGCCCGGCAGCGCTGCCAGTGCTTGTGCTTGCTGTAATGCAATGCCTTTGGCCTGCGCAGCCTGCATCACGGCTTTGGCCAGTGGATGCTGGCTACCAGCCTGTAAACTGGCTGCCAGAGCCAACAAGCTATCTGTATCACCTTCGATGGGTTGCAAAGTAATGAGCTTAGGGTGCCCTTCAGTCAGCGTACCGGTCTTATCAAAAGCAACAGTTTTGATTGCATGCGCTAGCTCCAGTGCTTCCGCATCCTTGATCAGTATGCCGTGTTGCGCGGCAACACCAGTACCCACCATGATAGCAGTTGGGGTTGCCAACCCCAGCGCACAGGGACAGGCAATTACCAATACCGCAACCGCATTCAGAATGGCGACTTGCCAATCCCCACCAACCAAGCCCCATGCCAGGAGTGTAATGAAGGCAACAACCATCACAACCGGCACAAATACTTCACTCACTTTATCTACCATGCGCTGGATAGGCGCTTTTTTGGCCTGGGCTGATTCCACCAGTCGCACGATGCGGGCTAACACTGATTCAGCACCTACTGCTGTAGTGCGCACCAGTAACAGGCCATCACCATTAACAGCGCCGCCGGTGACCATGTCATCAATTTTTTTGGCTACAGGCAGGCTTTCACCGGTAATCAGCGACTCATCCACCTGGCTTGCTCCATCCTCCACACGGCCATCAACCGCAATGCGCTCACCTGGACGAACCACCACCCAATCACCCACTACAACCTTATCTATTGCAATATCCATGTCTTGCCCATCACGCCTTACCCTAGCCCGCTCCGGGCGCAGCGCATTCAACAAGCGAATGGCCTCGGTGGTTTGGCGTTTAGCACGACTTTCCAGCCACTTACCCAGTAATACCAAAGTGATCACAATAGTGGAAGACTCGAAATACAGGTGATGCATGCCGCCATGCACCGGACTAAGCAGAAGGTAAACACTGAGACCATAGGCAGCCGATGTTCCCAAAGCCACCAATAAATCCATATTGCCCGTAGCCGCCTTGAGCGCGCTCCAGCCAGCGCGATAGAAACGCCAACCCAACCAGAACTGCACCGGAGTAGCTAATGCCAGTTGCAGCCAGCCAGCAAGGTGCCCCTGCCAACCGAACCATTCGGCAACCATGGCTAACGCCAGCGGTAATGAAAGTAATGCAGAGACCGCAACTGGCCACCAGTCGAATCTCTTACTTGAATCTGGCCTGGCCAGTTGGTCTTGAATAAGCTTGGCGCCATACCCTTTGGCGACAACTGCATCAATCAGCTGTTGGGTATTAAATTTCCCCGCAGCAACTGAAACCTGAGCAGTTTCCAGAGCGAGATTGACTTCGGCAGACATCACGCCAGGGACTTTGGCTAGCGCCTTTTCTACCCGGCCAGCGCAGGAGGCGCAAGTCATGCCATCAATTGCCAGCATCAATTGCTGGTTAACTTGATTGTTCAAAGAAGGTTCCATCCATATATTATGCGCCCTGTTGTTTCATGAATATCATGGCCAACACCGTGATTTCAAGTATGTTTGAAGCAAGCCTGCACGATAAATCCTCACTCGCGGTACAATAGCGCCCTTTTCCATAGTCAAAAACCTGCATGAGCACCCTGCAAGAAGAAATCCGCCGCCGCCGTACCTTTGCCATTATCTCGCACCCTGATGCGGGTAAAACCACGCTTACCGAAAAGCTGCTGTGGTTCGGTGGTGCTATCCAGGTAGCCGGCGAAGTGCGCGGACGCAAGGCAGCCCGCCATGCGACATCTGACTGGATGGAGCTGGAAAAGCAACGCGGCATCTCGGTGACCTCCTCAGTCATGCAATTCCCGTATCGCGAACACATGATCAACCTGCTCGATACGCCGGGCCACGATGACTTCTCGGAAGATACCTACCGCACGCTGACCGCCGTGGATTCTGCGGTGATGGTGATCGACTCGGTGAATGGTGTCGAGGCGCAGACCATCAAACTGCTCAACGTCTGCCGCATGCGCGACACTCCTATCATCACCTTCATCAATAAGCTCGATCGCGAATCACGTGCACCGATAGAACTATTGGATGAGATCGAATCAGTGCTCGGCATGCAATGCGCTCCCATGACTTGGCCCATTGGCATGGGGAAGAGTTTTCGCGGGGTCTACAACCTCTATACCGACAGCATCTCGTTCTTTGACCCGCATGCGGAAAAAGGAACCTCCGAAACTATCGAGGGCTTGGATAACCCACGCCTGAATGAGCTCATTGGTCGCCAGGCCGATGAGCTGAGACTGGATATCGAACTGGTACGCGGTGCCTCGCATACCTTTGACAAACAAGCCTATCTCTCTGGCAAACAGACCCCGGTCTACTTTGGTTCAGCCATCAATAATTTTGGCGTGCAATCCCTGCTGGATGCAGTAGTCGACCTCTCTCCAGCGCCATTACCGCGTAATACGGCGAGCCGTAGCGTGATGCCAGATGAGGCAAAGTTCTCAGGTTTCGTGTTCAAGATCCAGGCCAATATGGATCCCAAGCATCGTGACCGCATCGCCTTCCTGCGCGTCTGCTCTGGCCGGTTCGAGCGTGGCATGAAAATCAAGCAAATCGCCACCAGCAAGCTGTTGGCTGTCAATAACGCCATCACCTTTATGGCGCAGGATCGTAACACCACAGACGAAGCTTACGCGGGCGATATCATCGGCATCCCCAATCACGGTACGGTCAAGCTCGGCGACACGTTCAGCGAAGGTGAGGATCTCAAGTTCACCGGGATCCCATCATTCGCGCCAGAGTTCTTCCGCCGGGCACGGTTAAAAAATCCGCTAAAGATGAAGCAACTGCAAAAAGGCTTACAGCAACTGGCAGAGGAAGGCGCTTCGCAGTTATTCCGCCCCCTGCTAAGTAACGACCTGATTCTGGGCGCAGTTGGTACGCTACAGTTCGACGTAGTAGCTCACAGGCTTGAGCATGAGTATGGCGTGGATGTGGTGTTTGAAAATTACGACTGCTCCACGGCGCGTTGGCTGCGCGGCAAGGATGCCGACCTCAAAGCAATCGCTGACAAGTACGGCTTCAATGTCGCGCTTGATGGCGCTGAACAGTATGTTTACCTGGCACCAAATCGAGTTAATCTGCAGATGGCCCAGGAACGCTATCCGGATATCCAATTTCTGGAAACTCGTGAGATTTTCTAGCTGTTAAGTAAACTAATATAACGATTCATGAAAATCCTTAGCAGCCCTTCATGATAGTTACCCAAAATAGATAAAACTTTAGTCCTCTTCACTAGTCGTACTGGGAGCTGCAACGTTGTTGCCAGTTCCAAATTCCATTAAATAACCAGGAGAGAGCCCTTCATGAAACATCACATGATGGTGACTAAATTAGGCAGCATTCTTACCGTGCTATTACTAACCGCCAGCGCGAACATCTGCCTGGCTGAAGACGAAGATTACGGGAGCCGTGTAGGCGAGGCCAGGCAGACTGAGGATCCTAATTCTTTCCGTGTATGCGCCCCAAGGGATAACCTGCCTTATTCCAACGAACAGCTGGAAGGCTTTGAGAATAAAATTGCTGAAGTTCTTGCGAAAGACCTGAACAAAAAAGTGGAATGGAGCTTCTGGTACGACAGGCAAGGTTTTTACCGTAATACGCTGAATGCCTATAAGTGTGATGTAGTGATAGGCACCGCTACCGAAGCTGATATCACGCTTAACTCCAAACCATACTACCGTTCTGGCTATGTATTTGTTTACAAGAAGAGTAGCGGTTACAACATCAAGGACTACGATTCGCCTGACCTGCACAAGGCAAAAATTGGCGTAATCCAGGAATCTCCCCCAACCCGCCCACTCAGCGACAAAGGCCTGCTAGGAAATTCGCGCCCGTACCGTATCCAGCGTGATCTCAACCTCCCCCCAAGCTTCCTGATTGACGACCTAGTCAAGGGCGACATAGACGTGGCAATTGTCTGGGGCCCGATTGGTGGCTACTTCGCCAAGCAATCCAAGGAAGAGCTAGTCGTCGTTCCGGTACCGGAATATGAAGATATCAACGAGCACGGCAAGTCATTCTGGAACATATCCGTCGGCGTGCGCAAGAAAGACAAAGAACGCCTAGCCATGATTGAAGGTGCGCTTGAACGCAGGAAAGCGGACATCATCAAGATACTAGATGACTATGGCATTCCACATGTGCCAATTGTTGAAGAAAAGAAACTTTAAGACAAGGTTCTATCTGCTACTCTCAAAAAAGCCCCGCCATGCGGGGCTTTTTCATGGGCTTCGGTAAATGACATAAAAGCGCAATGTTGGCGCAACATTTTCACATTAGGCTATGACCATCTTGATTTATCGTTCCTTATGAACACAAGCCATCATGGTCTATCAAAAATCCTATTCGGGAATGTTGGAAATCAGTGGTGATCAGCGCGCCTTGAATCTGCGTCAGCGGCAGGTGTTGATCATGATTGATGGTAAACGTACGCAGGATGACCTGGAAAAACACCTGAATCATCTTGATGTAGCCAAGATCGTTGCCGATCTTGAGCAACTCGGCTACATCCATGATCCGGAATCTGTATCAACCAAACCTGGCCCATCAGCCGTAGTACATATGACGAAGACGGATGCCAGCCCAGTAACTCCGACTCAGCCTGCTCAGGCAAGCATCGATACACAGAAAGTTTCAGGATTGAAAGAAATTTTACTGGATAGCTCCAAAGAATACCTGGGCATCATGGGGCAAAACATCACACAAAAAATTGAAGCGGCACAAAGCGTAGAGCAGTTAAAAGGCTGCATCTCGCTATGGCATATGGCAATCAGGGAATCGAAGATGGGGAAGCCTGTAGCAGGCATACTGATGGAGCAGGTGCAGCAATTCCTGCAGGCTTGACTAGTGACTACGTATAAATTCAGCCATCGCCTGAAGTAGTTCCCCGTCCCCACGGAATGGCCTGGCCAGCTTCGCTATCAAGTCGATATGGCCAAGGTCTGGATACTCAACCACCTCTACCGGCCCGCCAGCAGCCTTGATCTTGGCTGCCAGATTATAGGTATTCTTTGGCCAGACCAACGTATCCTGCTTGCCCACCACAAGCAGCATCGGTGAGTTGCTCCCTGTGACAAAATTGATCGGCTGCGATTTCCAACGGTCTTGTTCAGGCCCAAAAATAATCTTCATCCGCTCCTTTTTCAGTGGCAGGAAATCATAAGCCCCAGCCATGCCGATGGTCCCACGAAAATCAGCCGGCTTGAGGCCTTGCACCGCCAGATACTCATTATTCAGGCTCAACATCACAGCTATATGTGCCCCCGCTGAGTGCCCTACCAAGAAAATACGTTGCGGGTCACCACCATATTCAGCCGCGTGCTGTTTGGCCCACTTGGCTGCACTGGCTGGATCCGCCATAAAGCCCGGGAATAGCACCTCGGGGTAGATGCGGTAATCCGGAATAATGGCAATGAATCCCTGCGAGGTTAAGGCTTCAGCGACAAACTTGTAATCGACGCGATTGCCAGATTCCCACCTACCACCGTAAAAAAAGACGACAACCGGTCGCTTATCCTGAGTTGCAACAACATTAGGTTTGGGCATCCTGGGTACATAAACATCCAGTTTCTGCCGTGGAAGTTCGCCATATGCGATATCTTTAGTCACCATATAGTCATTATCGGGGATAACTGCATTCAATGTCTTCAAAGGAGAGCAGGCAACGAGCAAGCTCAGGGCGCTGATGATGACAGAACCAAGGAACAAGTATTTTGGCAAACTCAAAAGATGATGACCCCCGACTGTTAGCAGACAGCACTATATACGGACATCAAACCTTACTGGATTCAGTAGTGGTAAAGATTACACATGGCTTAAAATCAGGCTGAATAATTATTGGCAACCATCATGGTTAAAATTTCTACACCCTATGCCTGCCCATGTGGCGGCAACACCTATCTCGATTGCTGCCAGCCCTATCACCAAGGCATACCTGCGCCAACAGCCGAGGCCTTGATGCGTTCACGCTATAGCGCCTATGTGCTCGGGCTTGAGGGCTATCTACTGGAAACATGGCATCCAGATTACCGCCCAGCGAATCTGGGTCTTGCAGATGAACTACCAGCGAAATGGCTAGAATTAGAGATAAAACGCCATGAAGCTAGTGATGAAAGCAGTGCCATCGTAGAGTTTGTTGCTAAGTATAAGCTGGGAGGCAAAGCATACAGGCTGCATGAAATCAGTCGTTTTTCCAGGCTCGATGGCAGATGGCTCTACCTGGATGGGGAACTCAAAACTTGAACAAACTGCTTGTTAGGCAGAAAAAGCCTCACACAGCATGCTCAGCATGACCCCGAACATCGGTAATACTTCGTCCTTCTCAAATGGGGTTCCGTCCTCAGTGCCCGCGATTACGAATGCAACCACAGCTTTATCAAGGTCTTCACGATAACTTACCCAATGCTCCTGCTCGGCTTCGCTAATCAATTGGAATTTATGCGTCCCTGACTGGATGATCTCGACCCACTCCTCTGGCGCCAGGCCAGCGAATAGGGTTTTGGCCATGATGATAGGCGCACCCTGCATGTCAGAGAGCAGTTCTCCGGCGGCCAATGGTTGCGTCAAGAACGCATACACCAGCATGGCATAGGTCTGGTAAACGCCCAGCATATCGAAGTTTTCCAGTCGTTCATCAGCCGGTGAGCGCTCTGCCTGCTGGATAGCCTTGAATGTGATGTAACAGGCAAGATAACTGACAGCCTCAAGTGGGTCGTGTTGCTCCAACTCAGCATCAGGCGCGATACCTTGTGTCAGCTTACTTTCGTTAAGGCATAAAACATAGAGAAGATTCAGTCGCTCAGCGTAGTTCATAGTATTTCCTGATTGGTTATCTATTCAACATTAATTAGTTGGGGATGGGCATTGCTTCCAGCAGTTCATGAACTTCCAGCCAGCGTTCTTCTGCTTGCTCAATGCATTGCGTAAGTTCGGCCTGGCGTTTAAGCAGGCTTTGTAATCGGGTTTTGTCAGCCGCGCTGTATAGCTCAGGCTCTGCAAGGCTGTTATCCAACTTGATTTTCTCCTGCTGCCAGTTGGCCATATCAGCCTCAAGCTTTTCGGCTTCCTTTACCAATGGCCGCCGCTCAGCAATCCGTGCCTGGCGCTCAGCCTTGTTCTGCGCGCGGTCATTCTTTGCCGGGATGGTGTCGTTATTTTTGGCGCTGCCTACATCGGCTAGAGTGTTTTCCATGTTGCGTTGTGTTGCCAGCCAATCTCGATAATCTTCCAGATCACCATCAAATGCTTTTGCTGCACCATCAGCCACCAGCACAAAACGATCGCAACTCGCACGCAATAAAGCCCTGTCATGCGACACCAGCACTACGCCGCCTTCATAGTCTTGCAAGGCTAATGTCAACGCATGCCGCATTTCCAGATCAAGGTGGTTAGTAGGTTCATCCAGCAACAACAGGTTGGGGCGCGTCCAGATCAGCAACGCCAAGGCAAGTCGTGATTTTTCACCCCCAGAGAACGACCGACAGGGGCTACTAGCCATATCGCCGCGAAAATCAAAACCACCGAGATAGTTGCGATAATCCTGCTCACGCGCTTGTGGCAGTTTTAGTTCGGAATCCTGCCACATCATGTGCTGCAAGGGGGACTCTTCCGGCCGCAACTGCTCGAGCTGATGCTGCGCAAAATAACCAATATTGAGTTCTTTCCCTTCCACTCTTTTACCATGCATCAGTGGCAAATGACCTGCGAGCAGTTTGACTAGCGTAGATTTACCAGCGCCGTTGCGGCCAAGCAGTCCCAGCCGTTCACCTGGCCGCATGCTGAGCACGACATCTTTAAGAATAGCTTTGCCGTCATAGCCTGTACTGGCGTCATCCAGCACCAATAATGGATCAGGTGCAGCCTTCATATCTCGAAAGGCAAAGCTGAATGGGCTATCCACATGGGCTGCTGAGATCAGTTCCATGCGCTCCAACGCCTTGATACGGCTCTGTGCCTGGCGCGCCTTGGTGGCCTGCGCACGAAAACGGTCGATATATTTATGCAGATGCGCCATTTCACGCTGCTGGCGTTCGTAGAGTGACTGTTGTTGTGCCAAGCGCTCGCCTCGTTGGCGTTCAAAATCGGAATAGCCGCCGCGATAGAGTGTGAGTCGCTGTTGCTCGATGTGGGCAATATGGTTAACGATAGCATCAAGAAAATCACGGTCATGCGAGATCAATACCAGCGTACCGCGATAATCCTTGAGCCAGCCTTCAAGCCAGATGACAGCATCCAGATCAAGGTGATTAGTCGGCTCATCCAGCAGTAGCAGATCCGAACGGCACATCAATGCCCGCGCAAGATTCAGCCGCACACGCCAACCACCGGAGAAATCCGACACCGGCCTTACCAGGTCAGCTGTACTGAAACCTAAGCCATGCAGCAGCTCAGCCGCCCTGGCTTTGGCAGAGTAACCGCCAACCTCACCCAGGCGTGCATGCAGCTCACCAACCTTTTCGCCCTGATGATCCGCTTCGGCCTGTTGCAGGGCGCGTTCAATGGTACGTAACTCCACGTCACCATCCAGCACAAACTCAATGGCAGCATCCCGTAAGGCCGGTGTCTCCTGCGCCACATGTGCAATGATCCAGTGTGGCGGCATATCGAGATCGCCCGATTCTGCATGTAGTTCACCGCGAAGCAAGGCAAACAGGCTGGATTTCCCTGCCCCGTTAGCGCCAGTCAAACCGACTTTATGCCCTGGATGCAACTGGAATGACGCGCCCTCGATAAGGATTTTGATGCCGCGTACCAGACTGAGATTTTTTAGTTGGATCAAGGGGAAAATGCCGAATCGCTGTCAGCGAATATTGAGTAAAAACGTTATTTTAATGCATAGTCATGAATAAACTCGCAACTTTCCCACTTTAGCCGTTGACCAACCGTAAATAGCAGCAATAATGCAGTAAAATGCAATAGACAAAAAAAGGTATCCCGCTCTACCCCCTACAAGTATGGTCAAAAAATCACTGCTCTGGATTTATCGTGCCGCCCTGATTGCCTTATGGCTCATTATTATTGTCCTCGCCACTTCCGTACTGACAATGCGTTACCTGGTGCTGCCTCATATCAAGGACTATAAGGAACAGATTGCACAGCGCGCGACCGCCGTTGCCGGACAAAAAATCACCATCGGTGATATCGAAGCCAGCTGGGATGGCCTCAACCCTCATTTCTCGCTGCTGAACGTTGAACTCTATGATGCCCAGAACCGCCCGGCACTATCGCTAGACCATATCGAAACCAGTCTTTCCTGGCTCAGCATCCCGTTGATGGAGCCACGCCTGTCCGCCATTACCATACACAATCCAGACCTGACCATACGCCGCGAAGCGGATGGTACGGTCTACGTTGCAGGTATTTCCATGAGCGGCCCTGCACGCCCTGAGTTCCCTAACTGGCTATTACGCCAATCACAAATCGATGTCATAGATGCCACCGTGCTTTGGCAAGACGACCTGCGTAAAGCACCACCATTGACCTTGAACAAACTCAATCTGCAGATCGTCAGCCCGGCTTGGGAAAGCCTAATCGGACACCATCGTTTTGGTCTGCATGCCACCCCCTCTGCAGGCTCATCGCAGCCTATCGACCTGCGTGGTAATGTCTATGGTAGCGATGTAAGCCAGCTTAGCGATTGGCGCGGCACGCTCTATGGGCACCTGGAAGGTACTGATATCTCCGCCTGGCGTAACTGGGTGACCTACCCTTTTGATTTGAGTGAAGGCTTTGGTGCCGCGCAATTCTGGCTGGATTTTACCAAAGGTGAGCCAGCCAAGATCATGGCTGACGTTATTTTGAATAATGTCAAAACCAGAGTTTACAGAACCAGCCCTGAAGCCACACTCAACAACCTTTCAGGGCGTTTGATTTGGACTAAATACGCTGACGGCCAGGAAGTGCGTGCTGAGCATATCAAGATAGCGACGGCCAGCGGCCTCAATATGCAAAACGGTACGCTCGGCATCCGTGAAAGGCTGGTCGACGGCAAGCCATCACTTGAAGGTAATGTGCAACTGGACGAAATCCAGCTTGAGTCACTCAATACTTTTGCAGCCTATCTGCCGCTACCGCAGGAAACACTGCAACGCCTTAGGGATACAGCTCCTGTTGGCAAGCTTGAGAAACTGGAATTAAGCTGGAAAGGTGAACAAGCTGGCGATGGTCAATACAGTTTGCCCAGCAGTTATTCAATACGCAGTCGATTCCATGGACTGGGTATGCAGGCTTATCAGAAGATTCCCGGCTTCAGCAATCTCAGCGGCAGTATAGATGCGGATGAGTCCAACGGCATCCTCACAATTAACTCACAGCAGGCCATGCTGGATTTCAAGCAAGTTCTACGCTGGCCTATCCCTGCCGACAAACTCACCGGCATAGTGAAGTGGCAGAATAGTAAAAATAAAACGGAAATCCGCTTAAGTAACCTGGCAATCGCCAGCCCGCACTTGGCCGGCTCCGTCAGCGGCAGCTATCTGATGAATGGCATCAAGGGCGGCTACATAGATTTGAGCGCCAGGTTTGACCGTGGAGACGGCAAGTTCGCGCATTACTACTACCCCACTACGCTGGGCAAAGATACGCTGCATTGGCTGGATAGCTCAATACTTGCGGGCAAGCTTGAAGATGTGAACCTGACCCTCAAAGGTAATCTGGCTGATTTCCCTTACGCTGACGGCAAACTGGGCCTATTCAAGGTTACCGCCAAACTTACTGATGGCATACTGGATTACGGTACAAACTGGCCCAAGATTGAAAACCTTTCGCTGAATATGCTGTTTGAAGGCAAGCGCATGGAGCTCAATGCCACTGGCGGGAATCTGCTAGGCAACCAGATATCCAAGTGCAAGGCAGTCATAGCAGTACTGGATGCACCACATCCGGTACTCGACATACTCAGCGAGGGCTCAGGCCCCGTCAGTGAAGGGATCAATTATGTTAATAACAGCCCACTGATTGGTATCACAGAAGGCTTTACCGAAGGCCTTAAAACCAGCGGCAATGGCAAACTCAATCTTGAGTTGCATATCCCTCTGGATGATACCAATGCCACCAAGGTAAAGGGCAGCTATGTCATCGCAAATGGCAGCATGTCGAGTAAAAGCGTGCCAGAGCTCACTCGCATCAATGGCAAGCTGGAATTCACCGAATCGGCGATGCGCGCGCTAAACATCAATACCTGGCTATACGGTGGCCCGGCGATTCTCAATTTAACCACCGGTAAAGATCATCTAATCAAGGTCGCCGCACGCGGCCATGTAACCGACGCCGGTATGAAGCAGGCTTTTGGCCCCGGCCTCGCTGACCGCATCAGTGGTGGTAGTGACTGGTATAGCGATATCACGGTGCAACATCAGGTAGTTGAAATCTCAATTCGCTCTAACCTGCTTGGCCTAGCCTCCAGTCTGCCACCTCCTCTGGCCAAAACAGCAACCGACCGGATGTTGCTACGTATAGAGAAGAAACAGCAGACTGCCCAACAAGACAACATCAATATCAGCCTGGGCAATATAGTAGGCATCAAGCTATTGCGCGTAGATCAAAGCGGCAGCATGAAAGTAGACCGCGGCGAGATTGGCCTGAATGTACAACCACAAATGCCAACGCAATCTGGGGTGACGGTGCGCGGCGTACTGGAACAGCTTGACCTGGACGAATGGCGCAACCTGTTTGATAAAACCACGACGGGCGCTACAGATAGTGGACTTAATATCAATAAAATAGACCTGTCAGTGAATGCACTCGATGTATTCGATCGTCGTATCAATAACCTTAAACTAACGGCCAAACCGCTCAATAATGGATGGCAGGCCAATCTGCAAAGCCGCGAGATTACTGGTGACGCACAATGGAATGGCCAAGGTGCAGGAAAAATCACGGCTCGGCTGAAAAGCCTCATTGCCCCCACGGCAAGTACTGGCACAGCTGAATTACGCACAGAAGGCAATTTCCAGCAACAGGCAGAAGCCTACCCAGCACTGGATATCGTCGCTGACAATTTTGAAATCGGCCAGAAGAAACTTGGCAAACTCGAGCTACAGGCCAATGAGCATGATGGTGACTGGAGCATAGAAAAACTGCGCATCATTAACCCGGATAGCGTGCTCAATGCAGAAGGTGAATGGCATAACTGGAAACGTAAGCCCAACACCCGTATCAATCTTAACTGGGATATCAGTGATGTAGGTAAGACACTGGAGCGCTTTGGCTATCCGGATACCGTCAAAGGTGGCGGTGCCAGCATTACCGGGCAGCTCAAATGGCCAGGCAGCCCACACGAATTCGATATTCCAGGGCTGGGTGGCAACTTGCAATTAGAGGTGCATCACGGCCAGATACTCAAAATCAAACCTGGCGTGGGACGGTTATTCAGTGTTCTAAGTTTACAGAACCTGCCACGCCGTCTCTCGTTTGACTTCAGGGATGTGTTCAGTAGCGGCTTTGCCTTCGACAAGATCAGCGGCGATGTGAAGATAGACCGCGGCATCATGCGCAGCGATAACTTCAAGATGGAAGGACCTACCGCGCGTATTGAGATGAAAGGTGAAACCGATCTGCAGAAGGAAACTCAGCACCTTTACATCGTGGTTACACCATTTATAAGCGAGAGCCTCTCACTTGCCGCCCTTGCTGGTGGCCCGGTAGCTGGTGCGGCGGCATATATTGCGCAGAAGATACTGAAAGACCCGATCAACAAACTGGCAGCCGATGAATATGAGATCGTCGGCACTTGGGATAACCCGCAGGACCTGAAATCCAGTAACAACAATAAGCCCGCTGCATCAGGTGATTCGCCACTTAGCAATCAACCCTGATCAGGTGGTATTATTAGCCAATAAATCAGAACTATCCGGATTAACAAGTAAATAGTAAGAAACTGACAACATGGCTATCAAATCACGCGGGAAGATCAGCAAAACTAGCAAGGTATCGACGCCTGGCATCACCAAGATTGCCGGTATTCAGATGGCTTCCGGGCCTTATGTATCAGCCAACCTGAGCGAAGCTGAGCGCCTGATTGAGATCGCTGTAAGCCAAGGCGCCAAGCTGGTGGCATTACCAGAATATTTCGCCATCATGGGTTTGAAAGATACTGACAAGGTCAAGGCGCGCGAAAAAGAGGGTTCGGGCCCGATACAACGTTTCATGTCCAAAATAGCCAAAAAACACGAAATCTGGCTGGTTGGTGGCTCTATTCCGCTTGAGGCCAGCGTGCCAAATAAGGTGCGCAACGGTTGCCTGGTCTATGACGACAAAGGTAAACAGGTGGCACGCTATGACAAAATCCATTTGTTTGGGTTGAACCTTGGCAATGAAAATTATCGAGAAGAGACCACCATAGAGCCGGGCGACAAGGTTGTGGTAGTGGATACACCGTTTGGGAAGTTGGGTCTGTCCATTTGCTATGACTTGCGCTTCCCTGAGCTATTCCGCGCCATGGGTGAGGTCGATATCATCATATTGCCTTCTGCCTTTACGGAGACCACAGGCAAAGCCCACTGGGAGAGCCTGGTGCGTGCCCGCGCTATTGAAAACCTGAGCTACGTCCTGGCCCCGGCACAAGGTGGTTATCATCTTTCCGGCCGTGAAACACATGGCAACAGTATGATTGTCGACCCCTGGGGTGTAGTGCTAGACCGCCTGCCACGCGGCTCTGGTGTTGTACTTGCCAGTGTAAACTCGGGTTATCAGAATAGTCTGCGCAACAGCTTACCTGCGCTTAAACACCGCACCATCAATAAGTGTTAATAATTTAGCTAACCTGCCTCAAACCAGTTAGGGCATTAGCCCTAATTGCGGAATTTACTTAGCAGCACCCCGTGCCGCCACTGTTATCATGGTAAGTAAATGTACATAGTGATTTATCGAATATCCAAGATTTAGGTCAATATGAAACCCGATTCAATACCTACCAGTTCAAGTCCAGCTACAGGCTCACACTTCAGCACTGCGACTGAGACGCTACTTGCACCGTCTGGGTTAGACCTGCCCGCATTACAGGGTGTGCTTACCAGCATCATGTCGCACCAGGTGGATTATGCCGACCTCTACTTCCAATATAACCGCTCCGAAAGCTGGGGCCTGGAAGAAGGCCAAGTCAAATCTGGCAATTTCAGCATTGATCAAGGTGTGGGGGTACGTGCTGTCAGCGGTGAGAAAACGGCTTTCGCCTATTCAGATGATATCCATCTCCCAGCACTGGAACAGGCCGCTTCTGTTACGCGTGCGATTGCGGCACTGGGTGGCGAGCGCACTACACAAGCAGTCAAGCGCATTGAAGCGCCACAACTCTATATTCCTCAAGACCCCATTGCATCATTGAGTGCCGATGCCAAAGTGAAATTGCTGGAGCGACTTGAAGCCCTGGCTCGCAAGGCTGACCCGCGTATCACGCAGGTGATGGCATCAATCGCCGGCGAATATGAAGTAGTCATGGTGGCGCGCCACGATGGTGTTATGGCTGCAGATGTACGCCCCCTAGTCCGGCTTTCGATCCAGGTGATTGCTGAATCTAATGGTCGCCGCGAACAAGGTTCTGCTGGCGGCGGCGGACGTTTTGATTACAGCTATTTCACCGATGATGTACTAGAAGATTACGCGCGTAAAGCTGTACACCAGGCGCTGACCAACCTTGATGCGCGCCCTGCTCCGGCAGGTAATATGACCGTAGTTCTTGGGAATGGGTGGCCTGGCATCCTGCTGCATGAAGCCATCGGGCATGGCCTGGAAGGAGACTTCAACCGCAAGGGCAGCTCGGCCTTCGCCGGCAAGATCGGCCAGCGCGTGGCTGCCCCAGGCGTAACGGTGGTGGATGATGGCACCATCAGTGATCGCCGCGGTTCACTCAATGTAGACGACGAAGGTAACCCGACCCAACGCACGGTCCTGATTGAAGATGGCATTTTGCGTGGCTATATCCAGGACAGCCTGAATGCACGCCTGATGGGCATGCCGCTCACAGGTAACGCACGCCGTGAGTCCTACGCACACATTCCCATGCCTCGTATGACTAACACCTATATGTATAACGGTAACATGGCACCGGAAGAAATCATTCGTTCGGTAAAAAAGGGCCTTTATGCAGTAAACTTTGGCGGTGGTCAGGTCGATATCACCAGCGGCAAATTCGTGTTCTCAGCCGCAGAAGCCTGGATGATAGAAGACGGTAAGCTAACCTACCCGGTAAAGGGCGCCACGCTCATTGGCAATGGGCCAGACGTACTAACCAGGGTATCCATGATAGGTAATGATATGGCACTGGATTCTGGTGTCGGAACCTGCGGCAAGGAAGGACAAAGTGTGCCGGTAGGTGTGGGTCAGCCAACTTTGCGCATAGATGGCTTGACGGTGGGCGGTACGGTTTAATATCATAGCCACAGTGGTTATCGCCACGACTAAGTAAGCATGCGGTTATCGCCACTGTTTAGAAGCATTTGAGTCCCTCCAACGAAAGGAACCGAAATGGCTACATCTAAAGCAACAGCCGAAGTCAAAAAACCAGCCCCCGCAAAAAAGGCTCCAGCTGCTAAAAAGCCTGCCGCGGCAAAAGCCAAACCTGCTGCAGCTAAAGCAACCGTCAAGAAAGCAGCATCAGCCAAAAAACCTGCAGCAAAGAAACCTGCTGCCAAAAAGGCTTCTTCCCCGAAAAAGGCTGCTGCAAAACCGAATAAAATCAGCCCGGAAGAGCGTTATCGCATGGTGGAGGTTGCCGCCTACTTCCTGGCCGAGCGTAACTCTTTCGCCGGTAACCCTGTCGGTTACTGGACAGCGGCAGAAGCACAAATCAGCAAGCTGCTGAAATAGCACTAGATCTAGCTGGCGGGTAACTGCCAGCTTTACTATCTATCTGACATAGCCGCAGCCTCCGGGCAACGGCTATAATAGGCCGTTTACTCATATTCAACGGCAATTTAATGCAGTTTTCCCTGCCTATCCCGGCACCCAAACAATCCGAGCGTATCAGCCCACTCCCCGCAGGGGCAGACAGTCTGGCGCTATCCCAACTGGCGGAGCAATTACAAGGCAAAACTGCCAAAACACCACTAGTCATCATTACCGCTAGTGCCTTTGACGCGCAACGACTACTGGAAGAGATACCCTGGTTTGCACCGAAGTTAAGCGCGCATCTGCTACCGGATTGGGAAACACTACCTTACGACCATTTCTCACCTCACCCTGACCTGATCTCAGAGCGGCTAGCCACTCTTTACCAGATCAGCCAGAACGCTTGCGATGTAATTATCGTCCCCGCAGGGACCGCACTATTACGCCTGCCTGCACAAGCTTATCTCGCCGCACATACCTTCATGCTGAAGAAAGGCCAGAGACTGGATCTTGAAGCCATGCGCACTCAGTGTGCCGAGGCTGGATACCACCACGTCAACCAGGTGATGAGCCCTGGTGAATTCAGTGTGCGTGGCGGCTTGGTCGATCTATTCCCCATGGGAAGTGCGCTGCCTTATCGCCTGGATCTCTTCGATGATGAAATCGAGAGTATCCGTACCTTTGATGTCGATACTCAGCGTAGCTTGTATCCGGTTGCAGATATCCGATTGTTACCGGCACGTGAGTTTCCACTGGATGACAACGGCATTGCACGCTTCCGCCAACAATTCCGCGAAACATTTGAAGGCGACCCATCGCGCAGTCGCATTTATAAGGATGTGAGTAAAGGCGTTGCTAGCGGCGGCATAGAATGGTATCTGCCACTATTCTTCGAACAGACTGCGAGCCTGTTCGACTACTTGCCAGCCAATAGCATCCTCTGTCTGCATGGTGACCTGGATACTGCAGCCCAGATTTTTTGGGCAGAAGCGCAATCACGTTATCGCTTGCTCGCGCACGACCCTGAGCGTCCTATCCTCAAGCCTGATGTATTGTTGACCAAGACCGACGACTTCTTTGCACAGACACACCGCTTTCCAAGGCTTGTTCTGAGTAACGTAGAAAGTATCACTGGATTACCGCCACTCGATATAGAGCGCCGCGCCGATCATCCTTTGCATAAGTTGCAAATGTTCCTGAAAGGTTATAACGGTCGCGTACTAATAGCGGCAGAGGGCTTGGGGCGCCGTGAAACTATCTTGCAGTTATTCAATGAGCATGACTTAAAGCCGGTGCCATGTGATAGTTGGGAAGAATTTGTACAGGCCGATTCTCAACTCATGCTAACGGTATCACCCTTGCATGGGGGCTATGTGAGTGGCGATTTTGCCATCATCAGTGAAGCTGAGCTTTATGCCGCCACCGTACGCCAACAACGCCGCCGGGAGAAAGATCGCGCGCGTAGCACTGAGGGCATGCTCAAGGACCTATCAGAGCTGCGCGAGAACGATCCTGTCGTACATGAACAGCATGGGGTCGGGCGTTATCGTGGCTTGGTCAATCTTGATTTCGGTGAGGGTGAAACTGAGTTCCTGTTACTGGAGTATGCAGGTGACGACAAGCTCTACGTCCCGGTATCCCAGCTATTCATGATTTCGCGCTACTCTGGCGGCCCACCAGAGTCCGCACCACTACACCGCCTGGGTAGTGGTCATTGGGAAAAAGCTAAGAAGAAAGCGCTTAAGCAGATTCGCGATACGGCTGCTGAACTCCTCAATCTTTATGCCCAGCGTGCCGCACGTAAAGGCCATGCCTTCAAGCTCAGCCTGCATGATTATGAGACTTTCGCCGAAGGCTTTCCATTTGAAGAAACCCCCGACCAGCTCAGCGCGATTGAGGCGGTAATTGATGATATGCAATCTGGCCGCCCTATGGATAGGCTAGTCTGTGGTGATGTTGGCTTTGGCAAGACCGAGGTTGCTTTACGCGCAGCCTTCGTCGCCGTGATGGGTGGCCGTCAAGTGGCGGTACTGGTTCCAACCACCCTGCTGGCCGAACAGCACTTCAACAACTTCAGCGACCGCTTCGCCGAATGGCCGATCAAGATTGCCGAAATCTCACGTTTCCGTACAGCCAAGGAACAGGCCGAGGCCCTCAAAGGACTTGCTGACGGCAGCATCGACATCATCATCGGCACTCATCGGCTGATCCAGAAAGATGTGAAATTCAAGAATCTTGGTCTAGTGATTCTTGATGAAGAACACCGTTTTGGCGTGCGCCAAAAAGAACAGCTCAAGGCCATGCGCGCAGAGGTTGATGTACTCACACTGACAGCCACACCTATCCCGCGCACCTTATCCATGGCAATGGAAGGCCTGCGCGAGTTCTCGGTCATCACCACCCCGCCGCAAAAGCGGCTCGCTATCAAAACCTTTCATACCGACTATTCGGAAGGCATCATCCGCGAAGCCGCCATGCGCGAATTCAAGCGCGGCGGGCAGATGTATTTCTTGCACAATGAAGTTGATACCATCTTTGTTATGCGCGAAAAATTGGAGCGTATCCTGCCCGAGGCACGCATCGGCATTGCTCACGGGCAACTACGTGAGCGCGAGCTGGAACATGTAATGCGTGATTTCTACCAGCAGCGCTTTAATCTGCTGCTTTGCACCACTATTATTGAGACCGGCATTGACGTACCAACTGCCAATACCATCATTATGAATAAGGCCGACATGTTCGGCCTGGCACAGCTGCATCAACTACGTGGCCGCGTTGGCCGCTCGCATCACCAGGCTTATGCCTATCTGCTAACTGAACCAGATAGAAAAATTACGCCACAGGCACAAAAGCGCCTGGATGCCATCCAACTGCTGGAAGACCTGGGAGCGGGTTTCCACTTGGCCATGCACGATCTGGAAATTCGTGGCGCAGGTGAGTTGCTAGGCGATAGCCAGAGCGGTGAAATGCAGGAAATCGGCTTCAATCTGTATTCTGAAATGCTGGCACATGCAGTCAAACGGCTCAAGGAAGGCAAAGAGCCTGATATTTCTGCACCGCTAGGCGTAACCACAGAGATTAACCTACACACGCCCGCCCTGCTCACCAACGAATATTGTCCGGATGTGCACGAACGGCTAGTACTTTATAAGCGGCTGGCTAACTGCACCGATGATGACGAGCTCGACATCATGCAGGAAGAGCTGATTGACCGCTTTGGCTTGCTACCAACTCAAGGTGAAGCGCTATTGGCCTGCCACAGGCTGCGTGTAGCGGCCAGATCACTGGGCATCACTAAAATTGATGCCAGTGATAGCGCAATACAACTGCAATTCAGCCAGCAAACAGAGCTCGACCCAACAAAACTGATTGCTTTGCTACAACGCGATCGACGTTGCCGTATGAATGGGCCGGATAAGTTACGGGTGACCGTTCAACTAGCCGACATCAACCATAGGGCTGATTTTGTTAAACAACTATTGAAGGAAATTAACTAGTCAGATGTATGTCGCTAGCAGTTAACGCAGGTGCTCCATTTAACGTAGCGATAAGCACTGAAGACAAGCCCGCCAAACCATCTGAATCATAATAAAGGTTACCGGAACTAGTATCGTAAATAATATTCCCACTGGCAGTTGCAGCAGCAGTTAACCCGGCACCACTCTCAAAATGGCTAGCTCCCAGAATACCGGCATTACCCAAGGCCGACATAGCCGTCTGGCTAAACATTAAATAGTCCCCAGACGCACTGGAAAAGTCTGAAATCGTGTCCTTTCCTCCGCTGATGGAGCTAAATATAAACACATCAGCACCACTACCTCCAGTCAGGGAATCAGCTCCTGTGCCCCCATCCAGGGTATCGTTCCCTGATCCCGCAATCAGAATGTTGTCCTTCGTATTACCCGATCCTATGAAATTGCCGGTACCGATAAAGGTTAGATTCTCAACCCCCGCACCAAGGGTATAGCTCCCAAGGGTGGTTTTAACAGTATCAGTTCCTAGATTACCTGGATAAGAGTCATCTTCTATTACTACATCACCTACGCTATCTACGATATAGACGTCATATCCCGAGCCGCCAATCATCGTATCATTACCCGTACCACCATCCAGAAGATCAAAAATACCACTGCTGCCATTCCAGTAACCAGTCCCAATCAACCGGTCATCACCCGAGTCGCCATATAGCTCAAGAACACCGTATGACCCTGAGCCATCAATTGTGTCGTTTCCATCACCGCCATGCAGAGTCCCGCTCATTACCGTGCCGGAAGCAATAGTTATAAGATTATCGCTGGCATTACCATTCAGATTGAGCAAGTAAACCTGGCCAGTAACATAGGTCAAATTCTCGAAATTACTTGCCAAGGTATAAGTTGCGCCATTTGTTAAGCTTGGCAATATGATTGAGTCTGTGCCTTCATCCGCATTCTCAACCAAGACATCGCTCAGGCTGCTATCCAAGATATAAGTATCATCGCCAGTCCCACCTACCAATGTGTCGACACCGGTACCACTATCCAGTGTGTCATTACCTGCACCGCCGGTAAGCGAGTCATCCCCACTACCCGATACTATTGAATTCGCCGATGAATTACCTATACCAGTAAAGTTGCCTGAGCCAGTATAGGTAAGGTTTTCCAGATTCTCGCTTAGGCTAATACTGGTAGCGGTTGTAGATACGCTATCCACACCTTCATTAGCATTTTCAACGATGACTGTATCTGCGGTTACATTCTGGTAGCTATCATTGCCTAGTCCACCTGCCAAGGTATCAGCCCCACCACCGCCATCAAGTATATTGTTGCCAGAATTACCATTGATAATATTGTCGAGGCTGTTCCCCGTGCCGTTAATATTGAACGATCCCGTAAGAATGAGGTTCTCGACATTTCCTCCATTAGGGTCAGAGCCATCGGTATCAATCAGGCTATAGGTGAATGAGCTATAAATGGTGTCATTACCTGCATCTTCCAGTTCACTCACCCTGTCAGCAGCGTTATCTACGTAGTAAGTGTCATTGCCAGTTCCACCCAGCATAGTATCGATGCCAGTATTCCCATTTAAGGTATCGTTACCAGCCCCTCCGTCCAAAACATTATTGAAGATATTTCCTATTATCCGGTTATTCAAATCATTGCCAGTCCCGTCAATGTTTTCATTGCCAGTTAGGGTAAGGTTTAATAAACCAGCTCCCATAACAGTTGAGGTACTACTGAAAAGTACATTGCTTGGTTGGAAATCATTGAAGTCGAGAGCTGGTTTATTTGAAAGCTGGGCAATGGCTATTGCTGCCTGCCCTCCTAAACCATCGAAGTCATAATAAAGTGTGCCGGTAAGCGTGTTATAGATGACATGTATGTTCGTGTTGCTAGCTGTCGTTAATCCTGCACCGGATGCAAAACTCGTCTCATATTCATTTTCACTGCTTGCCGGGAAAATCGAACCATCCAAGGCGATATGATCGACCCCATGGGTGAAATCCGTAATCGTATCCAGATTGGTCGCAGCATCCGGTGCTAAGTCGAATACGAAAGTGTCGGAACCAATCCCACCGGTTAAGTTGTCATTGCCATCGCCGCCATTAAGCGTGTCGTTGCCGGCTCCGCCATTGATGGTGTCGTCAAAGCCAGTGCCCGTGAGGGTGTTGCCGCCAGCATTGCCAGTGATGGTGAGTGCGTTGAGTACGGCTGAGGCGTCAATATTGAGGGCCACGGTGCCC
>DATBRG010000006.1:0-76940 GCA_036560445.1 Methylophilaceae bacterium
AGGAAATACTGCTCATCCAGACCGCCCACTTGTTCATACAAAGCTTTTGAAATTAATAGGCAGGCTGCCGTCACAGCCGGCACCTCTATCGGTTGAGGTTTGACTGGCTCAGTATCTGGCATACCTTTACCAGGGTGCGCATTACTCCACATGCCATCAATAGCCGCAAAACGTTCAAACACCATGCCTGCATGCTGGATTGAGCCATCTTCATAAAGCAGCTTTGGCGCAATGGCCCCCGCATTTTTAAGTGCAGTGTATTCACTCAGAAGCTTACTCACCCAACCTTTAGAATCAGGTAACACATCAGAATTTAATAGCAGCAAATGCTTTGCAGTTGCCAGCCCGGCAGCCACATTATTGGCTCCCGCGTAGCCTAGATTCATGCCGTAGGTGATTGCCTTGAATGGCACCTGAAAAATCGGCGCTTGGTCGGCACAGTAACGAAAGAAAAGGTTTTCGTGCTTGGGGTCGTCGAGCACGTAGATCAGCTCAATATCTTTCTTAAAATCAGGGTCGTCCGCAAATTGGCTGAGCTGGTATTTAAGAAAATCGATGCGGCCATAAAGTGGGACGATCACGCTCACTTTAGGATTAGTGGGTAGCGTTCCAAACCGTTGTTGCTTGAGTAAAAACTGCGATTTATCTGGATAAGCCAAACCCATCTGCAAGGCCTCACCCATATGCTCATCCAGCATTTTCTTGAACCCGTCTTTACTGATATCCAAATAGGATAAGGCTATGCGGCTAAACTCTTGGCGATCATCCAGCTTCTTGGGGGCTACCTCCACTATTAGCGTATCTTTATTTGATGCAGTTACCTTAACCGATATTTTTGTAGGGCCATCTTCTGCACTTGTCTGGATACAACTGATAAAGCCCGCAGTTTTTGCTTTGTTACCAATCTCGGTAAACCCATGCTTCAAATCTTCCCGCGCAATTAAGGTTGGTGCAGCATAAAGATCATACTTCGTGCCACCGATAGTCGTTTGCATTGAGACGATGTCAGCAGTCCCTGAAAATACCCATCCACTGCTGAATAAGACACCTCCGGGCAACCAGTAACAATAGTCGAATGCAGCCCTGATTGCAGTTTCCTTCTGTCCCGGCACTGCATATTTACTGAGCAAAGAATAGAGACCATCGTAACCTTGAGACTCAGCTACGGAGAGCATTTCACCAAAGTAAGAGTTGAAAGTAGGGTTGGCTTTTAATTCCTGACTTAGCTGATAGCTCAGCACTTTTGTTCCGGCCCCATTTTCCAATGTAATGGTGCCGCCTTGTGTGGATTTTGGTGCATCTACCAGTAGTAAAAATCCTAGCTGGTGATCATCAGAATCAACGCCTAGTTTGACGTTGATCTCCGGCCTTTCGTACCTATGCAGTTTGGATATGAAATCTTTTTCCTGACCACCCAGATGTACTGATTTGATAGGGTCATCCTGATCTTGAGCCCATCCAAAAAAAATCAGCGTATCGCTGATTTTACAAGCCAGATCTATCGCCGCATTCAGCCCCCCGGGTTTGACACTAACATTAGCCTCAGATGGTGATTTTGAACTTACATCCGATGTTATCTGTGCTTCATTGCTAACAATGCTCGCAACCTCATCATCTACCTCTGGGCTTAGTGCGCTCGGCGGATTAACAGTTCTTGCCAGCAGGTTTTTCATGAGGCTTGGCGGGGCCTTCCTTGGCTTCATTCTTGCCATATTTATTCTTCCCTGAAGGTATGACGCATACGCTGAGTTAACGGTGAGGTGAGGTACTCAATTAATGTATTGTCATGAGTCTTAATATAAGCCGTTGCTGGCATACCAGGCTCCAGTTTTACGTGCTCTAGATTCTTTAGTTCGGTCTTATCAATCCTGACATTAGCTGGATAATAAGACGTGTTGCTTTGGGGATCATCAATAGTATCCCCAGCCACATAATCAACCGTACCTTTCACCATCGGAGTGGTGCGCCGATTATAGGCATTCAACTGGACTTCCGTGGATTGCCCTGGGTAGATATTTTCAATATCGGTATTCTTTATCTTCACTTCAATTACCAAGTCATCCGAAACAGGGACAATATCCATAATAGGCTGGCCCGGGTTAATAACACCGCCCACTGTGGTCACCTTAAGTGCAATGACTTGGCCGCCTATGGGCGCATTGATAGTACGACGGGTCATTGAGTCTTCAGCAGGCCGAATACGTTCAACTATTTCAAATAGCTGGCGACTGGTGTCCTTCAAATCACTATCAGCATCTTGTATGTATTTACTTTTTGTCTCAACCACCTGTAACTGCAAATCAGCCACTTTGGCTCTGGTATTGTTGAGATCTGCAGCCTGCGCTCCTAGCTGCTCCCTTTTATCTGTCACTGATTGCTTATAATTAAGTACATCTGCTTTACCTATAAAATTCTTTTGTAGCAGCCCTTCGCGCATTTCCAGCTGTTCTTGCTTGTATTTGATGTTTTGTTCAATTGCATCAAGTTGCGTCTGATATGAAGCTACGGCCTGTCTTGAATGCTCAAGCTCATCACCCAGCAGTGAAAGCTGGTCATTTAGAACCCTGCGTTTGGTCTGGAAAAGAGCTGTCTCTTTTGAGATAAGGTCGCGCCTTTTATCCGTCAGTGGTTTCTGCAATTCCGCAGGGAAATTAATTGTGTTCGATAGCGTTTTCTCAGCTACCAGGCGAGCTTCCTTGGCAAGCAAAGCATCATACTGGTCAGTCAGGATGTTGAGGTCAGAACTGCTCTTGGTATCTTCAAGCAGAATTAACGGCTGCCCGGCTTTTACAACATCACCATCGTGCACCAATATCTCTTTAACAATACCGCCCTCAAGATGCTGGATAGTTTTGCGATTGCTGGCAATCTTGATCTTGCCTTCAGCTATTACAGCACCACTGATAGGCGCAACACTCGCCCAGATAAAGAAACTACCTACTAGCACCACACCAGCAATCATACCCTTGCGGACAATCCGAGTGGCTTGGCCTGATTCATCCTCATCGATGGTGGGAATAAAAAACCCGCGCACTAGACTCATGTAACTTATGCTCCCTTAACCAGCGAAACTTGAGCTGGATTGCTGGCTTCCGGAGCCGGGGTCACGTTCTGCATTACTTCTTCCCTATCACCGAAATTCAACTGACGGCCCTGTTCTAGCACTAAGAGTTTGTCGATATCACGTAACACGCTTGGTTTGTGGCTAACAATGATCAGAGTGGTCTTGCGAGCTTTCAATTCACGTATCATGCGCATAAAAGCCAGCTCGGAAGGGCCGTCGAGATTGGCGTTTGGCTCATCCAATACTACCAGTTTAGGATTACCAAACAGAGCTCGGGCAAGACCTATAAGCTGACGCTGACCAGCAGAAAGGAAACTGCCAGCTTCGCCAATATCGGTATCGTAGCCCTGCGGCAAACGTAGAATAAAATCATGTGCGCCTGCCAGCTTGGCAGCATCAATAATGGCTGCTGTATTGGCGATAGGATCCCCAAGGCGGGCAATATTCTCAGCGACAGTACCGGCAAATAACTCAACCATTTGCGGCAAATAGCCAATATGCGGCCCTAATTCACGAGTTTGCGCCCACTGATATACCTCTGCTCCATCCAACCGTACCGCACCACTATTAGGTTTGTACAAACCCACTAACAAACGAGTTAAAGACGTTTTGCCCGCTGCGCTATTACCGATAATGCCCAGCGACTGTCCAGCTTGTATGGAAAAATTGATGTTCCTGAGGATTTCCCGGCCTTGTGTGAACGAGAAAAATATCTTTTCCACACTAAGGTTGCCTTGAAAATCCTGCAAGGTGACATGCTCGGATTCCGGCTGGTAATTAGCCAGCATTTTGTTGAGGCGGCCATAAGCTCCGCGTGCCTTGATAAAAAACTTCCAGCTCGAGATCACGCGGTCAATCGGTGCCATCATCCTGGACATAATAATGGTTGCTGCAATCATCACGCCTGGAGTTACTGTGCGGTCATTAAGCACAAGATAGGCCGCCAAAGTGATGGCAAGTGTGGTTAAGAGGTTTCTTACATACTTAGACCAGTTGGAGACGGCTGCAGATTTCGTAGCGGCAAGCGAATTTTTGAGTAATGCTTCATCGTGTACCTTCGACCAGCGGCTGGTAACTACCTGCTGCATACTCATGGCATTAATCACTTCGACATTCTTCAGCGAGGAATCGAGAATATCCTGAGATTTACGCAGTGCGACCTGGCCACTCTTCTGGTTTTCTGAACTTAACTTATCTTCCAGGAAGGTGAGGGCCCCGAGAATAACTATACCAATGAAAGCCATTAGGCATAGCAAGGGGTGAAACAGGTACATTACGACAAAATAAACAGGAATCCAGGGAATCTCGAATATCGCATGCATGCCAGCGCCTGAGAAAAAAGCTTGCACCGTATGTACATCATCAAGGCCATGACGATTAGACTCACCCGGCCGCGAAACACTAAGCATGCAAGCTAATACCGTCTTTTGCATCATGTTCTGCATAGTGTGGGATGTCCGCAGAAACAGAGTTGCCCGGATATATTCTAGGTAATACTGAATACCCATCATGACCACGATTAGCAACGTAAGCATGACCAAGGTTTCGTTACTGTGGCTATTCAAAACACGGTCGTATAGTTCCAGGGTGTAGAACGCTGGCATCAGCGTCAGCAGATTAATAACGAAACTGAATAAGCCAGCATAGATGAAAAACTTCCGGCATTTCAGGATGTATTGTTTGACGGGATCCATACTTATGGCAAATTTCTATGCAATTGGGTTTGACGGGACATAAAGTGGCTAGGACTCACCATTTAACATAGTGTCCGTAAACCGCAGGCTCATTAGATGAGATATCATAAATTTTGCCCAACTCTAACCCGATCCTAGTGATCGTTCTGGGATTATATGGCATTTAATCTGTGTTTATATACCATATATAAATATGTTGCAAAAATTCAACCGCTTGCATCCCATACAAGCGTCAATTAAGCCTGATAAATTGGCTAGTTATATCTAACACTGGCTACGGCTAAATACTAGCGCATTCAGTCCAATTCCCCATCAATTAAAAAATTAATTGTAAGTAATTAGTCAGCCTGATGACTAATGTTCACTAAATGCATTTAGTAACATTTTACAAAATTTATTTTTTATATTAAGGGGTTATCATGACTATTCGATTCAGAAATATGGCACTGATTTATGGTGTGTTGTTATCTACAGCTGTATTCTCGGCTCCGGCATTTTCTGCTGACGCCATGTTGGGAACTGGCGGCTATGCTCGCGAATTCCACAAAATGGCTATGATGAAGATGCTGGATGCTAATGGCGATCATCTGGTAACGCAGGATGAGTTCACCAAATTCTATGAATCCACTTTCGATGAGCTTGATACCGACCATGATGGCTCATTGGACGCCAAAGAGTGGGTTGGCGTTGGTGGTGAAAAAGAAGCGATGGTAGGCACTGGTGGCTACAACCGTGAACTTCACAAGATGGCGCTGATGAAGGCTATGGACACCGATGGTGATCACAAGGTGACCAAGGCCGAGTTTCTCAAGTTCCATCAGGATGTGTTTGCTGGCATGGATCAAAATGGCGATAAACAGCTGAATCCACAGGAATGGCTGGCAAAGCAGACTGGTAGCAAGTAAAGCTTTTACTGTCGCACAACTCGGGCCAGCATCATGCTGGCCTTTTTTCTTTAGGTAATCACCGTTGGCGTATCGCGCCCAGTGCGCTTGGCTAGCTCAGAAATCTGCAAGGCAATCTTGATCATCTCGGCCAGAGCCACCTGCGCATCAAGATGATGTTGTTTGACGTCGGGTTCGTAGGCTTCCAGATAGATGCGCAGCGTTGCGCCCTCAGTGCCCGTGCCCGAGAGCCGGAACACGATACGTGAGCCATCGGTAAACAAAATACGTATACCCTGCCCCATGCTTACACTGCCATCTATGGGGTCGGTATAACTGAAGTCATCGCAGCTTTTTACCTCATAGCGGCCAAATTTCTTGCCAGGTAAATTATTGAAGCTGGCGTGCAGATGTTGCATAACGCCATTCGCCGCTTCAGTAGGTAGCGCTTCATAATCATGGCGAGAATAGACGTTGCGGCCATATTGCGCCCAGTGAGCCATCAGCACCTGTTCTACAGACTGTTTTTTGACAGCGAGGATATTAAGCCAGAACAGTACCGCCCACAGGCCATCTTTCTCACGCACATGATCGGAGCCAGTACCAAAACTCTCTTCACCGCATAGCGTTACCTTGCCTGCATCCATCAGGTTGCCAAAGAACTTCCAGCCCGTCGGAGTCTCGTAACATGGGATACCCAATACTTTTGCAACACGATCCACTGCGGCACTAGTCGGCATAGAGCGCGCCACGCCCGCGATACCTTTAGCGTAGCCAGGGGCAATCTGGGCATTGGCGGCTATCACGGCCAGGCTATCTGAAGGGGTCACAAAGAATGCTTTGCCCAAAATCATATTACGGTCGCCATCACCATCCGATGCCGCGCCAAAATCTGGAGCATTATCCCCATAAAGTATCTCAACTAGCTCGTGTGCGTAGGTCAGGTTAGGATCAGGATGTCCTTGGCCGAAGTCCGGTAATGGCACTACGTTCATCACATTATTTTCTGGGGCACCAAGGCGCTTGATGAATATCTCTTTGGCATAGGGCCCGGTGACGGCATGCATGCCATCGAACTTCATGCGGAAGCCACTGGTCAATAGGCAGCGAATAGCATTGAAATCGAATAAGGATTGCATGAGGTCAGCGTAATCCGTTACTGCATCTATGACTTCAACTTGCATCCCACCCAGATCACTCACGCCTTTTACATCAAGTGCCACATCAGGCGCTTGCAAAATACGGTACTGGCTGATCTTTTTGCTATTGGCGAAAATAGCTTCAGTAACTTTTTCTGGCGCGGGGCCGCCATTCGCAGTGTTGTACTTGATGCCAAAGTCACCATCCGGCCCGCCTGGGTTATGGCTAGCGGAAAGAATAATGCCACCATAGGTTTGGTATTTACGGATGATGCAAGAAGCCGCTGGCGTAGAAAGTATGCCTCCCTGCCCTACCAGCACGCGACCAAAACCATTGGCCGCTGCCATTTTCAATATTACCTGTATAGCCTCACGATTGTAATAGCGACCATCACCACCTAATGTCAGCGTCGCGCCTTTGGGTGCAGCTATCGTGTCGAAAATACTTTGGACAAAATTTTCCAGATAGTGTGCTTGCTGAAATACGCCCACTCGTTTGCGCAGACCTGAAGTACCGGGTTTTTGGTCGCTGAATGGCTGGGTTGAGATAGTTTGCGTAGTCATGAGGGTAAAGCTTTCTAATTACTCCGGCATACACGCCAGAGGTTGACACAACGCGCCTTTATCTTGATAATGCGCGGCTCTAAAGAAGTATCATGGGAGATTAGCTCAGTTGGTAGAGCAGCGGACTCTTAATCCGTTTGTCCGGGGTTCGACCCCCCGATCTCCCACCAGATTTACCAAGGGCCTGCGCATTGCGCGGGCCTTTTGCTCTGTGGGACCCCCATTCCTTTATCTTCCCTTGATTCTATCCCAGACTGGTCAAAGCATAAAAGCCCGCGAGCACATTTAGCAAGCCCACCATAGGCCTTTATTCGTGCAGCGATTTATCAGATACTCATCACCTATGGTTTGGTATTTATATCTGCTGGAGTGCAAAGGCGGCAGTTACTACGCTGGCATTACCAACAACCTGGAGGCGCGCTTTCTTACTCACAAACAAGGCCGGGGTGCGCGCTATACCCGCGCAAATCCGCCGATACGTATTCTGGCGTCCAAAACATACCCGGATCGCTCAACAGCTTCGATTGCCGAAGCACAGTTAAAACGCACTGTCAGGAGCAAGAAACTTGAATTCTTCAATATCTGATGATGATTTGAAAGTGGCTGTAAAGGCTGCTTTAGATGGCAACTGGGAGAAAGCGCACCTGATAGCACAGGAATCAAATGACCTGATTGCGCATTGGATACATGCAGTCCTGCATAAAATCGAACCAGACGATGGTAATAGCCGCTACTGGTACGCTAGGGCACATAGGAATTATGAAGACTATGCTGACCCGACAGCTGAGCTTAAGGCAATTGCTGCGCATCTGGATAACAAGTGATTTATGTCCTTAACTAGGTGCAGTGCAGCAAATCAGCCAAACCATGGTACATAACTGCACGCATACTCACCAGCGGCCTGATTCTGTAGGGGATACCGTTATTTGCCAGGCAGTGTAGAGCCATTAGCCTTAGCTATACTTTGATACAAAATTGACATTGAGAAATATCAAAAAAACGCTTAAATTTGGCCTATCAAAAATTCAGGCTAGCATATGCAACTGATTTGCCGATGCTCACTACTCATTCTACTTTTACTATGCGTCAGCCGCATAAGTATTGCTACGACGGAAGATATGTCTTCTCCAGTAGGCCTGTGGAAAACTATCGACGACAAGTCTGGCAAGGCAAAGAGTCTAGTGCGGATTTATGAGCAGGATGGCATGCTGTTTGGTCGTATAGAAAAAATACTATCGCCAGGCAAAGAGGAAAACACCTGTAATAAATGTAAAGACGAGAGGAAAGATCAGCCGCTACTCGGCTTGCTAATTATGCGACATGCCAAATTTTCAGGTGATGAGTACCGTGATGGCGATATTGTGGATCCCGAAAACGGTGAAGTTTACCGCTGTAACTTCAGGCTGGAGGATGGTGGCAGCAAATTGGAAATGCACGGATTCCTTGGCATCTCCCTGTTTGGCAGATCACAGACCTGGGAGCGCCAGCCATCCGTTAACAGCACTTCGGCTAGCTCTGCTAACCACTAACCATATTTCCTAAATTGCCCCACTACTACACCAAAGATTTCCAAGTTACCGTGAGGACGTATCGTCGGGTACGCCTTATTGGCTGGGTAAAGCACAAATTCGCCTTTTTCCCGACCTAGGTTTTTTAAGGTGAATTCGCCGTCCACAATGGCTACTACCATATCGCCAACATTCGCCATCTGACGTTTCTCCACCACCACCATATCGTTGGGCAGGATGCCAGCATCAATCATGGAATCGCCTTTGACCTGAATCATGATGGTTTTGGAAGGCTTTTCCACCAGATACTCATCAACCGTGATCGTATCCCTGGCTCCATCGAAAGTGGCACTTGGCATACCGGCCTTAACAACATCCCCAGCTAATTCGCGCTCAAAAAAGCGTCGGCCCGGCTTTAATCGACCAGTCTCCGTGGATTCCAAATAGCCTTGAAGCTTGAGCCTTGCGACTAAGGCTGCGGCCGAGGAGCGGGAAGTAAAACCTAGCAGTTGGCATATCTTCGCGAACGATGGCATGGCACGCTCAGCTGAGTAATAGTCCTGAAGCGTAGAAAGATAATTTGCATCATCACCCATCACAATCCCCACCTTCGATCAAATGTTCGATAAACACATCTTAATCGAACATTTGATCGAAAAGCAAATTAAATATTGAATGAACTTAATTGACGGGCGTACAAGAATAGCTGAGGTAACTGAAAACAAAAAAGCAGCAGATTTCTCCGCTGCTTTCTTCTTAACTCATTAGTTTAATTGGTCGGGACGACAGGATTTGAACCTGCGACCCCTTGTCCCCCAGACAAGTACGCTACCAGGCTGCGCTACGCCCCGAACCGTTGCTGCGCTTGATTAGCAGCAAGCCGTGCATTATAGCGGAAAAGGACTATCTGGGAAAACGGTAAACCGCGATTAGTGCTGCGTGCTGCTTAGTAAAGCAATCACTTGCAACAGCTCATTGCGCAAAGCAGGGACATCAAAATTCGTGTTCTTAACATTTGCACTTGCCTGTGAAGCATGAGATGCAATGTCGTTGTTTGGATGATTCTTTACTTCATTTTCATCCAGACGATTACGTGCACCGCTGATAGTGAAGCCTTGTTCGTAAAGCAACTCACGGATACGACGAATCAGCAGTACTTCATGATGTTGATAATAGCGACGATTGCCACGACGCTTAACTGGCTTGAGTTGCGTAAACTCTTGCTCCCAGTAGCGCAACACATGAGGTTTAACACCGCAAAGCTCACTGACTTCACCTATGGTGAAGTAGCGCTTGGCCGGGATAGGCGGGAGCTGAACCTTAAGCCCGTGCTCCGGCATAAGCCTCCTCTACCTTGCTTTTGAGCTTCTGGCTTGCGTGAAAGGTTACAACTCGTCGTGCAGTAATAGGTATTTCTTCACCAGTTTTAGGGTTACGGCCCGGGCGTTCGGACTTTTGGCGTAATTCAAAATTGCCAAAACCTGAGAGTTTTACGCTATCCCCTACTTCGAGCGCAGTGCGAATCTCTTCAAAGAACGCTTCAACCATATCCTTGGCTTCACGTTTATTCAGGCCAACCTGCTCAAACAGCAGATCGGCTAAATCAGCTTTAGTCAGTGTCATTCAAACCTCTCAACTACTTATTGATTTGCTAAATCTTATTTTCTATTTTCTGAGTTCAGCATGATGCTGACACACAATTGAATCGAGCAGTTTTGCCATCACTTCATCGGCCTCTGCATCTGTCAAAGTTTTTTGAGTATCTTGCATAAGCACAAGAAATGCAAGGCTTTTTTTGCCGTCGGCTATACTTTTTCCGCGATAAACATCGAACAAAGCAATGCCGATAACCAGTGGAATTCTCAGCGCTCGCATCGTATGCAGCAATTCTTGCACCGGTAGTTTTTCATCAACAATCACAGCTAGATCACGACGCACCGGCGGGAATTTACCTACCTCTGCATACCGCATCAGACCGCGCTTCAGAAGTGGGGCCACATCCAGCTCAAACAAGACTGCACCACGCGGCAATTGATAATGCTGCTGCCACTTTGGATGCAGCTTGCCTATCCAGCCTATCGCTTGATTATCGATCATCACTCTTGCAGATTGACCCGGGTGTAGTGCTGGATGCGTTGCTGGCTCATACTTCGCAAAGCCATGAGTCAGTAAATCCACATCGGCTTTCAGGTCGTAAAAATCTACCTCTCGTGCACTCGCTGCCCACTGCTCTGGCATTGCATCACCATAAGCCAAGGCCGATATACGCGTGGTCTCGTTATAGCCACCATTACTCACCGTATAAATAGCACCAATCTCAAACAAGCGCACACGTTCCTGCTTGCGATTCAAATTGTATACCAGGGTATCGAGCAAACCGCCCCACAGCCCTGAGCGCATCACACTCATATTGCTGGCGATCGGGTTTTTCAGCGGGATCGGGTTGGCATTACCTAACAAATCCCGCTCCCAGCTTTCATCAACGAAGCTATAGCTGACAATCTCCTGATAACCACTAGCAGCAAGTGCATCGCGCAATACTGTCCTGCTTATAAGGGTTTCAGTAGCCGGTAGCATACGCATATCAGCATGTGGCGCAGTAGCCGGAATATTATCGTAGCCATGCAGACGTGCAATTTCTTCAATCAGGTCTTCTTCAATTTCAATATCAAAGCGGTAGCTGGGCGGCGTCACCTCAAATACTCCCGCTACGTTCTTATACGCAAAACCAAGCTGATCAAATAGCTTGGATACTGTAGCAGCATCTAGCTCGATGCCTAGCACGGCCAGCAAACGACCCATACGCAAACGTACCGGCTGACGTTCCGGCAATTTACCTACCACTTCGGTGACCGGCCCTGCAATACCACCACAGATTTGCTGTATCAGTGTCGTGGCGTGTTCTAGTGCTTGGCGCGTATTGGAAAAATCGACACCTCGCTCGAAGCGGTAGGATGAGTCAGTTGAGAAGTTCAGGCGACGCGCCTTGCCAACAATCGCAGATGGGGCAAAAAAAGCACTTTCCAAGAAAATATCACGGGTGCTATCAGAAACGGCGGTACTAACGCCACCCATGATACCGGCCAGTGCCACAGCACCGCTGTCATCCGCGATCACCAGCATATCGGCATCCAGTACTACGATCTGCTGATTCAATAATTCGATCTTCTCGGCAGGCTTGGCCATACGCACCTGGATATTCCCTTGCAGTTTGTCTGCGTCAAACGCATGCAGGGGCTGGCCCAGTTCCAGCAACACATAATTGGTGATATCGACGATGGCACTGATACTGCGCAGCCCACTACGTTCCAGGCGACGCACCATCCAGTCTGGTGTCTTAGCGTTAGCATTAACGCCTGTGACCATGCGCCCGGCATAACGTGGGCAGGCCTCTACGGCCTGGATTTCAACACCTTTTTTCGCGCCAGAAGCAGCCGCTGCCAGGCTGATTTCAGACAGTTTGAGGGCTGCGCCCGTCAGGGCAGCCACATCACGTGCGATGCCGACAATGCTCAGGCAATCGCTACGATTAGGCGTGAGCTTGAGCGTGAATAGTTTATCGTCGAGTTGCAGGTAATCACGGATACTCTGCCCAACAGCAATATCTTCAGGTAGTTCCAGCAGACCGCTACTCTCATCAGCCAATCCCAGCTCTTTGGCTGAGCACATCATGCCGAAAGACTCGACGCCACGCACCTTGGCCTGCTTGATATTGAAGCCAGGCGCATTTTCACTAGGTAATTGGGCACCCACCAGTGCACAAGGTGCCTTGAGGCCGGCACGTGCATTGGCTGCACCACAGACAATCTGCAGGGGCTCGCCGCTACCAATATCCACTTTGCAGATTTGCAAACGGTCGGCATCAGGGTGTTTTTCTGCGCTGATGATCTGCGCCACTACAACTTTGGTGAACATTGCAGCGACAGGCTCCAACGCTTCCACCTCAAGGCCAGCCATGGTCAAAGTGTGGCTCAGAGCCTCACTATCCAGTGCTGGATTTACATAGCTACGTAGCCACTGTTCGGAGAATTGCATGTGGTCTCTAGTTAAATTGTTTGAGGAAACGCATATCGTTATCAAAGAACAACCGGAGGTCATTCACGCCGTAGCGCAACATGGTTAAACGCTCGACACCAAGGCCAAAGGCGAAACCACGGTATTTTTCGCTGTCGATACCAACATGGCGGAACACCTCAGGATGCACCATACCGCAACCGCCAATCTCCAGCCAGCCGCCATTCCAGCTCATGTCCATCTCGGCAGAAGGCTCGGTGAATGGGAAGAACGATGGGCGGAAACGTACCTGCAGATCGTCACGCTCAAAGAAACGCTGCAGGAAATCCTGCACCACGCCCTTGAGGTTGGCAAAGCTAATGTTTTCATCTACCCATAGCCCCTCAACTTGGTGAAACATGGGTGAGTGCGTCGCGTCGGAATCCACACGGTAGACGCGCCCCGGCGCAATGATCTTCAACGGGGGTTCCTTGTCCTGCATGTAGTGCACCTGCACCGGTGAGGTATGAGTACGTAGCACATGCTGATCGTCAACATAGAATGTATCGTGCATGGCACGCGCTGGATGATCATCCGGGATATTCAGCGCAGTAAAATTATAAAAATCGGTTTCGATCTCTGGGCCCTCAGCCACCTCGAAACCAATCGAATGGAACAGCTGCTCAATGCGGTTAAGCGTCAGTGTCACCGGGTGCAAACCACCCTTGCCATTGCTACGCGCTGGCAGCGTCACATCAAGCGACTCAGCAGCTAGTTGCTGCGCCTGCTCGGCTTGCAGAATAGCTTCACGCCTGACTTTCAATGCTTCTTCCACGCCCTGCTTTACCACATTGATGGCAGCACCGGCAGCAGGACGCTCTTCGGCAGAAAGCTTGCCTAGGCCTTTAAGCTGTTCGGTAAGTAGTCCGCTCTTACCCAGATAGCGCGCCTTAGCTTGCTCCAGATCGTTAATCGTGTCGCAGGCGGCGAAATCGCGTTGGGCTTCTGGCAGTATTTGTTCTAGTTTTTCCATATTCGAAATTATGCCGTAAAAAAAGGAGGCACATGGCCTCCTCTTTCTACGATTGCGATTTAAGCAGCGAGACCGGTTTTAGCCAATTCAACAAATTTGGCAAAAGCTGGTTTATCAAATACTGCAAGATCAGCCAGTACTTTACGATCCACTTCAATAGCTGACTTCTTCAGACCGTTCATGAAACGGCTGTAGGTCAGGCCAAATTCGCGTGAACCAGCATTGATACGGGCAATCCACAATGCGCGGAACTGACGCTTCTTCTGACGACGGTCACGGTATGCGTACTGACCGGCCTTCATCACCGCCTGCTTGGCAACGCGGTAGACGTTCTTGCGACGGCCGCGGTAACCCTTGGCAGCGTCTAAAACTTTTTTATGGCGGGCGCGGGCGATGACGCCACGTTTAACTCTAGGCATGGTTCATTCTCCTTATTGAGTCGGCATCATAGCGCGTACGCGCTTGACATCAGTTGGGGAAACGATCGCCGTGCCGCGCAGTTTGCGCTTTTGCTTGGTGGTCTTCTTGGTGAGGATGTGGCGCAGGTGCGAATGGGTACGCTTGACCTTGCCATTCCCCAAGAACTTGAAGCGCTTTTTTGCGCCGCTCTTAGTCTTCATTTTTGGCATTTTGTTCTCCTTTGAGAGTAGTTAAGAGTGCTTAGGCATGCCATTTCGCCGTATCACTCAGAATCCTTTTAAACCTGCTGCGCGATTTGATTGCTGCGTTGCGCGGTGCTCGAATACTCGCCGTACTATTTGTACTGTCTCGTATTTTGCGCTCCGTGCGCCTTACACTCAAATCGCTCGCTACGGTTTTTTCTTACTTTGCTTTTTTGTGAGGTCCTAAAACCATCACCATCTGCCGGCCTTCCATCTTGGGGAACTGCTCGACTACTGCGTATTCCTGCAAATCTGCTTCCACACGTTTGAGCAGTGCCAAACCCAGCTCCTGGTGCGTAATTTCACGGCCGCGGAAACGCAATGTCACCTTGGCCTTGTCACCTTCTTGCAAGAAGCGTATCAAATTGCGCAACTTAACGTTGTAGTCACCATCGTCCGTACCCGGACGGAACTTCACTTCTTTTACCTGAACCTGCTTTTGCTTAAGACGGGCTTCATGCTGCTTTTTACTCTCGGCATATTTGAATTTGCCGTAATCCATCAGCCTACATACCGGTGGTGCTGCCTGCGGTGCGATTTCGACCAGATCGATATCAGCTTCTTCAGCCTTGGCAAACGCCTCGTTCAAACTCATGATACCGAGAGGCTCGCCTTCTATACCTACCAACCGAACCTGAGGAGCAGTAATGTCGCCGTTGATTCGTACTTCTTTGTCTTGAGCTATCGCAAATTCTCCAGTTGTTAATTAAACGGCAACAAAAAATCAGGCCGCGCTACCATCAGTTAAACCTTGGTTTTTATCTCAGCCTGCAAACGTTCTATGAACGCTTGTAATGACATGGAACCCAGGTCTTCACCTTTTCTGGTACGCACGGCCACTTGCCCGCTTTGCATTTCGCGCTCACCTGCAACCAGCAGATAAGGCAGCTTTTGCATGCTATGTTCGCGTATTTTATAGGTTATTTTCTCATTCCTCAAGTCTGATTCAACACGGAAACCGTTTTTACGCAGTTCCGCAACGACTTGAGCAACATATTCAGCCTGACCATCACTGATGTTGAGTACCATGACTTGTACCGGCGCGAGCCATAATGGCATGGCGCCGGCATAGTTTTCAATCAGTATCCCAATGAAGCGCTCCATGGAGCCAACAATGGCGCGGTGCAGCATTACCGGCCGCTTACGCGAGTTATCTTCTGCCACATACTCAGCATCAAGACGCTCTGGCAGGTTGAAATCCAACTGGATGGTACCGCACTGCCACAGACGGCCAAGGCTATCTTTCAGGGTAAATTCGATCTTGGGGCCATAGAAGGCACCTTCGCCCGGCTGCAGATCAAAGGCCAGATTATTCTTTCTGAGCGCTGCATCCAGCGAAGTTTCGGCCTTATCCCAGGTTTCATCTGAGCCTACGCGCTTTTCCGGACGAGTGGATAGCTTGACCAATACTTCCTTGAAGCCGAAATCGTCATAGGCTTTGTACAACATGTCGATAAACGAGGCGACTTCTGACTCGATCTGCTCTTCGGTACAAAATATATGCGCATCATCCTGCGTAAAACCACGCACGCGCATCAGGCCATGCAAGGCGCCGGATGGCTCGTTACGGTGGCAGGAGCCGAACTCGGCAAGACGCAACGGCAGGTCACGGTAGCTGTGTAAACCGCTATTGAATATCTGGATATGGCCTGGGCAGTTCATGGGCTTGACGGCGTAATCGCGGTTTTCCGAGGCCGTGGTGAACATGTTCTCGCGGTAGTTCTGCCAGTGGCCGGACTTTTCCCATAGCGTACGGTCCATGATGGTCGGCGTCTTGACTTCCTGGTAGCCGTAATCGCGGAACATATTACGCATGTATTGCTCGACTTCCTGCCAGATGCTCCAGCCGCGAGGATGCCAGAACACCATGCCCGGCGCCTCGTCCTGCATATGGAAATAGTCGAGTTGCTTGCCCAGTTTACGGTGGTCGCGCTTCTCCGCTTCTTCCAGCATGTGCAGGTAAGCGTCGAGGTCTTCCTTCTTGGCCCATGCCGTGCCATAAATGCGCTGCAGCATCTCGTTATTGGAGTCACCACGCCAGTATGCACCCGCCAGCTTCATGAGCTTGAAGGCCTTGAGCTTGCCGGTGGACGGCACGTGTGGGCCACGGCAGAGGTCAGTGAACTTGCCTTCAGAATAGAGCGACACATCCTGATCAGCAGGAATCGAGGCAATGATCTCCGCCTTGTAATGCTCGCCGATAGACTTGAAGTAAGCAACCGCTTCGTCACGTGGCAATACTTTACGCGTCACCTGCTCGTCCTTCTTCGCCAGCTCAGCCATCTTGTTCTCGATAGCTATCAGGTCTTCCGGAGTGAACGGGCGTTTGTAGGAGAAATCGTAGTAAAAGCCATTTTCGATGACAGGGCCTATGGTCACTTGTGCGTCAGGGAACAACTCCTTGACCGCATAGGCGAGCAAATGCGCCGTGGAATGGCGAATGATGTCGACGCCATCAGGGCTTTTATCAGTAACAATCGCCAAGTCAGCATCTTGAGTAATGAGATAACTGGTATCGACCAGCTTAGGCTCTTGGTTTTCAATCGTTACCTTACCGGCCAGCGCCGCCTTGGCCAAGCCCGCACCTATACTCATCGCTACATCAGCGACGGTTACAGGGGCGTCGAACTTACGTTCCGAACCATCAGGCAATCGAATAACCGGCATGCTTTCCTATCTAAACCATCTACCATAAACGACAAAAGCCGCTAAACGGCTTTGTCGCTGTATATTATTGCCAACTTGTGGCATTTGTTGGTAGGCGCGATTGGACTCGAACCAACGACCCCCACCATGTCAAGGTGGTGCTCTAACCAGCTGAGCTACGCGCCTGCTTTTTGTAAAGCAAAAGAGGTGCGAATTCTAGCGCATTGCGGCAACTCGCGCAAACGCATCGGGAAAGCAAACCTTGCCGAGGCTATAATGTAAGCCTCTCAAAATAATGCCTAACATGCACGTTATTAGCCAAACAGAGCAAGCCATTGATGACATCGCCAGAAATGGTTACGCCATCATTGAGCAATTCCTGCCTGCTGAAATTATCTCTTCACTAGCGGATGAAGCACGGGGATTCCAATCCTCGGGCTTAATGCGCAAGGCGGTCACGGGGAAAAGCCAGGACTCGAGTTCAGACAGCTTGCGTGGTGATTTCATTCACTGGCTGGGAAACCCGAACAGCCCAGCACAGCACACCTATCAAACCGCGATGTATGAATTAAGTGCTGTGCTCAACCGCAGTCTATACCTAGGGTTGTTCGAATTCGAAACACATTTCGCCATCTATCCCGCTGGCAAAGGCTACGCAAAACATCTTGACCAATTGAAGGGCTCTCAAGAGCGGCAAGTCAGCACTATTCTTTACCTTAGCCAGAACTGGCAGAGCACGGATGGTGGCGAACTTAGGCTTTATCTGGATGAAGAGACCCATCAAGATATCTCCCCACACAGTGGCAAATTGGTAGTCTTTCTCTCAGACCGTTTCTGGCATGAGGTCTTGCCGGCCAATAGAGAGCGCATCAGCCTGACGGGCTGGTTCAGGAAAAGAGGTAGCCGGCTGCCATGAGTTCCAAAACCATCAACGACATATTCAATGCAGAGGAATTCCGCAGCTTTGGTCATGACTTGATTGACCTACTGGCGGATCAACTAAATAGTCATTTGCACGGCGAAGGAAAGGTACTTAACTGGCGCAACCCTGCGGCCGAGGACAAACATTGGCAGCAAGCCCTGCCAGTCAAGCCATCCATAGATAGCTCAGAGCTCTTACAAAGACTCAGGACAGATATCTTGCCTGGCAGCCTAGCCATACATCACCCACGCAATATGGGGCATCAAGTGGCGACACCTATCCCTGTCGCCGCGCTCTGTGATCTCGTCGCAGCACTGACCAACCAAGCGATGGCAGTCTACGAAACAGGCCCTACTGCCACCATGATCGAACGTCAGGTTCTACGCTGGCTCAGTGAACTAGTGGGTTGGAAAACGGATGGTGCCGAAGTAAACGGGGTCCTTACCACTGGCGGCGCCCAGGCTAACCTTACTGCGTTATTAGCCGCGAGGCAGCGCAGCGCAGTATCGAACATCTGGAAACACGGCGTTGCCAGCCATCCGCCAATGTATATCCTGGCCTCGGAGCATTCGCATTATTCAGTCAGCCGCGCTGCGGGGATCATGGGGTTAGGCACGGATACAGTCATCAGCATCGCAACAGATACCCAGGGCCGCATGATTCCAGAAGCTCTTTTCCAGGCGCATCAGCAATGCCTAAGAAATCAGCAGCACATCCTGGCTGTCGTTGCCAACGCTGGCTGCACGCCGACCGGTAGTATCGATCCACTGCTAGAGATCGGCCAATATTGCCAGGAATATAGCTTATGGCTACATGTGGATGGCGCGCATGGCGCCTCTGCCCTGCTCTCCAGACAATACCGCCAACAGCTGCAAGGCATAGAACTCGCTGACTCGGTGGTTTGGGATGGCCACAAAATGCTTTATATGCCTGCTACCGTATCTGCGGTTCTGTTCCGTGAGCCTGAAAACAGTTACTCGGCATTCGCCCAGGATGCGTCTTACTTGTTTCAAGGCAACAATCATGATGTGGAAACCTACAATGTCAGTTATCGCACGCTGGAATGTACTAAGCGCATGATGGGGCTCAAGCTATGGGCGACATTCTCGCTATATGGTGTTGAAGGTCTTGCCAGCCTCGTTGAACATACTTTTTCGACAGCGGGTTTGTTAGCAAAGAAATTGGCTGAAGCAGAAGATTTTGAATTACTGATGCAGCCGCAAACCAATATCGTCTGCTTTCGTCACTTATGTGAGAAGTTATTAACAACAGAAGCATTGAATTCACTACAGGCAGAGTTACGAAATACATTAGTGCAAAGCGGGGCTTTCCATCTCACTCAAGTCAAACTGAATGGCGTGCTGTGGCTACGCACCACTATCATGAATCCGTTGACCAAGGAGAGTGACCTGGACGCGCTAATTTTGGCGCTACTTAGTACGCATATCAACTAATACAAAAGAAAAAGGCCGCAAATAAGCGGCCTCTTCCTATTACACCGAAAGGTTATCCGGCACTCAATATGCAGTGATTAATCACGCCAATGTCTGTGCCAGTCACGACGATCGTCATGATCATGACGATAACGCGGCTCATCATAATAATATCTAAAATAGGCGCTTGGGCCGTAGTAAACCGGCGCAGGTCGATAATAGACAACTGGCGGTGGCGCATAATAAACAGGTGGTGGCGCATAAACTACCGGCGGGCCAGCATAGTATCCGGGTACCCCCAGGTTAATACTAAAACCAAATGAATCATGTGCATTCGCGCTAGTCGCCGCAACCAATGCGAATAGCCCTGCAACTAATGTTAAGTGAATCTTCTTCATTGCTTACTCCTTATCGTTAATTCCCCGATATTGAGTGAATAACGCAATAGCTGCTGATTGGTTTACCTCTGGACAATTGACTAATAATTAGCGGCCAGCATTAATGTAGTTAGATATGGCATAGTGGATTTTGTTCCGCTTGCGCATTGGCCCAACTAATTGCCTTAACCAATGCGTTCTCGCTAGCCTGAGAAAGCGCACTAGCGCCACCAGCCGCATTGGGTGTAGTGGCAGCTACACTGGCTGATATCAAGTCTGTTGATAGCACTTTTCGCGTTTTCTTATCTACCAGCACCACACTCATTTGCACCACGCCTTCACTAGTAGCCGGGCTGGTAAATACCTGGTCGAAAACCTGTAGTTTTAATTTCAGGCTGCAATTTAAAGGCTGTTGGCTCAATTGCAGCATTGTATTCAGCTTGCTGGATAACAGCTCCGGGGGCGCCGATGACCAACGGCTATCCGCATAAAACAATATTCTCGAAGTATTTTCATAGTTGAGTCGATAGCGCATTTGCTGATAGTTTAATGACTCTGCGGCAGTAATTTCCTCTACGCCAATTTTCGCGATCAAGCGCTGATCCGGGTTTGGTTGCACGGCCAAGCCAAAATCATAGGTGGCGAGGTTGGGTCTGGTTTTACTCGATCCCACACAGGCCACTTGGCTAATGATTAGCAACACTAAAATGAAATATCGCATGGGCGCCCCAAAGGTTTCTTCTGATTGATAGCCAGTTAAATCCAGCATGTTCATTTCCAATTACTTGAACCCCGGTTCGCCGGGGCCAGGTTGTGGTGCCGGCATACCAAATACCAGACTCTGCGGGTTATCTTCCAGCAGGTCTATCAAATAATCAAAATGCCGCAAATCATGATTCATGTTTTGGCTGAGCAGATGCAATTGCGGCAGGGTTTCGTTATCCAATGTATCCAGTATCTGGCCAGAATTGGTTTCGACTCGGCCAGCGATATTCCTGAACTCCCTTGCAGTTTCATTCAGCTCGCTAAGCACAGGCCGTGCGCTGTCAGAAGTCTGCTGTAAGCTTTCCAGCGTTTGTAATAGCTGTTTCTGGTTCACCTCCGAAGCCAACTGGCCGACATGAGTGAACATGATGGAAGCCGAATCCAATACCGGCTCTACCTTGGCTGAAGCTTTATCAAGGTTATCCAAAGTACGATTCAGTTTCTGTCCATCCAGGCCTGCAATCAAGCGATTGGCGGTTTCGGTCAGTTTGCTGGTGTTCGTAATGAGTACCTCCAGCTGCGAAATCAGCTGCGGGCCATTACTCAGCAAATGATCTACAAATGAAGGCCGCAATGGGATATTGCTTCCAGCAGCAAGCTTGGGGGAAGACTTACTCTCATCGTTCAAATCGATATAAGACAGGCCGGTAATGCCCTGCATCCTTAATTCGGCATAGGCTTCTTTTGTAAGTTGCAGGCTTTCCGGAACCACAATACTAATCAGGATGGATGTCTGTGAAGCCGGATCAAATGCCATCCCTGTTACTTTCCCTACATCAACCCCGCGGAACTTCACACTAGATTCAACGCTTAAGCCCGTGACTGGCAATGGCGATACTACCGTGTAACTGGCAAGCTGCTGGCGCGAACCACCTAGCCACCAATAGGCAAATATCGATGCCAATATTAGAAATAGCGTAAATAGGCCAACTGCTATGGCGTGGGCGCGATTTTCCATTTATTTGGCCTTCTCAAGTCGATTGCTGACACCATGAAAAAAATTAACAATAAACGGATGCTCGATACTCGCCAGCTCTTGTAGCGAACAGGCAGTAATGATTCTCTTATCAGCCAATACTGCCACACGGTCTGCGAGTGATACCAAGGTATCAAGGTCGTGTGTTACAAACAACACCGTCAGGCCGAGTGACTGCTTAAGATGCTTGATAAGCTCTACAAATTTCTTACTACGGTCAGGATCAAGCCCCGCAGTGGGCTCATCCAGCATCAACAGCTCCGGCTCCAATGCCAGCGCACGTGCAAGACCGACACGTTTCACCATGCCGCCAGATAATTGTGCTGGCAATAAATCTGCGTGCTGGGGTTCCAACTCAACCAGTGCCAGCTTATGCATCACCAGTTTGCGTATCGTCGGCTCATCAAACTGTTTCAATTCACGTAACAGAAAAGCAATGTTGTCGAATACTGACAACGCCGAGAATAAAGCACCCTGCTGGAACAACATACCAAAACGATTCATCAGATGCTGTTTTTCTATCCTATCCAGGCTGTGCAGGTCTTTTCCAAACAGCAGTATTGAGCCGCTAGTAGGCTCAGTCAGACCAACTATGTGGCGCAACAAAGTGGTTTTACCGCTACCGGAGCCGCCTACTAATGCAACTATCTCACCACGCCTGACTTGCAGATTCAGGTTTTTATGGATGACGACATTGCCATACTGCGTAGAGACGTTTCTTACCTCCAGTACGATATCAGCATCTCTGTTTTTCATCATCGCAGCCTCGTTCAAACCCCTATATCCCTGGTCGCAATGGCAAACCAGGCATCCACGAGGATAACGCTCACTATCGAAGTCACTACAGAACTGGTTGTACTAGTGCTTAAGCTTTCGGTATTAGGCTTGATGCGTAAACCAAAGTGACAGGCCACTAGCGTAACCACAAACCCGAACAGCACTCCCTTAATCAGGCTCAGAGTCAGATTAACTGGCAGGACAACCGATGGCAGATAGTCGAAGAAGAACTTAAAGCCAATTCCCAGCTCTATATTGGACGATAACGCACCGCCGGAAATCGCCCAGAATGATGTCCATAACACCAGAAAGGGAGCAATAAAGGTAAGCCCCAACACTTTGGGTAGAATCACCCGTAATATCCGCGAAATACCCATGGTAGTCAGCGCATCAATTTCCTCTGTGACCCTCATCACACCTATCTGGGCAGTCATGGCAGAGCCGGAACGACCGGCTACCAATACCGCCATCAGCACGGGGCCCAGTTCCCGAATGATGGCAAGGCCCATGATGTTCACAATAAATATATCCGCGCCAAACACCCGTAACTGCCTGGCCATGAGATAAGCCATCGCCACGCCTATCATAAAGCCTAACAACGCCGTTACTGGTAGCGCGGTAACCCCGCTTTTGTAGACATTGGCACTAAATTCGCGCCAGGGGAAATCCTGAGGCCGCTTGATCAAATAACCGACTTCGATCAGAAGCAGCCCTAGCAACTGTATAAAATCCTTCAAATGCTGGATGAATGCCAGCAATCTCAGCCCTAGGCCTTCCAGGGGCGATAACCAGTCATATTGCAGCTTATTGATTGGGGACGTAGATAGATTAAGCAGTGTGTCGAACAGTTCTACCTGCTCTGGTTGGAGTGTGACGAGTGTAGATACCTTATTACCCCAGCCACTCAACAGAATAGCCGCGCCTGCTGCGTCTAGTTGCTCTACTTGTTGAAGATCCCAATGAACGAAAGGATCTGAGAAAAAAGGTGAGAGAGAATTCTTAAGCTCGCCGAAATCGTTTTCAATCGCGCGCAACGACCATTGACCAGCAAGCCGGATAAACTTGCGCCCCTGCGCATCCTGATCGATATTGAAGCTGGCAGCCCCCATCAAATACCCTTTGTATTTTGATAGCTCGCCTAGTCAGACATCAATCACCTAGCAAGCTACTGTAGCCAATTCGGTAATCCGGATATAACAGACTGAATCCTTCGCCAAGCATGCGCCTGTTACTTAGGCGCTTACCACCTTTTATAGCTGGTGGCTTTATTTGATTCAAGTTTACCCCAAGTTGCCCGGCAAGCCACATTAACACTTCATATTGGCTCACTGGCTGGCTATCGGTGACCACGTAACAATCTTGTACGGCCTGTTTTGCGCGAACGCATTCCAGCAGGAAAGCAATAAAACTTGCAGCATCATCCCGATGAATGCGGTTAGTCCAGCTATCTTGCTGCGGCCATTGCTCCGGCTGGCGTGCAAGTCTAAGCATGCGGGTGCGGCCATGGCCATAAATGCCGGATAGCCTTAATACCGTGGATAAACAACCTGTAGTTTTGAGTAAGGCCTCAGCTTCCAGCAGGCGCTCACCACCAAAGTCAGCGGGGATAGCTGGGCTGGCTTCATCCAGAAGTTCATCTGTTTGCTGGCCATAGACTCGCGTACTGGATACAAAAAATACATGTTTAAGGCTAGCAGCTGGCGCTAAAAAATTCAGCACGTTATGCAAGCCATCAACATAATGTGCCTGATAACTTTCGTCCGTCTGTGCACTAGCAGCTACGCAATAAAGCAGAATTTCTGGGGTTAGTGACTCCAGGGATCGTAAGCTGGATGGCTGGGTAACATCTGCCTGGATTAGCTTGACGCCACTTGGCAAGGATTTATTGCTGTAGCGCAGGCCGTAAACTTCAAAATCTTCTTGATTCAGTCGTTCGGCGACAGCGCAACCAAGATCGCCGCAACCGGCTATCAGGACTTTGCAGGCCATGTGCCTTGAAGGTATTTTTCTGCCCAGAACAGGGCAATGATGGTCTTTCCATCGGTAATCTCACCACGCTGCACCATAGCCAGGCAATCCTGCAGGCTTGCATCAAACAACTGCAGATGCTCATCCGCATCACGCTGATGTTGGCCCGCACTGAGACCTCGCGCGAGGTAGATATGGATGATCTCATTGGAGTAACCGATACAAGGATGTTGCGCTGCCAGGTATATCCATTCCTGTGCGCTATAGCCAGTTTCTTCCAGCAATTCACGCTGGCCTGTTACCAACGGGGACTCACCCGCATCTATCTTGCCCGCAGGCAGCTCGATGAAAACTTTTTTAAGCGGGTAACGGAATTGCCGCTCCAGCAAGAAATTTCCACTGAGCAGTACTGGAATCACAATCACCGCACCGGGATGGGCAATATATTCTCGCAGCGCTTCGCTGCCATTGGGCAGACATGCGTTATCACGCAGAACATGAAGCAGGTTACCGTCGAATACGGTTTCAGAGCTGAGGCAGACTTCGGTAAGGTCGTCTTCACTCATTGGACAGGCTCACTTCTTCCAGAAGTAGCGATAGACAAAACCGGGGAAAGCAAACACCAGGAAAAGGCAGGCCGTGACAGCGTAAAACTCCCATTTCTGCGGTGCGGTTTGCCCTATAGTGGAGTATTCAGTATAGACGGCGATTGCACCCATCACAAAGTAAAGTACGATGATCTCGAGCAGGCACCATGCGAATGACTTGGGCTGTTTTTTGAGTGGTATAAGATAAAACAACCGCTCGGAAAACCAAGGGAGGTTGGCAGCCAGCAAAACCAGAAAAAGCAATATGAGGTTGGTCATTGCAGGCTGCGCGTAATAGCATAAGCGCAGATATCCATGAGTCGTTGCGGCATAATGCCGAGTAGTAGCAAGCCAATCGCGTTAAGGCTCAGCAACATGTTCATATCGGCAGGAGCCGCAATAGGACTATTATCTTCCGGCTCATCAAAATACATCAGTTTGACCACACGCAAATAGTAGAAAGCGCCCACTGCAGCCATCAACACTGCAAACACTACCAGCCAGACGAAACCTGCTTGTAAAGCCGCCTGTAGTACAGCGAATTTGGCGTAGAACCCCAATGTGGGCGGCACGCCAGCCATTGAGAACATGGTGATCAGCATCAAGAATGCGAACCACGGGCTGCGCTGGTTAAGGCCCTTGAGATCATCCAGTTTCTCTGCCTCAAAACCCTTGCGTGATAACAACAGGATGATGCCGAAACCAGCTAGCGTCATCAGTACATAGGCCGACACATAGAACATGGCAGAGGCGTAGCCATTAGTACTCGCACTCATGAAGCCATAGAGCAGGAAGCCAATGTGCGAGATGGTGGAATATGCCAGCATGCGCTTGATGTTGGTCTGCGCAATCGCGGTGATATTACCGATACTGATGGATAGCACCGCCATGATAATGAGCATGCCCTGCCAGTCTATAGCCAGGACGTATAGCCCTTGAATCAGCAGACGCATGACAAAAGCGAATGCAGCCAGCTTGGTAACCGATGCAATAAACAGGGTTACTGCCGTTGGCGAGCCCTCGTAGACATCTGGCACCCACATCTGGAACGGCACTGCCCCGAGTTTGAAAGCGAGGCCGGCAACGATGAATACCAAGCCCAATATCAGTACGGAATGATCAGGCGCCCCGCTGAGCAGCGCACTTGCTACTTCCGAAATATTCAAGCTGCCAGTCATGCCGTACAGCATAGACATTCCGTACAGCAACATGCCCGAAGCTAGCGCACCAAGTACAAAGTACTTCATGGCGGCCTCGGTAGCTTGTGCGTTATCCCTATCTAGCGCCACCAGTGCGTAGAGGCAAAGCGATAACAGCTCCAGCCCCATGTATAACGTAAGGAAGTGCTGGCCCGAGACCATAATCATCATGCCGACCATGGCGAATAAGGTCAACGCATAGAATTCACCACGGAACATGCCTCGTAACGATACATAGCTACGGGTATAAACCAGCATCAATGAGGTCGATAGATAGATCATGAGCTTGAGCACGTCAGACAGCGGGTCATGCACAAACAGCCCTGAGAAGAAATAACCAACGGACGAGGTATGCGTACTGATGGTAATGAATGCAGCACCCAGCAGGGTGATCTGGCTGAAGATGTAAATCAGGATACGGCTATGCGGCTTGAGGAATAGATCCAGCAGCAGGATGAACATCGCCATCGTGAGCACAAATATCTCGGGTAATGCCGCGATCAAATCGTATTGAATATTGCCCATACTTTAAATCCCTGCAATCTTGCTCTGGGCAAGATGCGATAACAGATTATCAACCGTAGCGTGCGTCATCTCTGTTAACGGTTGTGGGTAAACACCAAAACCGATCACCATAAGTGCCAAAACAGCCAGTATGAAGAATTCGCGTTTGCTCAAATCCTGCAACTCGGCCACATGCTGGTTAGCAACTGCGCCAAAAAACACTCGCTTGACCATCCACAACGTATAAGCCGCGCCGAAAATCAGCGTAGTCGCAGCAAGGAAGGCATACCAGAAATTTTCCTGGATAGCGCCCAGTATCACCAAAAACTCGCCAACAAAACCGGAAGTGCCAGGCAACCCGCTATTGGCCATGGCAAACAATACGGCAAAGGCTGCGAATGTGGGCATGGTATTCACCACGCCTCCGTAATCTGCAATCTGGCGCGAATGCATGCGGTCATACAGTACACCTACGCAAAGGAACATGGCGCCTGAGATGAAGCCATGCGAAATCATCTGCACGATGGCGCCTTCCATCCCCAGCGGGTTGAAAATGAAAAAACCTAGCGTAACGAAACCCATGTGCGAGATAGATGAATACGCGATCAGCTTCTTCATATCCTGCTGCACCAGAGCTACCAGTGCAATGTAGACAATCGCAATCAGTGACAGCGCGATCATGAAGCCAGAAAGGTAATCAGCCGCATCCGGTACAATCGGCATAGCGAAACGCAGGAAGCTGTAAGCGCCGAGCTTAAGCATGATGGCCGCCAGTACGACCGAACCACCCGTAGGCGCTTCAACGTGTGCATCGGGCAACCAAGTATGCACCGGCCACATCGGTATCTTGACCGCAAATGCCATAAAGAAAGCGAGGAATATCAGAATCTGCACATTCAACGGCAGTGGCATGGCGTAGTAATCCACTAATTCAAAGCTGTTGCTCTGGTGATATAGGTAGATAAACGCAACCAGCATCAGCAGCGAGCCAAGCAAAGTGTAGAGGAAGAACTTGATGGTGGCGTAAACACGGTTAGGGCCGCCCCAGATACCGATGACAAGGAACATCGGGATCAACATGGCTTCCCAGAACATGTAGTAAAGAATGGCGTCAAGAGCGCTAAACACACCTATCATCAGGCCGGACATAATCAGGAAGGCCGCCATGTATTGCGCCACGCGCTTCTGTATGACCTCCCAGGCCGCCAGCACGACGATGAACGTAGTGAAACTGGTCAGCAGAATCAGCGGTACGGCGATACCATCCACACCCAGGTGGTAATGGATATTAAAGGATGGTATCCAGTTATAGCCTTCCTGAAACTGGAAGCCACCATCCTTGTAATCAAAACGGCAATACAGCGGCAAGGTCGCGATGAAGCTGACAATACTGCCTGCAAGTGCCAGCCAACGGGCGATGCGAGCGTTATGGTCACCCCCAGTAAACAGTACCGCGATGCCAGAAATAATCGGCACCCAAATAGAGAGACTAAGGATATGCGAGTCCAACATTTATACTTTCATAAACCAAGTCAGCATCAGGAACGCGCCAATAATCATGGCAAATGCATAGTGATAGATCAGGCCTGATTGCAAGTGACGAATAATGCCGGAAATACGCCCTATCAACCGCGCCGTACCATTGACCATAAGACCGTCGATCAACTTCACATCACCGACCTGCCAAAGCTTGCCACCAATGAAGCGTGAACCACCGGCAAAGATCTTTTCATTGAAGCTGTCAAAGCCGTACTTGTTGTCGAGGATGTTATAAATACCGATAAACCTCGTTTTGATGGCATCAGGAATATCAGGCCGCTTCATATAGAAGAACCAAGACAAGCCTACGCCAGTAGCAGCCAGTATGAATGGCGCAGAAGCCAGCGCATGTAAAGCCATTGCCAGCGAGCCATGGAAGTCCTCCGCCAATTCATGCATCACCGGATGCGCACTGCTATTGACATAAATAGCGCTCTGGAAAAAATCACCGAACAGCATCGGGCCTATCGCGATGTAGCCAATAACCAGCGATGGAATCGCCAGCGCAATCAACGGTAACGTCACAACCAGTGGCGATTCATGCGGCTTGTCGTGCGGGCCCAAGCCATGGTGATGTGCGTCGTGACCGTGATCATCGTCATGATGATCATGCTTGGCCTCCATCCAGCGTTCCTTGCCATGGAACACCAGGAAATACATGCGGAATGAATAAAAAGCAGTGACGAATACACCAGCGAGCACAGCAAAATAAGCGAAACCGCTACCGGGAATATGCGATAGCTTGGCCGCTTCGATGATCGAATCCTTGGAGTAAAAGCCGGAGAACAAGGGTGTGCCGATTAGCGCCAGCGAGCCAACCAGCGAGGTGATCCAGGTAATCGGCATATATTTACGCAAGCCACCCATGTTGCGGATGTCCTGATCATGGTGCATCCCCATGATGACGGAACCGGCCGCAAGAAACAGCAAGGCCTTGAAGAAGGCGTGTGTCATCAGGTGAAAAATCGCCACAGAATAGGCAGAAGCACCCAGTGCCACGGTCATGTAGCCAAGCTGTGAAAGTGTGGAGTAAGCCACCACACGCTTGATGTCGTTCTGGATAATGCCAAGGAAACCCATGAACAGTGCGGTGATCGCACCAATAATCATAACGGTTGAGAGTGCCGTGGTGGAGAGCTCGAACAATGGCGACATACGTGCCACCATGAAAATACCGGCGGTCACCATGGTCGCAGCGTGGATCAGTGCAGAGATAGGCGTGGGGCCTTCCATCGAATCCGGCAGCCAGACATGCAATGGCACCTGCGCCGATTTACCCATGGCACCGATGAATAGCAAGATACAGATCACCGTCATCAGCGACCAGTTGCAACCAGGGATGATTTGCACTGTGGTATCGGCAAACTGTGGCGCTACTGAGAATACAGCGGCGTAATCCAGGCTGCCGAGGAAATACAGCACCATGCCGATGCCCAGCAGGAAGCCAAAGTCGCCCACACGGTTGACCAAAAAGGCCTTTAGATTGGCGTAGATAGCAGTCGGCCGCGTATACCAGAAACCAATCAGCAGGTACGAAACCAGGCCTACGGCCTCCCAGCCGAAGAACAGTTGCATGAAGTTATTGGCCATCACCAGCATCAGCATGGAGAAGGTGAACAGCGAGATATAACTGAAGAACCGGCTGTAGCCTGGGTCTTCCGCCATATAACCTATGGTGTAGATATGCACCATCAAAGAGACAAAAGTCACGACCACCATCATCACAGCGGTTAGTCGGTCAATCAGGAAGCCAACTTCGAAACTGGTACCACCGCTGGTTAGCCATGTATAGACCGTGCCATTGAACACGTGTCCATGCAGCACATCGGCAAACACACAGGCCGATAGTGCAAAGGAGGCAGCAACACCGAGGCTGGTAATCCAGTGCGCGGCGGCACGTGGCAATTTGCGACCGAACAGGCCGACCACAATCGCGGCAAACAGCGGCAACAGTGGTACAGCCAGGTAGATTTTTTGCATCGCGGTCATGTTCTAATTGTTATCCCTTGAGACTATCCAGATCGTCCACGTTAATCGTATGCAAGTTACGAAACAGCACCACCAATATGGCCAGGCCTATGGCCGATTCGGCCGCAGCAACGGTCAAAATAAAGAATACGAATACCTGCCCGGCAATATCGTTGAGGTAGTGCGAGAAGGCAATGAAATTGAGGTTTACAGCCAGCAGCATGAGCTCAATAGCCATCAGCAGGATGATGACGTTCTTGCGGTTAAGGAAAATACCAACAATGCTGATGGCAAACAGCAATGAACCCAGGACCAAATAATGAGAAAGACTAATGCTCATGATGCCTCCCCGGCTTTTTCTTCAGGCTCTGTTTCAGAAGCCATGCTGACGATGCGCACGCGATCAGCCCGCTTAACCTTGACCTGGTCAGCCGGATTCATGGATTTGCTATCTTTACGGTCACGCAGTGTGAGCGCAATTGCAGCAATGATGGCCACTAGCAACACCACCGAAGCCAGCTCAAACGGCAAAAGGTAATCGGTATATAGCACACGGCCCAGCTCGGCAGTGTTGCTGTAGCCAGCCGGGTGCGGCACTGGCGCTGCCACACGGTCTACACCGAAATGTTTACCCCCCAACACCAGCACCATCTCGATTGCCAGCAGCACGCCGATAAAACCAGCCATCGGCAAGTAATCCCAGAAACCTTCGCGCAGTTTGTCGAGGTTGATATCCAGCATCATCACCACAAACAGGAATAGCACCATGACAGCACCGACATAGACCAGCACTAGCGCAATGGCGAGGAACTCGGCTTCCAGCAACAACCAGATACCGGCAGCAGTAAAGAACGCCAGTACCAAGAACAAAGCTGCGTGCACCGGGTTACGCGCCGTGATGACGCGCAGACCGGCAAACAGCAGTATCGCTGCAAGGAAATAGAAAACGTAATCTTGAAATATCATCGAATTTTAGTCGTTATTCTGGTTATCGATATTGGGCATGCTATCTGTACTTGGCATCTTCGGCACGGTCTGCCGCAATCTGTGCTTCATATTTGTCGCCGACGGCCAGCAACATCTCTTTGGTGTAAATCAGATCACCACGCTTTTCACCGTGATAATCAAAAATCCGTGTTTCAACGATGGAGTCAACCGGACAGGATTCTTCACACATGCCGCAGAAAATGCACTTGGTAAGATCGATGTCATAGCGCGTGGTACGACGTGTGTTGTCCTCACGCTGCTCCGATTCAATGGTGATCGCCATGGCTGGGCATACGGCCTCACAAAGCTTGCAGGCAATGCAGCGCTCTTCGCCATTGGGATAGCGGCGCAGCGCATGCAGGCCACGAAAGCGCGGCGACATCGGTGTGCGCTCTTCAGGGAACTGAATCGTAATCTTGCGTGCGAAAAAGTAGCGCCCGGTCAACGCCATGCCTTTGATCAGCTCCACTAACATCAGGCTGGATAACACAGTTTTGATTTTGCTAAACATGTTTCAACCCTTAGTGGAATAGATAAGCGAATCTGGTTTGCATGAACGCACCCACGACCACGATCCACACCAGAGTAATAGGAATAAACACCTTCCAGCCCAGACGCATGATCTGGTCATAGCGATAACGTGGGAAGGTGGCACGGAACCAGAGGAAGCAGAACAGCAGGAAGCCAACCTTGGCCAGCAGCCAAGGGAACCCATCTGGCAGGAATGGCACGGGCGATAACCAGCCGCCCAGGAACATGATGGCCGCCAGCATGGAAACCAGGATCATGTTGGCGTATTCCGCCAGGAAGAACACGGCGAAAGCCATACCGGAATATTCCACATGAAAACCGGCAACGATTTCTGATTCACCCTCTGCCACATCGAATGGTGCGCGGTTGGTTTCGGCTACGGCACTGATAAAGTAGACAATGAATAAGGGGAACAAGGGCAGCCAGTACCACTGCCAGAAGCCGCCAGCCTGCGCCAGTACGATCTTGCCAAGATTTAGGCTGCCGGCAGCCATCAACACACCTACCAGAGCAAAACCCATGGCGATTTCGTAGGACACAATCTGTGCCGCCGAGCGCAGTGCTCCAAGGAATGCGTATTTGGAGTTAGATGCCCAACCGGCAATGATGACACCATAAACCGCCACTGAAGTCATGGCCAGTATATACAACAGACCGGCATCAATATCTGCCAGTACCAGGTTCAAATCGAACGGCACTACCGCCCACGCTGCAAAGGCCGGGGCAATCGCCAGTACCGGGCCAAGCAGGAATAATGTCTTGCTGGAAGCTGCCGGAATGATGATTTCCTTGGTCAGCAGCTTTAGGCCATCGGCAATCGGTTGTAACAGGCCAAAATAACCTACACGGTTGGGGCCGATGCGCACTTGCATGAAACCAATCACCTTGCGCTCGGCCAGAGTAAGATAGGCAACAGCACCCATCAAGGGAAGCACGATAGCGACAATCTTGATAATGGTCCAGGTGGTGAGCGAGACTGCCGGCCAGTAGCTACCAAACAGCTGTGCGAAGAAATCCATCATGCTATTGCCGCGGCCTCTACTTTTTCAACGGTAATTTCGCCCATGAGCTCACCAAGGCTGGCCGTGACCGGGCTCGCCGCCTGTATACGCACGCAGCCCATGGCTACATGATCATCCAGACGCACCTGTAGCACGGCACTACCCTCCCCCTGCGTGACGCGTACCATGTCACCATCCTTCAGGCCCAGCATTTCCAGCAGCTTGCCGCGCATACGCGCCATCGGCTTGATGTTGTACTTGGTCTTCTGCAGCGGCGGCGATCGCCTAACGATCGGGTCAGCCTGATACTGCGGCACCTCGCCGATGCGCTGCAAGCCTTCCGATTTGATCCAGACCTCGATCTCCACCAGTTCCTTGAGGTTGTTGTTAAGGCTGCGCCAAGCCACGGTGGATGGCTTCTCGTTATTGAACAGCGCGTTCTTCACTTCCTCGCTGCTGTTGTAGTCGAAGCCTGTGAGCCCCAGCGTATTACCCAGCACCCGCAGCACCTTCCAGCCCGGGCGGCATTCACCCACTGGCTTAGCAACTGCAGCAAAACTCTGAATACGCCCTTCCATACTCATTAGCGTGCCAGAAGTCTCGGTGAATGGCGCGATCGGCAGCAGTACGTCTGCATCTTCCAGCGTTTCGGATTTATACATGGTCAGTGCCACTACGCATTCGGCCTGTTGCATGGCTTTACGGGCAGCAGCACCGTTGTGGCAATCCAGTTCGGGTTCGACGTTGACTAGCAGGTAGGCTTTGCGCGGCACTTCCAGCATGGCACGCGCATGCATCCCTTGCGGGCCAGGCATCACTCCAACCAGGTGCTGGCCGGTATTGTTTGCTCCCGCCGGAATCAAGCCCAGCGTAGCACCGCAGAGGCCGGCAATGGCTTCGGCCAGACTGAACATCTCGGTGAATCGCGGATCGTTGAGTGCCAGGTTGCCAACGAAAATCGCCGTCTTCGGTGATACCAAGTCGTAGCTTTCGCCATGACCTGCCAGGCTCTCAGCGATGGCTTGCGTGTTGGCGCGTACCCGCGTTTCTTGCAGCAAGTCATTCAGCGAAGGTGGCAGGCACAGCGACAAGCGCTGCAGGCCGGACATGGCCTTGAGTACCTGGGCCAATACATTGACCATGTCGTTGGGACGCACCGTGACCTTATGCTTGACTGGCATGAGAGGGTTGTTGTCGAGCGGGCTGATGATGCTGATTTCGGCCCCGTTGTTGGCGACGGCCTTGCGCAGGCGTTGGCTCAGTAGCGGGTGTTCGTTGCGCAGGTTGGAGCCGATAACAAGGATACGGTCCATCTGTTCCAAGTCAGGAATATTGCATCCCATCCATGGTGTACCCAAGCGCTTGCCATCGAGACGGAAATCGGTCTGCCGCAAGCGGTAATCGATGTTCTGCGAACCCAGGCCCTGTGCAATCTTTTTCGCGAGGTAACCTTCTTCCATGGTGCTGTTGGGCGACACCAGTACACCCAGCGACTCGCCGCCGTGTTCGTTGGTAATATCCTTCAGTTGGCCAGCAGCGAATTCAAGTGCTGTTTTCCAGTCGGTCTCCTGCCATTCGCCGTTATGCTTGATCATCGGCACCTTAAGGCGATCGGGGCTGTTCAGGCCTTCATAGGAAAAACGATCACGGTCGGATAACCAGCACTCGTTGATACTTTCCTTCTCACGCGGCAATACGCGCATGACCTTGTTATCTTTGACGTGTACTTCAATATGCGAGCCAAGACCATCATGCGGCGCAATCGATGGCCTGCGCGTGAGCTCCCAGCTACGAGCCGAGTAACGGAATGGCTTACTGGTCAGCGCGCCAACTGGACACAAATCAATGATGTTGCCGGAAAGCTCCGAATTGACGCTCTTGTCGACATAAGCAGTGATCTCGGCATGCTCACCACGGCCGATCAAACCCAGCTCCATCATGCCGCCCACTTCCTTGAGGAAGCGTACGCAGCGTGTACATTGGATACAACGCGTCATATCGGTGGAAACCAGTGGGCCGATATTCTTATTCAGCACTACGCGCTTTTCTTCAGTGTAGCGTGAGGCGGGCGCACCATAAGCCACCGCGATATCCTGCAAATCACACTCACCACCCTGGTCGCAGATCGGGCAATCCAGCGGATGGTTGATCAGGAGGAATTCCATCACGCTCTTTTGCGCTTGTATGGCAGCTTTGGAACGCGTAAAAATCTTCATGCCATCAGCCACTGGCGTGGCACACGCAGGCAAAGGCTTGTTGAATTTCTCTACCTGAACTAAACACATGCGGCAGTTAGCCGCGACCGATAACTTCTTGTGGTAGCAAAAGCGCGGGATAGCGATGCCTAGCTTGTCCGCGGCGTCAATGATGGTCGTACCGTGATCAACTTCGACTGCTTTGCCGTCAATTTCAATGTTTAGCATATTATTTAGACTCCACCATGCTACGACCATGCTGGATGTAGTATTCGAATTCTGGTCGGAAATGCTTGATAAAGCTCAGCACAGGCGTTGCCGCCGCATCCCCGAGCGCACAAATGGTACGACCGGAGATATTGCTGCTGACATCGGTCAGCAGATCGAGGTCTTCCATACGACCCTGCCCTTCAGTGATGCGCTTAATCACACGGTACAACCAACCAGTGCCTTCGCGGCATGGTGTGCACTGACCACAAGACTCTTCAAAGAAGAAATAAGATAGGCGCTTTAATGCCTTGACCATGCAGGTGGTCTCATCCATAACGATCAAAGACCCCGCTCCCAGACTGGAGCCCGCCTTGGATAACCCATCGTAATCCATGGTGGCACCCATGATGGCCGATGCCGGCATAACTGCAGTGGAAGGCCCGCCAGGAATGACTGCCTTCAATTGGCGGCCTTTCCAGACTCCACCAGCCAATTCAAGCAATTCGCTGAATGGCATGCCCATTCTCACTTCATAATTACCAGGTTTTTCTATGTGCCCGGATACTGAGAAAATCTTGGGGCCGCCGGAGTTGGCGACACCGAGATCCTGAAACGCCTGGCCGCCGTACTGCAATATCCACGGCACGGAAGCATAAGATTCAGTATTGTTGACGTTAGTCGGTTTACCAAATACGCCATAACTAGCCGGGAAAGGTGGTTTGAAGCGCGGCTGGCCTTTTTTACCCTCAATCGATTCAATCAAGGCAGTTTCTTCGCCGCAGATATAAGCGCCGTAGCCATGCACGGCATAGAGGTCAAAACTGAAATTGGTGCCGAACAAGTTTTCGCCCAGATAGCCAGCGGCACGTGCTTCATCCAGCGCCGCTTCAAAAATCTCGTAATCTTCCCAAATCTCGCCGTGGATATAGTTGTAGCCAACTCGCGCACCCAGGGTGTAAGCGGCTATCGCCATACCCTCGATAAGCTGATGCGGGTTATAGCGAATGATGTCCCTATCCTTGAAAGTACCTGGCTCGCCCTCATCGGTATTGCAGACTAGGTACTTAGTGCCATCGTAGTAGCGTGGCATGAAGCTCCACTTGAGGCCAGTGGGGAAACCCGCGCCTCCACGCCCACGCAGATTGGAAATCTTGACCTGGGTAATGATGTCAGTAGCTTTGACTTTTTCAGTCACGATACGCTTAAGCTGAGCGTATCCACCAAGCTTGAGGTAAGTTGACAATGTATTCGGCTGCGGCTCGGTCATTGTACGCAGCGTGACCAGCGTTTGCTTATCGAGGTTGTACGCGACTATTTTTTTCTCGACAGCCATTACTTTAGCTCCCCCAGAATCTCATCGACTTTTTCTGGTGTCAGGAACTCACACATCCGAGTATTGTTGATATGGAATAATGGCGCACCGCCGCAAGTGCCCATGCACTCGCCTTCTTTCAGGGTGAATTTGCCATCTGCCGTGGTTTCGTTGAAACCAATCCCCAGGCGCTTATTGAGGTGATCTACAATCGTGTCTGAATCACGCAGCATGCAGGAGATATTGGTACAGACGGTAATTTTATATTTGCCGACCGGTTCCAACTCATACATGTTGTAGAAGGTAGCCACTTCCATTGCTGCGATCTCGGGGATGCCCAGATAATCAGCTACAAAGCTAATGGTCTCTTTTGATAGCCAGCCTTTTTCCATCTGCGCAATGCGCAAGGCTGACATCACTGCCGCCTGGCGATTTTCAGCCGGGTACTTGGTTAGTTCGTAGTCAATCTTGGCTATGGACTCTTGGCTCAGCATTTCTTTATTCCAACTCCGGGGAGCGTCTTCATCGATCGATCTCCCCAAATACAATGTCTTGGGTACCTATAATGGCGACCAGGTCGGCAATCATGTGGCCACGCGTCATCTCATCCAGGGCCGCCAGATGAGGGAAGCCGGGGGCACGTATCTTGAGGCGGTAAGGTTTGTTGGCACCATCCGATATCAGGTAAATACCGAATTCGCCCTTAGGATGTTCCACAGCGGCATAGGCTTCGCCTGCTGGCACATGGAAACCTTCAGTAAACAGCTTGAAGTGATGGATCAGGTCTTCCATGTCATGCTTCATGCCTTCTCTCGGCGGCGATGCAACCTTGGCGTTATCGGTAATCACCGGGCCAGGATTCTTGCGCAACCAATCGACGCACTGCTTGATTATGCGGTTGGACTGGCGGAACTCTTCCATCCGCACCAGGTAGCGGTCGTAGCAATCACCATTAACACCGACCGGAATATCAAAATCCAGCTTGTTGTAAACTTCGTAAGGCTGCTTCTTGCGCAAATCCCACTCGATGCCAGAGCCCCGCAGCATGGGGCCGCTGAAGCCTAATGCAAGAGCACGCTCAGGGCTCACCACACCAATACCCACGGTACGCTGCTTCCAGATACGGTTATCGGTCAGTAGCGTTTCATATTCATCGATGTAAGCGGGGAAGCGGTTGGTAAAGTCTTCAATGAAATCCAGTAACGATCCTTGGCGATTCTCATTGAGCTTGTTGATTTCCTGCTGGCTGCGGAAGTTGCTCGACTGGTGTTGCGGCATACGGCCAGGCAAATCACGATAGACACCACCGGGACGGTAGTAAGCAGCATGCATACGCGCACCGGAAACAGCTTCATAACAATCGAACAGGTCTTCACGCTCGCGGAAAGCATAGAGGAAAACCGTCATAGCGCCGACGTCCAGCGCGTGCGCACCCAGCCACAACAGGTGATTCAGTACCCGAGTAATCTCATCAAACATGACACGGATATACTGCGCACGGATAGGCACTTCCAAGCCGAGCAGTTTTTCGATGGCCATCACATAGGCATGCTCATTGGACATCATGGAAACGTAATCCAGGCGATCCATGTATGGCACGGATTGCAGATAGGTACGATTCTCAGCAAGTTTTTCGGTAGCGCGATGCAACAAACCAATATGCGGGTCGGCGCGCTGGATGACTTCACCATCCAGCTCCAGCACCAGCCGCAACACACCATGCGCAGCCGGGTGCTGTGGGCCAAAATTCATGGTGTAATTTCTAATTTCAGCCATTGTGGAAACCCTCATCCCGGATAACTCTGGGAACATTGTTGCGAGCTTCGATGGAAACTGGCTGATAGATCACGCGCTGTTGTTCGGGGTCGTAACGCATTTCGACGTTGCCTATCATCGGGAAATCCTTGCGGAATGGATGGCCGACAAAACCGTAATCCGTAAGTAAACGACGTAAATCCGGGTGACCTTCAAACATGATGCCGTAGAGATCAAACGCTTCACGCTCGAACCAGTTGGCTACAGGCCAAAGCTCGGCCACGGTCGGCAGCACTGGAAAGTCTTCGTCAAGCGCATAGACCCGCAAACGTACGCGATGATTAAGGCTGATTGACAACAGATGATAAACAACCGCAAAGCGTGGACCATTCCAGGCACCATCACCATATTCGGCATAATCCACGCCACACAAATCCATCAGTTGCTCAAACTTGAGCCCGGCATGATCACGTAGCGTGTGGCAAACATCCAGCAATTCGTTGGCTTTGCACTCTATTGTGATTTCACCGACATGAGAAGTTGTCTTGGAAAGCTTGTCGCCCAGCACAAGCTTGAGATTTTCTGCGAGAGTTTCCAGGCGGGTAGTCATTTAGCTTACCTGGCAATCGTGTTAGTGCGTTTGATCTTGTTTTGCAGCTGAATAATGCCGTAAAGCAGTGCCTCAGCGGTCGGTGGACAGCCCGGCACATAAACATCCACTGGCACGATGCGATCACAACCACGTACCACGGAATAGGAATAGTGGTAATAACCACCACCGTTGGCACAGGAGCCCATGGAAATGACCCAGCGTGGCTCCGCCATCTGGTCATAAACCTTGCGCAGAGCAGGTGCCATCTTATTAACCAACGTACCAGCAACGATCATGACATCCGACTGGCGCGGACTAGGGCGGAATACGATACCGAAACGGTCCAAGTCGTAGCGTGAAGCTCCAGCATGCATCATCTCTACCGCACAACAGGCCAGACCGAAGGTCATGGGCCACAATGAGCCAGTACGCGTGTAGTTAATCACCGTATCCAGCGTGGTGGTGACGAAGCCTTTTTCTAGGACACCTTCGATACTCATGCCGCCGCCTCAGATGGATTGTTAGCACTTACAGCATTAATCATTCGGCGTTCAAACATCGTTCGCGAACGTTCGCATCCCGCGCTTTGCGCGTGAACCTGCTTACTGCTCTCGATGTTTACTCCCATTCCAAAGCGCCCTTCATCCATTCATATATGAAACCAACTACCAGAATGGCCAGGAATACCATCATCGCCAGGAACCCAAACAAACCGATTTCCTTGAGCACTACAGCCCATGGGAAGAGAAAGGCAATTTCGAGATCGAACAGGATAAACAGGATGGCGACGAGGTAATAGCGCACATCAAATTTCATGCGGGCATCTTCGAAAGCTTCGAACCCACACTCATATGGGGAGTTTTTTTCACTATCAGGCTTATTGGGGGAAACCAGTTTGCCAAGAATAATGGGGGCTACGCCGACGGCAAGGCCGACGAGAATGAACAGCAAAATCGGAAAGTAATTTTCCAGCAAGCTCAAAACCCCAGTTTTGCCCGGCGTCACTTTTTGAGATTAGCCGAACAATATTCAATGTTGGTGCCGACGGAGAGACTCGAACTCTCACGGCTTTCGCCACTACCCCCTCAAGATAGCGTGTCTACCAATTCCACCACGACGGCATTTATTTTTTTAGAGCAGGTAATGCTCAAACAACCCTACTTATTTCGGTACATCCTTGGCCGATGATGAATCAACAGGCTTGTCAGCAGGTTTAGAGGTATTCTGCGTAGGAGTTGTAACCGATTTCTTTTGCAGACTGATGACGCTGGACTGCTCAGCACGATGGCTCGAAAGATAGGCAAGAGTCATGCTGGTTGCGAAGAATATTGCGACGAATATGGCCGTGGCACGGCTCATGAAGTTAGAAGAACCACTTACCCCGAACAGGCTGCCCGAAGCACCGCTGCCGAATGCTGCACCCATATCGGCACCTTTACCATGCTGCAACAGCACCAGGCCAATAACACCCATAGCTGCCAGCACATGTACTACTGTGACTAAAGTTTCCATTTTTCTCTAATTCCCGCTACCCGCCGATTGGCAAGCAGCGCGACAAATTTCCTTAAAATCATTGGCATTCAATGAACATCTGCCAATCAAACCGCCGTCGATATCCGGCATAACGAATAATTGTGACGCATTTGAGGGATTTACGCTACCCCCATAGATGATACGAACCCTGGCAGCCACCCCTGGATCCCGCTCTGCTACAAGCTTGCGGATATATGAATGCATTTTTTGCGCTTGCTCTGGCGTCGCAGATTTCCCGGTGCCTATTGCCCATGAAGGTTCATAAGCCAGAACCGCGCGTAGCTGAACCGCCTTGGAAATCACATCCATACCCAGTGTGTTAAGTATTGCAATCATCTGGCTGGCAACCACTGCCTCGCTCACGCCAGCCTGGCGCTCTTCCAGGGTTTCTCCCACACAAAAAATGGGCGTTACACCCGCCTGCAATGCGGCACCAAAACTGGCCGCCGCACTGGTGTTGGTCTCATGTATCAGGACACGGCGCTCGGAATGGCCGATGATGGCATAGTTACAGGAAAAGTCGGCCAGCATGCGTGCGGAAACCGCTCCGGTGTAGGCACCTTCCTGATATTGGCTGACATTCTGACCACCCCAGCCAATATTGGTGCCTTTGAGCAGGGTTTGTGCCTGGAATAGATAAGGACTGGGGACGCAGAGCGCGAAATCAGCATCGCTCAAGTCACACAAACCCGCAACCATGCTGTGCATAAGCTGCTCATTCTGTGCCAGGCTGCCATGCATTTTCCAATTGCCTATCACCAGCTTACGACGCATTTTTTATACCCGATAATTTTATTGATTTTACCGTGGGCGCAACAGCCCGGTCAACGCGAGAAGTCGTCACGCCACCACCTGCCAGTGCCGCAAGGAGAGCTGGACACTCTGGGCACCGTTATAGTAATTGGTTTGCAACTGATAAACCGCGCGTATGTTCTCGGGCAATAGTTCCTGCTGCTGGAAAAATATCGCATCAAAACGCCGTCCATCTTTACCCAAAGCCAGCTTCAGATGGCGTTCACCAACCACCCGCTGATCAAGCACGACAAAATCATCGCAAAATGCCGGCTGTGGAAAACCCTGGCCCCAAACCTGGCGCTCGAACGCACTGGCCAAGCTCAAGTGGATATCAGTGGCGGCGAGCTGGCCATCAACTTCGATCACCGATTCAAGGTCTGCTGGCGTCAGCAAGCTCTGCACCACCGTTTCAAACTCGGTGTTAAATCGCTCGAAATCGGCTTCGCGTATGGTCAGGCCGGCAGCCATGGCATGACCGCCGAATTTCAGTATCAGGTTCGGATGGCGCTTGGATAGCAGATCGAGCGCATCTCGCAGATGCAACCCACTGATGGAGCGTCCAGAGCCCTTGAGTTCAGCATTGCCCGCTTGTGCAAAAGCAATCACCGGACGATGGTGGCGCTCCTTGATACGCGAAGCAAGGATACCGATCACTCCCTGATGCCACTCAGGGTTATACAGGCTCAAACTGTAACGCCCGCCTATATTGATTTCCTCCAAAGCCAGCGTAGCGGCATCCTGCATATCGGCCTCGATATCACGCCGCGCTAGGTTGAGTTCGTGCAATTGCTGCGCCATACGCTGAGCTGTTGCCTCGTCATCCGCCAGCAGGCAGGCAATGCCCAGCGACATATCATCCAGACGTCCAGCTGCATTGAGTCTCGGGCCTACGCTAAGGCCGAGGTCCTGTGCACCTATGCGGGCAGGCTCGCGCCCGGCGAGACGCATCAGTGCACGTATCGCAGCGCAGCCTTTGCCTGCACGAATACGGCGTAAACCCTGTTCAACTAAAATACGGTTGTTGTCATCCAGCTTCACCAGGTCGGCCACCGTACCGAGCGCGACCAGGTCCAGCAATTCAGTAAGATTGGGTTCGGGCTTATCGGCGAACACGCCACGCTGGCGTAACTCGGCTCGCAAAGCAAGCAGTGCGTAGAACATCACGCCAACACCCGCCAGGTTTTTGCTTGGGAAATCACAGCCCCGCTGATTGGGATTAAGAATGCAGGCAGCAGGCGGGGTCTCATCACCAGGCAAATGGTGGTCAGTTACCAGCACGGCAATACCCAAGGCATTGGCCGCTTTCACGCCATCGACACTGGCAATGCCGTTATCAACGGTGATGATAATGTCGGGTTTACGTGTAGCCGCCAGCGCAACAATCTCAGGGGTCAGTCCGTAACCATATTCAAAGCGGTTAGGCACCAGGTAGTCCACCTGCGCGCCCATACTGCGTAGTCCGCGCACAGCAACAGCCGTGGCGGTGGCGCCATCTGCGTCGTAATCCCCCACCACTAAAAGACTTTTACCAGCAGCTATCGCATCCGCCAGTATTATTGCCATCCCGGCGTTATTAGTCAGTCGCTCTGGCGGGATCAGGCCGGTCAAACTTGATTCCAGCTGTGCGGGGCTAGCGATACCCCGCGCCGCCAGCACTCGGGCTAGTACTGGCGGCAAACCACTCGTCGCCAGTACGGCGGCAGCGTTTTCATCCACCTTACGCTGAACAATGTTAACCATGGATACGGCCGCCATTCAAATAGGTTTCCAGAGGTTTTACCCTACACCAGAACTTCCATGTGTCAGTAGGCTTAGCCTCTAGTTGCAGTACCTCCCCGTGCAACGCAAGATAGATGCGAAGGTGGGAGATTTGACGGCTGCGCAAGGCTTGCAGTAGTGGCGAAAACCACTTAAGTTCTGCATCCTCGGCATTGTCCAGTACCAGAACAGCGTCTCTCTGGGGTTTATCCAATATCGCTGCCAAATTATCCGGCACGGGAAGGCAGGGTAAGTTTGCGGCCTGGGCCAAACCCTTGGCTAGCGGAATATCGGCATAAACCGTCTTGTTATTGCTGGTTTGTTCTGTCGGCAAAATACCGCCGCCTGAGAGCCAGATACTATTAATCGGTAGTTCGCCACGCATCTCTCTTGCCTGGTTGATGGGGTGCTCAAACAGCAGCATTTGCATTTCATTGAGCAGGCGATTCCATTGCGCAGCCTCCATACCCTGCGGCATATAGGCGCTAGTGTCGCGTCCAATGGCGGCCTCAGGCAGGCTGGTCGCGATAGCAGGAGGCGTTTCCGGTTGCAGATACCAGCGCCCAGAGCTACCAATGTGAAACTGCAACCCTCCCGCAGCAAAATGCTGGTTGAGACTGGCAACCAGGACATCTGCATCCGGCCTTGCCACTGCCAATGGAACGGGTTCAGACAACGTGAAATGGTCACGCTGCAAGATCAAGTGTACCGGGTCTGCACATAACCAGTAGGCGTTACCTGGCTGCCCACCCTCACCCAGCCATGAAAACGCCGCAATCGGCCAATCCTGTTGGGGTGAAATACCAAAACTGCGACATAGCAAGGTGTCAGACGTTTCTTGATGCCATCCAAACTTGCCGATTGCCATCAAACGCTGCAGTGACGGCATGACCATGGATTGCTGTCGGCCCAGGGCAAGATATAGATGACAATTCATGAAAATGCCACTTCCGTTCGACAAAAGCTGCAGTTAAGATACCCCTTGTATTCAAGGGGAAAATAATAAATGGAACTACTACTCTGGCGACATGCCGAGGCTGCCGATACCTTTCCCGACATGCAGCGTGAGCTGACGGCCACGGGGCAAAAGCAGGCGAGTACGATAGGCGCATGGCTCAAATCACGCTTACCTAGGGGAACACAGGTTTTCGCAAGCCCAGCCACCCGTACTCAGCAAACCGCCATGGCGCTTGGCGCTGATTTTACCACGCGTCCGGAACTGGGTCCCGGTGCAACTCCGCAAAGCCTGTTAAAGCTGGCTGGCTGGCCAGATGCAGATAACTCCGTATTAATTGTCGGCCACCAGCCAACACTAGGTGAAGCCGCTGCGCTCGCCCTGACCGGGCAGATTACCTACTGGAGCATCAAGAAGGGTTCGCTCTGGTGGCTGTCCAGCCGAGTGCGCGATGGCGAATTGCAAGCTACGCTACGCGCTGTTATTCCTCCTGACCTGATCTCAAACTAGATCCCAAGTCTGAACCTGACCATGCTCGCAAGAATATTGCCCGCCTGCATATTCTTGCGCTTGCAGGCGGAAGAAGCCGACTACAAAAGCATCAGGCAACGCAGTTACGTCAACTTGAAACTGGATTTCTAGATGATGCAGCGTGTGCATTCAATCGCAGATAAAAACATGCCATTGATGCCGCGCCTTTACCTACTACTCTTGCTCTGCTTATGCTGGATACCGCTGCCAGTTCTGGCACTGGATAACATCACGTTATTGGTTGGCACTCCATCATTGCCTAGCAACGAATTCGTTGAACAATTCAAGACCGAAATAGCACAAGGCAACGACAGCAAGCCAGCTGTCAATGTCATCAGGGTAGAAGAGCTGGTAAATAAACACGCCGCCCTCAGCGACAACACGATCATCATTGCAGTCGGCGTCCAGGCACTTTACCAGGCCAGCAAGCTCGATAACCGGTTGCCTGTGCTGGGGGTTCTGGTATCACAACCAGCTTTTGACAAGCTGCAACAGGACAGTAAGCGCAATACACGTAATTTCAGCGCTATCGTTCTGGATCAGCCAATCCCCAGGCAAATAGCGCTAATCAAGGCCTTGATGCCTTCTGCTACCCATATCGGCATACTACTGGGACCACTTTCCAGGCCGCTTGGTAGTGTACTGCAGCAGGCAGCAAGCCAGCAGGGATTTGGCTTGTTACAGGAAAATATCAGGGACCCGGACGACCTGGTACCCATGCTAAAACATGTACTGTCCAGTAGCCCGGTACTGCTGGCAGTGCCTGACCCCATCGTCTATAACCGCGAAACTGTGCAGACCATCCTGTTGACCAGTTATCGCTATCAGAAACCTGTTATCGGCTTTTCTCAAGCCTATGTCCGTGCGGGTGCCCTGGCTGCGGTTTTCAGTACCCCGGGCCAGGTTGCCAAACAAGCAGCCGAAGTTGTACGCCAGTTTGCCGGAAAACCCCAGGGTGGCTTACCGCCACCGCTAATCCCTAAATACTTCTCTGTCGAGACTAACCGACAAGTCGCTCGCTCACTTGGCATCGAATTGGGTGACGAAAACGCTTTATCCGAAACATTGTTGCGGATAGAAAGGCCTTTGCCATGAAAAATCTAGGCATCAAGTCGCGCGTATTATTTCTTGCCATTGTACCGGCCACGATTATCGCCATAGTGCTAACCGGTTACTCGATAGTTAACAGCATTAACGCCCTCGACAGCGCCCTGCATGAACGCGGGCGCATCATTTCCACACAACTGGCGCCTGCCGCTGAATATGGTGTAGTTTCTGGCAATTACGCCATCCTGCAGTCACTGGTGCAACAGGCCATGACGCATGAAAGCGATATTATTTCGGTCGTCATCAGTGACAACACGGGGCATACACTGGCAATCAGCGGTCGTCCAGTCCCCAGCTTTATCAGTGCCAAAGCCCATTCGCCCAGCCTGGAGGAGTGGCAGGTAGGCGATAACATCATTTTTAGCGCCCCGATATTACGTAGCGTGGTGGAAATCGATGATTACTCGATCACAACAGCACCTGCCGCCAGTTCAAATGCAGCACAACGCCTGAGAGTTGTTGGTCAGGTATACGTGGCACTGTCTACACAGGATTTGGCCAGCCTGAAATACTCGCTAATCCTGCACAATCTGCTGATCGCACTGGTCGGCCTGATTGCCAGCGCACTAATGGCTTGGCGCATTGGCCGCAGTATTACGCACCCCATCAAGACGCTGGCACTTGCAGTGGCGAGCCTGGCTGAGGGCCAGCTTACCCTACGCATAGAAGAAAACTCCAGCGGCGAATTGCAGACCTTGCAACGTGGGTTCAACACCATGACGGCACACCTGAAACTTGCCCACGACAGCATGCAAGAGCGCATCAATGACGCCACGCGCCAGCTCAGGCACCAAGCCCATCACGATGCACTCACGGGGCTGGTAAATCGGCGTGAATGTGAACGGCGCCTGGAACGTATCCTGAAAAGTGCGCATGAACATGGTACACACCACGTGTTCTGCTATATGGACCTGGACCAGTTCAAGATAGTCAATGACACCTGCGGCCACAATGCCGGTGATGAGCTATTAAGGCAGATCAGCCTTATCCTCAACAACCGCATACGCGATCGCGATACCCTGGCACGCCTGGGTGGTGATGAATTCGGCCTGCTACTGGAAAATTGCCTGCTACCCGATGCCTACATAATTGCCGAGGAAATGCGCGAGCAAGTACAGGATTTCCGCTTCGTGCATCAGGACAAGATCTTCAGCATAGGTGTCAGTATCGGCATGGTCGCCATCACTTCTGAGATCGATAACGTCAGCACCATTATGAGCGCGGCCGATACCGCCTGCTATACAGCCAAGGATAATGGCCGTAACCGCATCCATCTGTTCCGTACGCAGGATGAAGATGTAGCCAAGCGTCATGGTGAAATGGAATGGGTAGGCCGCATCAAACTAGCGATGGAAGAAGATCGTTTCTGCCTGTATTACCAGCCTATCCTGCCCATCAAACACACCGAAGACCAACACCTCTATTTTGAGATACTGCTGCGTAAAGTCGACTCTAACGGCCGCATCATCCCGCCGATGGCATTTATTCCGGCGGCTGAACGTTATCACTTGATGAACGGCATAGACCGCTGGGTTATCCGTAACGCGTTCACTACTTTGCGCCAATTACTGGATAAGCACCCTACTGCCAGCAATTACGTGTTCACCATCAATCTTTCCGGCGTTTCGCTGAGCGACCAGAATCTGCTCAGTTTCATCCAGGAGCAGTTTGCCTTGCACTCGGTACCGCCACAGGCTATCTGCTTTGAAATCACCGAGACTTCCGCCATCGTCAATCTGTCTAATACGGTGAAATTGATGCAGGCACTCAGGAGCATCGGCTGTCGCTTCATGCTGGATGATTTTGGCAGTGGTATGTCTTCATTCGCTTACCTCAAGAACCTGCCAGTGGATTTCCTCAAAATGGATGGCTCCTTTATCAAGGACATCGCTACCAATACGATAGACCTGGCCATGGTGCAGTCCATACATAGCATTGCCGAGTCGATGAAAATACAGACTATCGCCGAGTTTGTCGAAAGTGCCGCCGTGGTAGATATCTTGCAATCGATGGGGGTACACTACGGGCAAGGTTTCTTCCTAGGCGAACCCGTTGCCATAGACAATTTATTCGTCAAACTGCAACTGGATAACCGTGAAGAAGACTTCACTTAAACCCATCGTATCAATTTGAGAATGCATTATGTCTACAGTACTTATCGCCAACCCAAAAGGCGGCAGCGGCAAGACCACGCTGGCGACTAACCTGGCTGGCTATTTCGCCAGCCGTGGCCGTCATGTTGTACTTTCTGACATGGATAGGCAACGTTCCTCGCTAGCATGGCTGGAACGCCGCCCGCACAAACTTCCACTGATTCACGGCCTTGATGGGCGTGGCAAGCATGCAGACAGCCTCAGCGCAGACTGGACCATCATAGACTCCTCCGCAGGCCTGCACGGTGAAAAACTGAGCGAAGCGGTAAAGCGGGCCGACTGGGTGATCGTGCCGATGCAGGCCTCGACATTTGATATCGGCGCCACACAGGATTTTTTGCAGATCCTGCGTGAAGAAAAAGCAGTGCGTAAAGAACGTACTTTTGTTGCCATGGTAGGTATGCGTATCGATAGCCGCACCAAGGCAGCAGCTAATCTGCAGGCTTATCTGGAAGATGGCGATTTTCCGGTCATGGGCAATCTGCGCGATGCCCAGATATATGTGCAAGCAGCCGAGCAAGGGGCCAGCCTGTTTGACCTGCGCCCGTCTCTGGTGGCGCGCGACATACAGCAATGGGCGCCACTACTGCACTGGCTGGTCAACGCTGACCGCAATGCCAAATGAGATAGAACTTAAACTTCGCATTGCCGCTGCTGATGTTCCCCGCCTGCGGCGGCATGGCGCGCTCAAAAGCCAGCTGGTTGGAAAGCCTATCACTCGCAAGCTGACCAGCATCTATTACGACACCCCTGACCTCGAATTGCTCGATGCCGCCATCAGCCTGCGCGTACGGCGCATGTCCGGCAATTGGTTCCAGGCCGTTAAAGGGGCGGGGCATTCATTGGCAGGCCTGCACCAGCGCATGGAGTGGGAAGATATTATTGCCAGGGGCCAGCCCGATTTCAGCAAAATCACTGCGCCGTCCTTGGCCGCTATTTTTGATGCCCAAAGCCTGAGAGATGCGCTCAAACCTATCTTCATTACCGAAGTGAATCGTGCGGAATGGCAGCTACAGTACCAAGATGGCAGCGCCATCGAAGTCGCGCTGGACCTGGGCAAGCTCAAGGTTGGCAAGCAAGAAGAAGATATCAGCGAGATCGAACTGGAACTCAAGCATGGCAAGCCCAGGCATCTGTTCGAGCTTGCGCTGGCATTGCAGGCCGACATTCCGCTACACATCGAGAACGTAAGCAAGGCTCAGCGTGGCTATGCGCATTACCGGGCTACCCAGTTAAGCACCAGCAAGGCCAAGCCAATCGTGCTCTCCAGCAAAGTAAAAGTTGCAGCGGCTTTCCAGATGATTGGCTGGGAATGCCTACGGCAGCTACAGGCAAATCAGGACATGGTGCTACATGGCAATGACTGCGAAGGCGTGCATCAGATGCGCATTGCCATGCGGCGTTTGCGCGTAGCGCTCAAGCTGTTCAAGCGCGAGCATGAGGATATCAAGGCCGAACTGGATTGGCTGGGAAGTCTGCTTGGCATCGCGCGTGACTGGGATGTGCTGTTACAGGAAACGCTGCCTGCAGCAGACAGCCATGCAAATGGCAAGCTGCACATACTTGAAGAGGCAATCAAAAAAGCCCGGCAACGCGCTTACTCCAAATTGAAAACCGCTATGAATAGCCAGCGCTATCAAAAACTGCTGCTAACCCTGGGCGCATTGCTGGAAAACGATGATAAACCCGCGCATAAGAAATTATTACCCTTTGCCCATGGCCACCTGCAAAAAGGGTTTGAGAAGCTCAATACATACACAAAACTCAGTGACTTGGATACTGAGCAACGCCACAAGACGCGTATTGCCGTCAAAAACCTGCACTACACTGCAGATTTCTTTGCCTCACTTAATCAAACCAAAAAACGCGTGCGCAAACAGCAGTCCTTCCTGCAAAAACTCAATCAAGTGCAAAAACTGCTGGGTATCATGAATGATGCTGCGACTACAGAAAAATTGTTGCAGCTACTCACACACAAACAGTCTGTGGCTGATATCCATGAAGCGGCCAACATACTGTTGAAATGGAATGTGGAGCGCTCGGCTGCAACACATCAATCACTCGATAGCAACTGGCACAGCCTTATACAGGCTAAGCCCTACTGGAGTTAATGAGGTCGGTCATGGAAAACCAGATGCATAGCTTAAGCAACCTATTCGCCCAGCTAGGGCTACCAAACGAGCCGGCTGCGATTAAAGGCTTCATCAAGACTCATAGCCCCTTGCAGCCGGGAGTCGTGCTGTGCGATGCGCCATTTTGGACTGCGGCACAAGCGGCTTTCCTGCGTGATGAAATGTTGAACGATGCTGATTGGGCTGAGGTCATCGACGAACTAAATGCGCTGCTACACGCGAAGTAACAAGCAATCAGGCTAGATCAACTTTTCGTGTCATCAGCCTAAACCACAGCCACCATAGGCTTGCACAGACGGCAAAGCTGATCAGGCATCCAGCCAATACATCTGCCGGGAAATGAGCACCCAGCACTATGCGGGAAACACCCACCCAGAGCAGGAAAGTGACAGCAGCAATGCGCCCCTTGAGGCCAAGCAAAGGCCAAAGGCTACCCACCAGCAAGGCAGCAAAAGCGCTATGGCCACTAGGCAGGCTATGATGTAATTTCGGGTCAGACAACACATGCACGGAACTCGTATCCAGTGCCAACAGCGGCCGTGGGTAATCGAACCATTGCTTAAGCCCGGTAATGAGGAAACCATCAAGGTAATAGCCAGCCACAAAAACTACCAGCAAGCCGAAGTACAGTGGCCATTTCTTTCGTGGCAAGCGCCACAGGGCAATGGCCACAACACCAGTGAAGATAGCCAGATAATAAACAAAGTTATCATGCTCAGCGAGGTTGGTACCCAGTAACATGAGCTGCCCCCACCAATCGCCTTGCAAGCCATTGATAGCATGGAACAACCAGACGTTGAGGCCACCCCAATCGTATAAGATGGCCTTCATGCTCAGCCCAATAAACCCATGACGGTCAGCACAACGCCGCCCGCAGCAGCCACGCCCGCGCAAGCAAATAGCCAGCGACGCTGAGTCAATGCAGTGATGGAAGCAAGCGAAATAGCAATCTGCAGGAAAGTCATCGCTAACGCCAAGCGGTGATGAGGGTGCAAGGCTTCTTCACTTTTTGCGTTGGCTAATTGTGATTCCTTATCCAGCTCTTCAGCCTTATGCTTGGCCTCCTGCTTGTCATGCTCATATTTCTCAACCTGGGCACGGTAAAAATCGGCTTTTTCCTTGGGTGCAATATCAACTGCCAGCTCCATCAAGTGACCCTTGCTGCTCTTGGCTTGGTAAAGACCCCATTGGTCGGTAGCCTCAGATTTCTTCAGTATGGCCTCATTCTTTAATAACATGGCTTCGTTTTGTGTTGCGCCGCCTTGGTAACTGACCACCGCGCCAAGTGTCGCCAGTATTGCGGTAAATATCGCAATTGCCTGCGCCAAGCCACCATGCTGTGCCTTATGTTCCAACTCATGCTCGTGCGCACCATGGACATGAAAACCGTGTTCGCTCATAAAATCTCATCCGAAAAAGTCGTTAGCTTATAGTTAGTATCGAACCGAGACAACTCATCCCATACAGCAAAAAAGAAAGGGCAGCCGAGCTGCCCTTATATGTGATTAAAAGGTTAACGCAGATTAGTCGTCGTCATGATGGTCGTGATGCCTGTCCCAGTCACGTTCATGACCCCAATCCCGATGGCCATAACCGCCTTGGTAAATCACGGCAGGCTGCTCTACCAATACCGGCTGGTAGCTGACTCTGTCATCGCGATAGCCGGGATTAATATCAACACGCACGCGGATATTGTCTCCCGGATCATTAGGCATCACAGTACTGTAATCGCGGCCATTGTAACGATAGGTCACCAGATAGCCACTGGTTACCGTTTGCCAGTTATCCGCCGTGTAGCAGCTTTCCACGGGACGGGTAACGTAGCCAGCAGGGTGATCATTATCAATACGGTCACCGACTACCGCCCCCACACCGGCACCAACAGCACCAGCAGCTACACGGCCGTTACCATGGCCAACCTGGCTACCGATAATGGCACCAGCCACACCGCCGATAATGGCGCCCAGGGGCGATCTGTCGTTACTGACGCTCTGTACATATTCAGTATGGCATTCCTGACGCGGAGTATTCACACGCGCAGTTTGCGGTGTCACAGAGACCACACGAGCATTGTCATAGTATTGGTCATTCGCCATGACTGGCAGGGATAAACTGACTGCCATCAAGGCGGGAATAATCATCTTCACAGGTTTCACATTAAACTTTGGCATTTTCAACTACGCTCACTTTCCTGAGTTAATCCGCGAGTTCTGCGGATGAGCATTCAACGCGTTGATGCCAGCGCCAGCTGACTTTATATTTGTATCGTTTTGTATCCCATGTTTTGCTTAGGTCTGTATTTGGATGTGTAGATGGAATTTCTACTTGGGAAATATGTCTAGCGCACTAATTAGTTGACGCATAATTACTGCGGGTTATGATGTTCTAGAGAATTAATAATAACTAGGATTGTCTGACGACCAGACAATAAGGAGAACGTAATGAAAAAAACCAAACTGGTATCTCTGAAGCTGATTCTGGCAAGCAGCCTGCTGATGTTATCCGGCATAGCCTTGGCAGCAGAGTTCGGTGGCAAATGCGTCAATAGCCTTGCCCACGAGTTCGTTAACCAGACTGACTGCTCGATCAAAACTGACTATATGGGGAAAGAATATTGCTTTGGTAGCGAAGATTCCAAGGCCGCCTTCATTAAAGACCCTGAAGGCACGCTGATGAAAGCCAAAGCCTTCTACGATAAAACCGCCGAGCCGATGCGCGATAAGCTTACGCAACAGCAAGCACTAGACATCATCAAAAGCAGCAGTTGCGACCTCTCCAATAAAGACCTAGGCTACCTCGAGTTTGACAAGATGGATTTGCACCACTGCAAAATGGTCAACACCAGCTTCTTTGGCGCCTATCTTCGCGGTGCCAACCTCAGCGGTGCCAACTTGCAGCGCGCCTATCTCAACCTGGCAAGGCTTGAGGGCACCAACCTCAGCGGTGCAGATTTGACTGATGCCATCATCTTCCAGGCCATCTTTGATAAAACCAATTTCCAGGGTGCCAACCTCACCAACGCACGTGTCATCGGCACACTAGGCAATGTGAATATGAGCGGCGCCAACGTCAAGAACGGGCGCTTGGGGCTGGATGTCGGCAACCAGCCGATGGGGCAAATGAAGTTTGATTCAGTGGGTGGTAAATTCGCCAATACCAATTTTGAAGGTGCTGACCTCAATATCGCCGCTTTTACTTTTGCTGACCTCACTGGTGCTAACCTGCGCAATACCAACCTCTACCGCGCTGACTTGAATAAGGCCGACCTCACAGGGGCAGACCTCACCGGCGCCAACCTGCAGGATGCCGATGTGGATGGCGCCATATTCACCGGCGTTAAAGGGCTGGATACTGTGAAGGGGCTGGATAGCGTGAAAGGCAAGTGCGTAGACTGTAAGGCTAAATCCTAACAGTTACTCTACTGCAATCTTGAGAACCACCTTATGGATGTTGCCTGTGCTCACCAAAGGCGCGTGCGCATCCTGCGGGAAGAAAATACAGAAAGCACCGGGTGGCGTGGCAATCCAGCTATCCGGTGCATCATCAAAGAACTGGATGTCATTCTTTTCGCTATAGTCATCAATCGGCTGATGACAATCAGCCAATGGCTTCCAGCCCATTTCATCCACACCCTCCAGCACAAACTGGATGTCGATATACCGGCGGTGACACTCCAGCTTGGCCTCTGCCCTACTACGTCCAGGGACAGCCTCCACAATGGCAAAAAGACGCTCACCTTGAATCAAGTGGCGGCCTGGTGCTAATTTAACCAGGTCAGTGCTGCGCAAAAATTCGAAAGCGCGCAAAAACAGCGTATGGAGATTGCTGTAGCGGTCGGCATTAGCGAGGGTGTCTAGGATCATAGTGCTGATTTACTGGATGGTTAGGTTGCATTTCTATCTTTCTGGATTTTAGACTTAGAAAAGAAGATAAACGGTATAGCCAGAAAGCCAAAAAGAATACCATTAATACCCCACTTAACAGAGCTACGACCCCTTGCTCTCGCGATGTAATGACATGCAATAGCCGAGGGGATGAGAGATATTCCGTAAATGGTTAAGAGCGTTTCCAAGTTCTCGGAGTACCTAACGTACTAGATCAGGCGCGCAGAGCCAGTTTGCCAGCATAGCGTCCCCTAGAGCGTTGGGTGAGGCGTTAACGGGCATGACTCTAAGTCATTCGGTTGATTCTTGCTCCTCAGATCGCCCGTCTCCCCGCGCCACTTGACATACGAGCCCATCTTAAATCGAGCCAACACGGTTACTGGGCCTTGATCTTCCTTTGTCACCTTCTTGCCGTATAACAGCTTGAATCCAATCTCCCGATCAGAGGAAACAAGATCAGGCCGAACCCACTGGGACCATGTTTCGACTGCGTATAGCTCATTGTTTGCAAGGAATACTTGCTGTGCTTTACTTGTTGGAAAAATCACAGCAGCAGTGAACTCATCTAGTTTACCTAAATAGCTTTCAAATATTGACTGCCCCGATGACGTTGTACCAAGAAAGCTACTAAGGGCAGATCCCATGCTCAACCCACGACCATCTTTCCGCTGGACATCGGACGCGTGCAGATAGCCGGGTAGAGTTGTCTCTAATACACAAAACTGCGCCATAACGCCGGGTTTGCGCGCATCCTCAATCATTCTTTCGCGCCAATCCTGTTCTGACACGGTACCGTTAGAGGCACAGCCTAACACGACCGGGATGACTGAGCAGATCAATAGAATTCGCAACTTGGGCGCATAGCGTTTGACATAAAGGGCGATGCGTGTCAGAACTTTACTCCGCTTGATGAATGGGTTAGCCGAGAAAATCATTCGTTGTTCAGCCGTCTTAGGTGCCGAATATAGAGTAGTTTGTTTATTTTTGGATTTCGTAAATAAAGGATAAGGTCGCCAGGTAAAAATTCAGGGGATTCTTTTGGAAAAGCTTCTGTTACGTATGTAACTTCCCATAGTTCAAAGTAATTTTTTACGTCGCTTCGTTTGACAGAAATCAGTGCTGGAGCATGATATTCCCATGATACAACCGATGGGATGTCTTTCATCGTTTCACCAAGAGAGACATCGGAAAATTTGTCACATGGCTCATGAAGTTTGTCGATAGTTTTTAGAGAGCCATCATCATAGTAAGCGAACCATTGACACATAGAGGGCCAAGGATCAGGAATGATTTCATGTGGTTTTCTGGCTTCGGCTAATGGAACAAGTTGCCAAAAACCAACAATTTCTTCTTTTTTTGCTGGACGATATGGAGATTCCTGCGCGCATGCCTGATTTGTGGTGCTGACGAAAAATGAAGTGGTAAGGAATAGAAGGATTAGAAGTCGTGGCATAAATGATCCTTGGCCTAACGTAAAGTGGACATCCTAATTGACACAAGATATTGAGTCAAAAAGGAATTAAACGGGTTGCTAGCTAGCTTCTTTAGTTGCAGACAACCGCCCCTTTAACTCCCGCGCCGCCACCGCATATCCCCCATCACTGCCATCAACAAAATGCAGGTGATTGCCATTGTAGGATTGGATGATGCAGGTCAGCAGCGCTTCCCGCGATTTGTGCATGCCATATACCAGCCGCCCGGCGAGGTATTCGGCCTCTAAGTAACTTTGCAATTGTTCGGCCTGCGTGTCCTTGCCATCCATGACCATACGCAGCATGTTGTCAAACTTGCGGAAGTCGGAGTTCTCCACGAATTCGTCGCGGTAACGGCTCCACTTCACGGCTTCGGTATCCATATTGCGGGAAAACAGGATGTAGCCCGCTACGTTCTGGAACAGCATGCGCCCTAGGTAGCCAAGGCGTTGCCAGAAACCTGACCGCCCTGAACGCACCCGCCATTCGTGGGATAGCAGGCGCGGGTTGAAAGTGAGCCGCATGCGCTCAGCCCGCAAGGGATGGTATTGCGCCACTTGCCCGTAGATAGATTGAATCTGTGCCAGCACGCGCTGATAGGTGGCGAAATTAACCTCTGCATCCGGAGAAACAGCCGCCACGAGCAACGAGAGTTTGTGATCTTGAAAGCTGGGGACGTTTTGCCAGCGGCATTCGAACCCTTCAAAACTGGCATCTGCCGGGCCTTCATCTTCTTCCACACGCAATACACCAGAAGAGCCTGACGTTTTGACGCGGCGTTCGGCTTCTTCCCAACCTCGGCCAGATAGCGCTGGCTGCATGACATGCGGGGATAGCTGCACTTTGCCCAACCGCACCCAATAGCCTTGGCCCAGCAACGCATCCACACGCACCAGCCCTACTAGCAATACCAGCCCAAAACTCTCGCGTGCCAATCGCTGTGCGGCTCGCAGAGCTGGGATTACGCGCTCAACCAGTGCACCCGGCACAGCGAAGGTAGCACCGTCACCACCAAATATAAAGGGTAGATCAATAGCGCGATCCACATTCGCTACCGCCGCAATACAGGCCACACCTACGGTATTTACCTTTTTATAGGCGCCGGCCTGAATTGCCTCGGTTGAGCCGATCACATCAGCAATGACTACCCACCAATCTCCCGGCACATCAGCATGCAGGCGGCCTTCCGTTGCCTCGGCAAAAGATTTAATAACCGGCAGATCCCGATAAAAGAAATCATTCTGGCCGGGCAGCGCTATATTCATGCCGGGCCTTCGAAGACCTTATCAAGCACAGATAATCCAAAGCCCACACCAAAACCATTCGCATCGCTGGCGACTGCACCCAAACCACCTTTGCGGTTGGCAGATGACAAATCCACATGCAGCCATGGGATATCTCCCTCGATGAACCTGGACAGGAAGCGCGTAGCCAGCACGTGGTCAGCGCCGCCTTCAAGGGTGCACTGCTTGATATCCGCGATGCTACTCTCCAGCTCTTCCTCATAGTCTTCATCAAACGGAAAAGCGCAAACGCGCTCACCAGCAGAAGTGCCCGCCCCTATTGCCTTGCAGAGCAGCTCCGGGCGGTTACCCAAGATGCCGCTATAACGGTCGCCCAGCGCAGCGCCCATGCTGCCAGTCAAGGTGGCGAAGTCCATGATGAACTCAGGTTTATGCCGCGAAGCCAAAGTTAGCGTATCGGCCAGCACCATGCGGCCCTCGGCATCAGTATGCACGATCTCGATAGTGGTGCCGTTGAGGGCAGTGACTACATCATTCTGCTTGTATGCCAGCGGGCCGATATGGTTCTGCGCGATAGCCAGCCAGCAATCAATTCTGATTGGCAGTTTGGATTGCGTTGCTGCCAGTAGTATACCCAGTGCTACGGCCGAGCCATTCATGTCTTCGTGCATGCCGTTCATGTATTTCGCGGGCTTGAGATTATGGCCGCCGGTATCAAAGCAGATGCCCTTGCCCACTAGCGCGATATGTTTTTTTGCTGCCTTGGGCATATAGCTCAGGTGCACAATTGCGGCATCCTGCGGCTCTGAGCCCTGGCCTACTGCCACAAAAGCACCTGCGCCCATCTTGGCGAGCTTCTTCATGTCAAACTCTGCATGCTGCCAGCCCTGCTCTTTGGCCAGCGCTTTTACCTTATCGCGGTAAATGGTCGGGGTCAGCTCGTTCGGCGGCAGCATGGTGAGCTGGCGAGTGAGCGTATTGCCTGCCACTCTTGCCGCCACATCGGCAAAACCATCCGCTTCTTTCCAGCCATGGATAGCGATGCTTTTCAGGGGATGCGGCTTTTGCTTGCCCTTGCGCGAAGGCAGCTCAGCTGCATTCACTGACGCTACATAAAACGCATCGCGCGCCGCTTGCTGGCGCTCGGTATCATCGCCATAGACAGCTATAGCCAGGGTTTGCGGTTTTTCGTCCAGCAAACTCTTGACCGCCTTGCGCAACAAGGTATGGCGCTGGAAAGTATTGAGCTTGCCATCAAGCACCAGCCAGCCGACCAGGGCGCCGTTTTCCAGCTCTGTAGTGATAGGCGCCTTGGCAAGATCGGCATATTCGTTTCGGCTGCGCTTCAGTTTCCTGGTGAGCACTTCGCCAAAAGCCAGGTTTTGCGGTTTCTGCGTAGGCAGCACCATCAAAATATGGGCTGCCGAGTCAGTCAGCTTTTCTATGGATAATGTAGAAGACTGCTTTAGTTGTATGGTCATGAAATTCCTCTAAATGCTAATAAATACAAGACTTATGGCGTGAATAACTATTTTGTGAAAAAGTCTAAAAACTTGACCAACCCGGCCAAAATCGCCAATATGACGGCTTTGCAATTGACCGTGCCTGCTGCATATCGCAACTACGCATAAAGCTTAAAACCTGATTATATAAGCTAATCATACCTAATAGACAGGCGGCAGCTAGCTCCAGCCTGTCTAACGAATACTTAAGTTTTCCGGAGACCTCTACATGGCATTAACCCCCGATACCGACCCGCAAGAAACCCACGAATGGCTTGATGCCATCGAAGCGGTTCTGGAACAGGAGGGAGCTGAGCGCGCGCATTTCCTGCTGGAAACGCTGATCGACAAGACTCGTCGTTCTGGCGCCTATCTGCCTTACAAAGCTACTACGGCCTATGTGAACACCATTCCCACGCACTTGCAGCAAAAGCTGCCGGGCGACCCCGGTATGGAGCGCAAGATACGCGCACTGATCCGCTGGAATGCGATCATGACTGTGCTGCGCGCTAATGAGAAATCACCGGGCGTAGGCGGCCATATTGCCAGCTTCCAATCGGCTGCCACGCTTTATGACGTAGGCTTCAACCACTTCTTCCGCGCAGCCAACGAAAACTTTGGTGGCGACCTGATATATTTCCAGGGCCACTCCTCGCCTGGTGTCTACGCACGAGCCTTCCTTGAAGGCCGGCTGACAGAAGAGCAGATGTCCAATTTCCGTATCGAGACCGGCGGCAACGGCCTCTCCTCGTACCCGCACCCATGGCTGATGCCGGATTTCTGGCAATTCCCGACCGTATCCATGGGCCTCGGCCCTTTGCAGGGTATTTATCAGGCGCGTTTCCTCAAGTACCTGCATGACCGCGGTATCGCCGACACCAGTGACCGCAAGGTCTGGGTATTCTGTGGCGATGGCGAGATGGATGAGCCTGAGTCATTGGGCGCGATCTCACTCGCCTCCCGCGAAAAACTAGACAACCTGATTTTCGTCATCAACTGCAACCTGCAGCGCCTGGACGGCCCTGTGCGTGGCAATGGCAAGATCATCCAGGAATTGGAATCAGATTTCCGCGGCTCCGGCTGGAACGTGCTCAAGGTCATCTGGGGCTCCTATTGGGACCCACTGCTGGCCATGGATAAGGATGGCCTGCTGAAGAAGCGCATGGAAGAAGCCGTGGACGGCGAATACCAGAACTTCAAGGCCAAGGGTGGCGCTTATACTCGTGAGCACTTCTTCGGCAAATACCCGGAGCTCAAGGAAATGGTCGCGGCCATGAACGACGAGGATATCTGGCGCCTGAACCGTGGCGGCCATGATCCGCACAAGGTCTATGCTGCTTATGCTGCTGCCACCTCGCACAAGGGCCAGCCAACCGTCATCCTGGCCAAAACCGTTAAGGGCTACGGCATGGGCGAAGCTGGCGAAGGCCAGAACACGACACACCAGCAGAAGAGCATGGATATCGCCTCGCTCAAGGCATTCCGCACACGCTTTGACCTGCCTATCAGCGATGAAGAAGTAGAGAAACTCTCCTTCTACAAACCGGCTGATGACAGTCCGGAAATGCAGTACCTGCGTGCCCGCCGTGAAGCTATGGGCGGCTCTGTACCTGCTCGCCGCCGCAAGGGTAACGAACTCACCGTGCCAGCACTATCAGCGTTCGAAAACATGCTGGGTGCCACGGGTGAACGCGAGATTTCTACCACCATGGCCTTTGTGCGCATTCTCTCCACACTGGTACGCGACAAGACCATAGGCAAATATGTGGTGCCTATCGTACCGGATGAGGCGCGTACTTTCGGCATGGAAGGCATGTTCCGCCAGCTTGGTATCTATTCGTCCGTCGGCCAGCTCTACGAGCCACAGGATGCCGACCAGGTGATGTTCTACAAGGAATCCAAGGATGGCCAGATTCTGGAAGAAGGCATTAACGAAGCTGGCTCGTTCTCGAGCTGGATAGCAGCTGCGACTGCCTACAGCACTACCGGCACGCAGATGATTCCGTTCTATATCTTCTACTCGATGTTCGGCTTCCAGCGAATTGGTGACCTCGCCTGGGCCGCTGGCGATAGCCGTGCGCGCGGCTTCCTGCTTGGCGCTACTGCTGGCCGCACCACACTGAATGGCGAAGGCCTGCAGCACGAGGATGGCCATAGCCACCTGATGTCGGCCACCATCCCGAACTGCGTTTCCTACGACCCGACCTTTGCCTATGAGCTGGCCGTGATTATTCAGGAAGGCATGCGCCGCATGGTGCAGAACCAGGAAGATGTGTACTACTACATCACCCTGATGAACGAAAACTACAGCCATCCGGAAATGCCCAAGGGCAGTGAAGAAGGCATCCTCAAGGGCATGTACCCGTTCAGTAAATCCAAGGCTAAGGGCCCCAAGGTCCAGCTCATGGGTAGCGGCGTTATCCTGCGTGAAGTCATCGCTGCAGCTGAATTGCTGGAAAAAGACTGGGGCGTCGCTGCCGATATCTGGAGCGTAACCAGCTTTACCGAGCTTCGCCGTGAAGGCCTGGATGTTGAGCGCTGGAATATGCTCAACCCGGAAAAACCCCAAAAAGAAACCTACGTAGGCAAGTTGCTGAAGAAAGCCGAAGGCCCGGTGATCGCCTCTACCGATTACATGAAGTCATTTGCTGACCAGATTCGCAACTTCATCCCACAACGTTTTGTGGTATTGGGTACAGATGGTTATGGCCGTTCGGATTCGCGCGAGGCGCTACGCAACTTCTTTGAGGTCGACCGCTACTATGTGGTACTCGCCGCACTGAAGGCACTGGCCGATGAAGGTAAGCTACCTGCAGCAAAAGCTGCCGAGGCCATCAAGAAGTACAAGATCGGCGCGACTAAACCCAACCCGACAACCGTGTAATTTAAAGACGCCACTTTAAGGAATTCAAAGCATGGCAATTAAAGACGTACTCGTCCCCGATATCGGTAATTTCGATTCTGTTGACGTCATTGAGGTACTGGTAAAAGCTGGTGACAGCGTCAGCAAAGATGACTCGCTGATTACGCTGGAATCCGATAAGGCTTCGATGGATATTCCTGCGCCATTTGCTGGCACAGTGAAGGAAATCAAAATTAAGGTGGGTGACAAGGCTGCGCAAGGCGCGCTGATTCTCACTATGGACGCGGCTGAGAGCGACGCTCCAGCTGCCAAGCCAGCACCAGTGGCAACACCTGTAGTTACCACGCTGCAGGAGCAACCCATTCCTGCGCCAACACGGCCAGTGGTTGAAGCACCCAAGCCTATCGCGCCGGTGCAAAAGCCAGACCCAGTAGGCGCCAGCATTGTGACGCACCCCGGCAAGCTTTCGCACGCCAGCCCTTCGGTACGTAAATTTGCGCGTGAACTCGGCGTCAATCTGGCGCTGGTTGCAGGTAGCGGCCCCAAGAACCGCATCCTGCAGTCCGATGTACAGGCCTTTGTAAAAGGTGAGCTGGCCAAACCACGTAGTGAGAATATGGGCACTGGTGGTGCTGGTCTTTCGACCCTACCGATGCCAGTCATTGATTTTAGCCAATTCGGCGAGATTGAAACCAAACCACTGTCACGCATCAAAAAACTTTCCGGTGCCAACTTGCATCGCAATTGGGTGACTGCTCCCCATGTCACGCAGTTTGATGAAGCTGACATTACCGACCTCGAAGACTTCCGCAAATCCATGTCGGCAGAAGCCGAGAAACGTGGCGTCAAACTGACCCTGCTGGCTTTCCTAATGAAGGCAGCAGTCAATGCATTGCGCACCTATCCCAACTTCAACGCCTCGCTCTCACCGGAAGGCGACAGCTTGATCATGAAGCAGTATTACCACATCGGGTTTGCCTGTGACACGCCGGATGGGCTTGTAGTACCTGTTGTCCGCGACGTGAACCAGAAAGATGTGCTGGATATCGCGCGCGACCTGGCCGAGCTCTCTAGCAAAGCACGCGAACGCAAGCTCAAGATCGAGGAAATGCAAGGCGGCTGCTTTACCGTCTCCAGCCTGGGCAGTATCGGCGGCACTATGTTCACGCCTATCATCAATTGCCCGGAAGTGGCGATTCTCGGTGTTTCGCGCTCATCCATGCAGCCGGTGTATGACGCCAAGAGCAAGAGCTTTGAGCCGCGCCTGATGCTGCCACTTTCGCTGTCGTATGACCACCGCGTGGTTGATGGTGCCGATGGTGCACGCTTCACTAGCCACATGCGGATGATGCTGTCCGACGTACGCCGTCTCTTGCTGTAAGGAAACCGGATGAGTAATTTAGTAGAAGTATTGGTACCGGATATCGGCAATTTCGATAGCGTCGATGTCATTGAGGTGCTGGTCAAAGTCGGCGACGTCATCGCCAAGGAAGATTCGCTGATCACGCTAGAATCGGACAAGGCTTCGATGGATATTCCATCGTCACATGCCGGCACGGTCAAGGAATTGAAAGTCAAAGTTGGTGATAAAGTCGCCAAGGGCGCGCTAATTCTCCTTATTGAGGAAACGGCTAGCGCCTCCCCTGCTGCTTCGGATGCAAAGCCAGAGCAAGTTAGCAAGGCGCAAGCGGCGCAGACAGTACAAGAAGTACAGCCAGCCGCAAGCAACGCAGCTAACACCGCTGTGGCAAGCCAGACGGTGCCACATGGCGACATTCATGCTGAAGTGGTTGTTTTAGGAAGTGGCCCCGGTGGCTACACCGCTGCTTTCCGCGCTGCCGATTTAGGCAAGAAAGTCGTTCTTATCGAGCGCTACGCCACGCTGGGCGGCGTCTGCCTCAACGTTGGCTGCATCCCATCCAAGGCTCTATTACATACTGCTAAAGTCATTACCGAAGCTGAAGAAACCTCGCATCATGGTGTGAGCTTCGGCACGCCCAAGATTGACCTCGACGCATTACGTAACTGGAAAGCCAATGACGTCGTCGCCAAACTTACCGGTGGCCTCGCGCAGATGGCCAAGCAACGCCAGGTAACCACTGTGGTTGGCGTCGGCAAATTCACCGGCCCGAACCAGATCGCCGTCACCGCGGCTGATGGCAAGGTAACAACCATCTCGTTCGATAACGCCATCATTGCCGCTGGCTCACAAGCTATCAAGATGCCTGGCGTAGCAGAAGACCCGCGCATCATGGATTCCACTGGCGCACTTGAGCTGGCCGATATCCCAAAACGCATGCTGTTGGTCGGTGGCGGTATCATCGGTCTGGAAATGGGCACTGTATATGACGCTTTAGGCTCTAAAGTCAGCGTAGTCGAGCTTTCCGACGGCCTCATTCAAGGTTGCGACCGCGATCTGGTAAGGCCGTTGCAAAAGCGTATGGAAAAGCGTTTTGAGAAGATTATGCTGAACACCAAAGTGACCAAGATGGAAGCCAAAAAAGACGGCATCCATGTTAGTTTCGAGGGCGAAAATGCGCCGACTGGTGTCGAACTCTATGACCGCGTACTGGTGGCCATCGGCCGCCGTCCCAATGGCAAGAATATTGGCGCCGAGAACGCCGGCATTGCGGTAGATGAGCGCGGTTTCATTGCTGTCGATAAGCAAATGCGAACCAACGTGCCGCATATCTTTGCGATTGGTGACATCGTTGGCCAGCCCATGCTGGCGCACAAGGCCACGCATGAAGGCAAGGTTGCCGCGGAAGTCATCGCTGGCCACAAAGTGGAATTCCAGGCTATGGCAATTCCGTCAGTCGCCTACACCGATCCGGAAGTAGCTTGGGCAGGCATCACCGAAATCGAAGCCAAGGCCAAGGGTATCGAAATCGAAAAAGCTTCATTCCCATGGGCTGCCAGTGGCCGCGCGCTATCCATTGCTCGCACCGAAGGTACAACCAAGCTGATTTTCGATAAGGAAACACACCGCCTGATTGGCGCAGGTATTGTCGGCGTCAACGCTGGCGAATTACTGGCTGAAACAGTATTGGCAATAGAGATGGGTGCAGATGCCCATGACCTCGGTCTGACGATTCATTCCCACCCAACACTCTCAGAAACAGTCTGCTTCGCCGCCGAGATGAAGGAAGGTACTATTACCGACCTTTACATCAAGAAACGTTAACCATCGGTTAACGCAGTAAACCAAACCCCAAGTTCTTACGAGCTTGGGGTTTCTGTTTTTGCGGGAGCTGCTGCTGGTGCGGCTTTTGGTTTGGCGGCGGCGCGTGGCTTGGCCGGGGCTTTAGGCTTGGCAGCTGCTTTGGGCTTCGCCACGGCTTTCGGTTTGGGCGTAGTAGCAGGCTTGGCTTTAGCGGCTGGTTTTGCTGCCGTTTTAGGCTTCGCTGCTGCCACCTTTGGTTTAGACTTGGCCGCCGGCTTCGCTTTGGCTACAGGTTTTGGGCTTGGCTTTGGCGCTGGCTTTTCTTCCATCACCTTGCTTAGTACCTTCTTGCCCACGAATATAGCCCCGACTATCGCGGCCTTCTTGGCTAAAGACTTAAGTGCTGATTTAAAAATACCCATACTGCCTCCTATTGGCAATTAACCTGCTTGAGTTCACTTCCGGGGAAATCCGGCTTCAGTTTATCAATTTCCGCGGCATTGTCAGCAGACATATTATTAATCAGCAGACTAGCCTGGCCTTTTTCCTGGTTGCGAATCCCTTTTACGGCGGAAACCACGCCCTTGCTCTTTACCTCTTCCAGCAGTTTAGTCGCTAATTGCTCATCCTTGAATACCCCTAGCGATATTGCGTAACGCCATTGTGGTTCTTGTACGATAACACTGGGTTCCACACCCAGCGCTTTTAATTCTTCCACCTTGGCTTGTGCCTTCTGCAAAGAAGGCTGACGCGGGAGATAAACCCAGTAACGCGTTGCATCCTGCGAGCTTTGCTGCTTCACTGTAGCATCAAGCGAAAATTTGGTCAGGATATTCTTGGCGCGCGGCAAGTTAGCCAGTGAAAAGCTGCCCCACTCATAACAACTCAACTGCTCAGGTGCGGGCGGAACCGACTCCGCAGGCTTGGCCTCAGCAGACTTTTTTGGCAGCTCCTCGATTTCCTTAGGGGTAAGCAGCTTTATTTTTTCAGGGTCAAGGGGCTGATGGCTGGCAAGCTGAGGCGTGGGTGGTGCTTTGCTCAGGTTAAAATATCCAAATAGCAGGACATTCAGCAGCAGCAACGACCAGGCAATCCATTTCATTCAACAGCACCTTTTTCCATTAACAACAAACCTTGTAGCACCAGATTATCCGCGATGACTACATGCTTGGCTACCTCTGCATCGCTAGCCAGCACATCAGCCAGTAGAGCTGCATCACCACCATTGAGTATGCAGCGAGGTGGCTCGTTTTCACGATATTGCAGGTTAGCAAACATGGCCTTGATGGCCCCCGCAGCGGCGAGCAAAACCCCTGAGTAGACTGCATTGCCAGTGCTAACCGGGAAATCGCTGAAACTACCCGGCAACTCTGCGATACCTGCCGTACCATGCGCCAGACTTTGCTGCATCAGCCTGATGCCCGGCACAATCAGCCCACCAACAAAAACACCATAATGGCCATCCGTTGCCAGCGCATCAATCGTAAGTGCGGTGCCTGCATTCACCACCACACACGGCTTGTGATAGTGGTGCCAGGCCGCGATAAGCGCAGCCCAGCGGTCAGCACCCAATTGCTGCGGGCTAGCATAGCCATTCTTCACGCCACAGGCAGAGCCGGTCGGCATTATCCAGCGTATAGATACATCCAAAGTACCCAGCAAGGCCTTCAGCGTTTCAGCAACTGCCGGGCCTGCCACATTGGATATCACCACACGCTTACAGCTTTTCCATGCAAGCGGCACCTGCATCGTGGCCAGATCAATATTCAGGCATGCGCCGTGCACCTGCAGCTCACCGGCAGCATCGAATACGCCCCACTTGGTGCGGCTATTACCGGCATCTATCGCCAATATCATGGATCAACGCCCATCAATTAAACCCGCGCAGGCTGATCTCACCCGCAGAAAACCGTTGTGTCCCCAAAGCAGTATCTACCAGTAGCACACCATCCGGGGCGATACCACTCAACACGCCCTGCGTCTCGCGGCCATCGGGTGACAACAGGCGCACTGCCTGATTCTGGTAGACATGATGCTGCACCCATTCCTCACGCAATGCCTCAAAGCCATCGCGCTCAAACTGGCTCAGCACATCGGCCAAATGCCGTAGCAGGTTCCCCAGCAGTTCACTCGGGTTCAGTTGTTCTCTGGTCACAGTATGCAAATCAGTCGCGGCCTGGTCGATGTGGCGGCGCACATGCTCGGGCAACCGCAGGTTGATGCCGATGCCAATCACCGCAGCACTAGGGCCTTCCATGTCGCCTTGCAATTCAATCAGGATGCCAGCCAGTTTCTGGTAATGATAAAGCACATCATTCGGCCACTTGAGCTTGGCCTCGGTGATACCCAACGCATGCAGGGTACGAATTAAAGCCACGCCCACCGCCAGGCTCAGGCCAGAAAGCGATGATGCCCCGGCTTGGAAACGCCATAGCAATGAAAACGTGAGGCTGGCGCCCAACCCCGATTGCCAGGCACGCCCACGACGCCCGCGCCCCTTGGTTTGTAATGATGCTGCCACGCAGGTGGCATGTGCCGCCCCGGCACTGGCTTGCTTCATCAAATAACTATTGGTGGATTCCAGCGTGTCGTGCAGCTCCAGCTTGAACCATGCACGCTGCTCACCAATAGCTGTCAACACGCTATCGTAGTCAAGCAAGGTGATAGGCTCCGGCAACCGATAGCCGCGACCACGCACAGAAAAAAGCTCTACGCCCATGGCCTCGGCCTCTTGTAGGGCATTCCAGACGGTCGCACGCGTCACACCAAAATGTTTGGCGATATCTTCACCAGACTGAAAACGGCCATCGGCCAGCAAGCGCAAAATTGGGAAAGTCAGTGTATTCATAATGATTGAGTCGATATTAGCACAGCCTTTGCAGAGCACTTATGACCTAAGCTTGATGGACAAACCTTACTGTGCCTGCACAGTGTAAAATAGCTAAAAATTTAACCAGCCAACTATACACATGTCATCAGATAAAGCGCCTGTCACACCAGCATCCAACTTCATCCGCCACATCGTCGAGCGCGATATCGAGCAAGGCACCTATAAAACCCGCCGCTGGAGAGGCTCTCCGGGCGATGCTGCGCAACAGGCAGCTGGCCAGCCCGACCCAGCCAAGATACGCACACGCTTTCCGCCCGAGCCGAATGGCTACCTGCATATCGGCCACGCAAAATCTATCTGCCTCAATTTCGGCCTAGCACGCGATTACGATGGCGTATGCCACCTGCGCTTTGACGACACCAATCCGGAGAAGGAAGAACAAGAGTACGTCGACAGCATTACCGAGTCGGTAAAATGGCTGGGATTTGGCTGGGAAGCCAACAACTGCTCGCACTTGTTTTATGCCAGCAATTATTTTGATTTCATGTACCGCGCGGCCGAATACCTGATTGAATCCGGCCATGCTTATGTAGACCAACAAACGGCTGACGAAATGCGCGCCAACCGCGGCACGCTGACCGAGCCGGGCAAGGATTCACCCTACCGCAACCGTACGCCCGCCGAAAACCTCGCCTTGTTCCGCGAGATGCGCGATGGCAAGCACGCCGATGGCGCCATGATTTTGCGCGCCAAGATCGACATGGCCTCGCCCAACATTAACCTGCGCGACCCGGCCATTTATCGCATCAAACGCGCTACCCACCACAACACCGGCGACCAATGGTGCATCTACCCGATGTACACCTTTGCGCACCCGATTGAGGATGCGCTGGAGCAGATCACCCACTCCATCTGCACACTGGAATTCGAAGACCAGCGCCCTTTCTACGATTGGCTGCTGGAGCGGTTAGCCGAAGGCGGATTACTCGCACACCCACTGCCCAAGCAATATGAATTCGCACGGCTTAACCTCACCTACGTGGTGCTCTCCAAGCGCAGGCTGATTGACCTGGTGGAGAACAAGCACGTCACTGGCTGGGATGACCCACGCCTGCCGACGCTTGCGGGCGCACGCCGCCGTGGCTATACGCCGGAAGGCTTCCGCATGTTCGCCGACCGTATCGGTGTTTCCAAAGCCGATTCGTGGATCGAATACACCATCCTCGAAGACTGCATGCGCGAAGTGCTCAACGAATCCGCCGAGCGCCGTATCGCCGTGCTCGACCCCATCAAGCTGGTCATCGATAACTACCCAGAGAATCAGGCTGAAGACTGCTTCGCCCCCAACCACCCGCAAAAGCCGGAGCTAGGCAAACGCGTAGTGCCACTCACCCGCGAGCTATGGATAGAGCGTGAGGATTTCATGGAAGTACCAAGCAAAGGCTATTTCCGCCTATTCCCCGATGGCATGGTGCGCCTGCGTTATGGCTATGTGGTCAAGTGCACGGGTTTTGAGAAAGACGCCGCTGGCAGTGTGACAGTAGTCCATTGCGAATACCTGCCAGACACCAAATCCGGCACGCCGGGCGCGGATTCGGTGAAGGTCAAAGGCAACATCCACTGGGTATCAGCAGCTCATTCATATGCCGCCGAAGTGCGCCTCTACGACCGCCTATTTAAGGAAGCCCACCCCGGCAGGGGCGACCGCAATTACTTGGATGACATCAACCCGAATTCACTCAAAGTCATCTCTGCCCAACTGGAAACCGCCTTGAAAGATGCTAAGCCGGAAGAGCGCTTCCAATTCGAGCGACATGGCTATTTTGTAGCGGATAAGAAAGACAGCGTGGCTGGCAAGCCGGTGTTTAACCGAACTGTGACGTTACGCGATGCTTGGCAGAAGTAGGCCCTAATTGATCTGGAAAGTTCTTTTCAAGGATGAGATCGTGGTGTCACTTCCAGTGACTTTTAATATCACGACAATGTATCCGTTTATTGATAAAGCTATAGATGAGCAATGTGATGCTAAATGTTCAAAAATTATTTTTGACTTTTCTAAGCTAAATTTTATTGAGCCTGTAGGTGTTGTTGTTCTCAGCAATCTAATTGAATATTTTAGGAAAATTGATGTAAAGGTTTATTTCCAGGGTCACACAAACAGATCTCAGACTAATATATTTTTAGATGATTCTGGTTTTTTTTAACTACTACCTCAAAAAATATATCTTCGAATCTCACTCAAATCGCAATACAACAATTCCTCTTGAACTAGTTGCAAATCAAAACGCAACTAATTTTCTTTACTTTAAATTAATGCCTTGGATTGGTGGAGAAGTTGGCCTCTCAGAAACTTCGCTCTCAGCGATTAGAACTTCTATAGAAGAAATATTTCATAACATTAGAGATCATTCTGGTGTAGGCATCGGCTGTGTTTTTGCCCAGCATTATCCGAGAAAAAAACAAATTGAACTTGCTATATCAGATTTTGGGAGAGGTATTCCTGAACTTGTTAGAACTATAATTCCAGATATATCTGATACTGAAGCCTTAAGAAAGGCGAGTGAAGAAGGATTCACAACCAAAAGTAATGTGAGAAACAGAGGAGCTGGCCTCACGAATATAATGAGGTACATAACTCAAAGAAATAATGGTTTTGTTTTAATAAGCTCTGGTAAAGCGCAACTTTCAGCTGTAAAAAGTAATTCTATTGAGCCTAAAATTACTGCTCGTACTGCAGATGGGTTTTATCCTGGCACCCTAGTTAGAGCTATCTTGCGTACAGACACACTGGAACAAGCCGCAGAGGATACTGAAATAGAGGTATTCGAATGGTAATAAATATAGTCGACTATGTAAAAACAGCCTCAACTTATGAGGATGGAGAAGTAATATACAAATTAATTTCCGATGCAATCAGAAGGGACGAGCAAGTAATATTGTCATTTAGTGGAATACCTTCTGTTCCTTCTGCATTTATTAATTCTGCGATTCTGAGACTGTTAGAAGATTTTAGTTTTGAGAAAATTCGTGAAAAAATTATTTTTGTAAACACGACAAAACATATAAACGATTTGATAAAAAGTCGTTTTGAATTTGTACTTTCAAGATTAGAAAATAATTAACTAGCTAGCGTAGGGTGTGCAAACCAAGCCCTGTTTGCACACCCTACAAGGTCAAAACATGTGCCCTGAGAGGCAATAAGAGAGCGGCTCCCAGAGGCATATTGAATCTTGATTATCGTGCGGTAAAATCACATAAGCAATACACTGATCACTTATAAAGATCTTTATTGAGTTCTACAATGAAACATGCCGTTGCATTAACCCAAGCCTACCGCCTCCTGAACCACGGCCCCACCGTTCTCGTCACCACCGCCCACGGCGAACAGCGCAACATCATGGCGGCAGCCTGGAACATGCCGCTGGATTTCAGCCCGCCCAAGATCGCTATCGTCATCGACAAAAAGACTTATACCCGTGAGCTGATCGAAGCCTCGGGCAGTTTCGCCATCAACGTGCCATGCCGCGCGCAGGCGGAGATGGTGGTAAAAGTGGGCGGCTGCACTGGCCGCGAGTTAGTGGGCAAAATGCCAGATAACAAATACCAAGCCTTTGATATATCCACCTTTGCCGCCAGCAAGATAGCAGCGCCGCTTGTTGAGGGCTGCGTGGCGTGGCTGGAGTGCAAGGTGATCCCTGAGCCGCACATTCAGGACACTTACGACCTTTTCCTAGGTGAGGTAGTCGCCGCATGGGCTGACGAGCGCGTATTTTCGGACGGGCGCTGGCATTTTGAAGGCTATGACGAGCTGCGCACCATCCACCATGTGGCTGGCGGTGCGTTCTTTGCCACTGGTAGCAGTTTCCAGACATGAAAGATATGATGTTGCCTGAAGCGACTTAAATGCCTCAACAAGAGCAGTAAAAGCTCACCATGACCATAGAGGAAAATAATAATGACAAAACTCTTAGGCGCCTGCCTGACGACCATAACTCTGCTTCTTGCCACCTTCTGCCACGCAGATGACCTTGCCTCCGAAAAGAGAATTTGCCTGAATAGCAATTCCATTGGCCCCGACCAAAAATCGAGAGTCATGTTATTTACCAGTAAATTCAGTATCTACCCCCAATTTAATCAGCCTACTGTGTTTTTAATGCAACCTGCGATCCAGGGCGTTAACCCGCTTGCAGCAATGGTAGGTGCAATCGCCGGTACGCTTATTGTGAATGGGTCAAACACCTCGACCAGCAATTCTGCGGCTGCATTTAATAATGAATTGAACTCTGCGTTAGCCTCAATCAACATTAATGCCGAGTTGAGATCGGCAATTGAGACTGAATTATCAAAAAATGAAAGTTTTAAAAAGCTGGAGTTTGAGGAAGTTGCCCATATCAACGACCTCTCACAGGCTGGTTTGTTAACCAGGATCGAAGAGCCATCAACCTTGACGCTGGCAACACGCATTTATTTTGATGCGCAGCTAAAATCGTTGAATGTGGAGTCCAGTGCGAAGATCTGGAAGAAAAATGAAGTGAAGCCCGTTTACTTCAGTGAATTAGTCTATTCATCGCCTTATCTCGCGGAATCAAGTAAAGCTGACCTCAGGCAAAAATGGGTTTCAAACAACAGTGAGCTTTTGTTAACCAAAATCAGGGAAGGTATTGTCGAAATATCCAGGATGCTGGCTAGTGATATTTCATCCAAGCCTGTCACTGATTCGAATGAAATACACCCCATGATGGTGGAGATTACCAACGCAAATACAAGTAAGAAGCTAAAAACAACCTTATATGCGGTTCAGGAGATGCCAGACCGCCTGATAGGGCGATTAGGCTCTCCTGATTCATCAATACTTACTTCTATCCCAAGAACCAACTTTGCAGTCTTGTCTTCGAATTAGATTACTTATTGCACAGGGCCTGAGAAGAATGATTGTTCAAACTTCTCGACACCTTGCTCTACATTGTTATTTACAGACAAAGTGACATTCTCAAAGGTCGGGGCTTGATCCCATGGCTCAGGTATTGGTGAGTTATTAGTTACCGTGGTGAACCAAAGCAATTGATTGGTATTTAAATCAATAAGCTGTCCTTTGATCAACAAATTCGCTTGTGGAGGGTTTGTTGGAATAAATCCGTAGTAATTGCGAGTAGTTCCCACTCGATCAACACTAATCACTAGCAGGCGATCAATACCCTGCTCTTTGTATTTGCGGTAATCAAGCTGTGAATATTGGATTGTCTCTGATGACTGACCAGAAAATTTTGACATACTCTCTGGATCAATTGGCTGATCAATTTTCTTTACGTTAAATCCCCTGGCTTGTAGCTGTGTTGCGAAATCTGCTGATACTTGTTGCAGCCGCGGCAATTCAAGTTTCTCAAGGTGCGCTATCAAATTCTTGGCATTACCCTTATTAATAATGATGTCCAACAGGCCCATATTGCCAGTCATGAACGCCTCGGGGTGATTAGACTTGGTGACCGCTACCCCGACAGATTGCTGACGATTTTCCCAAAAACTAGGTGCCAAAGAGACTGGCTTAGTGACTGTCGCACATCCAAATAGAAAAGTGGAAAGCATAATGATGTAAAGTTTTTTCATTTTTATTCTTTCATTATTTACGATTAACGATATTGGTGCATAAGGCGAATCGATTATATATCTAGTGATATCTTTGAATTCATTTTCATGGAACAAAATGAGTTAGCATCCTTCAGCTTTCTGAGACATCACATCTGGCGATGCGTTGATCGCAATAGGCGACGCATTCAGCACATCGAAGTAGAATAGACACTAACGCACTCAATTACTGGAGGCCAAATTTATGCGCATTGCCAACAATACCGCCGAACTCATCGGTAATACCCCACTCGTTAAACTCAACCGCGTTGCGGCTGGCATAGACGCCACCATTGCCTGTAAGTTGGAATACTTTAACCCGGCGCATAGCGTGAAAGACCGCATTGCGGTTGCCATGATTGATGCCCTCGAAACGGCAGGAAAGATCAAGCCGGATACTATCATCCTCGAACCAACCAGCGGCAACACCGGTATTGGTCTGGCCATGGTATGTGCAGCGCGTGGTATCAAGTGTGCGTTTGTGATGCCGGAAACCATGAGCCGCGAACGCAAACTACTACTTAAAGCATATGGCGCTGACCTGATACTGACACCGGGGCCGGAAGGTATGCCGGGGGCCATCAAGAAAACGCAGGATATGGCAGCGGCAGATTCACGCTATGTGATCGCGCAGCAATTCGAGAACCCGGCCAACCCGGAGATTCACCGAAAAACCACGGCAGAAGAAATATGGCGTGACACTGATGGCAAGATTGATATTTTCGTTTCCGGTATCGGCACTGGAGGCACCATTACCGGTGTGGGTGAAGTACTCAAGGCACGTAACCCTAAGATACAAATCATCGCAGTGGAGCCCGATGCCAGCCCAGTATTGTCAGGCGGCCAACGTGGCCCACACCCATTGCAAGGCATAGGCGCAGGCTTCATTCCCGCCATACTCAACACCAAAATCTACGATGAAGTGGTGCGTGTAAAAAATGACGATGCCATGAATATCGCTCGCCGCATGGCGGTGGAAGATGGCCTGCTGGTTGGCATTTCATCCGGCGCTGCTACATGGGCCGCGATGGAAGTCGCCAAGCGGCCAGAGAACAAGGGCAAACTGGTGGTAGTAATTATCCCGTCATTCGGCGAGAGATATTTATCGACACCGCTTTATAGCCACCTCGAAGTCTGAGTGAAATTTCGTTGCAATCCGGCGTTTTTTCGAAAGATTTTGATGCTTACATATCGCTTAAATGCCGTTAATCCTTCTTATGCTTGCCTTGCTTAGAACTTTGAAGTTTTAGGAGTATTGATTGAAAAAATCAGTTGCTAAGAGAATACGCCGCTCCCAGGTTGCAAAGATTGGCGCGGCACCAGGGACTCTAGTCCACGTTGGCGAGGTGATGACCAAGACACCAGTCGTCAGCCTGATTGAATACAGCGTTGATTCACTGGAAGAAAGAACCGTTGCGGCAGATACGCTAAGCAAGTACTCACAACCCGCGGGTAAAAAACTCTGGCTCAACGTACATGGTTTGCAAGATGTCCAGCTGATTGCGGATATCGGCCAGAGATTCAAACTGCATCCATTGGTGCTGGAAGATATCCTCAACACCGACCAGCGGCCCAAGGTAGATAGCTACGGCGATTATCTCTACATCGTCGCGCGCTGCTTTCATTGCGACAAAACCAACAATACTTTTGGCTCGGAGCAGATCAGCCTGATACTGGGCAAAGATTTTGTGCTGACTTTCCAGGAGCGTCCAACGGGCTCTTTCGAGCCGGTACGCGAACGACTGCGCCACGGACGTGTGCATATCCGCGAAGCAGGTTCTGATTACCTGGCTTACGCATTACTGGATGTGATTGTGGACAGGTATTTCATTGCCTTGGAGCAGATTGGTGACGACTGCGAAGCCTTGGAAGAAATATTGCTGAGCAAGCCCACAACTGGTTTGCTGCATGAGATTCACCGCCTGAAGCGCGAAAGCATGCTGCTGCGCCACAGTGTATGGCCATTGCGCGAGGTGCTAAATACGCTCATTCGCAATGACCAGAACTTCTTCGAGATAGGCACCCTGCTATTTATGCGCGATGTGTACGACCATACGGTGCATTTCATTGAATCGCTGGAAGCCATACGCGACATGCTGGCCGGCATGCTGGACATTTACCTTTCCAGCATCAGCAACCGTGTGAACATGGAAGTACGTGCATTGACGGTAGTGGCCATGCTATTCATGCCAGCCACACTGGTGGCCGGTATATTCGGCATGAATTTCCATGAGATGCCCTTACTTGCGGATAAAGACGGCTTCTGGTGGACGATAGGGACAATGGCCAGCATCGCCATAGTAATGGGGTTGATCTTCTGGCGCAGGGAGTGGCTTAGCCGCCAATAAATAATACAGCGTAACTTAGATTAAGTTGGCGAGACGAATACAGGGTGAGGCGCACGGGGCACAGCATCTGAGACAGTACAAATAAGTACGGCGAAGATGCGAGCACCGCGTAACAAAACCATGTGTCGTCGTAGACACTTAAGCTGAGTTACGCTTAATCTTGTCGGCGTACTTCTCCCGTATCTTCGCTACCTTTGGCCGTGCAACCGCCATGCAATAAGGCTGACCGGGGTTTTTGTCATAATAGTATTGATGATAGGCCTCGGCTGGATAGAACGTGGCAGCATCATTGATTTGCGTGACGATAGGCGCAGGCCATAGCTTCTCTGCATTTAGCCTGGCAATCATCTTCACCGTGCTCTCACGCTGCTCGGCATCCTGGCAAAAAACTGCCGAACGGTATTGCGTACCCACATCATGGCCCTGACGATTTGGCGTGGTCGGATCGTGTGCCACAAAGAATATTTCCAGCAACTCGTCGAATGCTATCTGCGATGGATCAAAAGTGATCTGTATGGCCTCAGCATGACCAGTATCGCCATTACAGATATCTTTATAGGTGGGGTTCATGGTGTGGCCGCCGATATAGCCAGAGACTACTTTTTTAACCCCCACCAGTTGAGAAAATACAGGCTCGGTACACCAGAAACAGCCACCGGCGAAAACTGCAATTTGGTCACTCATGATACTTTCCTTTAATTTTCATTTGGCCCTAGTATGATGTTAGTCATGAGAATTGGGCATTCCTTACCGCAAAAAGATATGTCGCTTAATACCCTCTACATGGCTTGAATATGCGTTATGGTAAAAATACGGTATATTTTGGCGGTGCCCATAACGCAGTAGGTAATGCTCCCATGCGAACTGCCTTCAATCATATCCCTGACCATTCAGTGCAGGGTAATCATCTCGAAAGCCCGACATGACGCGTATTGCGGTCTTCAATCAAAAAGGCGGCGTTGGTAAAACCACTACGGTATTGAATCTGGCAGCAGCCATCCATAGACGTGCAGGCAATCCGCTGCTGATAGACATGGACCCGCAAGGCCACCTTACTCAGATTCAAGATGGCATTACACCTAACGCCTCGCATAGCCTGTTTGGCTTTTACCAGGATGGCAAGCCACTGCGCCAACTGGAAACCAGCTGGGATAGCGTCGGCAGACTAATCCCCTCGCATAAGGAATTGATCAAAGTTGACTCCGTATTTGGCAAGGGCCCAGCCATCCTCAACAAACTCCGGCAAGGACTGGAAGTGTTGGAAAAAGAGTGCTCACCACGTAATACCCTGATTGATTGCTGCCCTTACCTGGGGGTGCTGTCGCTTAATGCAATCTTTGCGGCTGACCTTATTCTGATTCCTATTTCATCGGACTTTCTTTCCCTACAGGGCGCAGAAAAAGTTGAACATACATTGAAGGCGCTAGAGCCTGTTCTGAAAAAACGTATAGAACGACGTTACCTGATGACCTGCTATGACCGACGACGTGGCATGACCTTCGAAGTACAGGAAAGAGCCAAGGATATATTTGGAGCTGAAGTGTGTGAAACGGTAATTTCTGAGAATGTAGCGATTGCAGAAAGCCCGCAATACAAGCAAGACGTTTTCCGTTACAACCAGCATAGCAGTGGCGCGCAAGACTACAGCGCGCTAGTTGATGAATTAAGTAATACGGGGCTGATTAAGCTGACACAACTGAACTAGTTAGCGACTGCCAGCTATCAGGTTCAATACATCTTCATAGCTTGAAGTCGTTGCGCGCTCAGGCAAGGCGATTTTGGCATCAAGTATCTCGCAATTGCGATACATCTGCTGCAGCTTACGCTTGGCATCTTCTTCGCTGCGTCCATAAATCTGTAAATTATCAACAACTGCGCCATTCCGGCTGCGGATTTGATATACATATTTTGTCATTAATGGGGCGTGCATAAATAGGCTTTTTCTATATGCTGTTATGCTTAATATAGAACTAAAAATTCATAAACACAAGCTATCTCTTTGTATTTAATAGGCTATCTATATTATGCGTATAATCCAACCTTAACACACCATATATTGTGGTTAGGTTGGATTAAAAAATAATGACAATAAAAAAACCCCGCTACTTTCGTAGCGGGGTTTCTCAAATAAGGAGCCTGGCGGTGACCTACTTTCGCATGCGAAGAGCATACTATCATTGGCGCAGATTCGTTTCACGGCCCTGTTCGAGATGGGAAGGGGTGGTTCCAAATCGCTATGGCCGCCAGACATAACTGGTGCCGC
>DATBRG010000007.1:0-91276 GCA_036560445.1 Methylophilaceae bacterium
CGTAAGCCATTATCCAGCTTGAATTCTTCAATATCTGCGGCGAATACTGCGCTTGGCAGCAACGCTCCAACAACCAACAACCATCGAATTAACACGTTGTTATTCTCCTTGATAGCCCCACATTATAGCCGGGTGCCTTAAGTAATGAGTTCGGCACTTAAATGTCCGGTTAAAACCAATCTTGTGACATGGCATGATACTTGTTAGTTCGTGGCATCAAGCTCTGATTACGACTAAAATGAATAACAGTTAAGGAATAGCAATATTAGCCATGTTTGATTTTCTCAAAAAAGACAAAGACCCAGCACCAGCCAGCATCGACTCAGCAGCCGGTTTACCAGCACAATCCTGGGCTGAACGACTCAAGCAGGGCCTGGCGAGAACGCGTAGCCAGCTCGGCAATCAACTCGCCGGCCTGTTTGGCGGCGGCAATATCGATGAGGATGTGTATGAAGAGCTGGAAACCATACTGCTCACCTCAGATATAGGCGTTGCGGCAACACAAACTCTGCTCGAACAGATCAGGATTCGCGTCAAACGCCACAACCTGAGCGACACCAGCCAGCTGAAATCAGCTCTCAAGGAAGCATTACTTGAGCTGCTGGCACCGCTTGAAAAACCACTGGATACAAGCACTGACAAGCCCTTCGTCATCATGCTTGCCGGGGTTAATGGTGCAGGCAAGACGACCACCATAGGCAAACTGGCCAACCTGTTCCAGGCGGAAGGCAAGACCGTACTGATCGCTGCAGGTGATACTTTCCGTGCCGCTGCCCGTGAGCAGTTGCAAGCTTGGGGCGATCGCAATCAGGTGCAGGTTATTTCCCAGACCGGCGGCGATGCTGCTGCGGTCATCTTCGATGCTGTAAACTCGGCCAAGGCTCGTGGCATAGACATCGTGCTCGCAGACACTGCTGGCCGCCTGCCGACACAGCTCAACCTGATGGAAGAAATCCGCAAGGTACAGCGCGTGATCGACAAAGCCTTACCCGGCGCACCACATGAGGTATTGCTGGTTCTCGATGCCAACACCGGGCAGAATGCGGTTAGCCAGGTTAAAGCCTTTGACGATGCGCTGAAGGTCAGCGGTCTGGTATTAAGTAAACTTGATGGCACGGCTAAGGGTGGCGTAATTGCTGCGATAGCCCAATCCCGGCCCATCCCTATCCGTTATATTGGCGTAGGTGAAGCAATCGGCGATCTGCGGCCATTTAAGGCCAGTGAATTTGTCGAGGCTTTGTTTGAATAAGTCAGTCCTTGTATAAGGTTTTGCATGATAAAGTTTGATCAGGTCAGCAAGCGCTATCCCGGCAGCAGCGAAGCATTGCGTGGCGTATCCTTTGAAATCCCGGAGGGTGCGCTGGCATTCGTGACAGGCCACTCCGGTGCAGGCAAGAGCACCTTGCTCAAACTCATGGCAGCGATTGAACGCCCAAGCACTGGCACCGTGCTGATTGGCAACCAGAACGTCAGCAAGCTGCGCCGGGCCGCGATCCCCTTCATCCGGCGAAAATTCGGCCTGATATTCCAGGACCATAAACTGCTTTACGACCGCAACTGTTTTGAGAATGTTGCACTGCCACTTTATATCAATGGCATCACTGGTATCGATGCCGCTAAACGTGTGCGAGCCGCGCTGGATAAGGTTGGCCTCCTAAACAAGGAAAAAGCCATGCCGATCACGCTTTCCGGGGGCGAACAACAACGGCTAGCCATAGCACGTGCCGTCGTCAGCCGACCTTCTATCCTGCTGGCAGATGAGCCAACTGGCAACCTGGACGAGAATTACGCAACAGAAATACTTTCCCTGTTTTATGCATTCCAGCAAGTCGGTGTGACAGTGGTAATTGCCACGCACGACGCCAGCGGAATCAGCGCGGCATCCGGCAAGATACTGCATCTGGATCATGGCGAGCTGAAACATGAGGTAACGCCATGAGGCAATGGTTAAATCAGCATATACAGGCCATCAGCCTGGTCCTGTCGCGTATGCGCCAAAACCTGTTGGCTACGTTCATCATGTTTTGCGTGATCGGCGTGACTTTATGCTTGCCCGGCATCCTCTACGTCATCGTCAACAATCTCAATCAGCTGGCAGGAAGCGTGCAGAGCGAACCCAAGATCAGCCTGTTCCTCAAGTTGGATACCCAACCCGATAAAGTGGCAGCGATTGAGCAGCAACTGGCGCATCAGCCAGATGTCGCGCACTATGAGTTTGTCAGCAAAGATAAGGCATGGCAGCAATTACAGATCAGCACGGGCACTGCCGCAGTTGCCAACAATCTGGAGAAGAACCCGCTACCAGATGCATATTTCGTGCAGCCTAAATCTTCAGACCCAGCTGCGGTAGAAGCCCTGCAGCAACAAATGCAGCAATGGCCAGGAGTCGAGCTGGCACAGCTTGATGCAAACTGGGTCAAGCGGCTATACGCCTTACTCGAACTGGGGAAAAAGACCATCCTAGTGCTGGCAGCACTGCTGGGGTTTGCCATGATCGCGATTATCGGCAATACCATCAGGCTGCAGATTGTGACGCAACGCGATGAGATAGAGGTCAGCAGGCTTATTGGTGCAACTGACCGTTTTATTCGCAGGCCATTTCTATATGCAGGAGCCATCTACGGTATTGGCGGCGGCATTGCGGCCTGGCTCATGCTGGCAGGCGTCATCAGCCTGTTTAATTTGTCTGTCGCTAAAATCTCGGCGCTGTATGCCAGCAATTTCCGCCTTGATTTACCTGATGCTGGAGTAGTCACTACCATCGTCGCCAGCGCCGTTATTCTTGGGCTGCTTGGCTCTTACCTGGCAGTTAGCCGTTCGTTGCTGAAGTTTGAACTAGTCAAGCATTAGGATTGGCAGCGATTGTGGCTGACAAATTCGGCAAATTCGTCCACTGACAAAGGCTTACTGAAAAAATATCCCTGGTAAGCATGGCAATCATGGCCGGCAAGGAATGCGCGCTGTTCTTCAGTTTCAACCCCCTCGGCAATCACTGCCAGATTAAGGCTTTGCCCCAGCGCTATGATAGTGCGGGCAATCGCGGCGTCGTTCGGGTCTACCAATACGTCCCTGACAAAAGACCGATCGATCTTCAACTGATCCAAAGGTAAACGTTTCAAATATGATAACGAAGAATACCCTGTACCAAAGTCATCAAGCGAGAAACCCACGCCACGGGCTTTAAGGGCTTGCATCTTGGTAATGGTTTCCTCCACATTGTCTACCAGCAAACTCTCGGTAAGCTCAAGCTTCAAGAGTTGCGGATTGACAGCCTTACTACTAACTATGCTTAACACCTGCTCGACAAACCCAGGGTGACGAAACTGCCGTGCACTCACGTTGACCGCCATCGTCAGTTTGGCTGTTTTTGGGTTTGCAGCCCAAGTCGCTAGCTGAGTACACGCTGTACGTAGCACCCACTCTCCTAAAGGCAGGATGAGTCCGGTATCTTCTGCCAGCGGAATAAATTCAACTGGCGATATCATGCCGCGTACCGGGTCTTGCCAGCGAACTAGCGACTCCGCCCCTATCAAACAGCCATCACTGTTGATTTGCGGCTGGTAGTGCAGGATAAATTCCTCTTGTTGCAAAGCCAGACGCAAATTAGCCTCAAGTTCAACCCGGTGATTGATCGCCGCCTGCATTTCGGGATCGAAGAAGCGCAAAGTATTGCGCCCTGCAGCCTTGGCCTGATACATGGCGAGATCCGCACGTTTTAAAAGTTCATCCAGAGTATCCTGATTGTCACTGAATAATGTGATGCCTATGCTCGGGGTAGTGTGGTGCTCGCGGCCCATAATATGGAAAGGATGATTGAAGGCCAACAGAATTTTCTCTCCGACATTCTTGGCCTGTTCTGCGGCCTCCTGCAAATTGGCACTCAATTCGTTGAGTACCACCACGAACTCATCCCCACCCAGGCGAGCCACTGTATCGCTCTCACGAACACAGCCAGCGATAAGCCCAGCCACTTGTTTCAGCAACAGGTCGCCCATATCATGACCAAGCGTGTCATTAAGGGTCTTGAAGTTATCCAGATCGATAAACAGTAATGCGCCGCTACGTCCACTGCGCGCATTAGCAACCAGTATCCGCTCCAGCCTATCCAGCAGCAGCAAGCGGTTGGGCAAGCCAGTCAAAGGATCATAAAACGCTAGTTTCTGAATCTCTTGCTCAGCAGCCTTGCGATGGCTAATATCGGTATCGATGGCCAATATTGACTGTGCTTTGCCCTGATCATCGCGCACTAACGTCCAGTGCGCTTCCACAGTGAGCGTTGAGCCATCCTTACGGCGTTTAACGAGCTCCCCACTCCACTCCCCTTGTTCCATTAATTTGCGCATCGATGCACGAACGAAATCAATATCTTCATACAACAAGTTATCGGCCAAACGATCCAGCATCTCTTCGGCACGCCAGCCGTACAACCGCTCTGCGCTCTTATTCCAGAACTTGATAACGTTATCCACGGTCCGAACTGTAATTGCATCCTGGGCTTTGTCCAGCAAAGATGCCTGTTCGCGGATATGCACATCTGCCTCCTGCCGCTCAAGCTCAGCCGCCGCCCGGGCAGCAAATATCCTCAAGGTAGACGTGATGAAGCCAGACTGTTGCAGCGGCTCTCTAAAGATAATAAACAGCAGGCCTATCACCTGGCCTGCTGAATTGATCAACGGGCTGCCGGCGTAGGCTTCGGCATTCAGAGCGGACAAGCTGGGAGACTCGGGAAACTTTCTGGCGACTGCAGCGTTTATTACACAGTCTTCGCCTTTGATTAAGGCGCGACAAGGCGTATCGTCAATCATATAATCAAAATTATCGGTGACTTTACCATCGACAATACTGGCTATCGTACGTGCGCTCAGCGGCAATCCTGGCAGGAGCCTGGCAACACAAGCGGCCTGTGCTCCTAGCGCCTCAGCCATATTTTGCATCAGCTGTTCAAAAAATTCCTTGCCCGTAGTGGCAGAGACCGCGGCAGAAACCTTAAGCACGGCATCCTGAATTCGCTGTCGTTCAGCCTCAGCACGGAGATTGGTAATGCCAAAAGCGAGATCATCAGCCATCTCCTCCAGCATTTTGATCTCGTCCTCTTTGATCTGACGTACTTCACTGGTATAAAGAGCTAGCAATCCAAAGGTGCGTTGTCTGTTACGTAGTGGCAGTGATACTACCCCATGGTAGCCTTGTGCCAAGGCATCAGCTTGGGCAGGATAATGGGGATCTGCCAGAATATCTTCATCAACGATAGTCCTACCCTCACGTATGGTCTTACCACCAGGGCCAAGACCACGCGGATTGTCTTCCGACCAGCTAAGCTTGAGCGCGGTCAGGAATTCGTTGTTCTGGCCAAAAAAACCTACTGGCTTGATAGAATGGTATTCGTCATCTTGGGCATAGCCAACCCAAGCCATGCGATAGCCACCCACCTCTACCGCCAATCGACAGATATCTGTCAGCAACTGTATCTCGTCGGTAGCTCGAATAAGTAATTCGTTACAACCACTCAGCATGCGTAGGGCACGGTTAAGCTCCACCATCGCCAGTTCAGTTTGCTTGCGGTCCGTGATGTCCTGTATCGCACCTTCGATACGAATGATATTGCCATCAGCGTCACGCACTGCCTGGCCAATGGTGCGTACCCATACCTTACGGCCTTTTGCCGTTATTTTTTGTACTTCAAGATCGTAAGGCTTACCTTCATTGATACACTCATTAAGTGCCTTTTCGATGAGCGCACGCCCCTCAGGTAAAAAGTAATTTATTCCATCTTCCAGAGGCGGGATATTACCCGGTGGCATATCGTGTATGGCAGCAACTTCATCAGACCATATCAGCTTTCTCTCAGGCAGTTCGATAACCCAGCCGCCCAGGCGAGCGGCTTGGCCGGCAATCTTGAGCATAGCCTCGACTTGCTCTCTGTGACTGATTTCGGCTAGCAATTGCTGCGTGCGTACCTTGACGTTGCGTCGAATCTGCACATTCCACAAAGCTACCAGCCCGATAACCGCCAGCGCCGCAACGGCTGTGCCAACACTCCATACCAGTATACGAGGGTTAATTGTTGGAGGCTGATACATAAAACCGGACAAATCGTGTTGTACCGGCGCAATACCCAGGCTAATCATGGTATCTGCTGCATATTGCCAACGGTTGGGGCTCATATGGCCGACATCGACTAAATCCGGCAAAATATAAGGCCGCATGTCCTTGGCTTCATCCAGCAAGATTTCCCTGGTAATGCCACGCTTGGCAACACCCGGCATCTTCATGATGAGATCAGCGATTTCTTCAGGATGGCTAAGCGCATAGACCCAACCGAGTTGAGTGGCTCGCAGAAAAGCAGCAACGCGTGCGCTATGAGCAGAGACTTCAGCTTCGCTAGTAAACAATGCATCCCCGTAGAAATCCACCCCGTAATTCATACTACTCATTACCTCAGGTGCGATACCCAGACGCTTTAGTTGGGCTGGCTCAACCGTGGCATAAGCAGAAACCGCATCCACTTTGCCCTGTACCAGGTCTTGTATATTCCAGGAATGCGGCCTGATATTGATGCGGTTGATATCAATGCCTTCGTGAACCAGCATGGCTTTGAACTGCGCAGCGCCCTGGTCGTTCGACAGCATGACGCGCTTGCCGATAAGGTCTGCCGGGGTACGTATGTGTTGATCGCGTCGGCTCAGAATGACATAAGGGGAATGCTGGAAAATTGCAGCAACGGCGACAATTGGTTTACCCTGCATGCGTGCCAGCAGAATATCTGAATCTCCAATACCATATTGCGCTGCGCCTGATAGCACAGCCTTAATCGCCGGGCTATCAGGGCCACCCTCCATGATATTCACTGCAAGATGTTCATCACGGTAAAAACCCTTGGCTTGGGCAGCGTAATAGCCGGCAAATTGGAACTGGTGATACCACTTGAGTTGCAGATTAACCGGCTCTAACGAGGCCGCTCCAGCAACAGTGATCTGCAAGCAAAAAGCAACAACTGTGGACAACACAATCATGCTGTGCAATGCGGAAAACCGTAGCAGCTGGAGTATAGTCATCAACAATCTCAACGTTATTGTTACCCTTGGTTTTATGCTGGCAAAACTAATAAATCTGGATTTTTATTGCCACAATTATTATTAGTATTGCCAAAACCCAAGCGGGGTGCTAAATAACTGGCGCGCAATCAATTAACATCCATGATGTACGATTGTAGACCAAATCAGGGTATTAATCTGAATAGGCCTTGTCAGGTAGGGGTTAAACACATGGCCCCATTACAGGAAAGCAACATTGGCAATAGCAAAGCATAAAAAATTCTCAGGGCCTGACGCGCCAAGCTGGGAACTTACGCCACGTGGCGATGGTTACTTTCGAATACAGATCAGTCGTAGCACCCTAGTTGCTTTTATAGCTTCACTGCTGTTGCATCTGCTGCTGCTGATTACATTAGCGCCAAAACTACTCAATACAAAACCTATCACTGCCGAGCATCAATCACTGGTGATAAGGTTGGTGCCGCCCAATCGTGCACAGGCAAAAACCAGCCCTGTCCCCAGCATTGCCGCCACTCCTAAACTAGCCACACATCAACTGCATAAGGCCTCACCAGCTTTGCCTTCGCCACCTATAACCAAGGATGAATTCGCCGCTCCTAACAACCATGCAGCGACATCACCTAATCCAAGCCCTCCTCCGACCGATATGATGGCTTATGTCAATGCTAAACGTGCGCATCGTGAAACAGCTGAGAAACTGGCCGGGCATGAGAACTCAATCGCTGATCCCAATGAACGTGAGCCTACCGAAGACGAGCAAAGAACCGCTACTATCAAACGTAATCTGCAACAAGGAACAAATGGCTTGTTCCAGATTATCAGCCTGAGCGCCAGATCAGCAGAGTTCTCCTTCCGCGGCTGGACTAATGATTTGAGCTATAGCAAACGCCAAATCATTGATGTTGAGGCTGGCCCTGGCGTTGATATCAGGCGTGCTGTAGTACGCAGGATGATTGAGCTTATTCGCACCTATTACAGTGGCGATTTCAATTGGGAATCAATCAGGCTCAACCGCGTCATCGTTCTATCTGCACGTGTAGAGGACAATGCTGGCCTTGAGGATTTTCTGCTGTCGGAGTTTTTCGGCCCCGCTGCTGGCATTCCTGCCAATTAGCTGGCACTGTCATCACGAGAATTTGATCACTTGAACCTGTTTTAAGTCTTGATGAATGAAACTTTCTTGCACTAGCACTCTCAAAGGTAGAGTGCTAAAATTATTCTTACGAGAAAGGTTTTCACTATGAACAGCACCATGATATTGCCTTCAATTTCCTCGCTGGATAGCCTAGATCAGTACATGCGTACGATCAAGGCATTTCCAGTCTTGAGCGCGGATGAAGAACATGAGCTGGCTACGCGTCTTAGAAAAGATAATGATCTCGAAGCCGCCAAGGGCCTGATCCTGTCTCATCTACGCTTGGTCGTTAGCATTGCCCGTGGCTACTCCGGCTATGGCCTGCCACAGGCTGACCTAATTCAGGAAGGCAACATAGGCCTCATGAAGGCTGTGAAACGTTTTGACCCTGAGCGCGGCGTACGCCTGGTTTCTTTTGCCATGCACTGGATCAAGGCTGAGATTCATGAATATATCGTGCGTAACTGGCGTCTGGTGAAACTGGCCACAACCAAGGCACAGCGCAAGTTGTTCTTCAACTTGCGTAGCATGAAGCATGGTATTGGCACCCTGCAACCTGATGAGGTTGCGCATATTGCACGCGAGCTGAAAGTAAAACCGGAAGAAGTTCTGGAAATGGAATCGCGCATGGGTGGGCACGAGATCTCGCTAGAAGGTAATAGCGACGATGATAGCGAAGACACCTTTAGCCCAATTGCTTACTTGCAGGATAGCCGAGCAGAACCTTCTGAAGCGCTTGCCGAACTGGAGTCCGAACATTTGCAGACCACGGGCCTGGCAAATGCACTGGGAAGCCTAGATGAACGTAGCCGCCGTATTGTAGAGGCGCGCTGGTTACAAGAGGGCAATGGCTCGACATTGCATGACTTGGCTGCCGAATTTGGCGTATCAGCTGAGCGTATCCGCCAGATTGAGCAAAAAGCCATGCAAAAAATGAAAAGCTCATTGAGTGCTGCCAGATAACTGATAACGCTTAAGCTTTGCGTAAGAGCACGGGCAATAAAAAAGGCTGCATGCGCAGCCTTTTTTATTGCCTCATTTAAATTAGCTAAATAGTATGACTGACAAAGCGCTAATCCAAGACCACGTAATCAACAGGACAACAATGGTGAGTGGCAAATTCTCAAAAGTAAAATATGACTTCATGACAACCTCAAGCTAAATCTAGCCCTCGATTTTATTCTGATTAGGCATGTGCTTCAAGTGACGAAATGGAATCATGGGATCATCGTCGTCCATCAGGATGCGCTGCGCGGGGCCTTCCATATCATCATACTGCCCACTTCTGATCGCCCAGAGTATCCCGGCGGCAGCTATGCTGATGAAAACTACAGTTATCCCGAACAGGAATAACAAGGTCGAGAGTGTCATGCTGCTTCGGCTTGCCCGGAATCACTCTCAAAAGCCAATGCATTTTTCATGTGCTGGCGCAGCACCTTGAGGTCAGAAACCTGCGCATTGATACTCTTCTCGATAGTTTCCAGCTCACTGATACGGTCTTCCAGAGTATCGGTTGCTTTGTAGATACGCTTAATACTCTCCAGACGACGGCGCAATTGCAACTGGTGCTCACGAACTTGCGATTCCATTGGCGCAATCACGGCCTTGAGCCAATTTTCCACATCCCGGTTAGCTACTTCATAGACATGAATCACGCGGCTGGCCAAGGTTTCGAAAAACTTGGAGGTCAATGTCATCTTCTCGTTGGTAATCATATTGAGCGCCGTGTTGAACTGCTCTTTGTAAGCACGCTCCAACTTGGCCAGCTCTTTTTGATATCGTAATGTCGAGAATGATGGGGGATCAGCTTTACGCAGGCCATGCTCCTTGGAGAACTTCTCGTACATGGCATCCATCATCTTCTTGATTTCGTCGATTTGCACATCTGATTTAACCAAGCGATCTTTAAGGTCGGCAAAGAAAGCGTCCATAGCACCACGGATACTCTTGGTGAAATTAGCCGAAATCATGGTGTCACGTGTAGTAGTAACTTGGGCCTTGAGCGTCTCCATACCAAGCAAGGTAAAGAGCTGGTTGGTTTGCTGTGAGAAAACGCTGCGCAAGGCCTGGAAGCGCTGTAAACCTTTTTCAAAGTTTTCCTTGTCGACCTTGACCTTGTTCATCATGTGCTCGACCACGTCTTCATTCTTGCCACGTAGGCCGCGTAACTCTTCCAGTTGTTCATTCAAGCCATGTATGCGAGCATCGAGAATCAGGTGGGAGTTATTAATGAGGTCTTCGATCTCGCTCTGCGTATTATCACGCACGATTTCTTTTTTGGATGGAATAAGTTCGTCTGACAAAGCCCGCTCCAACTCCGGGAGTCGGCTTTTGAGTAGCAACGTGTCATCACCAGTTACCTTTGCCAGCAAACCTTTCTGCGCAGAAATCGGATAAATCTGGTTGGCTGTCAAACCGAGCAAGTCTGCACTGGTATTGACCTGCTTAAGAATTTCCTTCTGGATTTCGGCTTCGTCCTTCAGCTCATCCCATAAGCCATCAATCTTGTTCAGTACCGCCAAACGGCCCTTTTGCTTCCAGCGTGTACCACTAATGTACTGGCGCCAGACGTCAATCTCAGACTTGGTCACACCAGTATCTGCCGCCAAGATAAATAACACAGCATGCGCATTAGGCAACATATTGAGGGTTAGTTCCGGCTCGGTACCAATGGCATTCAGGCCAGGTGTATCCAGAATCACCAGCCCCTGCTCAAGCAAGGGATGAGGGAAATTGATAATTGCATAACGCCATGATGGAATATCGATGCTGCCGTCGCTATTAAGGCTCATTGCATCATCGGCACTGTTCGGGTCGAACAAGCCATAGCGCTCTGCCTCTTCAACAGTGACTCGTTTAGTCAGGCTAACCTGCTTGAACGCCTCTACCATGCTGTCACTATTTTCTATGCTGAATTCAAATACCTTCCATTCATCTGGATAGCGTTTGTATTCGGTAGTGGTAGCGTCAGAAACACGGGTTTCGATTGGCAGCAACTGCAAGGCACTGGGTTTGGCAGGGTCATAAAGTAATTCGGTAGGGCACATGGTCGTGCGGCCAGCACTTGATGGGAGCAGACGCTGACCATATCCAGCGAAGAAAATAGCATTAATCAGCTCAGACTTACCACGTGAAAACTCGGCAACAAAAGCTACATTGAGCTTATCCTCACGCAGGCGTTCCAGCAGATGCTGGATGCGTTGATCAATTTGTGCGTCGTTAAGCTCTTGCTCATTAAGCCAGCTGCGATAGTCGCAGATAGTATCTACAAGTGCTTTACGCCATTCAGTGTAGGCAGCGAACTGATGGGCAAGCTTGTTTTCGGCCATGATTTTCCCTGAATACTTTCATCAAGTATCACTCTAGCATGCTTAAAAAAATAGTCAAACAAATCAGTTGACTAATGCATAAGCTGCAAGCAAGGCTTCAACTGTATGCATGAAATATTAAATTTAGGTTAAATTTCAAGCATGCCGCATCACAACGCCTTGCCAGAGCGATTCTGCTATCATCTTACTTTTATAGCATATTTACCTTATGGCTGGTTTAAATCCCACATCTCCGCGCCCGACTGACATACGCTTGCACCAAGCCTCACGTAAACTTGAGATTGGCTTTGATGATGGCAAGCAGGCCATGCTCTCATGTGAGTTTCTCCGTGTTTATTCGCCTTCAGCCGAAGTCCGTGGTCATGGCATCGGTCAGGAAGTACTTCAGGTTGGCAAGGAAGAAGTCAACATCGTAGGGATAGAACAGGTTGGTAACTATGCCGTCAAACTCGAGTTTTCAGATGGGCATAATACCGGGCTTTATTCCTGGGATTATCTATACGACCTGGCAGAACATTACGATGAGCTCTGGCTCGAATACTTGGGCCGACTCGCTGCTGCAGGAATTGAGCGCAAGGAGTTAAAATGAGTGAAAAAACAACCCACTTCGGCTTTCAAACCATCGAAGAAAATGAGAAAGCCCGCAAGGTTGGCGAAGTCTTCCATTCCGTCGCGCGTAAATATGATTTGATGAATGACGTGATGTCTGCAGGCATGCACCGTGGTTGGAAACGTTTTGCAGTTGAAGTCAGCGGTATTAGTGAAGGTGATCGAGTGTTGGATATCGCCGGTGGCAGCGGCGATCTATCCCGGCTTTTTGCGACAAAGGTCGGCAACACGGGGAGTGTAGTACTGACTGACATCAATGCTTCCATGCTTGCCGTTGGCCGTGACCGGCTAATTGATGATGGCGTATCAGTCCCTGCATTGCAATGCGATGCCGAAAAACTGCCCTTCCCTGATCAGCATTTTGACTGCGTCATCGTTGCTTTCGGCCTACGTAATATGACGCACAAGGACAAAGCCCTAACCGAGATGCAGCGTGTACTCAAGGTCGGCGGCCGACTGTTGGTGCTGGAGTTCTCACAAATATGGAAGCCGCTGGCACCGTTATATGATGCCTATTCATTCAAGCTGCTACCACTTATGGGCAAACTGTTCGCCAAGGACGCTGATAGTTACCAGTACCTAGCTGAATCCATCCGTATGCATCCCGACCAGGAAACGCTGAAGCAGATGATGCTGGATGCAGGCTTTAGGAAGGTAGATTACTACAACCTCGCAGCTGGGGCTGTGGCATTGCATAAAGGCTGGAAGACCTAAATGTTCAAGCCCGCCCTCACGCGCCTGCTCAACCATCTGATTAATCAGAATAGCTGGGCCAGGCCCCAGCTGCAACATTTTGCTGGCAAGGCTGTACGTTTTAATATTCCTCCCGTTAGCGGCACACTTACTATACTGGAAGATGGCGGCCTGGCTATGGCTGGGGAGTCCATTGAGGCAGATGCAATCGTCACTATTCCACTCCCCGTTGCCTTACGTTTACTCGCCAACGATGACGCTGCAACCACGCTGACTACGCTGGAAGGCGATACTGAGCTGGCAGCGGCGTTGTCAAAAGTATTGCGTAGTATGCAATGGGAGTACGAGGAAGACTTGAGCAAGCTGATAGGAGACATTCCTGCTCATGAGTTTGCGGAATTTGGGCGCAAAGCTGTCGATGAGGTCAAAAAACAGGCCTTCAATGCAGCGGAGATGCTTGCTGAATACTGGCAGGAAGAACAACCGCTGATCGCCAAAAAGCGTCATGTAGAGCAATTCATTAAAGATGTAGATGCCCTGCGTGATGATACCGAGCGCCTAGCCAAACGCGTGGAAAAACTAGCGGAAAAGATCACCCCGCAGAGCAATGAGAACCCTTCATCTTGATACGCATGCTTCACAGAACTATACGACTTCTCAAGATCGTCTTCATTACCCTGCGTTTCGGCCTGGATGAATTCATACTCGGCCATACCAAGCTTCGCCCCCTACAAAAAACCATCCACTACCTGTTGTTCTGGCGTAATGTCGAGCAGCCGCGCGGTGTTCGCTTGCGACTCGCACTCGAGGCACTGGGGCCGATCTTTGTCAAATTCGGTCAGATGCTTTCCACGCGACGAGACCTGATTCCGCTCGATATTGCTGACGAATTGGCAAAGCTGCAGGACAAAGTGCCGCCAGTCGCCTTTGAACTCGTTGCCGCAACTATCCAAGATGCATTCAACAAACCAATCAGTGAAGTTTTTGAGCAGTTTGATAAGACCGCCATTGCCAGCGCTTCGGTCGCGCAAGTACATTTCGCGCACCTGCCAGGCGGTACTCCAGTCGCAGTCAAGATACTACGGCCCGGGATTGCAAATGTCATCGAGAAAGACCTCGCCCTACTGGATACCGCTGCATGGCTGATGCAAAGCCTATGGAACGAAGGCAAGCGGCTCAAGCCGCGCGAAGTGGTGGCTGAATTCGCCCGACACACGCATGACGAACTAGACCTCATGCTGGAAGCGGCTAACTGCAGCCAGCTTAAACGCAACTTTGCCTCCAGTAAATTACTGCTGATTCCCGAAGTTTATTGGGACTGGTGCCGCGAACAGGTTATGGTCATGGAACGCATGCACGGCACGCCGATCAGCCAAATTGAGAGCCTGCGCAGCATGGATATTGATATCCCCAAGCTGGCGCGCGACGGTGTAGAGATATTCTTTACCCAAGTGTTCCGTGATGGTTTCTTTCACGCTGACATGCACCCAGGCAATATCCAGGTTGCTGCCGATGGCCGCTATATAGCCTTGGATTTTGGCATCATGGGCACACTCAATGATATAGATAAGGAATACCTCGCTCGCAACTTCCTGGCTTTTTTCCGTCGCGATTACCGCGAGGTAGCCAAAGCCCACGTCGAATCAGGCTGGGTGCCCAAAGATACGCCTATCAATGAATTCGAGACTGCCATACGCGCCATTTGCGAGCCCATATTCGATAAACCGTTGAAGGAAATCTCGTTCGGTCGCACCTTGCTAGCACTCTTCCAGATGGCGCGACGCTTTGGCGTCATCATCCAGCCGCAACTGATTATGCTGCAAAAGACCCTGCTCAATATCGAAGGGCTGGGCCGCGAGCTCGACCCCGATTTGGACCTGTGGAAAACTGCACGCCCATTCCTTGAACGTTGGATGTCCGAGCAGGTTGGATGGCGCAGCGTATTGCGCAACATTAAGGCAGAGCTGCCATTCTGGGGCAAGATACTGCCGCAGATGCCACGCATGCTGCATCAGCAATTGCAACGCGACCACGACACACCCATCAACGAAGAGCTGATTGCACTGGTTCGCGCACAACAGCGGCAAACTCGCTGGCTAAGGTTGATCTCAGCAGCACTCGTAGTGCTGGTTATCATCCAGCTGGTCAGTATTGTAGCGCTATGGTATGGGCTGAGATAAGCTCAAGCCATTTGTCATTTCCAGCATAGTTTTTGCTAGAATTAAAGCCGTCAATTTCCATCGCATATTAGGGGGCCATTGTGCTGCTTTGGTTTGTCATCGCTTACTGGATCATCTCCGTCGGTATTGGCCTGTGGGCTGCCAGCCGTGTACACACTACCAAGGATTTCGCCATTGCCGGCCGTCACCTGCCGTTCTACATGGTCACAGCCACAGTCTTCGCTACCTGGTTTGGCTCGGAAACGGTGCTGGGCATCCCCGCCACCTTTTTGCAGGAGGGATTGCACGGTGTAGTCGCCGATCCTTTCGGTTCATCGCTTTGCCTGATCCTGGTCGGCCTGTTCTTCGCCGCACCGTTGTACCGCATGAATCTGCTGACCATCGGCGATTTCTACAAAAAACGTTTCGGCCGCAAAGTCGAGGTGCTGACCACCATCGCCATCGTGATTTCCTACCTGGGCTGGGTAGGGGCACAGATTACCGCGTTAGGGCTGGTATTCAATGTGGTATCCGGCGGTGAAATAAGTAAATTGGTCGGCATGTGGATAGGCTCCGGCACCATCCTCATCTATACGATATTCGGCGGCATGTGGGCAGTAGCGATTACCGACCTTTTGCAGATGATCATTATCTGTATCGGCATGCTCTATATCGGCGGTGAAGTGAGCAGCCAGGTAGGCGGCGTAGGCGCCGTCGTCAAACATGCCAGCGAGGCTGGAAAGTTCTCGTTCTGGCCCGCACCGGACCTCAAGGAGATCATTGCATTCGCCGCGGCGTGGATCACCATGATGTTCGGCTCCATCCCGCAACAGGACGTATTCCAGCGCGTGCAGTCCTCCAAGACCATCAAGATCGCCGTCTGGGGTTCAGTGCTCGGCGGCAGCCTATATTTCTGTTTCGCCTTTGTGCCCATGTTCCTGGCCTACTCAGCCACGCTCATCGACCCCAAGATGGTAGACAGCCTGATTGGCACCGATCCGCAACTGATACTGCCCACACTGGTATTACAGCACGCCCCCTTGATAGCGCAGATCATGTTCTTCGGCGCCCTGCTCTCGGCTATCAAGAGCTGCGCTTCAGCCACACTGCTGGCACCTTCCGTGACATTTACCGAAAACATCCTGAAACCCATGATGGGCCATATGTCCGATAAAGAGCTGCTGCGCCTGATGCGCATTGTAACGCTCACATTCACACTAGTAGTGACGCTCTACGCCATGAATTCCAAGCTCAGTATCTTCAAGATGGTAGAGAATGCCTACCAGATCACACTGGTGATGGCCTTTATCCCATTGGCCTGCGGAGTTTACTGGAAACGGGCAACTAACCAAGGCGCCTTATTGTCGATATTCCTCGGCCTGACAACCTGGCTGGCAATACTGATAGTCGGCCCCGAAGACCCATTCATCCCCGCCCAATTCGCTGGCCTCATGGCCAGCGCCGCAGGCATGCTTGTCGGCTCATTGATGCCCACCTATTTCGGCAGGGAAGTCCATGTGGAACCGCATGGTTATTTGCATGAACACGCGGCACATTCGCATGCGCCACAGCATGAGGGTTGAGCAGATCATTGTGTCGAAACTTGATGCCGCGCAGCGGCAACTCCGAATTGCCATTCGTATGCTGTTCTCCGAGGACGACCCAGTCGCTGTGCATACTCTGGTCGGAGCGGCATCTTTGCTATTCAGTGACCTTGTAGAAATCGCTGCCCCTGAGCGGTCTTGGGACAAGAAGGCGCGCGAGGCTAATTCACTCACGCCCTCTGAATACTTCCAGGTAATGCGTCACTATCAGAACTTCTTCAAGCACGCGCGTAGCGACCACGAGGCAGTGCTTGAGTTCAACCCCGAGGAAACCGAAGCACTTGCGTTCTGGGCCGTCATGAATGCCAGCGAGCTTGCTCCAATGTCCATCGAGGCGCAGGTATATCAGCTTTGGTACATAGCGGCACGTTCGCCGTTAGAGGACCCAGAGCGATCGCCTCTACGGGAAGCGCTTAAGCTCTTCGGGGACCTTCGTCCGTTTCCCCGCGCGGAGCGTCTCAAGGCTGGTAGCCGTGTCTTGGAGGCAGAGCTGCATCGTGTGACTTAACGCTAAATCTGAATCCTAACGCTGGCAGCCCGAACAATAAAACGTCGAGCGCTGCCCTATCCTTAACATCTTGATGGCTTTGGCGCATTGCTTGCAAGGCTGGCCTGTGCGACCGTATACGAAGTATTCCTGCTGGAAATAACCGGGGTTGCCATCCGCACCAAAGAAATCACGCAGGCTGCTGCCACCTGCAGCCAGAGCATCTTGCAGGGTGGACTTGATTTCAGCCACCAGGAGATTGCAGCGGGTAAGGCTGAGCTTGTTGGCGGGCGTAATCGGGCTGATACCGGCGCGGAACAGCGACTCGCTGGCGTAAATATTCCCCACACCAACAACCATGTGGCTATCCATGATGACATTTTTGATGGGTGCAGACCGGGTTCGGATTTGTTTGTGCAGCCAGGCGCCGTTGAAGGTTTCTTCCAAAGGCTCCGGCCCCAGCACGCGCAACAATACATGCTGGCTGGCATCGCCTTCTACCCACAACACCGCGCCGAAACGCCGGGGGTCGCGTAGCCTAAGCACATGGCCATCAGTGAAGTGAATATCGAAATGGTCATGCTTGGCATATGGTTCATCCTGCGCCAGCAGGCAAATGCGGCCGGACATGCCAAGATGCAGGATCAGGCTACCGGTATCAAATCGCGCCAGTATGTATTTGGCACGACGGGTCAGCTCCAGAAGACGCTGGTTATTCAGGCTTTGCGAGAGATGGCCAGGAATAGGCCAGCGCAGGGAAGGGTTACGGATAATGACATGCCTGACAGTCTGGCCAACTAGCGGCAGCAATCCGCGCCGCGTGGTCTCGACTTCTGGTAATTCAGGCATACCAGTACGGCCTTGATTACTTGGTAAGGCCGACTGGCGGGTTGAGCAGCGTAAAGCCCACGTCCTGCGCTATGTGGTAGATCATGCCTTCATCCGGACGCGCCAGTAGTAGTTCCGGTGATTCCTGCATCTTGTCGAAATGCACCTTGCTACCATCTTTGAGCTTCACTTCAAATGACGGATAAGTAGTTTTGCGGTTTGGCGTGTAAGGCTCTACCGAACTTACGCTCATATGGCTCCAGTAACCGTCGAACCATTCATTCATGTCGTTCTGCGTAGGCTTGGCATTCGGCACGGAAACCTTCCACTTGCCATCGACCAGGTCAACATTTAGATGTACTGCCTCCCACTGCTCCAGCTTGGAGAAATCGAAACCTGTAATCTTCTCTGTCAGCTTCATCGGGCTCTTGTCGATGAATTCGACAACTTGTACAGAGGCAGATTCAGAATAACTGGAAGGTATCAGATAGACCGAATCCTTGTATTGAACATATTGGTCTGAGCTTACCGGGTTATAGGTACCAAACAGGAACTCTTCATTATCCAGCTTAAGCTTGAGCCGCGGATTATCCAGGCCGAAACGTGCCAGGTCGTTAGCGGGGAATTTATCCGAGCTGGTGGCAGCAACTATAGATAGCACACGCTGCACCGACATCTGGTCAGCACGGGCTTTGTAGGGTTGTGCAATCTGCCAGTAGCCATCAACCTTCTCGAATACCACAGGCGCCTTTGCCGGGAACTCTATGCTTAGCTTGTTAAAGCTGCCGAGTTTGAGGGAAGAAACCTCATAGGCATTCTGCGCCTGGGTTTTAGGCGTAGCGCGCAGATGCAGAAAAACGGAAATGCCAATAATCACCAGCAATAATGCCAGGTTAACTAACCAGCGCTTCTTCATGCCTTACGACGCCTCCACCAGATCACCACACCGGCAATCAGCAAGCCCAGCGGGATAAAGAACTCATAGCCATGGAAAACCGTCCATGCAATAAATACGTTTGCTGCACCACTCGGGATGATCACGTTGATATCCTTGAGCGGTTTAGGTTGTATGGTGATCAGCCTGTCGTCACCGGCCAGCCAGTTGACGATATTGACACCCAGATCCAGATTGCCGCCATTGGTGATAAAGGTATTGGACAGGAAGTTGCCATTACCAACGACTACGACACGCTGCCCCTTTTTACCGTAAATACGTTCCAGTGCCACAGCAATATTGATTGGGCCCTTGATATCCTTCTTCTCGTCAAAGGTTTCCTTGCCATCCAGCTTGCCGGTTTCCAGCCAGCCATTGGGCGCTACGTAAACGAGGTTGCTTACTTTCCAGCCATTGTCATCGGTACCTTGGGCATCGACTTTGCGTGCCTCCGGGAACAATGTACGCAACATAAAATTCTTGGTAATGGCATGGTCGCCGTAAGCACTGGCAAAAGCCACCTTACGGTCTGCGCCATACTGGGCAGAGGAAGAGTCCAGCACCATCCCAGGTGTAACCTTCAGCCCGAGGTATTCTGCAACTGATTTGAGGCCATGCAGGTTTTCATCATCCAGCAGCCATAACAGATTACCGCCACCCTCAAGGTAAGCCTTGATCTTTTTGGCTTCTACATCGCTGACATCCACTTGCGGGCTTGCAATCACCAGCATTGCCCCATTGGTAGGCACGCCCTGTGCAATCGTCAGGTCCGGGTTGGCAAACTTGAAGCCCTTGGATTCAAGCTGCTTGCCAAATTCACCGATATCATGATTCTTCACACCCAGCAGGTTGCGCTCTCCATGACCATCCAGATACATCACTGTGCGTTGGCTGGTACGCGATAAGCGAACCAGCAGGTTGGTCATTTCCTGCTCTGCGTATGGTGGGATAAGGTGCTCGGTGCGTTTCTCGTACTCGACAACCAGCTCGCCCTCTTCCTTGATACCTGCATCCTGGGCCATCTTTGGCTGTTCTGCAGGGCTCACGAAGGTGACATTGATATCTGGCTTGGTACGGCGGTAGCGCGACATAAAGTCAGCGACGCCCTTACGGAAAGTCTCGCCATTGGCGACATTATCCTGTGAGGCAAATACCGTGATATTGACCGGGCTCTTCATCTGTTTGAGCACGTTGATACTGCCCTCGGTCAGGGTATTGTGGTTACTCTGCGTAATATCGCGGGAGTAACGATACTCATGCGAGAGATAGCCCAGCAGGAATATCAGCACCAGAAACAGCAGGACAAAGAAGCTGTTCTGCATGAACAGCTGGAAGCGTAGTTTGCGATTGGTTTTCATATATTCAGTGTTGGTTTAGCCACGCAGACGGTCTGCATCCAGGCGTCGCACCGTCAAGGTCAGGAAGGTAATAATAAAAAGTACGAAATAGGCAAAATCGCCGGTATCCAGCAAACCGCGGGAGAATGGCTGAAAATGCTGCATCAGTGACAGATAGGTAATGGTGTTGCTTGGGTCGCCAGCAAAGAAGCGGTCCAGGATCAACAACACGAACAAGGCAACAAAACTGAACATTGCCGCTACTACCGGCTGCTGGGTCAGGCTTGAAAAATACAGGCCCAGCGCAGAAAAGCTTGCCACCAGTAACCACAGGCCGATGACGTTGGAGATGATGTAACCGAAATCGATGTCTGCCCAGATATTGAGCGTAGACAACATGCTCGCGATCAGGAAAATCAGGATCGTCAGGAAAGAAACGAGGCCAATAAATTTGCCCAATACAATTTCTGTCAACGACAGTGGCGCACTGAATAGAAATGGCAGGGTCTGGCTACGGCGCTCTTCACTGATGAGGCGCATGGAAAGCAGTGGTACGGCAAACAGCATAACGAATGAAGCAAGGCCAAACACGCTCTGGCCCACAAACTGCGTTACCCCGGTGCGCTCTGCAGGCCTGATAGCGCCAGACATAACTTCGAAATATTGATTAACGCCATTCAGGTAGTAAGCACCGAAAGCAAATTGCAATAGAGCCAGTATCACCCAACCCATGGGTGAGGCAAAAAGACTCTTTAATTCTTTTCTGGCGATGTTGAGAATCATGGATGAATCACCTTCTTAGGATACGGCTAGATTAGAGTGCCTGTTCTTGGAATGTTAGCTGGACAAATACTTCTTCCAGACTGGTTTGATCCGGACTGATCTGATGCAAGCCCCACCCGTTATTGACTGCAGCCTGCACCAGCGCTTCCGCGGGCTGCTGGCCCGGCGCGTAACGTACACGCAGCAAGCCGTTGGGTAGTGGGTCTATGCTTACAACACCCGGCACCTTAAGCAATTCTTCATTGGCAGGCGGGTTGTTCAGGCCAACCAGCAGTTTGTTGCCATGGCGCTGCTGTTTCAGCACGTCGATAGAACCATTGAACACCAGTTTGCCCTTGTGGATGATTTGCACATGGTCGCAGACCATCTCTACCTCAGGCAGGATGTGTGTAGACAGGATCACGCTGTGCTCGCCGCCAAGCTCCTTGATCAGCGAACGAATATCACGGATCTGGATGGGGTCGAGGCCCACAGTCGGTTCATCAAGGATAACCACCATCGGGTTATGAATGATGGCCTGGGCAATACCCACGCGCTGCTGATAACCCTTGGAGAGGTTCTCAATAAGGCGCTTGCTCATTTCGGTCAGGCCGCAGCGTTCTTTGGCAACCTGCACAGCCTTCTTGATATGGCTAGCCTTGACGCGATGCAGGCGTGCAGCCACGGTCAGGAATTCGTCCACGGTCAATTCACGGTAAAGCGGTGGTTGCTCCGGTAAGTAGCCAATCAATGCCTTGGCTTCCTTAGGGTTCTCGATCATATCGATACCACAAATCTTTACGGAGCCTTTGCTTGGGGCCAGGTTGCCCGTCAGCATTTTCATGGTGGTGGACTTGCCTGCGCCATTCGGGCCCAAAAAGCCTAACACCTCGCCCTTGCTCAGCGTAAAACTCACATCACTAACGGCTTCTCGGCCACCATAAACGCGGGTGAGGTCGCTCGCCTCAACTGTTATCGTCGTCATAGGATAATTTGAAACATCTTATTTTCAGGGCTGCTAAATTAAAAAAACGCCTGACAACTGTCAAGCGCCGATTGTTCGACTGGCTTTTTGATAGCATCGCTATTGGAAAGTTCGGCCCAAAAAGCTATAGTCAGAGATGCATTATGGATGAACTTGCATCCTCTGTCACGGACTAACCTTAGCTGAAATCTGATTCCTAACATTGAGTAACGAGAAATTTTTGACATGCCTAAATATCAGAACCAGAAGCTAGCCACTGTATGTGCTTTTCTACTCGCCATCAGCCCGATAGCGTTTGCAGACAACACTGCTACCAAGACAAAGCCATTACAAACCGAGCTGAACGGCGATTTTGTCTACAAGTACCTGGTTGCTGAAATTGCCAGCCAGCGCGGCGACCCCAACCTGAGCAGCAACCTTTTCCTTGACCTGGCAAAGTCCAGCAGAGACCCGCGCATGGCCGAGCGCGCCGCGAAAGCAGCGATTTACGCTAACAACCCTAAACTGGCAATCCAGGCCAGCAACCTGTGGGCAGAATTAGATCCGGACTCGACCGACGCCCAGCAAGCCAGCACACAATTGCTAGTGGCTACGGGCAAGCTTTCAGAAGCTAAACCGCATTTACAAAAATTGCTGCAAAAAGAAGATACCCGTGCCAGCGCCTTTCTCTATCTGAACGGCCTCTTCGCCCGCCAACCTGATAAGAATGCGGTATTGAGCCTGATCCAGGAGCTGGCAAAACCCTACCCCGATCTGCCGGAAGCGCATTTCACTATTGCTCACGCTGCATGGACAGCTGGCAAGAGCGATCTCGCAATCAAGGAGCTTGATGCCGCGGATAAATTACGTCCGGGCTGGGAATTCAGCGCCCAGTTGCATGGCCAGGTATTAATGGACAAATCCCAAGACTCAGCTCTGGAGTTCTATCGCGGCTACATGAGTCAGTATCCGAATGCTAACGATGTTCGTTTGAGCATGGCGCGCCTGCTGGTCAACCTGAAAAAATTTGATGAGGCCAAAAGCGAATTCGTCAAACTGGTAGAAGCTTCCAAGGGCAACCCGGAGATTCTGGTTGTAGTTGGCTTGCTATCCATACAGTCCAATGACTACGCTGATGCCGAGAACTACCTGCAGCAAGCTTTGGCAGCAGACTTCAAAGACCCAGACCAGATTTATATCTATCTAGGGCAGATCGCCGAGAAGCAGAAACATGATGACCAGGCGCTAAGTTGGTATAACAAGGTTCAGCCCGGTGAGCGCGCTCTGGAGGCGAAACTCAATATTGCGAACCTGATGGCACGTACACAAAATGTGGATGCTGCTATCGCGATGCTGGATGACCTGCAAGACCTGAATAACGAGCAACTTGTATTGGTCATGCAGGCTCAAGCCAGCTTGCTTGGCCAGGCCAAGCGCTATCAGGAAGCTTATGACCTGCTGGAAAAGGCTGTCGGTAATCTGCCGGGCAGCCCTGAGCTTATCTATGACTATGCCATGGCGGCGGAGCGCATACAAAAACTGGACGTTACGGAAACCGAGCTGCGTAAACTGATCCAACTCAAGCCAGATTTTGCACAAGCATACAATGCGCTTGGTTACACGTTGGCAGACCGGAACGTCAAACTTGATGAAGCGCGCAAGCTGATCGAAAAAGCGCTGGCATTGAGCCCGAATGATTATTTCATTCTCGATAGCATGGGCTGGGTACAGTACCGGCTCGGCAAGCTGGATAAAGCAGTTGATTTCTTGCGACGCGCCTACACCGCGCAAACCGACCCTGAAATTGCCGCACATCTGGGTGAAGTCTTGTGGCATCAGGGCAAGCATGATGAGGCCGTGGAGCTTCTGGATACGGCCTTGCGCGAGTACCCGGAAAACGAAACCCTGATCAACACCAGCAAGAAACTCAAACAGTAAACCTGATGCCAGCCTTTTTCCGCTGGCTGCCGCTAGTTGCAGCTTCCCTTCTGGCTGGCTGTGCAGGCATGCAACCACAGCCTACCAGCACGCCAGAAATTAACCAAAGGCATCTGGCCAGCTTATCTTCCATCCAGGGCTTCAATATGCAGGGCCGCATTGGCGTGCAGACCGAGGGCAAAGGTTTTTCCGGCTCCAGCAACTGGCAGCATGACGGGCAAAGCGACAATATTTCCCTGTTCTCACCGCTGGGCGCACAAGTAGCCACCATCAAAACTGCCCCAGACGGCGTGACTCTCGTCACCGAGGATGGGAAGACCTATCGTGCCGCCGATGTAGAAACTCTCACACTGCAAAACCTAGGCTGGAGCTTACCCATGCGTGGCTTGCCAGACTGGATTCTGGGACGGCCTGCGGCGAGCATGATTAAAGAACAACAGTGGGACGAAGCCGGTCGGCTGACCCGGCTAAAGCAAGATGGCTGGGATATCGAATACTCACAATATATTGAAATCAATGGCTATCAGCTGCCGACCAAGGTCACGCTGCGTAGCCCTAAGCTTAACCTTAAGCTAGTCATTGAACGCTGGGCCATTTCCGCGAATCAGCAAGGAGGCTTGCACTGATGCCAGAGTTCCAGACATTCCCGGCACCGGCCAAGGTCAATCTTTTCCTGCATATCGTTGGCCAGCGGCCAGATGGTTATCATTTACTGCAAAGTGTGTTCCGCCTGCTCGATTTTCATGATGATATCCACCTACGCCCACGCCATGATGGTGTAATCAGTCGCGCGCAAGAGCTGGCTGGCGTTCCCGAGCAGGATGATCTTTGTGTGCGTGCCGCACGGCTATTACAACAGCATACTGGCTGTAAAAGAGGAGTCGACATTGCTGTCGACAAACACATTCCTATGGGCGGCGGCCTTGGCGGCGGCAGTTCGGATGCCGCTACGGTTTTGCTGGCGCTTAATCGTTTATGGGATTTACACCTGCCGCGTAGTGAGTTACTGGAACTCGGGCTGAAACTAGGTGCCGATGTACCCATTTTCATATTTGGCGAAAACGCCTGGGCCGAAGGCATAGGCGAAAAATTACAGCCCATCGCGCTTAAACCCTGCTATTACGTGGTTTTAACGCCATCAGTGCACGTTTCCACTGCACAAGTTTTTGCCAGTAAAGAATTGACAAGGAACACGATTCCCACGACAATAGCGGCCTTTTCTGGGGTCGCCCCCGGAAAAGTAAATCAGAGCGGTTTGTTTAGAAACGACCTCGAATCTGTAGTTTGCCGACAATATCCCGCTGTCGCTACCTGTCTGGAATGGCTTAACCAATTCTCTCAGGCTCGCATGAGTGGCTCAGGCGCTTCAGTCTTCGTGGAACTGGAAAATCAGGCCGAAGCGGAATTAGTAATGGCTGAATTAGCGCAAGACAGGAAACTGCAAAATGCTGGTTTTCAAGTTTCTGCATTTTTGGCTCGTGGATTGGATAAACATCCGCTGTATAATTACGCTGACTGAATTAAGTAGCACCAAGATCAAATGGGGAGTCGCCAAGCTGGTTAAGGCACCGGATTTTGATTCCGGCATGCGAAGGTTCGAATCCTTCTTCCCCAGCCAGAATTACGAGTAGAGCGTGTAGAGTTACACGCTTTTATTTTTTAGATTTGTAGTTTCAGACCAAAGGGATCCCAGCTGTGGCCAATGGCGACATGATGGTGTTTACTGGCAATGCCAACCACAAACTTGCTGAAGAAGTCGTCAGCCATTTGGGGATTGGTTTGGGCCGCGCAACTGTTGATCGCTTCAGCGATGGTGAAGTCATGGTTGAGCTACTGGACAACGTACGCGGCAAAGACGTGTTCGTGTTGCAGTCCACCTGCATGCCGACCAATGACAACCTGATGGAAGTCATGGTCATGGTCGATGCATTGCGCCGCTCCTCTGCTGGCCGCATCACTGCTGCCATCCCATACTTCGGTTACTCCCGCCAGGATAGGCGCCCACGCTCCGCCCGTGTAGCCATTACTGCCAAGGTCATCGCCAACATGCTCACCAGCGTTGGCGTAAATCGTGTACTGACCATGGATTTGCATTCTGACCAAATCCAAGGATTTTTCGATATCCCGGTAGATAACATCTACGCCACGCCGCTACTGTTGAGCGACCTGTGGAAGCGTAATTACGACAATCTGGTAGTAGTTTCGCCCGACGTCGGCGGTGTAGTCCGCGCCCGCGCCTGTGCCAAACAGCTCAACTCAGACCTGGCGATTATCGACAAGCGTCGCCCTAAGCCAAACGTAGCTAAGGTCATGAACATTATCGGTGATGTTGCAGGGCGTACCTGCGTCATCATGGATGACATGGTCGATACCGCCAATACCCTGTGTGAAGCCGCAGCCGCATTGAAAGAGCAAGGCGCCGTGAAAGTGGTTGCTTACTGCACGCACCCGGTACTCTCCGGCCCTGCAATTGAGCGCATCACCGCATCTGAGCTGGATGAACTGGTAGTTACCAATACCATCCCATTGCGTGCAGATGCCGCAGCCTGCAGCAAGATTCGCCAACTGAGTGCAGCCGAACTGCTGGCAGAAACCATACGCCGTATCAGCAATGAAGATTCGGTAAGTTCGTTATTCATGGAATAAGTTTCGACTGGTTTGCAAGGTGCAAACTGGTCACAACCCTGTTATCTGGTCGCGGATAACAGTTTATTAGGAGTAGTAAAATGGAAATTGTAATTAACGCAAGCAAGCGCGAAGGCAAAGGTACGGGTGCGAGCCGCCGTCTCCGTCGCGCTGGCCATGTACCGGGTGTTGTTTATGGTGCAGGCAAGGACGCAATCAGTATTGAGCTGGATCACAAGTCCCTATTCCTTCAGTTCCGTCATGAAGCATTCCATGCTTCTATCCTGACACTGGATCTGGAAGGCAAGAAGGAATCTGTGCTTCTGCGTGACTACCAAATGCACCCAGTACGCAACACCATCCAGCACATCGACTTCCAGCGTGTTAGTGCTACCGAGAAGATCCACGTGAAGGTGCCACTGCACTTCATCAACCAGGACATCGCTCCTGGCGTCAAGACTGGTGGCGGTATTGTGACCCACATCCTGACCGAAGCTGAAGTAAGCTGCCTGGCTAAAGACCTGCCAGAGTTCATCGAAGTTGATTTGGCTAATGCAGAAGTTGGCCAAACCATCCACTTGTCCGAACTCAAGCTACCTAAGGGCGTTGAATTCGTGCATTTGGCTCACGGTGATGACTCTGCAGTTGCCAACGTTATCAAGCCACGCGGTGCATTGATTGAAGAGGAAGAAGCCGCTGCTGCTGAAGCCACTGCAACTGATGCTCCTGCTGCACCTGCTGCCGAGTAATTAGCCTCGAGTAATGCAAGTTAACGCGCGTTCCGGGCAACCGGGACGCGCGTTTCTATTTTAAGATACGACTTATGACAACCAATCCCGGTATCCAGCTATTCGTAGGCCTCGGCAATCCCGGGGCTGAATATGAGGCCACGCGCCATAATGCCGGCTTCTGGTGGGTTGATCAGCTGGCGGCAGAAACAGCTACCAAACTCTCAGTCGAGTCCAAATTCCTCGGCATAGCTGGCAAGCTTAAATCTGCAGGCCATGAAGGCTGGTTACTCAAGCCCACCACCTTCATGAACGCCAGCGGCCGCTCAGTCGCAGCACTTGCCAGGTTCTACAAGATCGAGCCACAAGCTATCCTCGTCATCCATGATGAACTGGATTTACCCCCAGGCGGCGTCAAGATGAAAAAGGGCGGTGGACATGGCGGCCATAACGGGCTCAAGGATATCGCCGCCCATCTGGGCACCAATGATTTCTGGCGTTTACGTTTAGGGATTGGGCACCCCGGAGACAGGAATGCAGTCATTAACTATGTGCTGCACCCCCCCTTGCCCGATGAAATGCCACTGATAGAAGCCAATATAGATGAAAGTACCACCCTGTTGCCCATGCTGCTTGCGGGCAATTTTGAGGCTGCTATGCTGAAACTGCATACTAAAAAATAATGCTCTCAATTGGCGCCCTATTTCTATCCCCCTATTTAAAATAATGATTTACCCAGTCAATAGGTGTAAATTGACTACATAGTAAATTTGTAATTTAGCCAAGAAACATCCTTAATTGAACATTAACAACCATCAAATCCGGGGATACCTCCTATATAGCGTGCTGTTGTTCATCATGGCTATCGCTATGAGCAAGGTTCACTGGGTAAGCTCCGCATACGTACATACCATGTTGGAAAGTTTAGCGAGCCTGTTGGCGCTCATGGTAGGTGCGATGGCATTGATCCGTTACTACAGCCATGCTGAGGATAAATACCTGCTCGTTGGTATAGGCTTTATCGGTACCTCACTACTCGACCTATTTCATGGTTCCGTCAGCTCCGTGTGGTTTCACGATGCCTTTCCCTCTGAGCTGAAAAGCCTGCTGCCCTGGAGTTGGCTCGCATCGCGGCTATTTCTTTCCATCATGCTCATGTGCAGCGTGATTCCATGGCTGAGAAGACATCCCTCAGCATCTGAAGTCGCATTCAAACCCGCGCAGGTCTACCTATTTGCTGCACTTGGGGTTTCGGCCTGTGTTGCCTATATTGGCTTTGTACGCCTACCGCAGGCATATTTCTCCCACCTGATAGCTTCTCGCCCCGAAGAATGGCTGCCAGCGCTGTTCTTCTCGTTAGCATTGATAGGTTACTTGCGGCAAAAGGCCTGGAAAAATGTAGATATAGACCACTGGATGATACTGGCCTTAATCACCAGCATTGCAGCGCAGGTGTTTTTCATGGAGTTCTCAAGCCAGTTATTTGATACATGGTTCGATGTCGCCCACATACTAAAGGAATTCAGCTACGTGCTGGTATTGTGTGGCTTATTGATAAGCACTTACAAAGCCTTTAAACAGCTGGAGCTTGAAACTATTGAGCACCGGCTGGCCAATATTAGGAACCGCATGCTGGTAACCGCTATCGAAAAAAGCCCTGTTGCAGTGATGATAACCAACGCAGATGCCAGAATCGAGTATTGCAACCCGAAGGCGCTGGATATGTTGGGATACAAGAACGATGAAGTACTCGGCAGGAACCCCAGCATGTTTGCCTCTAAGAAAATGCCCTCTCTCGTCAATAGCACCATGTGGGAAACCCTGTTGAATGGTACTGACTGGAAAGGTCTCTTTTACAACAAGAAAAAGAGCGGCGAGGAGATCATAGAAGAATCCCATATCTCCCCTATCATCGACGAAAATCACGATATCACTCACTTTGTGGCGATTAAGCTGGATGCAACAGAACGCATGACGAAAGAACAGGATATCTGGCACAAAGCCAATTACGACATGCTGACCGGGCTGCCAAATCGCGGGTTGTTTCTGGATCGTGTAGAAAATGCGCTAAAGAACTCAAAACGAACCGATGCCAACATTGCTGTTTTATTTATCGACCTCGATGGCTTCAAGGCAGTCAACGATACTTATGGGCATCACATGGGGGATAAGCTGCTGCAATGGGTATCAACTGAATTAAGCCGGGCAATACGCGATAACGACACCGTTGCACGCTTCGGTGGTGATGAATTCGGCATACTACTGAGCGATTTTGATGGAAAGCAGGAAGTGCAACTGGTTGCCGAAAAAGTGCTCGCAGCTATCAGCCAGCCTTTTATCGTGGAAAATATCGAAATTAGCATCTCGGCTTCTATCGGCATAGCACTCTACCCTGACCACGGGGACGATGTCGCTATGCTGATCAGCCGCGCTGACACCGCCATGTACCAAACCAAGAAAGGTCATGGCAGGGGCATCGCTTTCTATTTGCATTAAAAATGCCAGCATTTTTGAGCTAAACCCCTGAACAGGTTAAAATGGCGCCCTTCTGACACAACTCAACCGCTACCCACACATCGCCAATACGGCCACAGGCAATACCAGTAACGCTTGCCTGCTGAATTAGAAAGGTACTACCTCCATGAAGTGCGGAATTGTAGGCTTGCCCAATGTAGGCAAATCCACCCTGTTCAATGCGATTACCCGCGCCGGTATCGCCGCAGAAAATTACCCTTTTTGTACCATTGAGCCCAATGTCGGTATCGTCGAGGTGCCAGACCCTCGCCTGCAGCCGCTGATTGATATCGTCAAGCCGCAAAAAGTGCAGCCTGCCATTGTCGAGTTTGTTGATATCGCCGGACTGGTAGCAGGCGCATCGAAGGGTGAAGGCCTGGGCAACAAGTTCCTCGCCAATATCCGTGAAACCGACGCCATTGCCCATGTGGTACGCTGCTTCGATGATAGCAACGTGGTGCACGTGGCAGGCAAGGTAGACCCTATCTCCGATATCGAAGTCATCAATACCGAGCTGGCGCTGGCCGATATGGAAACCGTTGAGAAAACCCTGCAACGCGAAGGCAAAAAAGCCAAGTCTGGCGATAAGGACGCGATTGCACTGTGTGCAGTGCTGGAAAAAATCCAGAAACACCTCGACCAAGGCAACGCAGTACGTACGATGGGGCTGGATGCCGAACAGCTTGCCCTCATCAAGCCACTGTGCCTGATTACCGTCAAGCCGGTAATGTACCTTGCCAATGTCGATGAAGGCGGCTTTACCGATAATGCACTATTGACCAAGGTTGAAGAGCTGGCCAAGAAAGAAAGTGCCCCGGTAGTGGCCATCTGCGCCAAGATAGAAGCCGAGATTGCCGATCTGGAAGATGAAGACAAAACCCTGTTCCTGGAAGAAATGGGGCTTACCGAAGCCGGGTTGGACCGCGTCATCCGTGCAGCTTACAAGCTACTGGGGCTGGAAACCTACTTCACCGCCGGCGTGAAAGAGGTCAGGGCTTGGACTATCAAACACGGCTCCACCGCTCCGCAGGCCGCTGGCGTCATCCATACCGATTTTGAACGCGGCTTTATCCGTGCTGAAGTCATCGCCTACGACGACTACGTGAAATATAAAGGTGAACAACCTTCAAAAGAAGCCGGCAAGATGCGCCTCGAAGGCAAGGCTTATGTCGTGCAGGATGGCGACGTGATGCACTTCCTGTTTAACGTCTAACCACACTATTTTACCGTCAGTTCATTTTGACAATACCCCGCCAAAACAATAGAATGGCGGGCTTGTTTAGATTCACAGATTTCCCCGGTGATATAGCTCAGCTGGTTAGAGCGATGGATTCATAATCCATAGGTCGAGGGTTCAAGTCCCCCTATCACCACCAACAAAAAGCCACTCCAGAGATGGGGTGGCTTTTTTCTTAATCGATGCTGACCCCCTTTAATTTCTTACTTAACGAGAGTTAAGCCCCCTGCACGTTTCGTTGGTTTAGCCTTTGAAATGTCGTTATTAGTGGGTACATTAGTGATAACTAGGCCAAAAGTCAGCGTATCTATATCCTCTGGCAATAGTGACAATTCTCTCGCAACATCAGCCCTAGACATATTCTCTTGCTTGAGCATTTCAAATACTTTAGCCAGCATTTTAGATGTCTCATGACGCATGGGATTAGGTTCTTTAGTTCTATATCCTAACTTAGCTATTTGAATGCATAAGTTTCTGTGTCCCCATTCTGTAAGCAGCCCAAGTTGATTCATCCTATAAACTAGAGCTGCGAGAGATACTCCCCATACCGTCTTTAATTCGATTAGTTGATGCATCTCAGTGTTGGTCGGCTTGTAAGCTATTACGCTATTACGAGGCATTAAAAACGCTGAAGCAAAAGAGTTAGCAGCTTTTTCCATTTCAGGGCTATGTGCTGCATGTCCATGCATCATGCTATAACTATCTCGCACTAAATGACCCAGCTCATGAGCAGCATCAAAACGACTATGCTCAGCCGATTTTTGTGTATTAAGAAATACAAATGGCTGGTTCTTATGCCATACGCTAAAAGCATCAACCTCTTTAGCCTCAATAGCCAAAGAAAATACCTTGATACCTTTAGATTCCAGCAAGTGAATCATATTTGGAATAGGAGCTTCCCCCAGCCCCCACATTCGCCTTAAGCTTGCAGCAGCATCTTCTGGCGCGAGGTCATGAAGATTAGGCACATTAACCTCAGGTAAAGTAAATCTGGACGCTATCCACTCGTTTAATAAAAATGCAATAGAGCCGGAACTCAATGCACTTTGCATTAAGCTGAAGGACATTTTGGACATAGAGCGAAAGCTTGCCGTATGCTCAGCAATAACAGGCAGGTCATCCCCAAAAAAGAAGGAGACTGGGAATCTAAGTTTCCCAGCTATGAGTTCTAATTTATCTGGCTCTGGTGTGTATTCCCCAGCCTCATATCCTTGCACCGACCTTACATCTACATTCAATTCACTTGCTAATTTTGCTTTAGTCCATTTACGTCTAATACGGGCGAACTCAATCCTATTTGGATTTAATACGTTCATTTTTTACTCTTCATATTTGTTTACGAATTACGTCAAAATCTATGTCATCGTTTGGTAAGGTAGGCAATACCTTTGGTTCTGGCCGCAAGTCCAGTGGGGTAAATATAATGCGCTCTTTCCAATTCTTAATTTTCCCGCGTACAAATGAGTCTGGCAAAGACAACTCCATGTGGATTGCCCCGTTTAACTCTACGTGATAAAGGAAAACCCAGAGTTGAGTACCATCTGAAGCCGTTCCGTTCTGTCCTGCAAATAGCTCTAAGTTCTTTTTGACTGCTTTGTCCAAAACCACACCTTTGATGCCTTGATTTGTTGGAAACCCTCCCGGCCTACCAGTATCTTTATCACCTGTCATTACAGCTATCATGACTTGCTTGTCGTTTGAAACAATTAAAGGGCAGTTATTGTTGTCGTTGTAATTCCAGCGGCGAGTCTTTAACTCAGTTCGGATTGTGGCAACCGTATAGAACCAGTGAAAACTACCTGCTGCAGTGGGGGCATGTGCTGGTGTTACTTCCAGTCTGGCTGCATAACCAGCCCCAGCTGCCTGATAAAATACATCCTCTTCGAGAGAAGGGTGCAACTGCCACAGCTTTTTTGGCACTTCATCATCTTTATATATAATGACCTGTGGTGGATTTGAAGGTTCTAGTGAGAACAATTGTGTGACTCCCTAAAGTTTACTTCCGATAATAATACCACATGCTGAGGTAGCATAACCAGAAGTAAAAAATATTTATGCTGAGTCATGTTGTAAATAATTAAAGGGGGCAGAGAATTAAAGGGGTCAGCGTCGTATTCCCCAGATAATAAAAATCTATCTGGAGATAGATGACGAGCAAAAAGCAGCTTACATCCCCCAATAAAAAGCCACTTCAGAAATGAAGCGGCTTTTTTCACGTCAAATACTACGAACAGGAGATTAATGAATGATTCCGGCAAGTGATAAAAAATTGCCGGGCCTTGCCTAGACCACGATCTGGAAAGGTTTATTCGGCCACAACAATATCGTTCTTGACTGCTGTAACGCCTTTGACGTTTTTGGCGATCATTTCAGCCTTATCGGCTTCAGCTTTTGATTTTGCAGTGCCGGATAGCTGTACCAAGCCATTGCTGTCGGTCTCGACTTTTATGTCGCTGGCACTTATCGCTTTATCTTTGGCAAAATAGGCTTTCACTTTTGCCGTGATGACTGAATCCGTCACCTTGGTTGAAACCGGGTCGCCATCAGCGGCAAAACCAGCCAATGGCATGGTTAAGGCAGCAATCAGCAAAAGGCTTTTAATAATTGGTTTCATATTGGCTCCTTCAAATGAATAATCGGGTTTGTGTAAAACACGAATTCATTTTAAGGTTAGCGAAGAATTAACGAATAGGCGCCTGACTGATATCGCTGTAGGAATCGACTTACCCTGAGAACTTCATGAACCCCATAAAGGTTAAAGGCGCAGCCTCGATTTATTTCTCGCGCAAATCTAAAAAATCATGGCTTCGCTTTGATCGCTTTAACAATCCCAATCGTTCAATAAATCCACTTCATCCTTTTCTTCAATCACTCGGGAATTTTTTCGTTTCCCCTGTTGTCACTCAAATTGAGTCAATAAGCCATTGACGCCTAGCTGGCCCGAGGTTCGCTTTTCCGGATTGCAATCACTTGTTCCGCCGCTTTCAGAATAAAGAGCATGGGTTGATATTCACGGCACCATTTTAAATATCGTTTTCGGGGTAACTTGTCAGGGAGATTTTTCCATGCTGATCAAGCATCCTGGATTAATGATTGTCACGTTGGCGCTGGGATACGGTTTTTTACCTCTACCCGCCGCCGCCGATGAGGTCAGATTAAAGAATGGCGATGTATTAACGGGTGAGATCGTCAAAAAAGAAACCGGCGTTCTTATTTTCAAAACTTCATATGCCGGGCAGATCGCGATTCAGTGGACTGAAATCGAGACGCTTACATCCGATAAGCCCGTGCATATCATCCTCACGGACAATTCTAACCTGCGTGGGCCGTTGGTGGAGACTACCGAGCCAGCGTCGGCAAAGATCAAATTGTCTCAAGCAGAGGGGCAGCCTGAAAAAGAAGATGAGAATGAAGATAAAAACGAGCGGGAGTTTGATTTGCTGAAAACCCGCTACATCAACCCCACCCCGGATTTATCGGGCGAGGGCGTGAGATGGTCAGGCAACATCAATGCGGGGGCAACGCTTACCCAAGGCAACACCGAAGCCAGCTTATTGAGGTTTGACGCCGAAACCATTGCCCGCACCCAGCATAATCGCTATACGGTGGGAGGCATATTCAACCGGGCCCAGGATCATGGGCGCGATACGCAGTCCAATACCCGCGGTTATGGGAAGTACGACCACTTCCTGACGCCGCAATGGTATGCCTATGCCAATGCCACGGGGGAAAACGACCGCTTCAGGGATTTACGCTTGCGCACCACAGCAGGCGCAGGCAGCGGTTACCAGGTATTTGAAACGCCGAATCTTAACCTGGCTATAGAAGGCGGCCTGAATTACATCACGCAGGATTACTACGTTGCCAAGGATCAGAACTACCCAGGCGCTCGCTGGGCAATCAAGTACGATCAGCTCATATTCAAAAGCTCGACCAAGCTTTTCCACGAACATGAGGTTTTAATAGGCTTGGAGGATACTAGCCATATCCTGCTTACTTCCAAGACCGGGTTGCGCTTCCCTTTCCTGTTCAACTTTAACGCCACTACCCAGTTTAACTACAATTGGGATAGCGCTCCTTCGCCGGGACGGCAGAAAGCTGATTCGGCGCTATTATTTACCCTGGGGTACGGCTGGTAGATAGCTTCCGTAATATTCACCAGATGCTTGAAATAACTCAAGACACATACCACGGAGATACCCTGCTTTTGTTAAAATCACTGCGCTCAATATACAGCCCAAATAGCGTATATTTTCCTTGAGCCTTTTTCCGGGTTAGCGGTTGCGGAGATCATCGTGATCCCTGATATCAACCAGTTTGTGGGCTGATGGGACAACAACTACACCAAATGAAAGTTGCATGAATGAATTGCATGATTTACCTGCCAGGCTTTAACTCCGGCCCGCAAAGTGAGAAATCGGTTCTGTTGAAGCAGGAATTCCCCAATCTCATCGTGCCGATTTACGACACATGGAACCCTGATAACGGTTTCAGGCAGCTTGATGCCTTGATTAGCCCTCTGCTGCCAGATAGCCCGGTACTGGTTGGCTCTTCGCTCGGCGGTTTCTGGGCTTATCAATTCGCCAGCAAGTACGGCCTGCGTTGCGTATTGCTCAACCCGTGTATGACGCCTGAGGTTTCACTAAAATATGCAGTAGGCAAGGTGGGGAATTTCTACACGCATGAAACAGGCGTTTTAACAATGGAAGACCTGCTCAAATACCCTGACTACCGCGCTAACCCGCATCCCTCATTCAAACCGCTCAACCATTGCACGGTACTGCACGAAAAAGGCGATGAAACCATTCCTTACCAGGAGAGCGTTGACAACTTCACGGGCAAAGCCAAGCTGGTACTGCTTGAGGGTGGTCACCATCGTTTCTCGCGACTGGATATTGCGATCAATGAAATTAGGAGCATGTGTGACAGCCATTAATAAACTCAAGGCTGAGCCAACCGAACTGCGAGCTGCAGCCCTTTACTGGCTGGCGGAGACTGATGCTGCGAGTAAAGCTAATGGCGTTCGTCAATTAGCATCTGCCTGGAAAGGCAATACTGTAGCGCTTGACGAGCATGCCCTGTTAAGCCCGCCAGATGTGCTTCCCGGGCAACCTGCCAAACCAGAGCTGGTATCACCACTATCAGTCAAACGTCGTGCCATGAATACAGCAGAAGGCCGTGCGATATTAATCCACGCACTGGCACACATTGAATTCAACGCAATTAACCTAGCGCTTGATGCTATCTGGCGCTTCGCTGGTTTGCCCTCTGAGTATTATGCTGACTGGCTCAAAGTGGCTGATGAAGAGGCCTACCATTTCACACTACTTGCGCAGCACCTGCAAAGCCTGGGCTATGCCTATGGCGATTTCCCCGCACATAACAGTTTGTGGGAGATGGCCGCGAAGACTCGCGACGATGTATTAGCAAGGATCGCTCTGGTGCCACGCACCATGGAAGCCCGAGGCCTGGATGCCTCACCAGCAGTACGAGCCAAATTGGCACAGGCAGGCGATATGGCCGCAGCGGAGATACTGGACATTATCTTACATGATGAGATTGGCCATGTAGGTATTGGTAACCATTGGTTTAACTGGCTTTGCGAGCAACGAGGGCTCGAACCAGTTGCCACATACGCTATGCTGGCAGCTCGATATAAAGCACCTGTGATGCGTGGGCCATTCAATATGGAGGCCAGGCGCGCTGCAGGTTTTAGTGAGGTTGAGCTGGCGGCACTCATTCAGTAATCCCCGGCTCGTAAGCAAGTACTAACTTTCTCGAGCATTCTTAGTGTGCAAATAAAAACGGAGGCCAAAACTCCGGTTTCACAGAACCTTTGCATTTAGGACTCTCAACGGATTAGAATGACTTTCAAGGCGATAATTGTTAGGAATAATAATGCCTGAAGTCGTCATAGAAAATCTAACTCTCGAGCAAGAAGAATTAAGGGGATGCGCCAGGACTGTGGCTGAGATTGAATGGCTGCTGCTGATTCTGGTTCTTCTTTATCAAACTTTCGGCGGCACTTCTGGTGACGACCGAACTGCTATCGGCATGGCTATTTTCTTATACGCCGCCTTTATCATGAGTTTCCATTACGTAAACTTCTATAAAGTCGAAAGTCGATGGAAAGTGGCGCTTGAAACCTGGGTAATGATTAGTTTTATTACCTGGTGCTTGTGGTTCACGGGCAGATTAGAGAGCCCTCTGGTCAATACCTACCTATTAGTCATCATCACTAGTTCGCTGACACTAGGAAAAGTAACTACGCTGGCCGAGCTGTGCCTCATTGCTGCCTGTTTTCTGTTTCTGGGCAATCATTCCTCGATCCATGACGTTCTTACCTTGAGCTATACGGGGGCGATTCTTGTCCAACTGGCCCCTATCATCCTGGTAGCTTATATCACTTCGATGTTTTCCTCGGATATTCGCTATGGCCTCAACAAGGCCAAACTTGTATCAGAAACCGATGAACTGACGAAAGTATTCAACAGGCGTGGATTCACTATTGCAGCTGACCGATTATTTGGCCAGGCAAAACGCTATAACCGGGCGATGAGCGTGCTTGTTATTGACTCGGACAACCTGAAACAAATCAATGATAATCACGGCCATAAATTTGGTGACACGCTTTTATTGATGATTGTGAAGTGCATCAAAGACCAGCTTCGCGATACCGACGTGCTGGCGCGTTTTGGTGGGGATGAGTTTGTCGTTCTGCTGCCGGAGGCGCAATCTTCAGGCGCACAACTGGTCGCAGAGAGAATTCTGCATGCGGTGGCAAACTCGCTGATCAATATTGATGGAACAAGCGTCAAAGGAACCGTAAGTATAGGCCTCGCCACTTTTCCGGATGACGGCCCGTCAATCACCTCAATTGTAGAAAACGCAGATAAGGCAATGTACCAGGCAAAAAGTGACGGACGTAATAAGGTAATCAAATTCGCTAGCTAGCTGACTTTAAACGGAGCGCGTTCCTCCAACTCATTATGATAAGCGCCCATATTCTCTGCTTCTTGCCCGACAAAATTCCTGATCGCAGCTTCAAAATCCGGGTGTGCGATTTTGTGAAATGAGCAAGTTGGCCTCGGCAAGAAGCCACGTGCCAGCTTGTGTTCCCCTTGTGCGCCTCCTTCAAAATAGCGGATATTGCGCGCAATACAAAACTCCTGTGCCTGGTAATAGCAAAGCTCGAAGTGCAAACCCAGCACATATTCCAATGCACCCCAGTAACGACCATACAAATTTGTGCTATCAAACAGGTTAAGCGCCGACGCAATTGGCTGGCCATTCTGCTCAGCCACGATAAGCAAAGTCTGTAAGGGCAAGCGCTCGCCCAAGGCATAAAAGAATTCACGCGTGAGGTAAGGCGTGGAGCGATGCTCGCGATAGGTATTTTGGTAACAACTAAAGAAAAAATCCCAATCCGCCTGAGTGATATTTTCAGCAGTGAGCTTTCTACATGTCACCCCTGCAGCCGTAATCTTCTTGCGCTCTTGCTTGATTTTCTTACGCTTGTCGTGCGATAGGCGGCTCAAGAAATCCTCGAAATCTTTAAAGCCCTCATTCTGCCAACGGAATTGCACTCCCTTGCGTTCAAGCCATCCAGCTTGTCTCAGTATGTTGGCCGTGGCTTCATCGGGAAACAGGATATGCGAGGAAGATAGCGAATGCCGCTCCATTTGCTCAATCAATACTTGTGCCATCAGGGCTTGAATTCCAGTATCTGCACTTAGCAAGCGCGGCCCGGTAATCGGGGTAAATGGAATCGCCGCCAGTAATTTTGGATAATAGGCCATGCCATTACGCTCATAGGCATCAGCCCAAGCCCAATCAAATACGTATTCGCCATAAGAATGTGTCTTGAGGTATAGGGCTGTAGCCCCTACCAGCTTGCCATGATTCCTGACGGTAATGGGATAAGGCTGCCAGCCAGTCCCTGCCCCCAGGCAACCCGTATCTTCTAGCGCGCTGAGAAAGGCATGGCTCAGGATAGGCGAGCCATCGGTGAGTGCATCCCACTCCATGGCGTCAAGCTCACTGACGCCTCCTACTATTTCTACTTCAATACTCATTGGCATATCATGGCATGGATGGCGGAAGCGCGCGACCCCTAGCCAAGGGCCATTGATGACAGGTTTTGTGGGTTTGCGCAAAGGCTGGCGTAACCCATAAAACCCAATGATGATATTCGCCTAAGGATTTGAAAGTTAAAGCGGATTCGCGGACCGATAAAATGCCTGATTCGCGAACCCGCCTGAGTTCTGATCTATACGGGGATTGTTAGCTAGCGTGATAGCTGGGCTTAAGACTTACAGTGAACCTGTCTCTTAATCCCGACAGATATCCCGCATCTTATCAAAACCAGCTTTCATTCAACTGATTAAATTGTCGCCAAAAGATGACGATGGCTATTTCTTCTTGCTATCGTGACCGCCGAAGTCGTCGACGCCGTGACCGATTACGCCACCGATAGCAGCGCCGCCTACCGTGCCCCATGCGCTACCGCCGGTTAGCACAGCACCCGCTACACCGCCAATGGCAGCACCTGCGGCTGCATTTTTCTGACGTGTAGACATACCAGCACAGCCTGTCAAACTGACGACTAGCAATAATGCTAATAATGATTGTCTGGTCATAGCCATAATTTCTCCTTGATTGATTTGTGAACGCACATCATTTGCCTTACTGATATGGCAAAATCGGTGCCAACCATGAAAAATTATTACCAATCAACAAATTAGTGAGTTTTTTATTATTCGTGCAAGGTTAAGCATGGCGCAAAGCGTCGCCATAACCCAACAGATCAGAATCCGTCACGGCACAAAAAAGAAGGGAGATTTGATTAAAACGGGGGCGAAACTATAGAGAGCGCTTACGGCTGGTCGTTGCGTCTTTATTTTTTTTGTTCTTGGGTACAGGGTCCGGATCCTGCACCTCATTTTTTGCCGTTGCCGCACGCTGGCGCTCGATGGCTCGGGCTTGAGCGGCTTCCAACTCATTCAGCGTAATCACGCCATCATTATTAAGATCAACCTGGCTAAAATGGCGAGCAATCTGTGGCAAGGTTTCGGCTGCTTCCTCGCGTGAAATTGAGCCATCATTATCTTTGTCTGAACTCAGGAATCGCTCCTGAATACGCTGGCGCATAAGTCGGCGTTGCTCCTGGATTTGTACATGGTCAGGATCGGTCGATCGCGCATACTCATCAAGATCCCGGCGTAAACGCATGCGTTCTTCAGCGCTGACATTGTCATCCAGAGTTTGTGCATCTGATGCTTCATCGCCATCAGCAGATGGGGCATCGGCATCATCTGTAATTCCCGATTGATTCTCACGACTAGCGCTAGGATTATCACGCTGACCTTCGCGATTTGTCTGAACGGAACCAGCGAATATATTTTGGGATAGTGCTAAAAATGCACACAGCGCAAGAAGCACATACTTTTTGTAGTCTAATAAATGATGGGCTATCAGCATCGCCGGTCAGACCATAAAAATATGGGTATGAAGCATTTTTTGCTTCAAGTTTAGGGCATTGTTTTTGTAATTTTCACTCATAGCTTTTATGGTTATCAGCTGATGACTGAGACGCAACTTACTGCGAATTCGTTCATATGAGATATCTCCATCCCAATCACTATCTTGTTTTTGTTAATTATGTTTTTAATTGTTTGCAAAATTGACTTTTATTTAGCCAACTTGTCTTTTCTTTAGAGCAGTGACACGTCAATTTCATTTGACGAGAGGCGTAATAATGACGCATGAATGTAAATCGAATGTTTCACCCAAGCTCCACAATGTAACATTTTGTAACATCAAAAAATGATGGATTGCGCCAAAAACTCCGAGTAAATGCAGATTACTCTTTCAATAACTGCATATTCCGCACAAAATAACATTATGCAAGCAAATATCAAAAAAATTCTGATGGTCGATGATGACCTGCGCATGCGTGAACTACTGCAACGCTATCTGGGAGAACAGGGCTTCAGCGTCAAGGCAGTTTCAGACTCTGCGGAAATGGATACGGCATTGCTGCATGAACATGCGGACCTGCTGGTACTCGACCTGATGCTTCCGGGTGAAGATGGCCTCGCCATCTGTCGCAGGTTACGAGCGAATGGCAATACCATGCCTATCATTATGCTGACAGCACGTGGCGATGAGGTGGATAGGATCATCGGTTTGGAAATGGGTGCGGACGACTACCTGCCGAAGCCTTTCAACCCTAGGGAGTTGCTGGCACGTATCAACGCGGTGATGCGCCGTCATGGGCGCACGCCACCCAGCGCACCCGTAGCCGAAGGCGCAAGCTTCAGCTTCGGTGAATTTGTATTTGATCCATCAACGCGGAGCTTAAGCCGAAACGGCATGGGCATTACGATCACCAGCGGTGAATTCGCATTACTCAAAGTTTTTGTTGACCACCCACGCCAGCCGCTTTCACGTGACAGGTTGATGCAACTTGCACGCGGTCGTGAACTGGATGTATTCGATCGCAGCATAGATGTCCAGGTATCAAGGCTACGCAGACTGATTGAACCTGACCCGGCGCATCCACACTTTCTACAAACAATGTGGGGCTTTGGGTATGTATTTATTCCCGATGGCGAACCTGTCAAAAATTGAAGCTACTGCCGCGTACCCTGCTTGCCCGCATCATGCTGCTTATCGCACTGCTATTGGCAGTGGGGCAGTTCGCGTCACTTAAGTTATTTGAATATTTCGAGCGCGAACCCCGCGCAGTTGCCGCAGCTCTGCAGGCAATAACTGTCGTTAACTATACCCGTGCTTCGCTGATGGCGGCACACGAAAATCGGCGTATTGCTTTGCTATCAGAGCTTTCTGGCCGGGAAGGCGTGCATATCTATGCCGCCGACATGCTGGAGGATATTGAGCCTCTACCGCCAGACCCCTTCATTCGCATGGTCGTAGAAAAGATACGCGAACGATTGGGTCCGGAAACTCTGGTTGCCATCAACCATTTCGGGGTGCCCGGGCTTTGGGTAAGTTTCTCTATCGGGCAGGATGACTACTGGGTAGTCATCCCACGTTTCCAGGTTGAGCGCCCTTTCCCCTGGCAATGGTTTGGCTGGGGTGCCCTGGTTATCGTGCTATCCCTGCTTGGCGCTTACATGATCGCCTCGCGCATCAATCGCCCACTTAATTTGCTAATCAAGGCGGCTGACCGGCTACGCAATGGCGAACAGCCACATAAACTGCCTGAAGATGGTATTGATGAATTACGTGAGGTCAGCCGTACTTTCAACGAAATGACAGAAGCCTTGGTGCGCCTTGATAACGAACGCACATTATTGCTCGCTGGCGTCTCTCACGATTTACGTACACCACTCGCTAGGCTACGTCTATCAGTCGAAATGCTGCCCGATGAAAAATGCGAGCAGCTCAAAGAAGGCATGGTGCAGGATATTTCCGATATGGATAACATCATTCACCAGTTCCTGGACTTTGTGCGTGGTGTAGAAGGCGAACCCTCACAAATGGTCGACCTGAATGTGTTATTGAAATCCATAGCAGAACGCCATATTCGAGCTGGGCGGCATCTTAACCTCAAGCTGTCGTCCACTCATCTTATTCCGCTGAGACCTCTAGCCATGCAACGCCTGATCGGCAATCTGGTAGATAACGCTTTTGCCTATAGCAAAGGTAGTGAGGTAACACTTGCGACAAAAATCACTGCTGGCTCTATCGTCTTGAGTGTACTGGATAATGGGCCGGGCATCCCAGCCTCTCAGATGGCTAGGCTACTCCGCCCTTTCGAGCGTCTGGACAAAGCCCGCGGCAATGAAGGTGGCAGTGGGCTGGGGCTGGCAATTGCTGACCGTATCGCCAAGCTGCACAAAGGCAAACTGGAACTACTCAATAGATCACAAGGTGGGCTGGAAGCCAGGCTTACCTTACCAATACAGCCCTAATTTTCCGGGTTAAACCAGGCAAGTTTCTTCCGTAGCGTTACCACTTCACCTACGATAGTCAGGCATGGTGGTTTCAGCTCCGCCAAGGCCACCTTGTCAGCCAAATCAGCCAGCGTCGCCACAACCACACGTTGCCTGGGTGTTGTCCCTTGCTGCACGACAGCTGCGGGGGTGCTGGCACTCAAGCCATGCGCTATCAATTGCTGGCATATTTCTGCCAGGCCCACCAGCCCCATGTATATCACCACGGTCTGCCGGGGGCGTACGAGAATGGGCCAATCCAAATTGACCGAGCCATCCTTGAGATGGCCCGTGGTAAAGATGCAAGACTGCGCATAATCACGATGCGTGAGTGGTATCCCTGCGTAGCTGGAAACGCCGCTGGCAGCAGTGATGCCGGGGACCACCTGGAATGGCACACCATGCTCCATAAGGGTTTCAATTTCTTCACCGCCACGCCCAAATATAAATGGGTCACCGCCCTTGAGGCGTAAGACTCTTTTGCCATCAAGCGCCAGCCTGACCAGAAGGTCATTGATTTCTTCCTGCGGTAGCGTGTGCTGGTCACGTTCCTTGCCCACATAAACCAGCTCGGCGTCACGCCGCACCAGCTCCATGACTTCCTTGCTCACCAGTTTGTCATAGACGCACACATCGGCTTGCTGCATCAGTCTCAAGGCGCGAAAGGTAAGCAGATCCGGCTCTCCTGGCCCACCCCCAACCAGATAAACCTCACCACGATGTGGCGAGATTGCATTCTGATCAAGCGCCTTATCCATTGCGGCCCGAGCTGCGGACTCCTGCCCGGAAAATACACGCTCTGCGATAGCGCCCTGGAAAACCTCTTCCCAGAAAATACGACGTCCCTGCATGCTGGTAAAACGCTGCTTCACGCGCTGACGAAACTCCGCAGCCAGATTCGCCAACCGCCCATAACTGGCTGGAATCATGGTTTCAATTTTGCTGCGAATCATACGTGCCAGTACTGGCGCTACACCACTGCTGGAAATCGCAATGACCACAGGTGAACGGTCAACGATAGACGGCATGGTGAAAGTACATAAATCTGGCGAATCAACCACGTTGACGGGAATGTTGCGTTTCTTGGCTGCTATAGAAACTGCGGCATTGATTGGCTCATCGTCAGTCGCAGCAATAACAAGAGTCGCACCATCAAGCTGCTCAGGCTCAAACAATCCCTGTATATGGCTAATAGACCTCTCATCCACCATTGCAGCAAGTTCAGCGTGCAGATCTGGCGCAACAACCTCCACCGCGGCTTCAGCCTTCAGCAGCATAGTCACTTTACGCACGGCAACATCACCACCGCCGATAACTACACAACGGCGGCCTTTGATTCTCATAAAAACGGGTAGTGCATCCATTGCTACATTTTACCCTTGTTTGTGAATCAGTAATGGCTGCGCTACAATTGGCACTTAGCCTACTGTTTTTTTAAGATATTTTGCACCCACACCCGAATCGCTTTAACCAACATCGTTTATCCAGTTCGGCAAAAGTCAGTTAATGAATACGCCGAAAAAAAACCTACCACAAAAAGTTTTCATCAAAACCTTCGGTTGCCAGATGAATGAATACGATTCGTCCCGCATGGCAGATATGCTGCTTGCGACCGATGGCATGGTGGAAACTCAAACCCCTGAAGATGCCGATGTCATCCTGCTTAACACCTGCTCGGTGCGGGAAAAAGCGCAGGAAAAAGTCTTTAGCCACCTTGGTCGTTTCATACCGATGAAGCAGAAAAATCCGGACCTGATCATTGGCGTTGGCGGCTGTGTAGCCAGCCAGGAAGGCGAAAACATCGTTAACCGTGCGCCGTATGTGGATGTGGTTTTTGGGCCGCAAACCATCCACCGTCTACCCGACTTGATCAAAAGCAAAATGAGAACCGGTATATCGCAGGTAGACATCAGCTTTCCCGAGATTGAGAAGTTCGACCACCTGCCACCACCACGCGTGGAAGGTGCAGCGGCTTTCCTTTCAGTCATGGAAGGTTGCAGCAAATACTGCACCTTTTGTGTCGTGCCCTACACTCGTGGCGATGAGGTCTCAAGACCGTTTGCGGACATTCTCACTGAGGCTACACAACTGGCAGAACAAGGCGTCAAGGAAATCACACTACTAGGCCAGAATGTCAACGCCTACCGCAGCGAGACTGCAGAAGGCGATGCTGCTGACCTAGCGCTGCTGATTGAATATATCGCCGAGATTCCACAGATCGAACGCATCCGTTTCACCACCTCGCACCCCAATGAAATGAGCCATGCGCTCATTGACTGTTTCGCGCGCATTCCTAAACTGGTATCGCACCTGCACCTACCAGTGCAGGCCGGCTCTGACCGTGTACTTATGGCCATGAAGCGCAACTATACTGGGTTGCAATATAAATCCATCATCCGCAAACTGCGTGAAGCACGGCCAGATATCTGCCTGACTTCCGACTTCATTATTGGCTTTCCAGGTGAATCGGAGGCTGAGTTCGAAGCCACTATCAAGCTGATGCAGGACGTAGGTTTTGATTTCAGCTTCAGCTTTACTTACAGCCCTCGCCCTGGAACTCCTGCGGCCTACCTCAATGACGAGACGCCGGAAGAAATCAAGCTGGCCCGCCTGGCCCGTCTGCAAGCCATTAATGAGGAACAGGGCAAAGCAATCAGCCAAGCTATGGTAGGGAGCACCCAGCGCGTGCTGGTAGAGAGTATTTCAAAGAAAAGCTCTGAGGAACTGGCAGGGCGTACTGACAATAACCGTATCGTCAATTTCCCCGGTGGTGCAGAGCTCATCAATCAATTTGTTTATATAAAGATCACCAAAGCTGAAGCGCACACGCTGCGTGGCGAACTGGTTCGAGGTTAATCTTGGAAATCACCCTACACCCCGAAGATAACCACCGCTTGGCCAACCTATGTGGCGCGCTGGATGAAAACCTAAAGCAGATCGAAGATGCACTGGATGTTGGCATTGCACGCCGCGGTTCTCACATCAAACTGACTGGCGAAAAACATCATATGCAGCTGGCAGCGCAATTGCTTGAGAACTTCTACGCCCGCGCCAAGAAACCTATCAGCCTGGAAGAAGTACAGCTTGGGCTGGTTGAGCTGGATAGGCTAAAGCCTGAAGATGTAAAGTCTGCAACCATGCCGGTACTGATGACACGCCGGCAAGACCTGCATGGCCGCACACCGCGCCAGGTGGAGTACCTGCAGCAGATACAGGAATATGACATCACTTTTGGTATAGGCCCAGCTGGCACAGGCAAAACCTATCTGGCTGTCGCCAGCGCAGTGGACGCACTGACGCGCGACCTGGTAAAGCGCATCGTGCTAGTACGCCCTGCGGTTGAAGCGGGTGAGCGGCTGGGGTTTTTGCCGGGCGATCTGTCACAGAAGGTAGATCCTTATTTACGCCCGCTATATGATGCGCTCTATGATCTGGCAGGTTATGACACCGTCAACAAGATGTTCGAACGTGGTGCAATTGAAGTGGCACCTTTAGCCTATATGCGTGGCCGTACTTTGAACCAGAGCTTTATCATCCTGGATGAAGCACAAAACACTACACCGGAACAAATGAAGATGTTCCTTACCCGCATAGGCTTTGGTACCAAGGCGGTGATTACCGGTGACGTTACCCAGATTGACCTTGGCCGCGGCCAGAAAAGCGGCTTGATAGAAGCACAAAAAATACTCAAGGAGGTGCGCGGCATTGCCTTTACGCATTTCCTATCCGATGACGTGGTGCGCCACCCTTTGGTGCAGAAAATCATCAATGCCTACGAAAAATACAATGAGGCAAACGACACATCCGCGAAAGCAGCAAACCAATAATGCCAAAACTTGCATTAGCCGTGCAGTATGCTAGCGAGGCAGCCGGGTTGCCGACCGTAGCGCAATTCCGTAAGTGGGCAGCGCGTACATTGCGTGTAGATACTGAAGTGACTTTGCGTATCGTAGATGAGGCTGAAGGGCGCGCTTTGAACCGTGATTACCGTGGCAAGGATTATGCTACTAACGTGCTGACCTTCCCGCTGGCCGAAGAACCGCACCTAATGGGCGATATCATTTTGTGCGCGCCAGTTGTGGCGAAGGAAGCAGGCGCGCAGAACAAGCCCTTGCTTGCACACTTCGCCCATTTGACTGTGCACGGCGTACTGCACCTGCATGGCTACGACCACGAAACAGAAGCACAGGCTGAGCTCATGGAAACGCTGGAATCTGAAATTGTCATGAAGCTTGGCTACCCTGATCCTTATCTGAGTGAAAAGGAAGCCGCCTGATGGCTGAGATAGAAAAACGTAACGGTAATGAGAAGCCTCGCTGGCTTGAGCGCCTGACTAACTTTCTGCTGCGCGAGCCAGAAGACCGTGAGCAGCTCATCGAACTGCTGCACTCAGCGTATGAAAACAGCCTCTTGGATGCTGATGCACTCTCCATGATCGAGGGCGTGCTGCAGGTTTCCGAGATGCAAGTACGCGACATCATGATTCCGCGTTCGCAAATGGATGTCATCGACATCACAGACCCACCTGAGAAGTTCATCCCGTTCGTAATTGATACGGCTCACTCACGCTTTCCAGTCATTGACGAAAACAAGGACGACATTGTCGGCATCCTGCTAGCCAAAGACTTACTACGTTATTACGCTGGCGAAGATTTCAACGTGCGCGACATGCTGCGCCCGGCGGTATTTATCCCGGAAGCCAAGCGCCTCAACGTGCTACTCAAAGAGTTCCGCAGCAACCGCAACCATATCGCCATCGTTGTCGATGAATACGGCGGCGTGGCGGGAATGGTGACTATCGAAGACGTGCTGGAACAGATCGTCGGCGATATTGAGGACGAATACGATTTTGATGAAACCGAAGACAACATCCTCCGCGACCTGAGTGGGCGCTACCGGGTCAAGGCGCTGACTGAGATTGCCGATTTCAACGAGGCATTGGGCACAGAGTGCAGCGATGAAGAGTTTTCCACCATCGGCGGCTTGGTAGTCAGCAAATTCGGACACCTGCCAAAGCGCGGCGAACAGATAAGCTTTGACGGCTTGAACTTCACTGTATTACGTGCAGATAGCCGCAGGCTGCATTCCATCCTGGTTGAAGTATTACCAGAGCCAATTCTCGCTACCGAAACATGATTTAGATTATTGATTTTGGTATGCAACTGCGGGAACTTATCCCGATTGCATTTGCTCATATCAAAAGACTTTAACTTAAAATTCTGGGAGTGCTGGTTATGAGAACATTGTTTTTGGCCTTGTTTTTAGCCCTTTCCGGCACTGCTATTGCCGAGGCCAACCAACTGCCGACTGCGGATATTAACCAACTATCCGAGATTCCAACGGCTGAGAAAGAATTTGTTGCCACCATCAATGGCTTTGAGAAAACCAAGATCGTTGAGCAATTTGGCGAGCCGAGCAAGAAGGACGATATCAAGACTGACAGCGGCAAGATAGTTGCCTCTGTCTGGCAGTACCACTATCTCAACACCACACCTGAAGGTGAGTACTACCAAACCACCGAACTTGATTTCGTGGATGATAAGGTAGTGATGGTGGTATTCATGAATGGCGATGGCACGGACAACAACCCTGTTGATGGCTTGCGTGAGATACCTCCACTCAAGCCTGATTTGTAAGCTTTTATCAACAAAATCACCTCTGCCCCAATAGTTTCTTTGGGCTAAAAAATAGTGGTAATGTATTTGTAGTTACCACTGTTATAGTGTGTGTAATTCAGATGTCTCAACATGACTGATTTGCACACACTGCCGGAGGACTCAATTGGCAACGACCTATATTTCAGGCATCAGTCACGTCACTACCAACTTCTCAGGTGGTGGTACCGGCGATGACGCAGCAATATCTTCCGATGGCCGCTATTTAGTATTCACCTCTAATTCATTCAATCCTTCTACACTTGCCGCGAATGGCATAACCAACAACCCGCACGTCTACCTCAAGGATTTATCGACCGGCCAACTCACACTAGTTGACCCACTCGTCTTTAATTCTTTTAGTCAAGATATCTCGTCAGCAGGGTTTGATGAAGCTATTTCAGCCGATGGCCGCTATATTGCGTATGAAAATACTACAGACCCAAGCGGCATTTCCCAAGTGATGGTTTTCAACACGCAAACCCATGCCTTGGTCAACGCCAGCTCCGATTCATCAGGTACTGCAGCTAATGGCGACAGCGGCTCTAATGCTGGTAGCGGCAGTAGCGCCGGCGTTAATCTGTCAATTTCAGCAGATGGCAGATTCGTAGCCTTTGCCAGTGACGCCACCAACCTGGTCGCACACGATACTAACGACGTGTCGGATGTCTTCGTCAAGGACTTATCAGACGGAACTATCACAAGAGTCAGCGAGTCTAGTACTGGCGTTCAAGGTAACTGGTACAGCTTCCACCCGGCAATATCAGACGACGGTAAATTTCTCGTTTTCGAGAGCCAGGCATCAAGTCTGGTGACAGCAACCAATGGATTTAGCGCAGGGAGCTTCGATGACGTTTATCTGCGCGATTTAACCACCGGCGCCACCACTGCAATAAGCCTCAAGACACTCACCGGGCCAATCAATGGTTCGGGTTCTAATCCTGACATCTCCGCTGATGGCCGTTACATCGTATTCGACAGTTCCGGCAAATATGTAAGCGCAGACAATAATGACCACGAAGACATATACCGCTACGACCGGGTAACCAATACCTATGCACTGGTTAGCACTGCATCTACCGGGACTGTTGCTAACGGGGATAGCACGCATGCTTCCATTTCCGAAGATGGGCGTTACATCGCATTCCAGAGTAATGCGTCAAATCTGGTGGCCAATGACAATAACGATGCCATCAATACCGATATTTTTGTGAAGGACATGCTGACTGGCGCCATTGCCCTCGTCGATGTCGCCGCAGATGGCACAACAGAAGGAAATAGTTTCAGCTTTACTCCAGTCATCTCAGGTGATGGGCATTACATCTCGTTTACAACTCAATCCTCGAACCTTTTGCCACCACTATCAGGCCAGAACACCCTGCTGACCCTCAACCCGCTATGGGTTCAAACACCCAAAGTGACTTCATTCAGCCCCAGCGACGAAGCTACCGGCGTCAATGTAGGTAACAACATTGTGATTACCTTTGATGAATCCATCGAGAAAGGTACCGGTAATATCCTCCTTAAAACATCCTCTGGCGTGACAATAGAGTCCTTCGCTGTCGCCACTAGCCCCGCCATTACTATCTCAGATAACACGCTCACGATTAACCCGACCAGGGACATGTTATACGGCACCGGTTATAAACTTGAAATTGCTACAGGCGCAATTAAAGACCTGGCCGGGACCAGCTATCCCGGTACGACCACCTACAACTTCACCACTACCGATACGCTCATCACATCCGCATCAAGCTTCACGCTAGCAACCTCGCCTAACAAGCTCATGTATACAGGCGGCTCTGATTTCACCGGTACAGGTAACTCTGCCGCCAACGTGATTACCGGCGGCATCGGCAACGACTCGCTGAATGGGGGCTTGGGTGCAGATACCCTGATAGGGGGTGCAGGTAACGACACCCTAAATGGTGGCACTGGTATTGATAGCCTCATGGGTGGCGCCGGCAATGATGTCTACATCGTCGACAACGCATTGGACGTAGTGAACGAGGAAAGTAATGCCGATACTGCTGATGAAATCCGCGCCTCTATCAACATCGATCTCTCGCTTGCCAAATATGCCGGCATTGAAAATCTGACTTTGACTGGTACAACTGTGCTTAATGGCACTGGCAATAACAGTGACAATGTCATCACCGGTAACAGCGCTGCCAATATCCTTGATGGCGGGGCTGGCAACGATACGCTGATTGGCGGTGCGGGTGCTGATACCTACATCGTTGATAGCGTTGGGGACATAGTGCAGGAGACTTCTACCGTTGCCACCGAAATCGACACCGTCAAGAGTGCAGTCGACTTCACTTTGGGCGAACATCTTGAAAAGCTCATTCTTACTGCCCCAGGCCACATTGGCACTGGCAACGTCCTGAACAACACCCTGACCGGCACCACCGGCCCAGATACCCTGGATGGCGGTGCAGGCAACGATACCTTGATTGGGGCCGCAGGCAATGATGTCTATATCGTCGATAACATTCACGATGTAGTCACTGAAGCTACCAGCGCATTGAGCGGTACCGACCTAGTAGAAAGCAGCGTCACTTGGGTCCTGGGAGCTAATCTGGAGCAGTTAGCACTGACTGGTAGCGATAATATCAACGGCACCGGCAATATCCTGGCTAATACCATTACTGGGAACAGCGGCAACAACTCGCTGAATGGCGGCACTGGCAACGACACACTGAATGGCGGCACCGGCAACGACACACTGGATGGCGGCGCAGGAGTCGACAGCCTGACTGGTGGGAATGGGGACGACACCTACATCCTCGACAACATCAACGATATCGTCAATGAAACCGGCGATGGTAACGATACGGTCAAGGTCATGTACAACACAGCTACCCCAACGACCCTGACCGTAAATAGCGGTAATTTTACCAATATCGAAAATATCACTGCGAGCGGCACTGGGCTTTACAGCCTGGTAGGCGATACGAATGACAATACACTCATTGGCAACGGCTCTGCCAACAGCATCACCGGTGGTGACGGTAACGACATGTTGAATGGCGGTGTCGGCGCAGACACTCTCGTCGGTGGTGCCGGTAATGACGTCTACGTGGTCGACAATGCACTGGATGTGGTGAGCGAAGAGAGCAATACCGACACTGCTGACGAAATCCAGGCTTCCATCAGCATCGATCTCACACTGACCAAGTACGCTGGTATCGAGAACCTTGCCCTGATTGGTGCCGCTGCCATCAACGGCACCGGAAATGATGGCGACAATGCCATCACTGGTAATAGCGGCATCAATAAGTTAACAGGGATGGGCGGGAACGACACACTCGATGGCGGTGCAGGCGCCGACAACCTCATCGGCGGAACAGGAAACGACACCTATATCGTTGATAATGCCGGCGAAAAAATCACAGAGCTCATAAACGAAGGTACTGATGATGTTTTCAGTAGTGCTTCCTACATCCTCGCGGCCAACATCGAAAACCTGACGCTGACCGGTAGCGCCAATATCAATGCCACTGGCAATACGTTGGATAACATCATCACCGGCAACACCGGCAATAACGTGATTACCGGCGGCGCAGGTAACGATATGATGGATGGCGCTAGTGGCAACGATATTTACATCATGACTGCGGCTAGCGAGCATACCCAAGGTGAAATCGCTGACGGTGCTGGCACTGCTGACGAAGTACGCTTTGCCACCACAACCCTGACTGGCGGTAGCACCCTGACACTATATGCCGAAGATACCGGGATCGAACGTGTGCTGATAGGCACCGGTATAGCCACTGCTGCGGTCACTACCGGTACTACTGCGCTCAACATTGACGCCTCGGCTGTACTCAATTCACTCAGTATCACCGGCAATGCTGGCGCCAACATTCTGACCGGTAACGATGCAGGGGATACATTAGATGGTGGTGCCGGTAATGACATTCTCAATGGCGGTACTGGTAACGATGTATTCGTGATAGATCGAGCCGGTGACGTCATTAATGACACCGGTGGCATCGACACCGTCAAAGCTTCATTCAGCGGTTATACGCTCGCTAGCGGCCTGGAAAATCTCACGCTTACCGGGGTCGCCGCTATTAATGGTAATGGTAACGATAGTGACAACATCATCACCGGCAACAACGCTGCCAATATCCTCGATGGTGGCGCAGGTAACGATACGCTGATTGGCGGATTGGGCGCCGATACTTTATGGGGTAGAGCTGGCGCCGATACTTTCGTGTTTAGCACAGCCCCAGCCGTTGCCAATGTAGACAAGATCATGGACTTTAATAGTGGCGAGGGCGATATTATTGGAATTTCGTCCAGTATCTTCACAGCGCTGGGAGGAGACGTTATAGATAATGAGTTACATGCAGGTGCAGGCTTCACGACTGCGGCCACGGCCGATCAGCACCTGATCTATAACACAACCACCGGCAACCTTTATTACGACACAGATGGCGTTGGCGGTTCGGCAGCAATGTTGCTCGCCACTATCAACCAGAATGGCCTTGCTACCAGCCACCCTACCCTGACAGCAGCTGACTTCGGGATTCTGACCTAAGCCTTACACATCTGAAGTGCAATACGGGCAACGCGTTGCCTTGACTGGGATGGCCGAGTAGCAACGCGGGCAATCCTTGGTCGCAGGAGGAGGGACTTCATCCTCGCGTTTAAGGCGGTTAAGCATGCGTATCAGCAAAAACACAGCAAATGCCACAATCGTGAAACTCACCACCGCATTGACCAGCAGACCATAGTTCAAGGTCACCGCACCGGCAGCCTTGGCAGCTGCAACCGAGGCATAAGGCGCCGCGACTGCGCCTTCTTTCAGCACAAAAAACATGTTGCTGAAATCGACATTACCAAGTACCAAGCCGATTGGCGGCATAATAACGTCATCTACCAGGGATTTCACAATCGCGCCAAAAGCTGCACCTATGATGATACCGACGGCCATATCCACCACATTACCGCGCATAGCAAAGGCTTTGAATTCTTTTAACATCTGAGGTCTCCCGGGTAGTTGAATTGCTGACAATCGCTATAATGCAAAAAGTTTAGCCCAGCGTCTATTGATTTAGCTACTAAGGAATTCATTTGCCTCTACTGACCATGCGTCCCCGCCTAGCCTTAATATGTGCCTTAATTCTGGGTGCAGTCTCCGTACTTGGGTTTGCCCCTTTCTACCTTTACCCCATTCCTATTGCGACGCTTGCTGTGCTGTTTTACTTATGGCAAAAATCCGGCAGCGCAAAGCAGGCTGCATGGCTTGGCTTCAGCTTCGGGCTAGGGTTGTTTAATACCGGCATCTACTGGATATACATCAGCCTGCATGATTTTGGCGGTATGCCATTCTGGATGGCGGCGTTTTCCACTTTCGTTCTCAATGCCTTCCTGGCCTTGTTCCCCGCCGCTGTCGGTTATTTAACCGGCAATTTGTGGCGCAATAACAAAACCGCTGCTGCCGTGATTGCGGCCCCGCTGCTGTGGGCATTATCCGACTGGGTGCGTAGCTGGATATTCACCGGCTTCCCCTGGCTCACACTGGGTTATTCGCAAGTACCAAACAGCCCGCTAGCCGGCTTCGCGCCCTTGCTGGGCGTTTACGGTGTCTCCATGGTCGCCGCGCTGGCAGCCAGCCTGATTGCGTTCTGGGGTAATCCTCTCGCACGACGGCGAATCGTATTTGGCATCGTTTTGCTATGGGTTGCAGGCAGTCTTTTCAAGCTGATCGAATGGAGCAAACCAACGGGAGCGCCGATCTCCGTCGCGCTGGTACAAGGCAACATCGCACAAGACATGAAATGGGATGCCGAAATAGCACAACATACGCTGGATCAGTATCTGGCCCTTGTCAGGAGCAGCAACGCTGAGCTCACCGTATTGCCCGAAACTGCCCTGCCCATGCTTATTGACCAAGTCCCTGCAGACTATCTGCAAGCACTTAAAACCCACGCGGTAGAGAACAAAGGCGATTTATTGGTGGGTGCAGTCGAGTTTGAGAACGAGCAGTACTACAACAGTACCTTGAGCTTTGGTAGTTCGCCCACGCAGACCTATCGCAAATCACATCTGGTGCCATTCGGCGAATTCATCCCGTTGAAAGGCATATTCGGCTGGATATACCGTGACTGGCTAAATATCCCACTATCCGACCTCTCACGCGGCAGTAAAACTCCACAGCCACTGAAAATTGCGGGGCAGCAAGTCGCAGTGAATATCTGCTATGAAGACGTGTTTGGCGAAGAAATCATCCGCCAGCTACCGCAGGCGACGCTATTGGTCAACGTCAGTAACGATGCATGGTATGGCAACTCATTCGCTGCCGACCAGCATATGCAGATATCGCAAACGCGCGCACTGGAAACAGGCCGTATGATGCTGCGTGCTACCAATACCGGCGCGACTGCCATTATCGACCCTCACGGCGAAGTGCTGGCGCATGCCCCGCACTTCACTACCGCTGTTCTAACAGGCAGCGCCCAAGGCTATAGCGGCGGCACCCCTTATGCGCGTTTTGGCAACTGGCCGTGGCTGATATTTTCCTTCGCCGTATTTGCCCTTTTGTGGGGGCGTAAAAAGAAGTAAAATCAAGCCCTTTCGCCCAACACAACGACAACAATGGCACTAACTTTCCAACAGATCATCCTCACCCTGCAAACCTATTGGGATAAGCAGGGTTGCGCCCTGCTCCAGCCTTACGACATGGAAGTCGGCGCCGGTACTTCACATACCGCCACCTTCCTGCGTTCACTGGGGCCGGAGCCATGGAAGGCCGCCTACGTGCAGCCTAGCCGCCGCCCCAAGGATGGCCGTTATGGCGAAAACCCCAACCGCCTGCAGCATTACTATCAATACCAGGTGGTCTTGAAACCGGCACCGGAGAATATCCTTGAGCTATATCTCGGCTCCCTCGAAGCGCTCGGCTTCGACCTCAAGAAAAACGACATCCGCTTTGTGGAAGACGACTGGGAAAACCCCACGTTAGGAGCATGGGGCCTAGGCTGGGAAGTCTGGCTCAACGGCATGGAAGTCACGCAGTTCACCTACTTCCAGCAAGTCGGCGGTATTGATTGCAAACCGATTACTGGCGAAATTACCTATGGCCTGGAGCGCCTCGCCATGTACCTGCAAGGCGTAGAAAACGTGTTCGACCTGACCTGGACCCAAGATGCTCAAGGTCAGCGCCTGACTTACCGTGACGTTTACCTGCAAAACGAGAAAGAACAATCCGCCTACAACTTCGAACACAGCGATGTCGAGTTCCTGCTAGGTGCTTTTGGCAGCCACGAGAAAGAAGCGCAGTACCTCATGGAGAAAAAACTGGCGTTGCCAGCCTATGAGCAAGTGCTGAAAGCTGCACACACTTTTAACCTACTGGATGCCCGCGGCGCCATCAGCGTGACTGAGCGTGCCGGCTACATTGGTCGCATTCGCAACCTGGCACGTAGCGTAGCGCAAAGCTACCTGGAAAGCCGCGCCAGACTTGGCTTCCCGATGGCACCCAAAGCGTGGGTAGATGAAGTGTTGGCTAAGATCGAGAAGGCAGCAGCATGAGCGTAAAGAATTTACTGGTTGAGCTTTTCGTTGAAGAGCTGCCGCCGAAAGCACTAAAGAAACTTGGTGAAGCTTTTTCAGAGAACTTATCAGACAGCCTCAAGACACAAGGCTTGGCTGTAGCAGAAAGCAAAGTTACTGCTTTTGCCTCACCACGCCGTCTGGCCGCACATATCAGCGCAGTGGCTGAAAAGGCTGCCGACAAGATGGTTTCACTCAAGCTGATGCCTGTCAGCGTTGGCATGGATGCAGACGGTAATGCCACACCGGCACTCTTGAAGCGCCTGGGCGCTTTAGGCGCTGATGCAAGTGCCGTGGCAAACCTTAAACGTGCCTTAGATGGCAAGGCAGAAGCACTGTTTTTTGATCAGCAAGTTGCTGGCGTGCATTTGGCCGATGGCTTACAAACAGCGCTGAACGAGGCACTTGCCAAGTTGCCTATCCCTAAAGTGATGACTTACCAGCTTGCCGATGGCTGGACTGACGTCAAATTTGTTCGTCCTGCACATGGCCTGGTCGCACTGCATGGTGCCGATATCGTACCTGTCAGCACACTAGGGCTAACGGCAACCAATTCAACCCAAGGCCATCGCTTTGAAGCGGCAATGAGCCCTGTTGTTATCAAGAACGCTGATAGCTATGAACAACAACTGCAAGCCGAAGGTGCCGTGATTGCGAGCTTTGGCACACGTCGCGATGAAATCAAGGGCCAGCTCGCTGCTGCCGCAGCAAAAGAGAACCTGAAGCCGATTGACGACGAGGCGCTACTGGATGAAGTGACTGCCCTGGTCGAGCGCCCGAATGTGCTGCTGGGCCAGTTTGAAACTGAGTTTCTGGAAGTGCCGCAAGAATGCCTGATCCTCACCATGAAGGCCAACCAGAAGTACTTCCCGCTGCTGGATGCTAACGGCAAACTTACCAATAAATTCCTGATTGTCAGCAACATCAATCCTGCTGACCCAAGTGCTGTGGTTAGCGGCAATGAACGTGTTGTGCGCCCGCGCCTGGCAGATGCCAAATTCTTCTTCGATCAGGATCGTAAGAAGACGCTGGAATCACGCGTCCCCAGCTTAGCTAAAGTGGTGTACCACAATAAGCTTGGCACACAGGGTGAGCGCACCGAACGGGTACGCGCCATTGCCAAAGCTATTGGACAGCAACTAGGTGGCGACAAACTGGCAGAACTAGCAGATAAAGCTGCCCTGTTAGCCAAAGCCGATTTGCTTACTGACATGGTGGGAGAATTCCCTGAACTGCAAGGCATCATGGGTGGTTACTACGCCAAGCATGACGGCCTCAGCAACGAAATTGCCGAGGCGATTGAAGACCACTACAAACCCCGTTTCTCGGGCGATGGCTTGCCACGTAATCAAGTGGGAATTTGTATTGCGCTGGCTGACAAGCTGGAAACGCTCGTTGGTATGTTTAGTATCGGAAATATTCCGACAGGTGATAAAGATCCGTTTGCCTTGCGCCGCCACGGTTTGGGAATTGTTCGCACTCTGATAGAAAAAAATCTTCCTATTGATTTTAGTTGGTTACTAAGAACCACAGCCAGCGCCTTTAAAGACATTGAGCAAACTGCCTTTTTAGATGGTGCCTACAACGCTTTTGATGCCAAACAAGCTGACTTAAGGTGGCAACTGACTGATTTTATTTTTGACCGCTTGGCAAGTAGCCTAAAAGATCAGGGTTACAGCGCTCAAGAAGTTGAAGCTGTTTTAGGCACAATTCCGCTACCGCAACGTTTAGGTGAAATCCCAAATTGTCTCGCTGCCGTACGAGCATTTTCTGAATTGCCTGAAGCTCCTAGTCTTGCTGCCGCCAACAAACGGGTGAACAATATACTCAAAAAAGCGATGGGGAGTACGGCTGTATTTAACGCGCAACTTGATAATTCACTACTGATTGAACCCGCTGAAATTGAACTAAATTATGCACTTAACAGAGTAAGGTCTGAAGCAGACAAAGCTTATGAGCAAGGTGACTATACATCTTCGTTACAAGCCCTTGCAGCCTTAAAGACACCTGTAGATGCTTTTTTTGATAGCGTAATGGTAAATGCTGACGACCTTGATTTGCGTGCCAATCGTTTGGCTTTACTTGATTCCCTATATAAAGCCATGAATCGCGTTGCTGACTTATCCAAGTTAGCGGCGTAATCTGAACGCATGAAACTCGTTATCCTAGACCGAGACGGCGTCATCAACTACGACAGCCCGCGCTTTATCAAAAGCCCGGAAGAATGGATCCCCATTCCTGGCAGTCTGGAAGCGATTGCCCTTCTAAACCAGAGCGGTTTCCGCGTGGCACTGGCCACTAACCAATCTGGCATCAGTCGTGGCCTGTTTGACATGGCAACATTGAACGCCATCCATGACAAGATGCACCGCGCGCTAGGCCAGCTAGGTGGCCGTATCGATGCCATGTTTTATTGCCCGCATTCGGCCGAAGACAACTGTAATTGCCGTAAGCCCAAGCCCGGCATGATAGACGAAATCAGCCAGCGCTTTGCTATCGACCTGAAAGATGTCGCCAGTGTGGGTGACTCCCTGCGCGACATGCAGGCCAGCGCCGCACATGGGGCGCAGTGCATCCTGGTACGCACCGGCAAAGGTGAGGCAACGCTAGCTGAAGGCGGTTTGCCTGAGAACACCTGGGTATGCGCTGATCTAGCTGAGGCCGCCCAACGCATCATCACTGTTTATTCGTGAGCTGTTTAGTATGATGTGGTTGCGTTCTGCACTTTTCACGCTAGGCATGTGGCTGGTGACCCCGATTTTTGCCATCATTGCTATCCTGACTTTCCCTCTACCCCCCATTACCCGCTACCGCATCATCTCGGGCTGGGCCTTATCCATGTTGTGGTGGTTACGCATTACTTGCGGCATCAGCTATCGCATCATCGGTGCTGAGAATATCCCCAGTACGCCATCCATCATCCTCGCCAAGCACCAGTCAGCCTGGGAAACACTGGCTTTCCAGAAAATATTCCCGCCTCAGGTTTGGGTGCTCAAGCGTGAGTTACTGTGGGTACCATTTTTTGGCTGGGGTCTGGCGATGACCTCACCGATTGCCATTGACCGTGCTGCCGGACGAGAAGCCCTGATCCAGATGGAAACCCAAGGCAAGGATCGCATGGCCAAAGGCTTCTGGATTGTCATCTTCCCGGAAGGCACGCGTGTAGCACCAGGCAGAAAGGGCAAATACCATATTGGTGGAAGCTGGCTCGCCACGCACACCTCATCCACAGTTGTGCCAGTAGCACACAATGCTGGGGAGTTCTGGGGCAAGAACTCCTTTATCAAACAACCAGGCACTATCACAGTCAGCATAGGTAAGCCGATTGAGTCTGTGGGGATGAAACCGGACGAGCTTAACAAACAAGTCGAAACCTGGATCGAGCGGGAAATGGCGGTTCTGGCCAGCCGATGAGTACTTACCTGCTGGCACTGCCGGACGGCGATTCCATTCCTTACCGGCTTGAACGCAGGCCGCGCAAAACCGTAGGCATGCGTATCAGCGCTGATGGCCTGATTGTCCATGCACCTAAACGTATCTCGCATTCAGAACTCGAATACCTGTTACTCACCAAATCAGACTGGATCCGCAAAAAATTGGAAGCCCGGCAGGAGAATGCGGTAGCGCCGATACAGTGGCAGGATGGCACATCACTGTTACTGTTAGGCAATGACATCATCCTGAATATCAAACCTGACGCGCGTAACCGAGCTGTGGAATACCAGCCTGGCATATTACAGGTTGCGCTGACAACACCGGAAGACGAAGCGGCCATTGCCCATAAGGTATTACAGTGGTATCGCAAGCAGGCCCTAGTGGACTTTGGCCGCCGGCTGGAAATACTCTCGGCAAAACTAGGCGTGCCCACACCCCCACTTTTCCTTTCCAATGCGCGTAGCCGCTGGGGTAGCTGCAATAGCCGGGGTGAAGTGCGGCTCAACTGGCGTTTGCTGCAAGCACCACCGCATATCATTAATTATGTGATTTGCCATGAGCTTGCACATCTCAAGGAGATGAACCACTCAGCCAAGTTCTGGGCAGTGGTGGAAAGAATCTGCCCTGACTACAAGCGTGCTGAGAAAGAAATGAAAACACTCTCTGCGCAGCTGCATGCGATGAATTAATTAACGTTGAATAAAAAAAGAGGAGCCAACGCTCCTCTTTTTTTATTCTGGTAACTGCTTAGCCGATCTGGATAGGCACGTATATCTTGGTATCACCGCGCATCACCAACAAAGCAAGATGCTTCTGGTTCTTGTCCACTAGTGATCGCAATTCATCCACTGTACCGACTTTCTGTCCATTCACAGCCAGGATGACGTCTCCCGGCCTAATACCAGCTTTGGCAGCCGGGCCATCAGTGACATTCTCAACCATCAGCCCTTGTGAAACCTCCGTGCTTTCCTCATCCTCATTGGTTAACGGACGCACAGCCAAGCCGAGCTTACCCTTGGCCTGGGCTACGGTTTCTTCCTTGCTGGAAGCTATCTTCATTTCACCCAGGCGTACTGTGACTTCCTTGGATTTACCTGCGTGCCAGATTTCCAGCTTGCTGCTGCTTCCAGGAATGCTATCTGCCACAAGTGGTGGCAGCTCCTCGGAAAGATTGATGGCTTTACCGTTGTACTTGAGGATAACGTCACCAGGCTCAATACCAGCCTTATCCGCAGGGCTTCCCTTGTCCACTTGGCTGACCAAGGCTCCTGCCGGTTTATCCAGGCCAAATGAATTGGCAAGCTGCTGGTTGACTTCCTGTACGCCGACACCAAGGCGACCACGGCTGACCTTGCCATGCTCGACAAGTTGATGTTCTACCTTCATGGCAACATCAATCGGGATAGCAAAGGAAAGCCCTTGGTAACCGCCGCTCTGGCTATAAATCTGCGAGTTGATGCCTATTACCTCACCATTCAGGTTGAACAGTGGGCCACCTGAATTACCCGGGTTAATCGCCACATCGGTCTGCAGGAAAGGGACATAACCTTCGTCCGGCAGGGATCGTGATTTGGCGGAGACGATACCGGCGGTGACGCTGTTTTCAAAACCGAATGGCGAACCAATGGCAACCACCCACTCACCCACCCTCGAACCCTGTGGGTCACCAATCTTGACGGTAGGCAGATTGCTGGCATTGATCTTCAGTACCGCAACATCTGAAGGCTTATCGAAACCAATCACTTTCGCCTTGAATTCGCGCTTGTCGGTCAGCTTGACTGTAACCTCGTCGGCATCTGCCACGACGTGAGCATTAGTCAATATCACACCGTCAGGCTTAACGATGAATCCCGAACCAAGCGCATGCACAGGCTCGTCATTTTCCGGTGCCTGAGGATGGAAGCGACGGAAGAAATCATAAAAAGGATCATCCGGGTCTATCTGTGGCAAACCATGGGAACTGGATAACCCAGTTTTGATAGTGCCGGAAACGCTAATGTTTACAACTGCAGGCCCTTGTTGCGCCACGATATCCGCAAAATTGGGTAACGATATTGGCAATTTACTGGCAGGGGAAACCTGGGTTGTTACGGGGCTAACTGTCGCCTGTGCTTCAGAAACTGGGGCATGCCCGCGGTAGGCGTAGCCCCCAGCAAGGGCTGCGGCTACCACAGCGGCAAGGCCAATATATTTTACCGAACCTGGAAACTTACTCGATTTCATCATTTAACCTCTGTTGAAAATGAACCCAAAACTTATGCAATACAAACTTAGGCAAGAATCATGGCATTTAGTTTTTAGTCGCGAAAGAAAGTTCCAGTATTCAAATAATCCTAGATATGTACACGAGTCCCCAGTTCTATCACGCTGTTCATGGGGATATTGAAATATTCGACCGCACTGCCGGCGTTCCTAGACATCGTGGCAAATAGCCTTTCACGCCATTTCGCCATTTTTCCGCCAGATGCAGGAACAACGATCTCTCGACTGAGGAAAAATGAGGTGGTGAATGGGTCAATCTGTACCGGCAGTTTGCAGTCAAGCAGCGCTTTGGGGATATCGGGATTATCCATAAAGCCATAGCGCAAAGTAAGCTGCCAGAAACCGGAGCCTATCTCCCTGTACTTAATGCGCTCGGCCGCATCTACCGTAGGCACATCATCAAACAACACAGTAACGACCAGATTGGTCTGATGCAGCACCTTGTTGTGCTTGAGATTATGCATGAGTGCTTGCGGTGCACTATAAGGGTCGGACACCAAAAAGACGGCAGTACGTTCAACACTCTGCAAATTGCTGCCAATGATATTTGAGACGAAATCCTCGAGCTTTGGATCATCCTTCTTTATATGCAAGATAAGTATTTCGCGGCCCCGTTTCCATGTCCACATCAGCACCAGCAATAGCAGGCTCAAGGCTATCGGGAACCAGCCGCCATGGATGAACTTGACCGAACAGGAAACAAACAACAAGGCATCAAGCAATATAAAAAACCCTGTGGCGCTAGCAGCAAGCCATAGCGGGTATTTCCAGCCATGACGAATCACAAAGAATGTCAATACGGTGGTGATCAACATGGTCCCGGTGACAGCTATGCCATAGGCCGTAGCTAGCGCTTCAGAAGTCTTGAAGCTCATGGTCACGATCAGCACGGCAGCCAGCAGCATCCAGTTAATTGCGGGCATATATATCTGGCCATACTCAGCTGCCGAGGTTTGCACGATATCCATACGCGGCAGGAAACCCAGCTGTATAGCTTGCCTGGTAAGTGAATAGGCCCCCGATATCACAGCTTGCGAAGCAATGATGGTCGCTAGTGTAGAGAGAATTACCGCCGGTATCAGTAATGGCTGGGGAAATGACAAATAAAACGGATTGGAAACCGTGGCTGGATTGCTCAATAGCAACGCACCCTGACCCAGGTAATTAAGTGCCAACCCCGGCAACACGAGCAAGCTCCAGGCCAGGCGAATTGCTGGTTTGCCGAAATGTCCCATATCGGCATACAAGGCCTCCGCACCTGTAATAGCCAATGTCACGGCACCTACCGCCAGAAATACCCCCGCACCACGATCCAACAGGAAATGCAGTGCATACATGGGATTCAGTGCGACAAGGATGGATGGGTTATGCGAGATATGCCAGCCACCTGTGAGGCCAAGCACGATAAACCAGATAACGATGATCGGCCCGAAGAATTTTCCTACTGCGCCTGTGCCATAGCGTTGCAAGGTAAATAGGGCAATCAGGATACCAATGGAGATGGGCATGACGTAAGTGGCGAGATGTGGCGACACCACCTGCAGGCCTTCTATTGCGGATAACACGGAAATAGCGGGGGTGAGGATGCTATCGCCGTAGAACAACGCCGCGCCAAAGGCACCAAGCATCAACAACCACTTTCGTATCGACAATGATTTCACGCTCGCTACGGCAAGCGCGAGCAGGGCCATGATACCGCCCTCGCCCTTGTTATCTGCACGTAATACCAGAATCACGTATTTCAGCGTGACTACCAGCATTAACGCCCAGAATACTGCTGAAATCGCCCCGATGATATTCGTGGGAGTGAGCGCAACGCCGGTCGAATCGCTGAAAATCACCTGGATAGTATAAAGCGGGCTGGTACCAATATCGCCGTAGACCACCCCAATGGCGCCCAATGCAAGCGCTGCAGTGCTGCTGCGCTGAATGTTTTTTGTATCCATGCCGACCTCGACTGTGATGAAGATGAGGTATTAAGTCACTGCACGTATATCAATCGCATAAACAAGATTAATTGGCGGCAAGCCGGTAGCCTATGCCCAACTCCGTGAGCAAATAGCGCGGCTGTGCCGGCAATTGCTCTATCTTGGTCCTGAGCCTGCCCATGTGGATACGCAGGTAATGGGTATCATCCACATATTCCTGCCCCCATACCTCAGCCAGCATCTGCCTGTGGGTAAAAACCCGGCCCGGTCGCTGCGCCAGCAGCATCAGCAGTTTGTACTCGATGGGGCTAAGGTGCACAGGCTCACCATCCCTGCTGACTATGCCACCGGTAATATCGATAGTCAGGCCATCAAGCATATAGACATCATCCCGCAGCGACATCTTGGCAATACGCCTGAGAGCGACCCGTACCCTGGCCAGCAGCTCATCTACACCGAAAGGCTTGGCCAGGTAGTCATCCGCACCTAGATTGAGGCAATGCACTTTCTCTTGCTCAGACTGGCGGGCCGAAAGAACTAGAATCGGGATATCAGACCGTTCACGGATGCTGCTGATAAAGTCTCTGCCATCTCCATCCGGCAAGCCGAGATCCAGTATCACCAGGGCGGGCTTTTTATCGAAGAAAATAGCCTGCGCACTATCGATAGTGATAGCCAGGCTGGGGTTAAAACCCGCTGCGCTGAGTGATGCCAGTAAAAACTGGCTGATGTGCCTGTCATCTTCGACGACTAGTATGCTGGCTCGCTCAGTCATGGCTGGCATCCACGTTTGCAACAGGGAACCCTAGCGTGACTACCACCCCACCGCCCAGTCGTGATTCAACAGCAAAGCTGGCTTGGTGCACTTCTGCAATCGCCTGCACGATTGCCAACCCCAGGCCAAAACCTTTGCCGTTGCGAACCCCTTGTGAGAATTTACGTATCCGGTTTACATTGAATTCTGGCGGAAAACCAGGCCCGCGATCCTTGACCTTGATCTCAAGGATTTTATCGCTAGCCTCAACCGCAACGACAATAGGCTCCTCGCCCTGATGTACCGCGATAGCGTTATCAATCAGGTTGGCCAGGGCTTGCGACAGCAATGAGGCATCTGCCTTAATCAAGATACCGGCGTTCATGATTTCTGCAATGATCCGGCTTGGCGATATACGCCCGCGATAGCGCGCCAGAGTGGTGCCAATGATCTCTTCCGGAGACTGCCAATCAAGCAGCAACTGCGTGCCTTTAGTTGCGTTCAATTGCGCCAGTGAGAGTATGTTCTCGGTAGCGGTGGCAAGGTAAGTAGCCTCTGAGCAGATAGATTGCAACAGCGCCACCTGCTCCCGTTCTTCAAGCTGTTGCTTCTGAGCCACCAGCGTAGTGGCAGCCCCAAGAATGGCCGTCAGCGGCGTTCTCATGTCATGCGAGAGTGACGACAATAAGGCATTACGCAGCGATTCCTCGCGTGCGGCAAGATGAGATTGCCGCGCCTGCTCAACGCTGATCACCCTTTGATAGGCTATAGAAACCTGATCCGTAATCGCCCGTAGATATTGCAGTTCTTCGTCAGTCTGCTCTCTCACATTGCCTAGAACCAATACCGGCAGGCTACCCGGCAATCGGCCAAATGGGATGATGCACACTTCCGACTCTGGCCAGTTAGTCGTTGCCGGACCCATCGCTTTACCATTTTGCATGGCCCAGCGTACGGCATTCTCATCAATCACTAGCTCAGCCCCTGCTGAACTGGCCATCAACGCAAACCTGCCATCTTGATCGAAATGTGCGATGGCAACAGGCTGCGTGCTGTTGCCATGTATAAGTGCACAGCTTGATAACAATAAAGCCTGTGCATCATCACTGCCAGCAAGATGTTCGGCTAGTTGTTTGGAAAACTCAGCCCGTGTTCGCGCAAGATTGGCTTGCTGGGTCTGCTGTTGCAAGCGCTTGACCAGCGAAGTCACTACTACTGACACCAACAGGAAGCCAGAAAGCACAACCCATGATTCGACATGGGTAACCTCAAAGGTATAGCGCGGCTCTACGAAGAAATAATTGATAGCAAGAAACGCAGCGAATACACCTGCCAGGACCACGGGCAACACCAGGTAATACGATGCAAGCAATACCGCCGCCAGATAAAGCATGACGATACCGGCCATGCCCATCACGCCAAAACCGGCATAGGCAATGAAGGTTATCATCACCAGTAAACCGCTTACTGCCAGAATTTGTCTTGATAATCGCAACTATGATTCCCGGCGCACTAGCGCAGATGATTAAGGCTAACGCAAACGCAATGCGTTTAATACTACTATCAATGAGCTGACCGACATACCGATGGCAGCCATCCATGGCGAAATCAGGCCGGTTGCAGCGAATGGCAGGGCGATCAGATTATAGGCCAGCGCCCAGGCAAAGTTTTGCCGGATAACGTTGATACCAAAACGGCTGGTAGCGACTGCGTGTTCAACCTCCAGCAGGTTCTCCGTAAGCAACACTACATCTGCGCTGGCACGCGCCATCTGGGTACCGCTACCCATGGCGATAGAGACCTGCGCACCAGCCAATACCGGGGCATCGTTGATACCATCGCCGACCATGGCGACTACTTCACCTTTTTGCTGCAACTCACGCAATGCCAGTAGCTTCTGTTCTGGTGATAAGCCAGCCTGCCAGCTGGATATGCCCAAAGCTTGCGCGAAATGCGCGACTGCCTGTGGTGAATCGCCACTCAGGATAGATACTTTGATGCCCCTTGCCTGCAATTGGCTGATCAATGCAGATGCTTGCGGCCTGACAGTATCCGCCAACACGAATACTGATAACAGCCGACTCTCGTCGCTCAGCCAGATCAGGGTGGCGCCAGGCGGGTAATCATGTGCTTGCAGCTGGCAATCGTTGGCCAGCTCGCTGTGCAGGCTGGCGTTTCCCAAGCGATAGCTTTTGCCAGCCACTGCCCCGGTAACGCCCTGGCCTGGGTTATTGTTGGCACCCGTCACCGTGTATAAAAGCAGCCCGTGCATGGCCTCGAGAAAGCTGCGTGCCAATGGATGCTCAGAAGCCTGCTCCAAACTGGCTGCCAGCTTCAGGCATTCCGCAGTATCCACGCCTGCTAGAGAGATCGTATTGAGTAATGCCGGGCGGCCCATGGTCAGCGTGCCGGTCTTATCGAAGACAAAATGCGTGACGCGTGCCAATGTTTCCAATGCATGGCCACGCGTAAGCAGTACACCCCGTTTTACCATGTGAGAACCAGCCGCAGCAAATGCGGCAGGAGCAGCCAGAGACAAGGCACAAGGGCAACTTACTACGAGCACGGCAAGTACTATCCCCAACGTGCGCTGCGGGTCTAGCTGCCACCATACCAGGCCAATCACCGCGACCAGCCCCAATAACACGTAGGTAAAATAAGCCGCCACTTTATCAGCCACCATAGCCAGCCTGGGTTTCTCGGCCTGTGCTCTATCCAACAGGCGTGAGATGCCGGCAATCATGGTGTCTTCGCCCACGGCAGTGACCCTGATGGTCAGCGGGCTTTCATAATTGATGCTGCCTGCATAGACTTTGCTGCCAATAGATTTCGGCAACGGATGACTTTCCCCTGTCAGCAGGGATTCATCTGCACTGCTCTCACCTCGGTCGACTACGCCATCAGCAACAATGGTTTCGCCCGGCTTGGCGACGATAAAGTTACCCGCGACAATTTCAACCAGCGGCACTAGCTCCTGCTGCTGGTCTTTATTGACACGTGTGGCCATGGCTGGAACCAGCCGCAACAGGTTCTCGGCAGCTTCTACGGATTTCTCACGTGCATTGCGTTCCAGGAAACGTGTTGCCAGCAGGAAGAAAGTCAGCATGGTCAGCGTGTCGTAATACACCACGCCATACCCCTGCAAGGTGGCCCATATACTGCCGGCAAAACCCGTAAGCAAGCCCAGTACAATCGGTACATCCATACCGATACGATGATTGATGATGCCACGCCAGGCAGCCCGATAGAACGGCCATGCGGCATAAAAGACGGCAGGGATGCTTAACGCCATGCTGAACCAGCGCAACAGTTGTGCAGTTGCTTCACCCAGGCCCTGGTTCGGGCCAGCGTATAGCGCTACGGCTATCATCATCACCTGCCCTGCGGAAAGGCCTGCGACAGCAAGGCGGCGGAAATCTGCCTTGCGCTGTTGCTGGCGCATGGCATCCTGCTGTTGCGCGCTGAAAGGATGGGCGTGATAGCCAAGCTTGCGAATCTCGGCAAAGATGGTGCTCAGTTTGATCTGGCTTTCGTCCCAGCTGATGCGGGCACGGTGTGAGGCATAATTAAACGCAACCTCATGCACACCTTTGAGTTGTTTCAGGTGGCGTTCGTTAAGCCAGATACAGGCCGCACAGGTGATGCCTTCAAGTATTAACGAAGCCTGTTTGAGCTCGCCCTGCCCAGCGAAGACAAAGCTCTTTTGCACTGCGGGGTGATCGTACAGTGCCAGTTGCTTTAGCTCATCAGGCACCAGCTCTTCCGCAGTTTTGGGTAGCTCGGTACGGTAGTTGTAGTAGTCTTCCAGACCGTTTTCGACAATGGCCTCGGCCACCGCTTGGCAGCCATGACAGCACATGCTGCGGCTTTGCCCCAGAATGCTGGCTGAGAACTGGTTACCGGATAAAACGGGTAACCCACAGTGATAGCAGGAAGATTCGGCATTCATGACTGCTTACAATTCCAGTCCGGGAAGAAATGGGATTGTATCTATTCGGAAACGAATAAGGTCTGCTGACTGATAAAACTATCCGTACCGCGCTCAATATGCAGCTCGGCGATCCAGCGACCAGCATCCTGCAGCAGTACATCGGTTTGGTAGACGCCAGGCTTGATCTCTTGCAGGTTAAGCTTGTGGTCATCGTGGCTATTAGCCATGCGCCACATGCCCAAGGTCACTTCCGCCGCCTGCAATGGTTGCTGCTGTTTATCCAGTATCGTAACCGTGACCTTGCTGGCGGTTTGTTCGCGCAGGTCTTTTAGGCCATCCAGATTGATTTGCCAACCAAGGTTGCGCTGCTGTTCCATTTGCTGCAAATGCGGCTCATACAGCTTATTGAGATCATGCGGAATGAGGCCGGGAAATGCCGTGTGCATTTTGACGTGATTCGGATTTGGTAAAAATATTCCTGAGATGAAATCCGGTAAACCACGTATGGAAATTGACATCAGCAATGCCTGTAACCCTACCAGGACAACAAAGAAACCAATAATGAGCCGTGGCCCCCAGTGCAATTTCTGCCGCTTTTTCTGCATCCCGCCAAATACCATAAGAACACCAGCGGTAGCCAGGTAGACGGCAAAATGTACCGTCAGCACATCACCGCCAGTTGCATGTTGCTTGCTATATAGCAGGTAGAGCGTGAACGGCAGCGCACCACTGAGTATGCTCGCCCAGAAACTGGAAAGGCCGAGGCGACGGCTGACAAAAAACAATAAAGTAGCTAGAAGTACGCCGCCAAACAGCGTTTCGGTCATGGGTAATTCAGAAATCATCATCATTCGTGCTGGCTCTTGAAATGCGCTTCGTGCACCAGCGACGCAGCCCCAGGCGTAGCAGGAATGATAATGAAATCAAACTCGTCGGTATGTTCAGCGAGCTCGTGGCTCAGGTTCACCTTGACGTTGATGGTCAAATCCTTACCAGCGCGCACCCTGATTTGCGGGATATTGCCTAGATCAAGCGCACTCTCTGGAATGCCTTTGACCTTGAGCGTGTAGGTTTCTTCGTGCTCGGTCTTGTTAACGATATGCACCTGGTAGCGGTTACGGAAACTGCCATCAGACAGCATGATATAAAGCGGCTGGCGTATCTGCTGCACCATTACTTCGGTATCGTTACGTGTACCGATGTTGTAAAACAGTACCCCGCTTGCAATCACAAGAGCAGCGGCATAACCCAACACCTTGAGACGCTTCCACTCCAACCGTGGCTTGTGTGGGGTATCACTGGTCAGGTTGCGCTCTGAATCGTAACGGATAAGCCCGCGCGGGTAACCGACCGAATCCATAATGTTATTACACGCATCAATACACAGGCCGCAGGAAATACACTGGTATTGCAAGCCATCGCGGATATCGATGCCGGTCGGGCATACCTGTACGCAGAAACCACAATCGATACAATCGCCATGGCCTTTTTCCTGGCGTTCTTCACGCGTACGCAGCCCCTGGACCGGAATGGTACGGCCAGCAGTGCCTTCACCCCGACGTGTATCGTAGCTCACTGCCAGGGTATCGGCTTCGTACATCACGCCCTGGAAACGTGCATAGGGACAGAACATGCAGACATTTTCACGCACGATACCGCCGGCGATATAAGTGGTCAGCGTAAGGACTATCACCGTGATATAACCTGCATCGGCCGCATGGCCGGTAAACAGGGCACGAACAAAATCTGGCGCATAGGTGAAATAGGCAGCGAAGGTAATCGCTGTCCAGAACGACACCAATATCATCAGCGCATGCGAGGAGCCGACTTTGAGGATTTTTTCTGCATTCAGCGGTTGGTTCTTCAGACGCAGGCGTGCAGGGCGTTCACCCTGGATGACATTCTCAATCTTAATAAAAAGATCTGACCACAAGGTCTGGAAACAGAAATAGCCGCACCATGCGCGGCCAACCAGGCCAGTGGTAAAAAACAGCAAAGCGGCAGCAATGAACAGCAGCATGGCCAGCCAGAAGATATCCTGCGGATAGACGACAAGATCGAAAATGAAGAAGCGTCTTGAGCTTAAGTCAAACATCACCGCTTGGCTGGCTGCACTATGGCGTGTCCATGGCAACCAGGGCAAGATGAAATAGACTGAGTAAGCCAGCGCCATGATAGCCGTTTTGAAATTACGGAATCGGCCCTTGACTGAGCGCGTGACTATCGGGATGTGCTTGTGCTGAAGCGTGGACTTCTGTGCTGTACTAGCTGGCATAACGGTCTACTCGACTTGCCTCTTCTATGTAATGCTTAAGCAACAAAGGCCCACCTGCCGGGTGAGCCTTTTGTTCTAATTTCATGTTCAGTCCGAAGACTAGACTGCAACGCACGTTTTACTTGCCGCCACCCAGACTATCGTGGACATAAACAGTTAACAGCTTAATCTGATCCGGCTTGAGACGGGTATCCCAATTCGGCATCACACCGCGCGCCAGGCCACCTTGAATCACCTTCTTCACGTCATCCACCTTGGCTTGCTGCGTCTTCTCGCCAGGTACGTTTACCCACAACCAGATCTTATCAGTCAGGTTAGCAGAACCCAATACTTCACGGCCCTTGCCTTCAGCACCGTGGCAGTAGAAGCAGGCTGCAGTCTCACTATGGAACAAGGCATTACCAGCCTGGGCGGCGGTAGCATCGTTGGCATCACCCGAGAGGCTCAATACATAATTCGCCAACTGGGTGATCTGCTCGTCCGTCAGCACTTCCTTGAAAGGCGGCATATAGCCATGGCGACCCCCAACAATGGTCTGGTGAATATTGTCGTAACTACCGCCGTAAATCCAGCTGTCATCCGTGAGGTTAGGCGAAAAACCAATCTTGCCCTGTCCCCCTTGCTGGTGACATGGCGCACAGTTATCCGAAAACAAGGTCTTACCAGCAGAGTTAACGAACTGCATCAGGTCGGCATCCTTGGCAACGGCTTCATATGGCATAGCCGCAACCTTGTCGAACCACTGCTTTTGCGCCTGGTGCAACTCATTCATCTCTACCATGAGCTTAGCGCGTGAATTCCAGTGCGTAGTCTTCTGCACTTCCTTGCCATCCACCGTAGTGGCGGTATAACTGATGCTGTTCAGGCCGGGAATGCCCGTAGTGAAATGACCGCCGACAGGCCATGCCGGGTAGATCAACCAATACAGGATAGTAAAGATAAAAGAAGCATAGAACCCCCATATCCACCACCTTGGTAGCGGGTTATTCAGTTCTTGCAGATCGCCATCCCAGGTATGGCCAGTGGTAGTTGGGCCTTTAGCCTGATCTTCACTCATGATGCTTTCCTAACTCGTTCTCTTCATCTTGTAACGGGATGTTCTTGTACGTTTCCAGCTCTTTTCCGCGCTCGCGATTGCCATACAGATAAACCATTACGCCGCAGAACAGGCCGAAGAAAATAACCAGCGATACCGGCTTGGTATTTTCAAACTTGGTAAACCAGAGCAAAAATTCCATCACCATCACCTAGCGGAATTTGACGAAGTAATCATCGTCATACTTCTTGAAATCAACCATCGTACCCAGAACCTGCAAGTAGGCTATCAAGGCATCCAGCTCACTGATATTGCCTGGGTTGGTGTCATAGTTACCAAGCTGCGCCTGCGCAATCAGGTTCTTCTCTGCATCCGGGATATGCAAGGTCTTGGCGACATCGGCACCAAAATCCTTCACGTTACGTTCGTACTCAGCTTGGGTCAGTGAATACGGCACGCCGGTGGTACGCAGTGCTTTCATGCGCAATTCCACATCCGAATAATCCAGATCGGTCTTGCCCAACCATGGGTAATTTGGCATCACGGATTGTGGTACCAGCGAACGTGGAGCCGTCAAATGCTGCGCCTGCCATTCGTTGGAGTATTTACCGCCAACGCGGGCCAGATCAGGGCCGGTGCGCTTTGAACCCCACTGGAATGGATGATCGTATTTGGATTCGGCAGCCAACGAGTAGTGGCCATAGCGCAATGCTTCGTCACGGAATGGGCGAATCATCTGTGAGTGGCACAGGTAACAGCCTTCGCGTACATATATATCGCGGCCGCGCAGCTCCAGCGGTGTGTAAGGGCGAACACCATCCACTTTTTCCACTGTTTCCTTGATGAAAAACAGCGGAACGATTTCAACCAGGCCACCAGCGCTGATAGCCAGCATGGTCAAAACCACCAGCAGGCCCAGATTACGTTCAATATTATCGTGCTTCATGCTAACTCCAATGACCTTTACTTAAGCTATTGCAGGACTGAGGCCGCCTTCAAGCTCAGTAGTGCCCTTGCGGATGGTTCTGAATACGTTGTAGCACATGAGTATCATGCCGGCGAGGAAGAATGTCCCCCCTATGCCACGCATGATGTAGAACGGATGCGCCGCTGCCACTGACTCAACAAAGGCATATTGCAGATTGCCGTAGTCGTCAAAAGCGCGCCACATGAGGCCCTGCATGATGCCGGATATCCACATCGCGGTGATGTAGAGCAACACGCCGATAGTGGCCAGCCAGAAATGCACATTGATCAGTTTTTGGCTGTGCATCGGAGTGTTCCACAGACGCGGTATCAAGTGATAGAGGCTGCCAAAAGTAACCATAGCCACCCAGCCCAGCGCACCGGAATGCACGTGGCCGATGGTCCAGTCAGTGTAATGCGATAGCGCGTTCACATCCTTGAGTGACATCATTGGGCCTTCAAAGGTAGACATCCCGTAGAACGATAGTGCCACGATCAGGAAACGCATCACCGGGTCAGTACGCAACTTGTCCCAGGCACCGGAAAGCGTGAGGATACCGTTGATCATGCCGCCCCAGGATGGCAGCAACAGCATGATGGAGAAAGTTGCAGCCAGAGTCGATGTCCAGTCCGGGATGGCAGTCCAGTGCAAGTGGTGAGCACCAGCCCACATATAGAGGAATATGATGGCCCAGAAGTGCAGTACGGATAGGCGATAGGAATAAACCGGGCGCCCTGCCTGCTTAGGCACAAAGTAATACATCATGCCGAGGAAGGCCGCTGTCAGGAAGAAGCCCACCGAATTATGGCCATACCACCATTGCGTCATCGCATCCTGCGCGCCGGAGAACAGGCTGTAGGATTTCATCGAGAACATGCTGATAGGCACAGCGAGATTGTTAAAGGTATGCAGGATAGCGGTGGCGAGGATAAAAGCTAGATAGAACCAGTTGGCAACATAGATATGCGGTTGCTTGCGCTTCATCAGGGTGCCGACAAATACAATCAGGTAGGTAACCCAGACGATTTCAATCAGGATGTCGATTGGCCATTCCATCTCGGCGTATTCACGACCCTGGCTGTAACCCATCATGTTTCCTAGTGCGGCACAAACAATCACTGTCTGCCAGCCCCAGAACGTAAAATTAGCCATACCATCACTGAATAGCCGCGCCTGACAGGTGCGCTGTACCACGTAGTAAGAGGTGGCAAATAGGGCGCTACCACCAAACCCGAAAATCACGGTGCCGGTATGCACAGGACGCAAGCGGCCAAAGGTGATGAAAGGGTTATCGAAATTGAGAATCGGGAAAGCCAGTTCAGAGGCAATATAAACGCCAACAAACATGCCGAGTGCGCCCCAGACCAGAGTCATGATGGTGAATCGGCGGACAATATCGTAATTGTAATACTCGCTACTTGTCGCGTCTGAGGCGGTAACGTTTGCCATGACGGCATCTCCTAAATGCTAAATTCTTGGATCGAAAAACCCGCAATTATATGCCGTACCACCCCCTCAGAACAACCTTAAAACTCGAGAAGGCTTAAAGTATTTGCTGCAAATCGCTGGCTATTTCGGCTGGCTTCTCGCCAAACTTGATATAAACCCTGACCTTGCCAGTCTTGTCGAAAGCATACACCCCTGCGCTATGGTCTATGCTATACCCACTTTTGCCAGCCTGAGGCTCTTTGGCGTAAAAAACCTTGAAATTCTTGGCGGTCTCTGCGGTTTGCTCAGGGGTGCCATAGAGCCCCAGAAAACGCTTATCGAACGATGGCACGAACTGTGCAAGCACCTGCTGGGTATCGCGCTCAGGGTCTACTGTCACGAACAGCACCTGCACTTCGTCACTTTTACTGCCCAAGAGTTTCATGGCAGAAGCAAGGTCTGCCATCGTAGTCGGGCAGACATCGGGGCAATGCGTATAGCCAAAGAACAAGGCAACTACCTTGCCCTTGAAATCTTCCAGGTGCCGCAGCTTACCGTTATGGTCAGTCAGGCTCAGGTCCTTGGCAAAGTCGGCACCCGTAATATCGGTGCCAAATAATTGCTGCTGTTGCTTGGCCGGGCTGCAAGCTATCAAGAGCGTACAAATCAGGGCCAGAAGGGTCTTGTGCATTAAGTGCTTTCAGAACTGAATAGTGATTGGGTATATTTTAACACGGCGCACTTGCCCGGAATTGTGCATCAAAAATCGATGCAAGCCTCTTCTGGCAATGCTTCCAGCAATAAAATGTACGCACTGGGCTATGACCAAGAAATACCACGAAAGTTGGTTTTATTTTGCTTTTAACCCAAGTTCGAAACCCAGCACGCCGCATTTCTGCCCGGCCAAACTGCACGCGGCCTCCAGCATCTTCGGCAAAGAAAGCTCTCTGATAGCAGCATCTATCAATGCTGCATTAAAAGTATCGCCTGCGCCCAGCGTATCCAGCACCTTGGGCGGCGGCATAGCCGGCGCATGGTGAACCACGCCAGCATCATCCAGCGCATATGCCCCCTGCTCGCCAGCGGCCAGTACAACCTGCGCCTGTGGTGCTTGCTGTTGCATCCATGGCAAGAAATCATGCGGCTCGACATGCTGCATGTGCCTGGCGAAATGGCGCGAACATATAAGTAGATCAGCCAGGCCGAATAAACTTGCAATACCATCACGCGGCTTTTCCAGCTCCAGAGAGATTGGCAGCCCAGGTCGGGCTTCACGGACATACAGCATCATGGCGGTTACTGCCTCGATATTGCGACCCTCGAAATGTACCCAATCAAATGCTTGCAGTAGCGCTTTTTTAAAATCGTCAAACGATAGTTCTGGCAGGTCACGATAGTGCACGATGCTGCGCGTATCGCCAGCCAGATAGATACTCGAAGTCGGCGGCCTGCCCGGCAAGCATGGACAGTGGCTGAAATCCACGCCATAGTGGGCAAAGTCCTGGCTGATGACGGAAGTCTCCGGAGCATCGGCCAGGGTACCGAGAAACTCTAGCTGATGGCCTAGCTGCGCCAACACCACGGCGCTATTGGCAGCGTTGCCGCCACGCGCAGTTCGCAGGCTCTCAGCGCGCATCTCCTCATCGGCATCAGGATGATGCTGCAGGCCGAATACCAGATCCAGCGTGACCGTTCCCACCGTTAAAATACGTGCCATCCACTTTCCTTATCCATACTATAAGTACAGCTTGTCTATCCAAGGTTAGGCTGTGTCGTTTACAATTAAAGCTTTTTAATCCTTGCAAAACAAGCAGACAAGCAAACAGGAGAAGTAAGATGGCTGTGGCCAAATCAATGGCAGACCGAGACGGAGTAATCTGGTACGACGGTAAAATGGTACCGTGGCGCGATGCCACCACCCATGTACTCACACACACATTGCATTACGGCATGGGGGTGTTTGAGGGCGTGCGTGCGTACAAGACCGACAAGGGCCCTGCTATTTTCCGTTTGCAGGAGCATACTGACCGCCTGTTCCGCTCCGCCCACATCCTGGGCATGAAGATGCCTTACGACAAGGCCACGCTGATAGAAGCACAAAAGGCTGCTATCCGTGAGAACAAGCTGGAATCCGGCTACATGCGCCCGATGGCATTCTACGGCGCTGAAGCCATGGGCATCGCCGCCAAGACATTATCCACGCACGTTATCGTGGCTGCCTGGAGCTGGGGCGCCTACATGGGCGACGACGCCATCCAGAAGGGTATTCGCGTCAAGACATCCTCTTTCTCGCGCCACCACGTCAACATCCACATGTGCAAGGCCAAAGCCAACGGCAACTACCTCAACTCCATCCTCGCGCACCAGGAAGCGGCGCAAGATGGCTACGACGAAGCCTTGCTGCTGGATGTAGATGGTTTTGTAGCTGAAGGCTCGGGCGAGAACATCTTTATTGTCCGCAACGGCAAGATTTATACGCCAGACCTCACCAGCGCGCTGGAGGGCATCACCCGCGATACCGTGGTTCAACTGGCAGGCGAGTTGGGCATCCCGGTTATCGAGAAGCGCATCACGCGTGATGAGGTCTACTGTGCCGACGAAGCCTTCTTCACCGGCACCGCGGCTGAAGTCACGCCTATCCGCGAGCTGGATAACCGCGCCATTGGTGCTGGCGTACGTGGCCCCATCACCGAGAAGCTGCAATCCATGTACTTCGACGCAGTCACCGGTAAATCCGCAGCGCATCAGGGCTGGCTGACACTGGTCTAACCAGAGGGAATATCATGGCCGAAGCTAAAGCAATGGCAGAGATCGAGGTAACGGCAAAAGACTTGCCGTTACACTGCCCCACCAAGGAAGTGGCTTTGTGGGCCTCGCACCCACGCGTGTTTCTGGACATCGCTGAAACAGGGCACGCCATGTGCCCGTATTGCGGGACAAAGTACAAACTGAAGGCGGGTGAAACCGTTGGCCATCACTAATCAAATGTGCATTCCAGAACAAATTCGCTTGATATGCCAAGAATTGGCCAAGAATAATCCAATTATTCACAGGCAAGATGTTCTCACAGAAGCTGTTAAACGTGGGATCAATCCAAAGTCTGTGCTGCTTGCTGACTATTGTGATAACACTAGAACGAGCCAGTGGTCTCAATATAACTTCCTACACTGGGTTAGCAGAGGGCAATACACGCTAAGAATTAAAAATTAAAGGAGTCAGTTTCGATTAATTCTCGGGAGTCGGCTCCTGCATATATTTTGCCGATACCGGCAACGGCACCACCTGTCCCTCCCCGCCCCATAGTTTTGCAACCAGCTCGGTAGATTGCTGTAGTTCATGACTGTTTTCTCGGTTAAGCCAGAATAAGTTTTTACCTTCTGCCTGACCGGTATTCAACAACCCCGCTTCTTCCAGCCGCTTGCGTAACTGACGCGCCACTGCGGCACCGGTATCAATCAGGGTGATTTGCGAGCCGGCCAGTTCTGCAATCAGTGGCACCACAAAGGGGTAATGCGTGCAGCCCAGCACCACGGTATCTGCCCCGGCAGCGAGCAGTGGATCGATATAGCGCTTTAGCAAACCCCTAGTTTCTGGTGTATCCAGCTCGCCGCGCTCTATGCATTCGACCAACCCTATGCAAGCCTCGGTAACTATTTTGACTTCTTGTCCGTAGCTCTCAAGCAGTGCAGCGAACTGCGCGCTTTTGAGTGTACCGCTGGTGGCGAGCACGCCTACCACGCCAGTCTTTGTGGCTTTAACTGCAGGCTTCACGGCAGGCTCCATCCCAATAATCGGCAGGCTGTATTTACCACGCAGGTGTTCTATAGCCGCCGCGGTAGCAGTATTGCAGGCCACCACCAGTGCCTTGGCACCTTGCGCAATGAGGAAGTTAGCCAGATAAGTGGCGCGCTCGCGTATTACCTCGGGCGATTTATTGCCATATGGGGCAAAGCGTGAATCGGCACAGTAGAGCAAATCTTCAGCCGGCAACAATTGCCGAATGTGCTTGAGTACGGAAATGCCACCTACGCCGGAATCAAAAACACCCACTGCCCGGCAGCTAACCAATTCGTCTTTCTTCATTTTTCCTTATCTGGTTCCACGTAATGGCACAAGTGCATGCGCTATTTGCTATATTGCTAGTAAAGCACATCAACCGCCCGACAGAGATCGAGGACATAACATCATGGATATGTTACTGCACTGGCTTGTTCCTGATAACTTCATGCCGCATGGACATTGCTATCTGTGGACGCCATCTCTCCTGTGGCTATATGTAGGTGCGGATAGCATGATCGCACTTTCCTACTTCACGATTCCAGTTGCGCTGATGTACTTCATCAAGAAGCGTGGAGACCTCCAGTTTAACTGGATTTTTATGATGTTTGCCATGTTCATTGCTGCCTGCGGGACAACACACATAATCGCCATATTCACGATTTGGGAGCCTGTCTACTGGCTGGATGCCGGGGTCAAAGCCTGGACTGGCATCATCTCCGGGCTGACTGCAATCATGCTTTGGCGACTGATGCCGGCAGCACTGGCAATACCCAGCACAGTGCAACTGCGAGAAGCCGTGGAAAAACTGCAAGATGAGGTGACGCATCGTCGCAATGCCGAGCGTGCACTAGCTGAGGTTAACGAAAAGCTGGAATCCATGGTTGCACAGCGCACGCTGGAATTGACGGAGACCAACCAGCAATTGATCACCGAAATCGAGTTCCGCAAGCAAACCGAATACGACCTATACCATGAAAAACAACGCGCACTGGTAACACTGGAATCGATTGGCGATGGAGTAATCACGACCGATACACAGTCAATGGTGACCTACCTCAACCCGGTGGCTGAACGCATGACGGGATGGAGCAAGCGGGATGCAAGCGGACGGCCGATTCTCGAGGTATTCCGCATCATCAATGAAAGTACGCGCAAACTGGCGCCCAACCCGGTCGAGATCGTGATGGCCCACCGCCAGATATGCGGCCTGGCCAACCATAGCGTGTTGCTCAGCAACGATGGCAATGAATACGCCGTAGAAGACTCGGCCGCACCGATTATGGATTCCGATGGCACGATGATGGGCGTGGTACTGGTATTTCATGATGTCAGCGACGCCAGAAAAATGGCGCACCGCATGACCTACCTTGCCGAACATGATTTCCTCACCGACCTGCCGAACCGCCTCTTACTCACCGACCGCCTACGCCAGGCCTTGCATTCTGCCAAGCGCAACGGCACCAACCTGGCGTTGATGTTTGTGGATATCGATCATTTCAAGAACATCAACGATACGCTGGGCCACGAAATCGGCGACCAGTTACTGAAACAGATAGCCAGCACACTCAGCAATTGCTTGCGCAACACCGACACCATCAGCCGCCAGGGCGGTGACGAATTCATCATACTGCTACCTGATATTGCCGACGACTACGCGCCGGCTGATATTGCGGGCAAGTTGCTTGATGTCTGCTCTACCCTGTATATGGTCGGGGACTCGGAGCTAAGCGTTACCGCCAGTATCGGTATTGCCGTTTACCCAAATGATGGCAATACCGCCGACTTGCTGATAAAAAATGCCGATACAGCCATGTATTACGCCAAGAGTGCCGGACGCAATAACTTCCAATTCTTCACCCAGGAAATGACACAGCGCGTCACCGAGCAAATGGCGCTTGAGAATAGTTTGCGCAAAGCCATCAGCAATAATGAACTGGTGTTGCATTACCAACCCATGCTGTCTATATCCACAGGCGAGATTCAGGGAGTAGAGGCGCTGATACGCTGGAATCACCCTGAGTGGGGCCTGATCGGCCCAGACCGTTTCATCCCGGTGGCCGAGGCTGGTGGCCTGATTAACTCAATCGGCAACTGGGTTCTGCGCCAGGCATGTCGGCAAAACCGCATCTGGCAGGATATGGGCCTGCCACCCATACGCGTATCCATCAACTTGTCCGTATTACAGTTCCGCCAGCCCGATTTTCTGCAGGAAATCACGCAAATCTTGCTGCAAAGCGGCATGACACCTAACTACCTCATACTGGAAGTAACGGAAAGCATCTCTCTACAGGGGCAGGCCGAAGTCATCAGCTGGCTCAACACTCTCAAGGAAATGGGCGTTAGTCTGGCTGTCGACGATTTTGGTACAGGTTATTCCAGCCTTTCTTACTTGAAGAGGCTTCCGGTTGATATAATCAAAATTGATAAGAGCTTTATCCGTGATATTGCTAGTGACCCGAATGACGCCGCCATTATTATCGCAATCATCAGTATGGCCCACAGCCTTAAGCTTTCGGTCACTGCTGAAGGTGTGGAAACCTCTCAGCAACTTGATTTCCTGAAAGCGAATGGCTGCGATTGCGTGCAAGGCTTCATGTTCAGTCATCCGTTACCGGCTGAAGACCTCGCAGCGCTACTGCAAAACAGCAAATCTGATTCTCCAAAACCAACTTAAGTAAAAAAACACCATGGGTAACCGATTAAGCAGAATTTATACACGCACCGGTGACGACGGCACCACCGGGCTGGGCGATGGCACACGCGTCAACAAGGATAGCCTGCGTGTTGAAACCATGGGCGATGTGGATGAACTGAATGCCATCATCGGCATCCTGCTCACCGAGCCGCTACCAGAAAATATCGGCCAGACGCTTACGCGAGTGCAGCATGACCTGTTCGACCTCGGCGGTGAGGTGTGCATCCCCGGCCATGTGATGGTGAAGACTGAACGCGTGGCCGCACTGGAAAATATTCTTGATGGATTGAACGACAAACTGGACCCACTCAAGGAATTCATTTTACCCGGTGGCACCCGTGCTGCGGCCTATTGCCACCTGGCACGCACTGTCTGCCGACGCGCCGAGCGCCAGTTGATCAGGCTCAACCGCGAGGAGCAAGTAACAGAAACCTCGCTGCAATACCTCAACCGCCTTTCTGACCTGTTGTTTGTGATGTCGCGTGCCATCAACAAGCATGTAGGCCGTGCTGATGTGCTATGGAAGAATGAAAGCGTATAGTGTTCAAATTCCGAAATGCCATTTCAGGAGTTTCCCGTAAGTAAATCAACGCTGGCCGCTCTTGCCGAGGCAATCATGAACACTGAATCCCAGCCCGCAGCAGTCGAACCTCACAGCCTGGCGCTGCGTATCATTGCTACCGTTGCATTGATATACGCGCTGGATTGGGCGCAGAGTTTTGTTATATCGGTACTGTTGGGAATACTGCTAGCCTATACCCTTAACCCACTGGTGGAGTGGCTGGGGAAAATCAGAATACCGCGAGCAGCAGGCTCTACCATTGTGATGACCATTGTCATATTAGGCATAGGGTTCGGTGGGTATTCCCTGCGTGGCCAGATACAGTCCATCATTACCCAGCTGCCAGAGGCTGCCAATAAGCTTTCAGCCGAATTACAGCGTTCGCAGCAAGGCCCACTGAGCAATATTCAAAAAATGCAGAATGCGGCCACTGTTGTGGAAAAAGCCACCAGTACGGTAACAGGCGTTGTGCCCACGCAACGTACAACGCACATCATCATAGACTCGGCCCCTTTCAAGGTCAGCAACTACCTGCTGGCAGGCTCTAAAGGTGTTCTGGCATTTATGGGGCAAGGCTTGATGGTGCTTTTCCTGGCTTATTTCCTCTTGCTCTCCGGAGACACTTTCAAGCGCAAACTGGTTCGGCTTGCCGGGCCATCGCTATCGAGGAAGAAAATCACCGTCAATATCCTTGACGACATCAATAACTCCATCCAGAGCTACATGCTGATGCTCGTGCTTACCAATGCGCTGGTAGGCTTGGTCACTTGGGTAGCATTAAGCTGGCTGGGATTAGAGAATGCTGGGGCGTGGGCAGTTGCTGCCGGCCTGTTGCATCTCATCCCCTACTTCGGCCCACTGGTTACGGCAATTGCCACCGGCATGGCGGCTTTTCTGCAGTTCGATTCCCTGCTTATGGCTGTGCTGATTGGCGGCGTATCTCTAGTGATTGCCACCTTTATTGGCATCTTTGTGACTACCTGGCTGACTGGCAGGATCGCGCAGATGAATACGGCAGCTGTATTCATCTCGCTACTGTTCTGGACCTGGCTATGGGGCATATGGGGCATGCTGCTCAGCATCCCGATCATCGTCATCATTAAAGTGGTTTCGCAACACATTGAAGAACTGCACCCTGTAGCCGAGCTACTTGGCAATAAAACCGGCTAGTCCGTAAAAGTCGCCGCCTATGTGCGATACCGCACAGCCAAGCTTATTAGATAGCCTTAGTATGCCTTTAGCATATTTCTGCTTTTTTTAAGCTTGGGGTTTCAAAATGATTAGAAAAATTCTCACCTCACTGGTAACGGCACTATTCCTGGTCGGCATCTTTGGTTCAATTGCGGGGTGTAACACCGTGGCTGGAGCGGGCGCAGATATTGAGCACGGCGGCAAGGCTGTAAAAGACGAAGCTAACGAGCATAAATAACCTGGCTGCCTGACGTGTTATGGAAAAGCGAAAGCTGATTCCATAACGACAGGCCAGCAGACCAATCAAGGCGCCTCCGGCGCCTTTTCTTTTGTCCTCTCTTTTAGTTTCACTCAACCAGCCAGAGCCCATATATCGTTAATAGTTATATTTATATTAAAAATAAGTATTTTCTATTATTTGGTCGGATTGCTAAAGTGCGCAACGTTCGCTTTACAGATTTTGAGAGAGACCAAGCCATGCCAAACGCTAATGCATCACAAACCAGCACACTTCAAGCCAATAGCGAGGTCGTGCAGGAAATTCTACGTGCTATCGAGCAGCTGCGCTTTGGCTCCATAGAGATCACGGTGCACGAAGGCCGCGTGACGCAAATTGAGCGTCGCGAGAAGGTTAGATTCAATCAACCTCCAGCCCAGGACACTCAACGCTTTACGCCTACTGCAAATGCAGCGGCAAGACTATAAATAATATAAATCGATGAACTGACCGGACCACCGGAAGTGAATAACTTTTAATAGGGGTTCATCATGCAATTCAGGATTAAAGGCATTACCGCAGCACTCGTTGCTAGCGGCGTTTTACTAGGCAGCAACCTGGCACACGCCAGCGATAGCGACGAGATTGAAAAACTGCGCGCATTGGTACAGGAGCTGGATCAGAAGATCCGCGTGCTCGACCGCAAAGGCGAGATCGCAGAGGAAGATGCTGCAGCAAAGAAAAAAGAGACCCCCGTGGTTAAAGCGAGCAAGGATGGCTTTGGCTTCGAGTCTGCCGATGGCCAGAACAGTATCAAATTCCGCGCCGTGCTACAGACAGATTACCGTTACTACGACCAGGGCGCTAACGATATCCGCGAGCGTACCGATGGCCGCGCCGGCAATATCGGTACCGACGGCTTCCACAATGCCGATGACACCTATATCTTGCGCCGTGCTCGGCCGATCATAGAAGGTACGTTGTTCGGCAAGTACGATTACCGCTTCACCCCCGATTTCGGTAGTGGCACTGCACTGGTACAAGATGCCTATGTAGACGGGAAATTTGCACCGGGCTTTAAGGTGCGAGTTGGTAAATTCAAACCAGACCTAGGTCTTGAGCGCCTGCAAAGTGCCGCCGATACCAAGTTTGTTGAACGCAGCTATGTCACCAACGATCTGCTGCCTAACCGCGACATCGGTATTGCACTGCATGGCGACATACTGGATGACAAGCTGAACTATTCTATCGGCTACTACAACGGTGTGGCTGATGGCTCCAGCAGTAGTGGCGGCGTTGGCTTCCTTGGCGACAAGGATGTGGGTGGGCGTATCTTCGCTACACCATTCAAGGGCGATGATTCAGCACTTGCAGGCTTAGGCTTCGGTATTGCCGCAACTTACGGCGATGCGCAAGGTGAGCGTAACCTCAACTTTACCGATACCACTACCGCCGACAATACCAGACAGGGTTTACCTGCGGCCTACCTGACGGATGGCCAGCAAGTGTTCTTCCGCTATGGCACTGGTACAGTAGCCGATGGCAGCCGCTTCCGCATCGCGCCACAGGCTAATTATTACTACGGTCCATTCGGCCTGATTGCCGAGTACGCGCAGGTGGAACAGGAAGTCAGTCTGGCAGGCGGCGGCTCACCAGCAGGCGGTGGTGCTGCAACCAATTCGACGATATTTACAGGCACCAACAAGAAGCTGACCCACGATGCATGGGAAGTTGCCGCCTCCTATCTGCTAACTGGCGAAGATGCTTCGTTCAAGGGGGTAAAACCTAAGCGCGATTTCGACCTGAACAAAGGCGGTTGGGGTGCATGGGAATTGGTCGCTCGCTACAGCGAGATCAACCTTGATAGCGACACTTTCAAGAACCGAAACGGCCAGTATGCGGTTGCCTCCAGCGGGACTACCGCAAACAGCGCCTATGCTGATTTATCGCAAAGCGCCAAAGCCGCTCAGACCTGGGCAGCTGGAGTCAATTGGTACCTGAACCAGAACGTCAAATTCCAGCTGAACTACGAAGAAACCTCGTTTGACGGTGGTGCAATCACTGGAGCCAGTCATACATCACCAGGAGGTGCAGTCATCAATGTCAAGGCTGATGGTTCCAACATCAAGGATCGCGAGGATGAGCGTGCAATATTCGCTCGCGTGCAACTCACCTACTAAGCGCCAGACCAATAAACAAGGAACAATATGAAAAAATCTTTTCTCTCATTAACGGCGTTACTCGCGGCATTGGCTCTTGCCAGCCCGATTTTGGCGAGCGCGGCGGACGTGACACTGCTCAACGTGTCGTATGACCCGACACGCGAGCTGTATCAGGACTACAACGCCGCCTTTGCCAAATACTGGAAGGCCAAGACTGGTGATAACGTCACAGTCAAAGCTTCACATGGTGGCTCGGGCAAACAGGCCCGTGCCATCATTGACGGCCTGGATGCAGACGTAGCAACGCTGGCGCTGGCTTATGACGTGGATCAGCTTTCTGAAAAAGGCAAGCTGATCCCCAAGGATTGGCAAAAACGGTTGCCGAACAACAGCTCACCTTATACCTCGACCATCGTCTTCCTGGTGCGCAAGGGCAACCCCAAGCACATCAAGGATTGGGATGACGTGATCAAGCCAGGCGTTTCTGTCATCACGCCCAATCCCAAGACCTCTGGCGGTGCACGCTGGAACTACCTGGCAGCCTATGCTTATGCCCTCAAGAAGTATGGCAACGATGATGCCAAGGCACGCGAATTCGTCGGCAAACTCTACAAGAACGTGCCAGTACTGGATTCCGGCGCACGCGGCTCCACCACGACTTTCGTAGAACGCGGTATCGGCGATGTGCTGCTGGCTTGGGAAAACGAAGCTTTCCTGGCACAAAAGGAACTGGGGCCGGACAAGGTGGATATCGTCGTGCCATCGCTATCCATCCTGGCCGAACCACCGGTCACAGTGGTGGACAAGGTAGTAGACAAGCGCAAGACGCGCGCGGTAGCTGAAGCCTACGTGCAATACCTGTACAGCGAAGAAGGTCAGGAGATTGCGGCGAAGAACTACTATCGCCCAACTCTGGCCTCGGTTGCCCAGAAGTATGAAAAGAACTTCCCCAAGATCAACCTGATCACCATCGACGATGTATTCGGTGGCTGGCAAAAGGCGCAGAAAACGCACTTTGCCGATGGCGGTGTGTTCGACCAGATTTACCAGAAATAAGGCAATGACAGCAGCGGCCGAAAGGTCGCTGCTAATTTCAAGGAGTGCATGATGGGTACAGCATTAGTGGTAGGTGGTGATTATATTGATGGCATCAAGCAGGTTTTAATCAGCCATGGCGTCGATGAAATCAACCATTGGCCGGGCCGTAAAGTCGGCGACAGCAAAAAAGTGATCCCGCATGACACCAAGCTGATCGTGCTGATTACCGATTGGGTCAGCCACTCTTTCACCCACAAGATCAAGAAAAACGCAGCCAAGAGAGGCGTCAGGGTGATCTACACGCCCAATGGCCCTACCGCGCTCAAAAGCCGCCTTGCCAGGTTAGAGGCTGGGAGTGGCGATCAGGAGGCAGGGTGTCGTAGCGAAACATCGCTAGGCAAATTTTTCCATCTTTGGCTGGCCAAGCCGCAAAAAGCGCTGCTACCAGTCTAAATCCAAGGAGTGATCATCATGGCAATACAAGCAATCAACGTACGCAACCAGTTCCGCGGACGTATCAAGGAAATAGTTCTGGGGCCGGTAGTTTCTGAAGTGGATGTAGAGACGGCCTTGGGCCTGGTTACCTCAGTCATCACCACACGTTCAATTAACGAACTGGGCTTACAAGTTGGCACCGAGGTATTGGCGCTGGTGAAATCGACCGAAGTCTCCATCGCCAAGGTTTGACGCGCTGTGCACCTCGTATTATTCAGGAGTCATTATGAGTACTATTGAAACCACACAAATTCCACGTATCAACGACGTTGCCCCCGATTTTGAAGCCAACTCAACCCAGGGGCCCATCAGGCTATCAGAATACAAAGGCAAAAAGTGGGTTGTGCTGTTCGCCCATCCGGCCGACTTTACACCAGTTTGCACCACCGAATTCATTGCCTTTTCTGGGCTGGCAGACGAATTCGCCAAGCGTAATGTGCAATTACTTGGAGTATCGGAAGATAGCAATTTCAGCCACCTCGCCTGGTTGGACAATATCGAAAAGAACTTCGGCGTGGAAGTTCCCTTCCCAGTCATCGATGACCGTTCTGGCCAGGTCGCAGCGAAATTCGGCCTGATTCATCCGGGCGAATCGCAAACCGCAACAGTGCGCGCAGTATTTATTATTGATGACCAGAGCATCATCCGCGCTTTTGTTTATTATCCGCTGACCACGGGCCGTTCGGTAGAAGAAATCCTGCGCGTGGTAGATGCACTTCAGGTAACCGACAAACACAAGGTGGCAACCCCGGAGGGTTGGAAGCCTGGTGACAAGGTTATTGTCCCCGCCCCAGCAACCCAACAGGCAGCACGTACACGTGCCAGCGAAGGCCATGAAACCGTGGACTGGTATTTCAGCAAAAAATCTTTACCGCTGGAAACCTCCACTAAGCACTAGCGCAATCTAAGAGTCTCCTCCCTCAATCCGGCAAGCCTTAACCACAGGTAGCCGGATTTTTTTATTCCCATTCGCCACTTATAGCCCATTAGGAACCCTGCCCGAACTTAACCGTAGCAAGGCGTTATACAGCACATCGACTTCAGCATGGGTGTTATAGAAGGCTAATGATGGGCGCACTGTGGTTTCCAGCCCGAAGCGTCGCAATATAGGCTGCGCGCAATGGTGACCAGACCGCACAGCAATACCTTCGCTATTGAGCGCCGCGCCAACTTCCTCACTCTTGTAACCATCCAGTGTAAAAGAAAGTACGCTGGCTTTCTCCTTAGCGGTACCGATCAAGCGCAGGCCCGGCACTTTTTGCAAAGCAGCTGTGGCATACACCAGCAGCTCATGCTCATAGCGCGCGATATTGTCTATGCCAATACGCTCCACATACGCCAGCGCTTCACCCAGGCCCACCGCATCGGCAATATTGCCAGTACCAGCTTCAAACTTCGCGGGTGCTTCGTGATAGACGGTTTTATCAAAGGTCACGTCCTGGATCATATTGCCACCGCCCTGCCATACCGGCATGTCTTTCAGCACATCAGTTTTGCCGTAGAGGACACCGATGCCGGTCGGCCCGAAAACCTTGTGGCCGGAAAAGACGAAGAAATCCGCGTCCAGAGCCTGCATATCTACTTTCATATGCGATACCGACTGTGCGCCATCCAGCAATACTCGTGCACCCGCACGATGCGCCATTTGTATCATCTCGGCGGCTGGTGTGACCGTCCCCAAAGCATTGGACACTTGCGTCATTGAAACCAATTTGACGCGAGCAGTCAGTAGTTTCTGGTATTCATCGAGTAACACCTGGCCACTATCATCCACCGGAGCCACTTTGAGTTTGGCACCGGTTCCTCGGCACAGCTGCTGCCAGGGCACGATGTTGGCATGGTGCTCCAGATGGGTGATAACAATCTCGTCACCATCACCCAGATATTTCTTGCCCCAGGACTTGGCCACAAGGTTGATTGCTTCGGTAGTACCTCGCACGAAAATGATATTGTCTATTGAAGACGCGTTAATGAAGCGGCGTACGGTTTCGCGCGCGTTTTCATAGGCGTCTGTCGCGCGTGCCGCCAGCTCGTGTGCGGCACGGTGAATATTGGAGTTTTCGTGCTCGTAAAAATACGAGATGCGGTCAATCACTGCCTGCGGCTTTTGCGTGGTGGCGGCATTATCGAACCAGATCAGCGGGCGGCCATTCACCAGCTCGCGCAGGATAGGAAAATCCTTGCGTACCAGATTGGCGTCAAACGCAGGATGTGCTGAGGGTGCCAGTGCACTGTGAGGAACATTGAGCGGCGGATCTTGCAAAAAATAGTAGCCGCTAGGTTGTCCAGTGGTCGCAGATCTAACACCCGCGCCTGCCAACAAACTAGTGAGCTCGGCTTGCTGCGGGATCTCGATGCCACCCAGCAATGGGCCGATTTCCAGTTGATTCTCAAGGCCAGGTGCATACTGCAAATGGGAAGCACTGATATCGGCAATATGTGGTACTGCACCCAGCCTCCCCACATCAGACGCGGTGGATTGGTTTCCCTTGGCTACCGGTTCCCGCGCATCCGATAAAGAAGCGGTGGAGGGAATTTCAGGTTGCGCTGTAGCAAGCTGCGCAATGCCAAAAGCACCTGCCGGGAAACCCTCTGCATACAGCTCATTGGCAATCCGCGACAGCTCTGCCACGTCAAGATTCCCACTATGGCTGGCCTCTCGGCCTATGGCCAACCCAGCCTCCATGCGCGGATGCTCGCCCGGCAGCGAGGCCAGTATGGCTTCCGGTTCAAAAGAAGCTAAGTCAGGAAAATTACTTGTAGTCATAGTAGTTGCCTACATCTACATTCTCCAGCACGGCAATCGCGTCATCGGTCAGTACGGCTAATGAGCAATACAGCGAGACCAGATAGGATGCGATGGCCTTGTGGTTGATGCCCATGAAGCGTACCGACAATCCCATGCTTTGCTGACCTGGCAAGTTAGGCTGGTACAGGCCAACTACGCCTTGGCGACTCTCACCTACACGCAGCAACAAAATATTGGTCTTGCCCTTAGTCACACGCAGCTTATCAGTGGGAATCAGCGGCAATCCGCGCCAAGTCAGGAATTGCGAGCCAAACAACGAAATAGTAGGTGGCGGCACACCGCGACGTGTACATTCGCGACCAAATGCCGCTATCGCTTGCGGATGCGCCAGGAAAAAAGCCGGCTCTTTCCAGACCTTGGCCAAAAGCTCATCAAGGTCGTCCGGTGTCGGTGAGCCGGTACGGGATTTAACTTTCTGCGTATCGGCCACGTTGTGCAACAGGCCATACTCCTTGTTATTAATGAGTTCGCTTTCCTGGCGCTCTTTGACAGTTTCAATCGTCAGGCGCAACTGTTCCTTGATCTGGTTGTGCGGGCTGCTGTAAAGGTCTGAAACCCTGGTGTGCACATCAACTACGGTATTGACCGCATTCAGCACATACTCGCGACCCCACTCTTCATAATCAACAAATGTCGCTGGAAGTTCACGCTCATCCTTATTCGAGCAATCGACCTCGATCGCATTGGGATCCTTGGCTTTGTTGACACGGTAAATACCGGCTTCGACCGGCACCCAGTTGAGCAGATGCACCAGCCAGCGCGGCGAAATAGTACTGAGCATGGGTACGGTCTTGGTTGCATTGGCCAGTGTACGTGCCGCAACATCACTGAGTGCAGTTTGAATCTGATGGTTTTCTGCCATTTGGTTCTCCGATATAAAAGATTAGAAAGTGTATTGCTGAATATCTTTATGCTTAGGCAAAGACTGTGGGGTAATGGACTGAGTAGCTGAGGTGGCATCCAGTGGTACAGCATCCATTTTGGCCTGGGTCACATTGCTGCCGGGCGGTACGCTATGAGTCAGCCAGACATTGCCACCGATAGCAGAACCGCTCCCGATAGTGATGCGGCCTAAAATGGTAGCCCCGGCGTAAATCACCACGTCATCCTCGACAATAGGATGACGTGCGTTGCCTTTGATCAACGCGCCGTTCTCGTCAGTAGGGAAGCGTTTAGCGCCTAAGGTAACAGCCTGGTAGATGCGCACATGGCGGCCGATGATGGTGGTTTCACCAATGACAACACCGGTGCCATGATCAATGAAAAAGCTTTCGGCAATGTCTGCACCGGGGTGTATGTCTATCCCTGTAGCAGAATGTGCAATCTCGGAAATCATGCGTGCAATCAGCGGCAAGCCAAGCTTATGCAACTCATGGGCAAGACGGTAATGGATGATGGCGTGAATGCCGGGGTAGCACACCAGCACTTCGTCCACACTCCTGGCTGCAGGGTCACCTTCGTAGGCGGCGCTGATATCAGTATCAAGTAGCCTGCGCACGGCCGGCAAGCTACTTGCAAACTGGCGTATCAGTGATTGTGGTGTCTGCTGCTGCCCTTTGTTTTCCGGGGCGAAAGCAGAAACAAAATGCAGCTCCAGATTCACTTGTGTGAGCAGTTCACGCAACGCTACATCCAGTGTGTGCCCAACGAAATAATCCAGCCCTTCCTCTTTCAGGTCTGGCATACCAAGGCGGTTGGGAAAGAGTGCTGCCCCGAGACCTTCAATAATGCCTGCCAGCGCTTTGCGTGAGGGCAGTTTGGGTGGCTTGCTGCGGCGGTTTCTCTGTTCCAGTGAGCTTAAACGCAAGTCGCGCAACTCGGCGACGATTTGGCTCACACCTAAATCATCACTCTTTGAGCCATCGAAGTTAAAACTCTCAGTCTTTTCTTTCGCTTTACTCATCATCTTTCAGGCCTATAGACGCAAAAAAGCCAGCGGTCTTTCGACACACTGGCTTCCGGTTGTCCGGTCAGCTCACGCTAACTGATTAAATTTTCAATGGGATCAATATACACCAGTCGTCCATACAAAAAAAGGCCACGCACTAATTACAATTAACAAACTTTTAATACGTTAATTAGTTATATACATATTTAACTATATTCTTTTACATTATTTTATGGGCTGCCTATAGTACGCAACTTACAAGCACATTCATAAGATTGACGGAGAATAAAACCATTATGTTGAAG